>NZ_BONQ01000105.1 GCF_016862795.1 Dactylosporangium siamense | reverse complement strand
CTCGGGCCGGTCATCGGGGGGACAGCAATGGGTCAGGCGCCCGGAACGGAGTGAGGACGGATGACGCCTGATGAGGTCGCGGTGTTCCGGCAGGCGCGGCTGCTGCTGGCGCTGCAGTGCGCCGGGGAGCCCCTGGACGCCGAACATCTGGGCGTCTACGACTTCCTCACCGCGCACCCGTTGCTGGTGGTCAGGGACGAGGGCGACCCGGACCGCACCGCGCTGCGCCTCGCCGGGTTCGACGAGCGGGCCGTCGGCTACGCCAGCCCGGCGCAGCGGTTCGTCACCGCGCAACTGCACCTTTCCGGCGACCTCGCCGCACTCGTGGGTCGCGGACTGGTCCAGGTCACGGCCGCCGGCCGGGTGACCTATCGGCTGACCCCGGAGGGCGTGAGCATGGCCGCTCGATTTACCGCGATGTATGCTCAGAGGTATCGCACAGCGGCGCGCATCGTCATCCGCCGCCTCCGGCGCCTGAGCGCGCGGAGGCTGCGGGAGGGCCTGCGGCAGTGGCTCGTTCCGGCTCCTTCGTCCGCGCAGGTGACCTGACATGATCGGTTTGCGAGCACACGGCATCCGGCTCAGGCGGCTGCGCCTGCACAGCGGCGACCGGACCTACGACGTGGACTTCCGGGCCCCCGACGACGCGCCGCGCCCGCTGTCCGTGCTCGCCGGGGCGTTCAGCACCGGCAAGACCACGATCCTCGAGTTCGTCGACTACTGCCTCGGCGCCTCCGACCATCCGCGGCACCCGGAGATCATGCCGAAGGTGCGGGCCGCCACGCTCGAGGTCGAGCTGTCCGGGTCGCCGTATCTCATCGAGCGTGCGGTCGGCGAGCCGTCGATGTACGCCTACGTGCGGGCCGGGCGCCTCGACGAGCCGGGCGCCACCCCACCGGTCCGCCGGCCGCTGCGACCGGCGAGTCATCCGGAGAGCCTGTCCACCCTGCTGCTGTCGCACTGCAAGCTCGAGGGCGTCCGGCTGCGCGACACCCTGCATCAGCAGCAGCCCGGCGGGGTGGACACCGACCCGCTGAGCTTCCGGGACCTGATGTGGCTGTGCTTCCTGCCCAACGAGCGCCTCGACGACAAGGACCTGTTGTTCCGCAGCGTGCCGATGAAGCACCTGAAGCTGCGACAGGTCGTCGACGTGGTCTTCGACGTCCACGACGACCATTCCGTGGAGGTGGGCCGGCGGATCCGTGCCGTGGAGTCCGAGCTGTCGGCGGCGCGGGCGGCGTACCGGGCGGCGGAGCAGATCGTCGACGAGCAGCACACCGGCGACCGGGAGCACCTGGAAGCCTTGCACCGCACCGCGAAGGACGAGCTCGCCGCGTGCGCCCAGGCCCTCGCCGCGCTGGACGCGCAGGCCCGCGCGGACACCATGTTCGCCGAGGACCTGCGCGAGCGGCACCGCGGCACCGCCGTGGCGGCCCGCCACGCGGCGGCCGGGCTGCGGGACCGGGAGACCTCTCTGCAGCGGATGCTGGCCCTGCACGGCAGCTACGCCGATGACGTCGCGAAGTGGACGATGCTGGCCGAGGCCGACCATCTCTTCGAGCCGATGCGGGTGTCCGCGTGCCCGTCGTGCCTGGCACCGCTCGCCGGCGGGGAGGAGCGGTGCCCCGCCTGCCTGTTGCCGATGACCGACGGTGGCTCCGTCGACGTGACCGCCGAGCTGCGCTCCGCCAAGACCCGCCTGGCCGAGCTCAACCGCTACCTGGAGGAGCTGCAGGACGAGCTGCCGCGGCTGCGGGACGCGGCGGAGCGCACGCAGGAGGCGGAGGCCCGCGCCGCGGCCGAGGTCGACGAGGCGACCGCGCACACGATCACCCCGTTCCTCGCGCAGCGCGACGCCCTCGCCCGGCGGCGCGAGGAGGCGGCCGCGACCCTGCAGCGGGCGCTGAGCGGGCTGCGGCTGGTGCAGAGCCTGGAGCGGCGCGCGGCCGGCATCCTGCACCAGATGGACCAGGTCGCCGCATACCGCGAGGAGCTCGCCGCCGCGGGCCCGCAGGCGCGCCGCGCGGACCGCACCGCCGTGGTGCGGCGGGTCAGCGCACGGTACCGCGAGATCCTGCAGGAGTGGCGGTACCCGAAGCTCGCCGACGCCTACCTCGCCGAGGACCTGACCCCGTACATGCGGGGCGAGCCCTACACGGCCGCGTCCTCCGGCGGGCGGACCCTGATCGCGCTGGCGTGGCAGCTCGCCCTGTTCGAGATCGCGTGGGAGTCCCGCTCGTCGCACCCGGGGTTCCTGATGCTGGACAGCCCGCAGAAGAACCTCGGCGTCGCCGGCGATCTCGCGGACAGCCTCACCATCGAACGCATCTACCGGCACCTGGAGCAGTGGCTCGCCGGTCGGGGCGGCGGCGCGCAGATCGTCGTGGCCGACAACGCGCCCCCACCGGCGGCCGCGGACGACGTGGTGGTGCGGTTCTCCCGGCGGCCGGAACAGCCGCCGTACGGCCTCATCGACGACGAGACCAGCTGAGCCGGCCTTTCGCGGGGAAAGGCCGGCTCAGCGTGGTTCAGCGCAGGCCGGCCCGGCGGGCGACGGTGATCAGCTTCTCCGGGTCGTCGGAGATGATGCCGTCGACGCCGAGCGCGATGACCCGGTCCATCGTCGCCTCGTCGTCCACCGTGTACGGCACGACCTTGAGCCCGTCCCGGCGGTGCAGGACGTCGACGGTCGGGCCGTGGAAGTACGACGGGTCCTGGCGCAGGTACCAGTCATCGGAGACCACGGTGCCCTGGGCCGGGTCGTGGACCTGCCAGTTCGCCGAGACGGTCGACGCGCCGACCGCCTTGACGAGCTTGCCGAGGTCGCGGAACTTCCACCAGTCCAGCGTGCCGGTCCACGGGCTCTTCACCTTCGGGTCGCCGTAGACCGCCTGCAGCGAGCACTCGTCGGCGAGCGCGGCGCACTCCTTCGGCCCGTACTGCCACACCAGCGCGACGGTCTCGATGCGCGGGTCGATGGCCCGGGACAGCTGGATGGTGCGCCAGTCGAACGACTGGATGGTGACCCGCTTCGCCAGCCCCGCCTTCGCCACCGCGGTGACCAGGCGGATGGTGAACACCCAGTACGGTTCGGTGTCGGCGACCGTCGGGCTGATCTTCGTCTCGATGTTCATGCGGATGTCGTTGCGGTTGCTGGACTTCACGAGCTTGAACAGCTCGTCGAGGGTCGGGATGCGCTCACCGGGCGCCGAGGCGTTGCCGCAGTCGACGGTCTTCACCTGGGCCAGGGTCAGGTCCTTGATGTTCTTGCCCACGTAGGGGAACAGCGGGTCGCCGGGGCGCACCGGCGCGGTGTCGCGGCAGTGCGCGCCGTTGATCGCCCGGTCGTGGCTGACGACGAGGACGCCGTCGCGCGTCACGCCGGTGTCGAGCTCGAGGGTGGAGATGTCGGCGTTGCCGAGGGAGTTGCGGAACGCGGCCAGGGTGTTCTCCGGCCGGGTCGCCTTGCCGCCGCGGTGCGCCTGCACGTCGAACGGCGACGCAGTGCCGCGCGGCAGCCCGAAGCCGCGCTGCGCGGCGACGGCCCGCAGCCGGTCCGGGTAGTCGGTGATGAGCCCGTCGACGCCGTCGTCGATGAGCTTGTTCATCGTCGCCGGGTCGTCCACGGTCCACGGCACGACCTTGATGCCGTTGGCGTGCGCGTGCTGCACCATGGCCTTGGTGACGTACGGCTGGTAACCGGCGTCGGTCACCTTGCCGTTCTGCGGGAAGCCGTGCACCGGCGAGAACGCGACCACGCCGAGCGTCTTGACCGCCGCGATCGGGTCGCCGCCGAAGTCGTCGATGTCGAGGCCGCCCAGCCACGGCGACGCCCCCGGCTGCCCGGTCTGCAGGAAGTCGCGGTTCGTCAGCGCGACCAGCCCGAGCCGCGGCTCGACCTCCCGCATCCGCTTGAGCGCGCCCCAGTCGAAGCTCTGGATGGTGACCCTGCGCAGCAGCCCGGCGTCGCGGATCTCCTTCGCGGCGACCTGCACGAACTGCTCACGCGGCGCGGTCTCCTGCGGCGCGCCGGCCTCGACCTTCGTCTCCAGGTTGAACTTCACGTCGTCGTTGCCGTGCCGCGCGACGAGGTCGAACACCTCGCGCAGCAGCGGCACCCGCGACCCGGGCGTCAGCAGCTGGCCGGGGAAGTCGGGCAGCCCCTTGCTGCCGCAGTCCAGCGTGCGGACCTGCTTGACGGTGAGGTCCTTGATGTACTTGCCGACATACGGGAACTCCGGGTCCCCGGCCGTCACCGGCGCCGTGTCGGCGCACTTCGCGCCGCTGACCCGCCGGTCGTGGGTGACGACCGCCTGGCCGTCCTCGGTGATCTGGATGTCGAGCTCCAGGGTGGTGACCCCGAGCCGCAGGGCGTTGCCGAACGAGCTCAGCGTGCTCTCGCTGCGCAGCCCCAGCCCGCCGCGGTGGGCCTGGATGTCGAAGGACGAGGGTTTACGGTGCGCCTGTGCGGCCGCCGGCGTGGTGAGGAGGCCGGCTGCGACCGCGGCGGTGAGCGCGGCGGCCGACCATCGAGACATGGACATGCAGGGCACGTTGCCAACCCGAGGCGGCGCGAACCGGGGCACGGGTTGGCGCGTTCGTGAACGCCGGGCGTACAGGCCGCGGCCCATCGACTGGATCCGGACGCAACCGCTGTGACCATCGGCGAGTCCCGGAGCACGGATTCTGTCAAGATCGTGACAGCCGCGAGCGGTGCGGGCGCCGGAGTGGTCAGTATCGGCCGCATGAGTTTCACGACGCCGCCCCCGCCGGTCCCTCCGCTCACCCGCACCCGCAAGCGCGCCGCCGGGGTGACCGTCACGGTGGCCGTGGGGCTGTGCGTCGCGGCGGTCCTCGCCTGGTGGAACCCGCGGGGCTACGTCGTCCTCGACACCGGTCTCCTCGCCCCGGTGGCCGTCGCGGTCGTGCTGCCGGCCGCCGCCGGGGTGCTGGTGCTGTTGCTCGTGCGTACCAGGGCGGCAGCTGTCACCATCGCGGTCGTCTGCGGCGTGGCGGCGCTGATCGCCCTGTGCGGCGGCGCCGGTCTCACGCTCTGGACCGACCCGGCCTGGAAACGGGCCACGCTCGCCACCGCGCCCGGCGGCTACGAGGTGGTCAGCCTGACCGACGACAGCCTCACCTGGCGCCAGGAACTGCGCGTCGCCCACCCCGACGGCGTCCTCACCCGCGAGTCGACGCGTCCCCTCGCCTGCGTGCAGGCGACCTTCGGCGACCACCCCAAGATCCGGATCACGTCCGCCCGCTTCGCCGCCGCGCACGAGGTGGAACTGACCCTCGACAACGGCACCACCTGGCGCACGACGTTCGACCCGGACTCCCTGCGCCCGGCGCAGACCCTCAACGCCGAATGCGGGTACACCGGCGCGCACGTCCACAATGCAACACCATGACCGAGCACTTCCTGCGCTTCGAGCACGAGGTCCGCGACGGCCTGCACACGTACACCGCGCGGGCCGGCCGGACCATGGTCGAGCATGAGTGGCCCGGGCTGCAGTATCTGGCGCCCTACCCCGACGACGACCCCGAGCTCAACCCGGCCGAACGGTTCGGCATCAGCAACTTCGTCAGCGAGCGCCTCGCGGTGTGGCGGGCCGTCGCCTGGGCCGTCACGGAGGGCCTGCACCGCTGCGCGAGCCCGCACTGGGTTCGCAACAGCGCAGCGTCGGTGTTGGGTGTCGAGCGGTCCGCGGTACGGCTCGTGCGCTGGGAGTACGACGCCGATGCCGACGGCGGACCGGGGTTCGTCGCGGCCGCGTCGGGCGTGCAGATCTCACCGCCGCCGGACCAGTGGGAGCTCGACCACCGCGACTTCGCCGGGCTGTTCCCCCTGGCCTCCTTCGCCGACCTGACGCTGCTGGACTCGGTCGTGCAACACGAGATCCGCGCCCAGGTGACGGTGTTCGGCCTGCACCGCGGCCGCTTCGAAGAGGTCGCCGCCGCGCTGGACGACCAGGACCGTCCGCCGCCGGCCGCCCTGCTGCGGCCGGGCGAGATGATGGTCAGCCTGGCGACGGTCCGCGACGAGTGGTTCACGGACTGGGACAACATCCTCACCGTCATGACCCCGACCGCGACGTCCACAGTGGACCGCGTCGCGGCTCACTACGCGACCGCGTACCGGCGCTATCTCGACGCCATGCCCGCGCTGCGCACCATGGCCGACTTCAATCCGGCGGCCGAGCGGCTCCTGGCGCTGCCGTGATGCCTTCAACGATCCGGGCGCGTCGCGGATAGTGTCGGGGACATGCGAGACGGAGCGCCCACGGTACGGCCGGCGACGCCCGCTGACATCGACGTCCTCGTGCGGCTGCGGGTGGCGAATGCCGAGGCGCACATCGCCCTGGAGCCGGCGATCTATCGCGTGCCGGACGAAGCGGCGGTGCGGCGGCACTTCGCCGCGGTCCTGGCCGGGGCGGCGGGGCGGCACGCGGTGCTGGTGGCGGAGGTGGCGGGCCGGGTCGTCGGGATGGTCGAGGTGATCCGTAGCCCGGAGCCGCCGGATCATCAGATCCTGCGGCCGGAGTCCTCGGCGCAGATCCACACTGTGGTGGCGGACGACGCGCGTGGCCGGGGCGTCGGTTCGGCGTTGGTCATCGCCGCGCAGCGGTGGGCGGTGGCGGCCGGGATCGCGCACCTGTCGGCCGGGATTCATCACCGCAACGCCGGTGCCGTCCGGTTCTACGGCCGTCACGGGTACGCCGACTCGGGCCTTTCCCTGGGCCGGCGGGTCACCGGATAGCCTCGGGTCATGGTCACCTTCGAGATCGCCTCGATCGGCACGGTCCACAACGACCGGACGGACGTCCAGCACAGCGACAACTGGGGCGCGGTGCGCAGCACGATCGTCGTCGACGAGCGCTTCGGCGACGCGTGCCTGCAGGGGTTGGAGGACTACTCGCACGTGGAGGTCCTCTACGTCTTCGACCAGTTCCCCGACAGCGGCGACCACCGCGAACCCCGCCCCTGGCGCGGCCGCCCCGACCTCCCGCCGATCGGCATCTTCGCCGGTCGCGGCCCCCGCCGCCCGAACCGCATCGGCGTCACGACCTGCGCCATCGAGTCCGTCCACGGCCGCGAGCTGACCGTCGTGGGCCTCGACGCGGTCTCTGGCACCCCGGTCATCGACCTGAAGCCGACGATGACCGAGTTCCTCCCCACCGGCACCAGGCAACCCGAATGGGTCAGCCGCGTGATGTCGGACTACTTCCAGCCGTAAGGACACCAACCGCGACGTGCTACCGGTCGGCTACACCTCGACGATCGGCCAGCTCTTGCCGAGCACGGATTCGATCTGCGCGGGAAGCGATGTGAACACGGCCGCCGAGTGGGTCGCCGCCGTCAACGCCGCGTGTCCGGCGCCGATCCGCCCGGCTCGTGCTGCCATCCCACCGATGATCGGCAGATCGTCCGCGCCGCTGACATCCGTCTGTGGCTCGTCGATCAGAACGATGGGCAGAAGTCGCAGCAGTCGGAGCATGTCGAAGTCTTCGACATGCATCGCCTGATATGCCTCGAGCAGGCAGGTGCTCGGCACCGCCACACCAAAACGGTCCTCGGCTGCCCGGAAGAGCAGTTCGCCGACGCGGTCGACGCCATTGACATACGCCATGACGGCGCCCGTGTCGAGAACAGCCTCGACGATCATCGGCGCGGCTGCCAATTGTCGGGAAGCATTCCCTCGGACTTCAGCCGGGCGATGGCGTCCTCCCGGACGTTGGCGGGCACACGCAACTGCTCGCGCAACGCGGCCGTCTCGGCCGGATCCGGCGTGAACTGCCGATGCCCAGCCGCGGTCAGCGCCGCCTGCATGCGCTCGACGAGTTGCCGGCGCCGCAGTGCGTCGGTCACATAGGCCGACACCTGTCCGGCCGGCAGATCCTTGAGAGGACCGGCGACGTCCTCCGGCAAGGATACGGTGAACCTGACCGTTGTCATACCGGATAGCCTACAACAGTATGAACATCAGCGGGACTGCTGATCGCTGGCCATGGGCGTGCGGATGCGCTGGTCAGCGGCGATGCTGCCGAGCAGGGTGAGGGCCTGGGCGGACGGGGTGTCCGGGGCGGCGTGGTAGACGAGCAGCTGCTGGCCCGGGGCGCCGTTGACGGTGAACGTCTCGTAGGACAGGGTCAGGTCGCCGACCATCGGGTGGTCGAAGCGCTTGGTCCCGGCGGTCTTCGCGGCCACGTCGTGGCGGGCCCACAGGCGGCGGAAGTCGTCGCTCTTCAGGGACAGTTCGCCGACCAGTTCGGTCAGGCGGGGGTCGTCGAGGTCGGTGCCGGCGCTGGCGCGCAGGCTCGCCACGGTCTCCGCGGCGACGCGCGGCCAGTCGGCGTAGACGCGGCGCGTGTAGGGCTCCAGGAACGTGGCCCGGACCATGTTCTGGCCCTTGGTCGAGCAGTGGTTGAGGGCGGCCGCGATGCGGTTGTTGGCCAGGACGTCCAGGTGCCGGCCGACCACGAGGGCGGGCGTGTCCGGCCACAGGTCCAGCAGGCGCAGCAGGGCGGGGCTGACCCGTTCCGGTTGGCGCGAGCGGCGGCGGGGGCGGGCGGCGGGCCGGGCCAGCTCCCGCAGGTGTGCGACGCCGTCGTCATTCAGGGTGTACACCCTTGCCAAGGCGTCGATCACCTGGTCGGACGGGTGCTTGTCGCGGCCCTGTTCCAGGCGGACGTAGTAGTCGGCGCTGACCCCGGCGAGCAGGGCGACCTCCTCGCGGCGCAGGCCCGGGGTCCGGCGGCGGCCGGGCTCCGGCAGGCCGAAGTCCTCCGGTCGGGCCACCTCCCGGCGGGCCCGCAGGAACTCGCCGAGGCGGTTGTCGCTCTGCATCCTCCCAGGCTAGGCCGGGGGACGACGGTTTGCCTGGCCCTCGTACCCCTAGGAAAACACCGTCCTGGCAGCGGCCTTGGAGGGGCGCGACGGTGGACGCATGACCAACACGAACGCTCTGGCCGGCCGCGTCGCGGTCGTCACCGGGGCCACCAGCGGCATCGGCGCGGCGACCGCGCAACGGCTGGCGGACGGCGGCGCGTCCGTCGCCCTCGTCGGGCGGCGCGAGGGGCGCCTCAAGGAACTCGCGGCCGGCATCGGCGCCAACGCCCTGCCGGTCGCCGCGGACGTCGGCGACCTGGACGCGATGCGGGCCGCGGCGGCGACCGTCCGTGCGGCGTTCGGCCGGGTGGACCTCGTCGTCGCCAACGCCGGCGTCATGCTCGCCGCGCCGTTCGAGTCGGCGCAGACCGCCGAGTGGGACCAGATGATCGGCACGAACGTGAGCGGCCTGCTGTACACGGGTCGGGCCTTCATCGACGACCTGCTCGCCGCCGCGGCCGAGGGCCGGCCCGCGGACCTGGTGCACGTCGGCTCGATCGGCGGGCACACCGTCTTTCCCAACTACGGCGTCTACACGGCCACCAAGGCCGCGGTCGCCCACCTCACCCGCAACCTGCGGGCCGAGCTCGGGCCGCGCGGGGTGCGGGTGAAGAACATCGAGCCCGGCTTCGTCCTCACCGAGCTCGGCGACGGCATGCTCGACACCGGCCAGCGGGAGACCCTCGCCCAGTGGCGGGACTCCCTCGAGGTGCTCACCCCGGCGGACGTCGCGGACGCAATCGTTTACGCGGCCGCCGCGCCGACCCGGGTCAACCTGGCCGAGGTCATCATCGTGCCGACGCAGCAGGGCTGACTGGGTATCGTCGGGGGAATGGACAGGCCCTACGTCGCGGTGATCGGGGCCGGGCAGGCCACGCCGGAGCAGGAGCGGGTGGCCGAGCGGGTCGGCGCGCTGCTCGCCGAGGCGGGTGCCGTGCTCGTCTCCGGCGGCCGTGGCGGGGTGATGCTCGCGTCGTGCCGCGGGGCGTATGAGCGCGGCGGCACGACCGTCGGGCTGCTGCCGGGCGCGGACCGGGCCGAGGGCAACCCGTTCCTGACCGTCGCGCTGCCGACCGGCATGGGCGAGCTGCGCAACGGGCTCGTGGCCCGCACCGCGGACGGGCTGATCGCCGTCGGCGGCGGATGGGGCACGTTGAGCGAAATCGGTTTCGCGATGCGCCTCGGCCGGCCGCTCGCCGCGGTCGGCAGCTGGACGGTCTCGGGTCCCGAGGCCGGGCTGTCCTATCCGACGGTCGAGACCGCCGAGGCGGCGGTTTCGTTGGTGCTGCGGCAGCTCAGCTGACCGGTCCGACCAGCTCGATGCCGTTGCGCCGCGCGGTTGCTCATGATCCGGAAGACCTTGTGCACCCCTGACTACCCAAGGTCTTCCGGATCACGGAGACAGGTGCCGGCGGACCATGCCCGCGGCGAGGGGCGCGCCGTCGAAGGCGCCGGCGGCGAGGCGGGACGTCACGGTGCGGCGGACCATCGCGTCGGCGAGGGCCGGGAAGTGCCGTGCCACGGCCATTTCGAAGCGGCCACGGCGGGTCGTGGCGACGTCGCGCGGAGGCTTGCGGGACGTCGCCGCGCGCAGGATCGCGGCGATCACGCCCTCGACCGGTTCGAGCCGCGACACGCCCTGCAGGGAGAGGCCGGCCGCGGCGGTCGTGTCGTGGATCGGGGAGGCGACCATGCTCGGATACACGACGCTCACCCCGACGTGGCTGCCGACCTCGAGCCGCAACGCGTCGGCGTAGGCGACGAGGGCGCGCTTGCTGACGCCGTAGGCGGCGGCGAGCGGCAGCGGCAGGACCGCCATCCGGCTGGCGACGAACACCACCCGGCCCCGGGAGGCCTCGAGGGCCGGCAGGGCCGCGGCGGTGGTCCGCCAGGCGGCCAGGAGGTTGACCTCCAGCTGCCGGGTGACGACCTCGTCCGGTGGCAGCTCGGCCGGGGCCGGACCACCGACGCCGGCGTTGTTGACGAGCAGGTCGAGGCCGCCGAGGTGGGCGACGGCCGCGGCGACGACGTCCGGGACGGCGGTGGACGAGGTGAGGTCACACCCGAACACGGTGACCGGGCCGTCGACGGCGACCAGGTCGATGCCGGCCACGACCGCGCCCGCGGTGGTGAGCCGCGAGCAGAGCAGCCGGCCGAACGTGCCGTTGGCGCCGGTGACCAGCACCCGCCGGCCGTGCAGACTGTTCATGCCCGTTTCCGTCCAGCCGCCAGCTCGCGCGCGGCGAGGTCGAGGTATGCGTCGAAGTCGATCCGCATCGCCGGCCGCCGGTCGCCCCAGCGGGCCCTCGCGGCGCGCAGTTCGGCGGCGCAGTCCTCGCGCTGGGCGGCCACGGGTGGCGGCGCGTAGGAGCCGGCGAGGTGCCCAGCGACGAGCCGGGCCTGGGCCTCGACGACCGGCAGCGCGGCGCCCGTGGACTGCATCAGCCCGACGAACATCAGCCCGGGCGCGTCGAGGTGGAACACGTGCCGGTAGAGGGGCAGCCGGTCGGCACCCTCGCCGAGCAGCGCGGGGTCGAGGAACGGCACGTCGACGCGGTATCCCGTACACCAGACGACCAGGTCGACCGGGTCGGTGCGGCCGTCGTCGAACACCACGTCGGCGCCGTCGAAGCGGGTGATCGCGGGGCGCACCTCGATCTCGCCGTGGGTGATGCGGGGCAGGAGGGCGTCGGACAGCGTGGGATGGTCCTGCAGGAAGCCGTGGCGGGGCGCGGGCAGTCCGTAGCGCTGCGGCGGGCCGACCGCGAGCCGCAGCATCGTCTGGCTGATGCGTTGCCGGGCCCGCCACGGCAGGCGCTTGGCCAGGGCACCGTTGAGCGTGTCGGAAGGCTTGCCGAACAGGTATTTCGGCACGATCCAGATGCCGCGGCGCACCGACAGCAGGGTGCGCGCGGCGACGTGGGACGCGTCGACGGCGATGTCCATGGCCGAGTTGCCGCCGCCGACGACGAGCACCCGCCGGCCCTGCAGCTGCTCGGGTCCGCGGTAGTCGTGGCTGTGCAGCTGCTCGGCGGTCGGCTCACCGGGATGCGGTGGATCGGGCAACCGGGGCACGGTGTTGTGCCCGCTGGCCACGACGACCGCTTCGGCGGTCACCTCGACCGTCCCCTGTGGACCGTCGGCGGTCACCGTCCAGCCGCCGGCCGGATTCTGGCGGACCCGCGTGACGACGTGCCGCGGCCGGATCATCCTGGCGAGGTCGAACGTGCGGGCGTAGTCGGCCAGGTATCCCGCGATCAGCGCGTGGCCCGGGTAGTCGGGCCAGTCGGCGGGCATCGGGAAGTCGGCGAACTCGGTGCGGGTGCGGCTGGTGTTGAGGTGCAGGGTGCGATACGCCGACGAGTGCGGGCCGCCGAACACCCACAGGCCGCCGGGCCGGTCGCCGGCGTCGAAGCACACGGCGGGCACGCCGGCGTCGGCCAGGGCCTTGAGCGTGGCCAGCCCGGCCGGACCGGCGCCGATCACCACCACCCGATATTCCAACACGCGTTGGATTCTGGGCCACCGACCGCCGGAGCGTCAAGGCCCGTACATGCGCTCCAGCCAGCGGTGCACGAACGCCCGCAGCGCGAACCGGCTGTCGGCCGGGATCTCACCGTGCAGCCCGGTCACCGCGTGCGCGTGCACGGCCCAGATGAGGCTGCGCACGGCGAGGTGCGGCTGCGGCTCGTGCAGCACCCCGGCCCGGTCCGCCTCGGCGAGGACCCGCTCCACCTGGTCATACAGCGGCGTCGAGAACTGCTCGTCGATGCCGGCGTGCCGGTCCGGCTCCAGCCACCGGCGCAGCCACAGGCCGGTGGTCTCGGGCCGCTCCTCCAGGAAGCCGACGAACGCGTCCACGACCCGGTGCAGCGCGGCGAGCAGGTCGTCGCCGGGGTCGGCCGCGGCCGCGATGACCGGCTCCAGGGCCCGGCGTTCGGCCTCGAAGACGAGCGCGAAGCAGGACTGGTACAGCACCAGCTTGCCGCCCGCGTGGTGGTGCACGGTGGCCACGTCGACCCCCGCGGCGTCGGCGACCGCGCGGAGGCTCACCGCGTCGAAACCGTTGCGCGCGAACAGGTCCGTCGCCACCCGCAGGATCACGTCACGGGTCGGTCCGGCATCCTCGGCGCGGGGCCGGCCGGGTCGGCGTCGCGTGCTGTTCAGATCGTCCATCGTCGCCTATTATCCATCGCACGTTGGATTACGGGAGCGTGGTTGATGACGAACGTCCGGCTGCCGCTGCGCGGTCTCGTCCCGTTCGCGACCGGATCCGTCGGCATGGGCGTCTGGGTCACCGTGCCCGGCCTGCTCCTGCTGTACTTCCTCACCGACGTCCTCGCCGTCCCGCCGCTGCTCGCGGGGTTCGTGCTGCTCGCGCCGAAAGTCGTCGACGTGGTGCTGCACCCGTGGGTCGGCCGCCTCTCCGACGCCGACCTGGCCCGGCGCGGGCACCGCCGGCGGCTCATGCTCGCCGGCTGCGCGCTCGCCGTCGCGTTCGCCGCGATGTTCGCCGTGCCCGCCGGCCTGCGCGGCGCCCCGGCCGGACTGTGGGTCGCGGTCGCGTTCATCGCCGGGAACCTCCTGTTCGCCGCCTACCAGGTCCCCTACCTTGCCACTCCGGCCGACCTCAGCATCGGCTACCACGAGCGGACCCGCCTGATGGGGTTCCGGATGGTCGTGCTCACCGTCGGCATCCTGCTCAGCGGGGTCGCCGCGCCACTGATCGCCGGGCAGGACGACCCGACGGTCGGCGGGTACACCCGCATGGGCCTGCTGCTCGGCGCCGCCATGCTGGCCGCGATGCTGGTCGGCATCGCCGGGGTCCGCCGGCTCACCACCGCCGCCCCGCTGGCCGCGGCACCGTCGGGCCAGGCGGCGCACGGCCTGCTGTCCTCCCTGCGTGACCGGCAGTTCCGCCCCCTGGTCGCGGCCTACCTGGCCATGTCGACCACGACCCACCTGGTGCTGGCCGCCGTTCCGTATTTCGCGGAGTACGAGCTGGGCCGGCCGAAGCTCACCACGGTCCTCGTCGCAGCATTCGTGGCACCCGCGATCCTCGCGACACCGGTGTGGGTCGTCGTGGCCCGCCGCATCGGCAAGCAGCGCGGGCTGCTCCTCGCGCAGGCCGCGTTCGTGGCCGGCTCGCTCGTCCTGGCCCTCGGCGGCACGGCCGGCCTGCCGCTCATCGTCGGCGCGGTCGCCGTGCTCGGCGTCGCGTTCGCCGCGATGCAGCTGCTGCCGTTCTCGATGCTGCCCGACGTGATCGCGGCGTCCGGTCCCGGCGGCACGACCCGGGCGGGCAGCTACACCGGCGTCTGGACCGCGACTGAGGCGACCGGCGGCGCGCTCGGCCCGTACGTCTACGCCGCCGCCCTCGCCATCGGCGGTTTCGTGGCCAGCGAGGCCGGCGAGCACACCGCGCAGTCACCCGGCGCGCTCGCCGCGGTCCGGTATGGTTTCGCCCTGGTGCCGGCCGCGCTCATGACGGTGGCCGTTATCCTGCAACGGCGGTACACGCTGGACCGCTCCGCCTGACGCTCGTGTGCAACCGATCGTGCGGCGACCGCGTCATGAACAGTGCGTCGGCGCGACGTGACCATGCACCGGAGGTGGCCGAGTTGGCCGGACTGTCCCGCAGACGCCTGATCGGCGCCGGCCTGGCCGCGACGGGCACAGCGCTCGTCGCCGGCGGCTCTGCGGGCCCACGTCCGACGACCCTCCCGGCGACGGTGGTGACGCCCGTCGCCGGGCCTCCCGCCGGCCCGACGCCGTCCGCCTCCCCGCCGCCCGCCTTGCCGACCCTGGACCGGCCGGTGTTCACCCTCGAGGAATACCGCCGGCTGGTCCCCGGCCCGCCGTTCCCCGCCAACGCGGTGGCCCTCACTATCGACGACGGCCCGCACCCCATGTGGACGCCGAAGGTGTTGCGGCTGCTCGACCGGTATCACGTGCCCGCCCTGTTCTGCCTCATCGGCAACCAGGTCCTCGGCCACGAGACGGTCGCCAAGGACATCGTCGCGGCGGGTCACCACGTCGCCAACCACACGTGGAGCCACCCGGCGAAGATCGCCGGGTACGTCCCGGACCGGGTCCAGCAGGAGGTCGACCGGGCCCAGGACAAGATCTACGACACCACCGGGAAGCTGCCGACCATCTTCCGCTCCCCCGGCGGCGCCGTCTCCCCGGCTGTGTTCGCCGCCGCCGCGAAGTCCCGGATGGTGCCGATCAACTGGACGAACGACCCCCGCGACTGGACCCGCCCCGGCACCCGCTCGATCACCGACCGGATGCTCGCCGCCAACCCCGGCCAGATCCTGCTCTGCCACGACGGCGGCGGCGACCGCGCGCAGACCTGCGCCGCCCTGGCGACCGTCATCCCGGCACTGCAGGCGCGCGGCTACCAGTTCGTCGCGCTGTAAGGCCTCAGAGGTCGTATCCGCCGGACACCTCGATGTTCTGCGCGGTGATCCAGCGCCCCTCCTCCCCGAGCAGCGTGGCGATCACCATGCCGATGTCGTCGGGCTCCCCGATCCGCCCCAGCGCGGTCTTTGCCGCGAGCATGGGGATGGCCTCCGGAAACGCCTCGAACGCCACCACCCCTGAGGCGTCGGAGATCCTGGTGCGCGTCGGGCCCGGCGAGACCGCGTTGACCCTGATGCCCCGCGGGGCCAGTTCCTTGGCCAGGACGCGGGTCAGCACGTTCAGGCCGCCCTTCATCGTGGCGTACGCCGAGTACCCGGCCTCGACCAGCCCACTGGGCAGCGCCGAGTTGCTGCTGACGTTGACGATGGCACCACCGTCGGCCAGCAGCGGCAACAGCTGCTGGGTCAGGAAGTAGGGACCCCGCAGCAGCACCCGCAGGAACTTGTCGAACAGCTCCTCGGTGGTGTCCTCGAACCTGGCCATCCCGCCGAACCCGGCGTTGTTCACGAGGTGGTCGAACGTGTCCCGCTGCCAGGTGTCGCGCAGCGCGGCGACCACCTGCTCGCGGAACGCCGGAAACGTCTCCGTGCGACCGACGTCCAGCCGCAGCGCGACGGCGACGCGGCCCTCCTTCTCGACGGCGGCGACGGTCTCGCCTGCGCCCGCCGCATTGCCGCTGTAGGTCAGGATCACGTCCGTCCCGCGCTTGGCCAGCTGGACCGCCGTGCTCTGCCCGATGCCGGAGCTCGCTCCGATGACGACTGCCACGCTCATCGCTGCACCTGCCTGTTCGTTGCTTGACCCGTATTTCCGTCCCCTTCACGAAAGCGGTCTGAGCAGCCGAAACGGTAGAACGATGCTCGCGATGACTTGCCTGATCCTCTCCTTGCCGGGAGCTCTGTCCGTGTGCTGTCATCGTCATGTGGAGGAACTGCGCACGCTGCTGGAGCGCCACGCCCGGCCCGACTGGACCACCGCCGTCGACGGCGTCCTCATCGGCCGGTCCGAACGGGCCAACGAACCGTCGGCGTCGATGTCGGGCGTCGTCCTCGCCCTCATCGCCCAGGGCGCGAAGACCCTCGCGCTGGGCGATCGGGTGTACGAGTACCGCGCCGGCCAGTACCTCGTCGCGTCCGTCGACCTTCCGGTGACCGGCCACTACACGGAGGCCAGCCGGGCCCGCCCGGCCCTCGGGTTCGGCCTGCGCCTGGACCCGTCCGCGATCGCCGAACTGCTCCTGCAGGCGGCACCCGGCGACCTCGCCCGCACCGACGGCGGCAGCCCGTCCGCCGGCGGCGCCCCGTCCGCTCTCGCCGTCAGCGACGCTCCGGCCGAGCTCGTCGATGCCGCCGTGCGGATGCTGCGCCTGCTCGACCGGCCCCGCGACATCCCGGTGCTCGCCCCGCTGATCAAACGGGAGATCCTGTGGCGGCTCATCACCGGCGAGCAGGGTGCCGTGGTGCGCCAGCTCGGCCTCGCCGACAGCAGCCTCTCCCACGTCGCCCACGCGGTCCGCTGGATCCGCGACAACTACCGCTCCGCGTTCCGGGTCGAGGACGTGGCGAAGCTGGCCGGGATGAGCGTGTCGGCGTTCTACCGCAACTTCCAGGCGGTCACCGCGATGAGCCCGATCCAGTTCCAGAAACAGATCCGGCTGCAGCAGGCCCGGCTGTTGCTGTCCACCCACCCCAACGACGTCACCACGGTCGGCCATCGGGTGGGATACGACAGCCCGTCGCAGTTCAGCCGCGAGTACCGCCGCCAGTTCGGCGCGCCGCCGAGCCAGGACGCCGCCCGCCTCCGCGACACCGCCCCGCCCGCCGCGCAACTCGTGCCGTAGGGCGCGGGCTTGCCCCTGGGCAACGGGGTGCCGCGCGGCGACAATGAGCCGGTGCAGGTATACCGGGGAGTGGTCGCCTATCACCTCACCACGGTCGCGGAGGGCGTGGACGCGGTCGAGCACGCACTGCTGGCCGCCGCGCTGACGTTCACCCGCACCGCCGTGACGGTCGTCTGGCCCGGCGGCCGCGGCGAGGGCGCCGAGTTCGTCTTCGTGCTGCCCGGCACGAACCAACGCCCCGGCCTGGACCTCGTGCAACGGCTACGGTCCTCGGGCATGTGGCTGCAGGTGCGCACCGTGGACGGCTCGACCCCGAGGTAGCGGCAAAGCCACGCCGTCTATCTCAGGGAGTTCACGCGTCGACCTATCTCAGGGAGTTCACGCGTCGACCACACGTTCCGGGTCTACGACGGCGACGCGGTCCGCCCCGGTCACACGTCGAGCAGCTCGACCGTCACCGACGCGACGTCGCCGAGCTCAAGCGACTCGGCCTTGCGCACCGGTCGCTTGAGCGGCAGCACGTAAGCGCCGCCTCCGCTGCCCGGGAAGATCGACGTCTTCCAGCTGGTGCCGCCGACCGTCACCCGCACCCGCAGCGACCCGAACCCGCGGCGCACTCCCCCGGCCACGTCCCGGATCTCCTCCGACTCGTCCTCCGGCAGCGTCACGAACACCCAGCTGTCGGCCCGCCTGGCGTCCCACGACCACAGCTGCCCCTCAAACACGACGACCACCCGCACACCTTCGCACAGGGGTACGACAAAACCCCCGAGTGGCCCACGTCACATCCCGCCCATGTCGAGAGGTCCCGGGCCGCGCCGACCAATCGGCGACACGATGAAGCCACACCACGAAGCCACAGAGGAGCCGGCCATGCGCAAGATCATCTACTGGGTGCACACCTCCGTCGACGGGTTCATCGACGGGCCGAACGGTGAGTTCGACTGGCCCACGATGGGCCCGGAGCTGTCGGCGTACTCCGAAGGGCTCGACAAGCGGGTCGACACGTTGCTGTTCGGGCGGCCCGTGTGGCAGATGATGGTCGGGTTCTGGCCGACCGCCGAGCAGCTCACCGACGATCCGCACGTGACCGCCTTCGCGCCGTTCTGGCGGGCCACGCCGAAGATCGTGTTCTCCCGGACGTTCCAGGGCGACGCCTGGACCAGCCGCGTCATCAGCGACAACCTCCGCGACGAGGTGACCGCGCTGAAGGCCGAGGCGGGCGCGGACCTGCTGCTGACCGGCGGCGCCACCGTTGCGGCCGCGCTGACCGAGCTGGGCCTCATCGACGAGTACCACGTGGCGGTGCACCCCGTCGTCCTCGGCGGCGGCCGGCGCCTGTTCGCCGCGCCCGACCGGCGCCTGAACCTGCGGACCGTCGGTTCACAGCTGCTGGACGGCCAGGTCGCCGTGACCCACTACGAGGTCAGAAGTCAGGCGTGACCCGGAGCCGCCCGAGCTCCGCGGGGACGTCGTCCTTCGCCTTGGTGAGGTCGTCGGGCGAGAACGTGAAGCGGAACGGCCCGGGATCGCCGTCACGTCGTCGGCGAGGCCCGCCGGGACCGCATCGAGACCGCCGAGCCCGGCCCAGACAGCACTGTGTTCGCCGGCCAGGAACCGCCGGTGGCACGACGTCACGGGTGGCACCGTACAACGTGGACGGTCGCGCGGTGCCACCCGGACCGGGCTAGGCGGTGGGCGCCGCGTCGTCGGTGAAGCCGGCGCGGACGTGCACGGTCCAGCTCATGAGCGTGCCGAGCGCGGTGGGTGTCGCGGCGGAGCCGAGGAACCACGACTCCTGCGCGAGCGCCCGTCCGGTCCCGGGGTCGACGATCAGCCGCTGCTGGCCCCAGCCGCCGTCGCCGCGGCGGGTGAACGCGACCGCCAGGCCCGACCGGCCCTGCCGGTCCTGGACCACGCCGAGGAAGTCGACGCCGGAGAGGTCGGCGAGCATCCGGTACGCGGCCGCCCGCACCGCCGCGCTCACCGGCAGCTCCGCGACCAGGTCGCGGCCGGCGTAGAACAGGTCGCCGTCGGCGTGCTGCGGCAGCCGCGCGGTCAACCACGACTTCAGCGCACCCGGCTCGGACGGCAGGCCGGCGAGGTCGGCGGCGGTCACCTGCAGGCCGGCGATCATCATCGGCAGCGACCCGCGAACGGCACGCACCTGCCGCGGCCCGGCCGCGGTGGTCCGGACGATCGGCGTCGTGCCCTTCGGCCCGGTCTCGGTCCACTGCTGCGGCGAGCCGTCGGCCTTCCAGGCCGCCTCGTCGGCCGCGGTGACCGGGGCGGCGCCCAGGTCCTGATACACCTCGACGTTCGGGTCGCCGGCCGCGGTCGCCAGCCACCGTTCGATGAGCAGGCGCGACGCGATCCCGTAGCGGCCGACCTCCTTGCGCTCTCCGTGCTCCTGGACCCGCACCCAGTACCGGCCGCTGGTCGCCGTGGCGCTCGCGTCGGTCTGCGCGGCGGCGACCAGCAGCAGCTCGCGGGCCGAGCCGGGCGCCGCGGCGGCACCGGACCCGCCGGGCGCGCCGCCCAGGCCGGACGGGGCGGGCGCGGGGTCGGTGCCGCCCGCGGTCAGCACCACTGCGGCGGCGGTCGCCGCGGCCACCGCCGGCAGCGCCGCGGCCAGGATCAGGCGCCGTGGCACCGAGCGCCGGCGCGGAATCGATTGCGTGGTGTAGTTCGCCGCATCCGGGCGGCCGTCCGGGTCGAGGCGCCCTGGCCGGGCGTCGGTCAGCAGCCGCATCACGTCTTCGGGTCGGGTCGGCATCAGCTGTACTCCTCGGTGAGGGCGGTCCTGGCCCGGCGGTCGGTGCGGGGTGTCGCGGTCATGGCCTCCTGCAGCCGTTTCCTGGCCCGGTGCAGGCGGACGAAGAACGTGGCCGTCGAGCAGCCGACGACCCGCGCGGCGTCCCGGGCGGACAGCCCGTGCCAGGCGGTGAGGGTCAGCAGCTCCCGGTCGTCCTCGCTGAGACCGCTCAGCGCGTGCAGGACGGCGGCCCGGTCGGTCACGTGCTCGGCCACGTCGTCCTCCGCCTCGCGGATCCACGTCCGCAGCTCGGCGGCGATGGCGCCCTGCCGGACCTCGTCGCGAAATCGTTCACGGGCCACGTTCCGGGCGACGCCCAGCAGCCACGGCAGCGGGGTCGCCGGTATCTCGCGCACCCGGCGCCAGGCGACGAGGAAGGTGTCGGCCACCACGTCGTCGGCGTGCTCGCGGCCGGCCCGGGTCACCGCGTACCCGTACACCTGCCGATGATGCGCGTCGTAGATCGAGGTGAACCGTTCGGCGTCTGTCACGGGCTTCAGCTCCTCGGAAAGGGAAGGTACGCCGTCACGAGTAGTGCGAGCCGGGGCCGGATTCTTACCGCCGATCCTGGTGCGCGGTCAACGGTTCCGATATTGATTGACGATGGCCGCTACGGGACCGGGTGTGAGCTTCGACGTCGGGCGCTGGTGTGAGCGCCACCTCGGTTCTCCGGTCGACGCCGAGCTGTTCACGTCCGGGCACCTGTCCCGGGTGTACGGCGTGCGGCTGGCAGGCGGCCGTTCGGTGGTCGTCAAGGTCCGGCCCGACCTGCCCCGACTGGCCGCCTGCACCGCCGTGCAGCGCGCGCTGTGGAGTGCCGGCTTCCCCGCACCCGAGCCACTCACCGGCCCGACGACCGAGAACGGCCGAACGACCGAGAACGGCCGAACGACCGAGAGCAGCCCGACGACCGAAAACGGCCCGACGAGCGGGAACGGCCTCGCGGTGAGCGCCGAGGTGTACGTGCCGGGAGGGTCGAGCGCTCCCGGCTCCGACCCGGCCGGCCGGTTCGCCGGGCTGCTGGCCCGCCTGATCGCCCTCGCTCCACGGCCGGAAACGATCGGCACCCTCGCGCCGGCACCGCCCTGGACGGCGTGGGACCACCCGCTGCCCGGCATCTGGCCGGTCGCCGACGACCGGGACGACGACCTCAACGCGCCCGAGCACGCCACGCCCTGGCTCGACGAGGCCGGGATGCGGGTGCGGCGCCGGTTGCGGCGGTTCGTGGGTACCCCCGCCGGACGCCGCAACCTCATCGGCCATGGTGACTGGGAGGCGCAGAATCTGCGCTGGGACGGGGACCGGCCGCTCGTGGTCCACGACTGGGACAGCGTCATCGCGGCACCGGAGGCCGTGCTGGTCGGGCTGGCCGCCGCGGTGTGGCCGTGCGGGATGGTGCCCAGGGCGGCGACCGTCGCCGAGTCGGCCGCGTTCCTGGACGCCTACCAGCGCGCCGCCGGTCGCGTCTGGTCCGCCGACGAGGTCGCCGCCGGTTGGGCCGCGGGACTGTGGGTGTATGCGTTCAACGCCAAGAAGGCCCACCTCGACGGTGGCCGGTGGCTGGAGCCGGACGAGGCCGAGCAGCGGCTGGAGCTGGCGGGCGCCTGAAGTTATTCCTTGACAGGAATATTCTTTTGGAAGCATACTTCCTGGCATGGACGTACTGCTCACCGCTCTGGCGGACCCGGCCCGGTGGCGGCTCGTCGCGCTGCTGGCCGAGCGCCCCCGCTCGGTCGGTGTCCTCGCTCAGCTCACCGGGGCGCGCCAGCCGCAGACGACGAAGCACCTGCAGACCCTCGAGCGCGCCGAGGT
Source organism: Dactylosporangium siamense (assembly GCF_016862795.1). GTDB lineage: Bacteria > Actinomycetota > Actinomycetes > Mycobacteriales > Micromonosporaceae > Dactylosporangium > Dactylosporangium siamense. Next base: position 37,644 of record NZ_BONQ01000105.1, on the reverse strand, counting down.
CGTCACCGCCGAGCGGGTCGGCCAGCGCCGCGTCTACGCGCTGCGGCCCGGCCCGCTGCGGGACCTCGCCATGGAGCTGGTCCGGCTCGCCGACGCCGCCGAGCGGGCCGGCGGGCCGAACGAGGCGTTCGAGCGGCACGGGCGCACCGTCCAGGCGGAGCGGCTCGCCGCCGACGAGGAGGGGTGGGCCGACGGCCGGTCGTTCACGTTCCACCGGGACCTGACCGGCAGCCCGGAGCTCGTCTGGCGGCACCTGACCGAGCCCGAGCTGCTCGCCCGCTGGTGGACGCCGGACGATCTGCGGGTCTCCGAGCTCGTCTTCGAGGCGCGCCCCGGCGGGCGGGTCGTCCTGGAGTACCGCGACGTCGAGGACGCCGACGGCTCCGACCTGGTCGTCGGGCGTGCGGAGGGCGTCGTCGACGACGTGCGTCCCGGCGAGCGCCTTCAGTACCACAACTCGCCGCTGCTGCCCGGCGGCGCGGCCGCCTTCACCTCCCACGTGGACCTGCACCTGCGGCCCAGCGGCGCGGGCACGGGGCTCGACGTCCTGTACCGCATCACCGACAGCACGATCGACTCCGCCGACTTCATCGCGGGGATCGAGCTCGGCTTCGGCCAGAGCCTCGACAAGCTCGTCGCGGCCGTGGCCGCGTACCCAATGAACACCGAGACCAGGAGCGCGAAATGACCGAGCACAGTGGCCGCAGGGTCGTCACCAACATGAGCCTCTCCCTCGACGGCCGCTACGCGGCGCCGGAGAACCCCGTGGACATGCGCTGGGTGATGCCGTACGCCATCACCGACGTCGCCCGGGACCACCTGACGAGCCTGTGGCAGCCGGCCACGACGGCGCTGCTCGGCCGGGTCAACGCCGAGGGTTTCCTCGGGTTCTGGCCGACCGTCATCGGCATGGAGGGCGCCGACCCACGGGACCAGGCGTTCGCGCAGTGGCTCGTCGACACCGACAAGGTGGTCCTGTCCTCGACCCTCGGCGCGACACCGTGGGAGCGCACCACGGTCGTCGACAAGCCGACCGCCGAGGTGGTCGCGGATCTCAAGGCGACCGAGGGCGGCGACATCCTCGTGCTGTCCAGCGCGAGCGTCATCAAGGCGCTCCTCGCCGCCGACCAGGTGGACCGGCTGGCGCTGAACATCTTCCCGGTGTTCCTCGGCGGCGGGCCGCGCCTCTTCGACGACGGCCTGCCCACCGGGCAGTGGACCCTCACCAGCCAGACCGCCGGTGAGCACGGCACCCTGGCGCTCGTCTACGACCGGATCCGATAAGCCCCGCTCAGCCTCACGCCACCGCGGCGCGGACGCCGAGGGCGACGAGGACCGCCCCGGCGACCCGCTGCACCACCGGGAACGACGGCGGGCGGGCGCGGCCGATCAGCACGGTCCAGCCGAGCAGCCAGATGGTGATCAGCGTGGCCTGCGCGGTGGCGAGGACGAAGATCTGCGGGACGACCGCCGCGTGCGGGTCGATGAACTGCGGCACCAGGGTCAGGACGATGGCCGCGGCCTTCGGGTTGAGCACGTTGCCGAGCAACGCCTGCTGATACGCGGGCTGCGGCGGGCCGGCTGACTGTAACGAAGCCGAAGCCAAAGCCGCGGGCGGGCGCGACCGCCAGGTCCAGATGCCGAGCCCGATCAGATAGGCGGCGCCGCCGAGCCGGACCGCGGTGAACAGCTCGCTGGAGCGCATCACCAGCGCGGACAGGCCGGCGGCGGCGAGGGTGGCGTGGAGGTACAGGCCGGTGACGGTGCCGAGGATGACGGGCACCGCCCGCCGGGCGCCGTCGCGGGCGACCCGGTGGGTGAGCAGGGTCAGGCTGGCGCCGGGCATGACGATCAGCGGCAGGATCGCCACCACGAAACCGGCGACGGCGGGCGTGGGCATCAGCGCACGACGCGGTAGTGCGTGACGAGGTTCCGGTCGTCGTCGAGGATGTGGTACGCCAGCGCGGGCGGCGCGTCGAGGTCCGCCAGCCGGTCGCTCTCCCATGGCAGCCGCAGGGTCCAGGTGACCCCGGGCGCCACCAGCAGCGGCCGGCCGGCGAAGGTTGACACCGCGGCCGTGTGCGCGTGCCCGGCCAGGGTCGCGATCACGTTCGGGTGCGCGTCGAGGAGCGCCGCGTACTCGTACACCTGCTGCAGCGACATCGAATCGGGCAGTGGGTGGTGCAGCGGCACCGGTGGGTGGTGGAACGCGATCAGCGCCGGGGTATCGCCGCCCAGCTCGGCGAGGGTGCCGGCGAGCCACTCCAGGGTGTCCCCGGTGAGGAGGCCCTCGTCGCGGCCGGGGATGGCCTGCCACTACCAGCGGCAGCGCAACTCCTGAGTCAGTCCCACCAGAGCGTCACCACGTGGGCGCCGGCCGGGACCTCGATCGGCCGCAGCGGCGGCCCGCTGCCCCACCAGCCGTAGCCGGGCTCGTCCGGGGACAGCGACGCCGCCCACGCGGCGACCGCTTCCGCCGACGCGGTCGTCACCACGTAGACGTGGTCGCTGAAGGGCCACTCGTCCGGGAATGTGAGCTCACTGATGCCCACCCAGACGCCGTGCACGTCGGGACGGTCCCGCACCGCGCGCAGGACGCGGTAGAACGTGGCCGGCCCGGGATGCTCGATCAGGTTGCAGCCGATCGACCCGTATGCGTCGTTGCCGTCGAAGAAGAGCTCCAGCCCGACGACCGGCTCGGGTCCGACCCCCGCGTCGTATCCACCCTGCCGGTCGATCTCGGCGAGCAACGCTGCCAGCACGCTGTCGATCGTATGATCAAGTGGAGCGGGCCCGCAGCGCATCCACCATCAGCGCCACGGCACCGTCCGCGTCGGCGGTGCCGAGATCGGCGCCGTTCCAGTCCTCGACCTGGTAGCCGCCATCCACAACGACGACGGAGATGTTGTCGGCGCTGGGCGGATACCCGACAGTCCGGTGGAACACCATCCCGCGGTTGGTCTGGTACGGCATCAGCGACCGGATCTGCGGTTCCCGGCCCGCAGCCGCGAGCAACGGCAGCAGGTGTTGCGGTCCCGCCTCCAGGTAGCGCCGCCACGAGTGCTCGACGATCGAGCCGCGGCCGTGGGTCGCCGCAGCCGCACCCTGAGACACCGCCGGCACGACGGTGGCGAGCTCCTCCAGCCGCGTCCCGAGGATCCAGGCGCGCAGGCCGGCGACCACGGTGGCCAGCTCGGTGGTGGACGCGTGCGCGACGAGCGTCGCACCGTCCCGGAACTCCATCCGGAACGCCCGTTCCTCCAGGTCGAGCAGCACCGTCGCCAGGAACGAGCCGTTGAAGACCCTGGCGCCGCTGCCCGCCCAGCCCGGCGCCGGGTCCGGCCCGGGCCGCAGCGGCACCCCCGCCGCGGCGCAGGCGACCTGCAACGCCGCGGCGAGGGATCCCGCCGGTGCCACATCGGGATACAGGCCGGGATCCACCTCGAACATGGCCATGAGTCTATCGACTGAGGCATTCGACACAGTTTGCTTGTTTCCGGACATGGGTACCAGTGCTGCCGCAACGAATGGGAGGCACGCATGCTGTCGCATGACGAACGTGAGTACCGCGAGTTCGAGCACGACGAGGATCTGCTGATTGTCGAGGAGGAGCACGTCAGCGGTCCGTACCGCGACGGGCGCCCGATCCTCTAGGCGGCCACCCGGTCCTTCTCCAGGACCGACGGCCCGGTGGTCCGGCCGAGAGCGCTGGGCCACCACATGCGTTCACCGACGTCGAGATTCAACGCCGTGACGAGCACGGACCGCACGATGATCGTGTCGAGCAGCACACCGAACGCCACCGCGAAACCGATCTCGGCGAACGCGGTGAGGGGCAGCGTGGCGAGGACCGCGAATGTGCCCGCGAGGACCAGGCCGGCCGAGGTGATGACGCCCCCGGTGGCCGACAACCCGACCAGGGCGGCGCGCCGGGTGCCGTGTTTGACCGCCTCCTCGCGCACCCGGGTCATGAGGAAGATGTTGTAGTCGATCCCGAGCGCGACCAGGAACACGAAGACGAACAGCGGCAGCGACGAGTCGGCGCCCCCGAAGCCGAAGACGTGGCGGAAGACCAGCGCGCTGACGCCGAGCGCGGCGCCGAAGGACAGCACGACGGTCGCGATGAGGATGACCGGCGCCAGCACCGAGCGCAGCAGCAGGATGAGGATCAGCAGCACGACCGCGAGCACGATCGGGATGATCAGGTTGCGGTCGCGCTTCGCGGCGCGCTGGACGTCGAGGTTGATCGCGGTGGTGCCGCCGACCTTCGCGGCGGCGCCGGGCACGGCGTGCACGGCCGCCCGGACCCGGTCCACGGTGTCGTAGGCCGCCTGGCTGTCGGCCTGGTCGACGAGGTCGCCGGTCATATAGGCGTAGTCGCCCTTGATCGCCGGCTCGCTGATCGACGCCGGGTCGATGCCGGGCACCCCGGCGAACGCGGCCCTGGTCGCGGCGGCGGCACCGGCCGTGCTGACGACGGCGACGGGGCTGCCGGCGGCGCCGGCGCCGTGCCGGGCCAGGACCTCCTCGCCGACGATGGAGTCCTGGGTGCTGCGGAACGACTCCTTGTTGGTGAGACCGGTCGCGTCGAGCTGGACGACGCCGACGGTCGCGACGGCGAGGATCAGCGCGGTGGCGACCCACACGCTGCGGGGGCGGCGGGCGATGCGGTCGCCGACGCGGGCCCAGAGGCCGGTCGCGGTCGGTTCGGCCGAGCCGACCTTCGGGCGCAGCGGCCAGAAGATCCACCGGCCGCAGATGGTCAGCAGCACCGGCAGCAGGGTGAGCATGACGGCGAGGCCGACCGCGATGCCGATCGCGGCGACCGGGCCGAGGCCCTTGGTCGAGTTGGTCTCGGCGAAGAACAGGCAGAGCATGCCGAGCACGACGGTGGCGGCGCTGGCGATGATCGCGGGCCCGGAGCGGTGCAGCGCCTCGGCCATCGCCTCGTGCCGGTCGTCGTGCCGGCGGAGTTCCTCCCGGTACCGCGCGATGAGCAGCAGGGCGTAGTCGGTGCCGGCGCCGAAGACCAGGACCGTGAGGATGCCGGCACTCTGCGCGTTGACGACCAGGTCGGCGTGCTTGGCGAGCAGGTAGATGACGGCCTGCGCGGCGATGAGCGCGACACCCGAGGAGATCACCGGCAGAAGCCACAGCAGGGGGCTACGGTACGTGATGAGCAGGATCACCACGACCACGGCGACCGTGCCGAGCAGGAGGCTGCTGTCGATGCCCTCGAACGCCGCACTGGAGTCCGCGGCGGTGCCGGCGGGGCCGGTGACGTGCACGGCGAGCCCGTTGGCACCCTGCGTGGCGGTGTCCCGCAGCTGGTCGGCGAGCGCGCCGGCCTTGGCCCAGCCGTCGGCGCCGAGGTTGAGCGGGACGATGATCTGGGCGGCCTGGCCGTCCTTCGTCGGGATCGGGCCGGTGACGGTGCCGTCGAGTTCGGCGAGCCGGCCGAACGCGGCGGCGTCAGCCTTGATCTTGGTGGTGTCGTCACCAGTGAGCCCGGACGACCGCTCGTACACGATGATGGCCGGGACGGTATCGGGTGAGGCGAAGCTCGACTGCACGTCGATGACCTGCACGGACTCGGCGCCACCGGGCAGCCACGACTTGGCGTCGTTGCGCTCGACATCGGTCAGCTTGCCGGCGAGAGGACCGGCGAAGGCCGCGACGGCCAGCCAGAAGATCACGAAGATGTACTTGATCCGGCGGCCCGAAATCGCCCCGGCGACAGACTTCCCCATGCGTCGATGCTTACATAGGTAGGCGCGCTACGCATTGTGACCCAGGACACGCTGCGTGATGCCCCGAGGTAGGGGGTTCTCCAGAGAGCGCTCTCCCGCGTATCGTTCTGGGCGGACCAGTGTGAAAGGAACTCCGTGCCCGCCTCCCTGCCCTACCTCGACCCATCCCTCGCCGTCGCCGAGCGCGTCGCCGACCTGCTCGCCCGCATGACGCTGCCCGAAAAGGTCGGGCAGATGTTGCAGCTCAACGCGCGCGACGGCGTCCGCCACCTCGTCGAGGACATGCACGCCGGCTCGATCCTGCACGCCTCGCCGGAGCGGGTCCTGGAGGCCACCGCCCTGGTGGAGCGGACCCGCCTGCGGATCCCCCTGCTGGTCGCCGAGGACTGCATCCACGGCCACTCCTTCTGGAGCGGCGCGACGATCTTCCCGACCCAGCTCGGCATGGCCGCCTCCTGGGACCCGGACCTCGTGGAGAAGGTCGCCCGCGTCACCGCCGTCGAGGTCGCCGCCACCGGCATCCACTGGACCTTCTCCCCGGTCCTGTGCATCGCCCGGGACCTGCGCTGGGGCCGGGTCAGCGAGACCTTCGGCGAGGACCCGTTCCTCATCGGCGAGCTCGCCTCCGCGATGGTCCGCGGCTACCAGGGCGACGGCCTGGCCGACCCGACCGCGATCCTGGCCACCGCGAAGCACTTCGCCGGCTACTCCGAGACGCAGGGCGGCCGCGACGCCAGCGAGGCCGACATCTCGCGGCGCAAGCTGCGCGCCTGGTTCCTGCCGCCGTTCGAGCGGGTCGCCCGCGAGGGCTGCCGCACGTTCATGCTCGGCTACCAGTCGATGGACGGCGTGCCGATCACCGTCAACAGCTGGCTGCTCGACGAGGTGCTGCGCGGCGAGTGGGGCTACACCGGCACCCTCGTCACCGACTGGGACAACGTCGGGCGGATGGTCTGGGAGCAGCGGGTCCACGTCGACTACGCCTCCGCCTCCGCGGCCGCCGTCAAGGCCGGCAACGACATGGTGATGACCACCCCGGGCTTCTTCGAGGGCGCCCAGGACGCGGTCGCCAAGGGCATGCTCGACGAGGCCGACATCGACCAGGCCGTGCGCCGGGTGCTGACGCTCAAGTTCGAGCTCGGCCTGTTCGAGCAGCCCCGCCACCCCGACCCGGACCGCCAGGCCGCCGTGATCGGCTCCGGCCCGCACGCCGCGGTCAACCTCGAGATCGCCCGGCGCAGCCTGGTGCTGCTGCGCAACGACGGCACGCTGCCCATGTCCGGTGCCGCGAAGACGGTCGCCGTCGTCGGCCCCAACGCCGACGACCAGCACGCCCAGCTCGGCGACTGGGCCGGCGCGTCCGGCCAGACCGAGTGGCTGCCCGACGGGCACCCCCGCGAGCTGACCGAGACCGTGCTGGACGGCCTGCGCCTGGTGGCCCCCGAGGGCTGGACCGTCACGACCGCCCGCGGCGCCGACATCCTCACGGTCGGGCCGGACCCGGAGGGCGAGTTCTTCCCCGACGGCCAGCCCCGCCCGCACGTCGTGCACCCCAGCGCCCCCGACCCCGCGATGATCGCGTCCGCGGTCGCGCTGGCGGAGGAGGCCGACTACATGGTCGCGGTGGTCGGCGACCACATCGAGCTCGTCGGCGAGGGCAAGTCGACCGCCACCCTGGAGCTCATCGGCGGCCAGATCGCCCTGCTCGACGCGCTCGCCGCGACCGGCAAGCCCCTCGTGGTCGTCCTGATCAGCTCCAAGCCCCTCGTCCTGCCGCCGTCGGCGCTCAACGCGGCCGCGATCATCTACGCGGCCAACCCGGGCATGCGCGGCGGCCGCGCGATCGCGGAGCTGCTGCTCGGCGTCATCGAGCCGACCGGCCGGCTGCCGATCTCCTTCGCGCAGCACTCCGGCCAGCAGCCCACGTACTACAACCAGGTCCGCGGCCAGCACGGCAGCCGCTACGCCGACCTGACCCAGCGCCCGACGTTCGCGTTCGGGCAGGGCCTGAGCTACACCACCGTCGCCTACGACGACCTGCACATCGAGCAGCCCGAGGTGACCGCCGCGGACACGCTGCGGGCCACCGTCACCCTGCACAACACCGGCACCCGGCCGGCCCTGGAGACGGTGCAGGCCTACGTCAGCGACACCGTCACCTCGGCGACCTGGGCCGACAAGGAGCTCAAGGCCTACACGCAGGTGTTCCTGTCCCCCGGCGAGCGGCGCTCGGTAGCCATCGAAGTGCCCGTGGCGGAATGCACGTTTGTCAATGCGGCAGGTGTACGGGTCGTCGAGCCGGGCGCGTTCGAACTCCTCGTCGGATCCTCCTCGCGCGACGAGGACCTGCTGCGCGCCGACTTCAACGTGAGCAAGCCGGTCCACCCGACGTTGTAGCGGCTTTGCGACGGTGAGCTGGGCCCGCTGCTCAGCTCACCGCCGATCGCTTTCCGTCGTCACAACCCGCAAATATCATTGTCTGATCATGGATGCACCTGACGGGTTGCGGCGGGTGGCGTTGCGGGGGCACGGGAAGCTCACGCCGCCGGAGTCCGGGGACGTGCTGGTGACGGCGTCCGCCGGGGCGGGCGGGGAGGCCATCACGCTATGGGCGGCGCCCGGCGCGCGGGAGGCGCTGCGCAAGGGCGCAAGGGCGCCGGGGTCGTGCGCGAAGCGGCCCGTCGCGGCCCGGGTCGTCGTGCAGGCGGCGGGTGGGACGACGGTGACCACCATCGCCGACCTGGACCTGCCCTACTGCCACGTCCAGCCGTTGCCCGGCGGGCGCCTGCTGGTGGTGGCGGCCAGGGGCGGCGGCGCCGCGATCTTCGACGGTGACGGGGTGCGGCTGCGGCGGGCGCGGGTGAGCGACGGCATCGAGCACGTGCTGACCACGCCGTCGGGGCGGGTCTGGATCGGCTACTTCGACGAGGGCGTGTACGGCGGCGACCCCGTCGCGCACCACGGCATCGTCCGGTACGACGCCGACCTCGAGACCGAGTGGCTGTTCCCGTTCGACACCGGGTTCGGGGCCGTCGACGACTGCTACGCCCTCAATGTCGACGGTGAGGACGCATGGTCCTGCTACTACAGCGACTTCCCAGTCGTGCACCTGGCCGGGGACGCGGTCACCGGCTGGCGCAACGCCGGCGGTCAGGGCGCCAACGCGCTGCTCGCCGCGCCGGGCATGTGCGCGCTGATCGGTGGGTACGCCGGCAGCCGCGACCTCGCAACGGTCGGCTGGCTCACCGGCGGCCGGCGCGAGGTCGCCACGGAGACGCGGCTGGTCCTGCCCGACGGTGGGGCGCTGCCGGAGCGGCCCCGGTTCGTCGGGCGGGGCACGGACCTGCACGTGTTCACCGAGACGGCGTGGCTCCGGCTCGGCCTGGAGGACCTGCTGTGACGCGGTCCCGACCGGCCGTGCTGGACGGGGCGGAGCTGGCCGGCGATCCGCGGTTCGTCGAGGCGACGCACGGCATCCTGGCGGATCTCGTCCGGGGCGGTGCGGCGCTCGGCTGGGTCGAGCCGCCGGCACTGCCCGACATCGCGGACCTGCTCGGTCACGTCGCCGCCGCGGCGCGGGCCGGGGACGGTGCGCTGCGGGTCGCCTACGCCGGGGACCGGCTCGTCGGGCTCGGATACTGGCTGCGGTACGCCCGGCCCACCCATCGGCCGCACGCCGACCTGGAGAAGCTCGCGGTGGCCGCCGACGCCCACGGTCAAGGCGTCGGCCGGGCGTTGACGGCGGCGCTGATCGACGCCGCCCGGCAGGCCGCGATCGAGGTCCTGACGCTGGACGCCCGCGGCGACAACAGCAATGCGCTGCACCTCTACCGGTCGTTGGGCTTCACCGAGTACGGCCGGCTGCCCGGCTTCGTCGCCGTCGGCAGCCGCCGCTACGACAAGGTCCTGCTGATGCTGGACCTCCGGGCGGGCTGAGCCCTACGACCAGGTCAGCATCAGGGCGGTCGCGTCGTCCTGCAGCTGGTCCTGCTGGTGGGTGAGCAGGGTCCGCACGAGCCGGCGCATCGTCTCCGCCGGCTGGAGCTGATCCGCCAGGGCCTTCGTGACGCAGTCGACCAGCCGGTCGATCCCGAACTGCTCACCGTCCTCGGTGCGGGCCTCCACCACGCCGTCGGTGTAGAGCAGCAGGGCGTCGCCCGGCTCGAGGCGCTCCTCGGCGACGATCGGCATCGGGTCGCCGAGGTACCCCAGGCCGAGCGGCAGAGCGGTCGGCCCCGGCAGGGTCCGCACCAGCCGGCCGCCGCGCAGCAGCAGCTCCTCGGGGTGCCCGGCGCTGATCTTCCGGTAGGCGCCGGTGGAGATGTCGAGCTCGCCGAGGATCGCGGTGACGTAGTCCTCCGGATACTGGGCGTGCACCCATTTGTCCACCGACCGGTACGAGTCGACCAGGTCCAGGCCGCAGCGGCGGGCGTTGCGGTACGCGCTGATGGCGAGGGACGTCAGCGCGCTCGCCGCGATCCCGTGCCCGACCGCGTCGAAGACCGCCACGTGCAGCACGGACCCGTTGATGGCGTAGTCGAACGCGTCGCCGCCGACGTCGTAGCAGGGCTCCAGGATCGCCGCGACGGCCGCGCCGGGCGTCGCGAACGTCAGCGGCGGCAGCTGGTTCCAGATGATCTCGGCGGCGAGCTGCATCGGCAGCCGGCGCCGGGTGCGTTCCAGGGCGTCGCCGTAGGTGCGGCGGGTCGCCACGATCCCGGCGAACGCCGCCGCCAGGGCCCGCAGGTCCCGCACGAACGCCGCGTCGTCGTCGGGCAGCGTCCCCAGGTGCGCGGCCAGCACGCCGAGCCGGTCGGCGCCGCTGACGACGGGCACCCAGATCCGCTCGCCGTCCGGCGCGTCGGGCGTGCCGCCCCGGACCGGCTCGCCGCTGGTGTAGGCGCGCCCGGCGAGGGTGCCGTCGATGCGGACCGGCTCGCCCGGCACGCCGCCCGCCCCGGCCAGCGGCAGCAGCTCGACCTGCCCGTAGTCGACCAGGTACAGCTCGATGTCCACGGCCCCGAGCACGGCCGCGACCTTGGAGGCCACGGCCGGCAGGTCCTCGGGCCGGGCATGGTGCAACGCGTCGACCAGGTTGTGAACCGCCTGCATCGCACCCGTCACACTGCCACCCCGGTCAGGCCCTCGCCTCGGTTGCTGTCCTCACGCCTCCACGATGGTGCTGCAGCATCCCCGAAACACCAAATGCGACCGCGATCACCAGACCGGACGTGACCATGCCGGTCTCGCCGGGTGGTGTACGTGCACGCCACCGGACCCGTGCCGCCGCGGCCCTCACAGGTCCAGGACGAGATCCGTCCGCGGGCGGGCGCAGCAGATGAGCACGGTGCCCTCGGCGGGTGGGTCCAGGGGCTCCGGGACCGACTCGACCTCGCCGGACAGCAGACCCGACTCGCAGGTGTGGCAGACCCCGGTCCGGCAGGACCAGCGGACCGGGACGTCGCAGGTCTCGGCGAGGTTCAGGACGCTGCCGTCGTCGTCGGCCCAGCCGGCGGTGACGCCGCTGCGCGCGAACGTGATGGTGGGACCGGGGCCGGGGCGGGACCGGGGCGGGCCGGCGGCCGCTGGGCGTACACCTGGCGTCACTGCCGCGACAGTGCTGAAGTCCTCCCGGTGGACCTCCGCGACCCCGGCCGTGGTCAGGGCGGCGGTCACGTCCCGCATGAACCCCGCCGGTCCGCACACGTAGGCGACGGCTGACGGCGGCAGGCCGAGCCCGCTCAGCACGCCGGCGTCGAGGCGGCCGGCGATGTCGTAATCGATGTCGGGGCGGTCCTGCGGGCGGGGGTGGCTGAAGCAGATCACGTGCCGGCCGGGGAGCAGGGCCCGGACCTCCGCGGCGAACGCGTGGCCGGCACCGTCGCGGGCGCCGTGCAGCCACCAGATGTCGCGGCCGGTCGGGTGGTCGGCGAGGTCGTGCAGCATGGCGAGCAGCGGGGTGGCGCCGATCCCGGCCGACACCAGCAGCACCGGGCGGTCCGACCGGTCGAGGGTGAAGGTGCCGCGCGGCGCGGCCACGTCGAGGGTCGTGCCGGTCCGGACGTTGTCGCGGAGGTAGCCGCTGCCCGCGCCGCCCGGTTCGTGTTTGACGCTGATGCGGTACGCCGGCCCGCCCGGTGACCCTGACAGCGAGTAGCTGCGCACCAGCCCCGGGGCCAGCCGCAAGGTCAGGAACTGCCCCGCGGCGGGCACCGGCAGCGGGGTCCCGTCGGGCGCGGCGAGCCGCAGCGACACCACGTCGGCGGTCTCCGGCTCGACCGCGGTGACCACGAGCGGGCGGAACCCGGGCCACGCCGGCGGCGCCGCCACGGCCGCCAGGCCCGGGTTGCCGGCGTGTTCCGGCTGGTCGAGCAGGGCCCGCAGGGACGCCTTCCAGCCGGGGCTGAGCGCCTCGATCTTCAGCGCCCGGGCGGCGGCGCTCCGGTCGTGCCCGGGCAGGTAGAGCAGCGCGTCGATCTCGGCGACGGTGACCCGCTGCGGCCCGTCGGCCACGCGCACGATGTCGTCGCCGGCGCGCACCTCACCCTCGGTGATGACCCGCAGGTAGAAGCCGGGACGGTGGTGCGCGACCAGCAGGGCCGGGATGCGCGGCTCGCCGAGGCGCAGACCGACGCGGTAGCAGGTGACCCGCGGCTGGGTCACCTCGACGACCGCGCCGCCGACGCGGAACCGGTCGCCGACGCAGACCTCGTCGTCGGGCAGGCCGTCGACGGTGAAGTTCTCCCCGAAGTGGCCCGGGGCCAGGTCGTCGCGGCCGAGGAACTCGCGCCAGTGCCGGTAGGAGTCGAGCTGGTAGACCAGGACGGCGCGCTGTTCGCCGCCGTGGCCGGCGAGGTCGCCCTGGCCGTCGCCGTCGAGGTTGAGCCGGCGCAGCATGACCGGCCCGTCGACCGGCGCCTTCCAGACGCCGGTGTGCACGGTGCGACCCTGCCACGCGACGTCCTTCGGCAGGCCCACGTTCACGGACACCAGCGTCGCCACGGAACCGACGCTATCGCCGCCACCCGCCGGCGCCACCCCTGCGACGGATGACGGCGCCCGCCAGTGACCTTCTGCGCGCACTCAGCAAACTTTCGCTGAAGCGTGCAAAAGCTATGGACTTGCTGATCGAAACTGCCTAGTCTTCCGGCGGGTGGTCCAGTCGTCGGCGTCGATAGGCCCGCCCGAGCTTCAGCGTCCCCCGACCGCCATCCGGGGACGTTTCTCCGTCCCCCCAGGAGGAAGCATGGGCATCAGGCCTTTGCGCTCGTTCACCATCGCCGCCACCGCCGCCGCCACGGTTGCCGCCATCGGCATCTGGGCCCCGCCCGCCAGCGCGATCCCCGCCCAGGAGCCCGGGGTGACGCTGCGCGTCTATGACGTGCAGACCGCGCTCAGCGCGATCTGCACGCTCAAGACGGGTCAGACGCCCAACGTCGACAAGCTGATGCCGACGATCAACTGGACCACGACCGCCGACTTCGGATACGACAACAACTTCGTCTCCCAGGTCATCGGCAACGTCAACATCGCCACCGCCGGCAGCTACACGTTCCGGCTCAGCAGCGACGACGGGTCCCGCCTCGCGATCGACGGCGCCACCGTCATCAACCACGACGGCCTGCACGGCGCGACACCGCCGAAGGAGGGCACCGTCACCCTCACCACCGGCTACCACGCGCTGCGCATCGACCACTTCGAGCGCGACGGCGGGCAGCAGATCACCCTGGAGTGGAAGACGCCCGGCTCGTCGGCGTTCGTGCTCGTGCCCAACTCGGTGCTCAGCACCGACGCCGGGGTGGTCCGCGTGACCGCCCCCGGGCGCAAGGAGTGCGAGGGCGCCGGCGACTCCCCCGGCGACGGCCTGCCGCTGACCTCGGTGCACCCCGGTTTCACGCTGACGAACCTGCGTCCCAACGCGGCGTTCCAGCCGAAGGTCACCGGCATGGACTGGCTGCCCGACGGGCGCCTGGTCATCTGCACCTGGGGCGGCAGCGACCAGTCCGGCACGTCGCAGGCCGGCGAGGTGTGGATCCTCGGCAACACCGGCGGGGCGACCTCGCCCGGCAACGTGACGACGAAGCGCATCGGCAGCAACCTCAAGGAGCCGATGGGCCTGAAGGTCGTCAACGGCGTCGTCTACGTGTCGGAGAAGGCGCGGCTCACGCGGCTCGTCGACACGACCGGTGACGAGGTCGCCGACCAGTACCAGACCGTCGCCACCTGGCCGTTCAGCGGCGCGTTCCACGAGTTCGCGATGGGCCTGCTGTACCGCGACGGCTTCTTCTACCTGAGCCTCTCGGTCCCGATCGACTACGGCGGCGCCAGCACCGTCCCGCAGCCCGTGGCCAACCGCGGCACGTCGCTCAAGGTGAACGCGACGACCGGCGCCGTGGAGTACGTCGCCGGCGGCCTGCGCACCCCGCACGGCATCGGATGGGGCCCGGAGAACGGCCTGTTCGTCACCGACAACCAGGGCGGCTGGGTGCCCGCGTCGAAGCTGGTGCAGATCAAGCCCGGCCGCTTCTTCAACCACTACAACACCCCGGCCGGGCCGTTCGACTACAACGCCGTCACGCCGCCGGTGCTGTACATGCCGCAGAACGAGATCGCCAACTCCCCGAGCACCCCGATCGTCATGCCCACCGGCGTCTACGCCGGGCAGCTGATCATCGGTGACGTCACGTACGGCGGCCTGCAGCGCGCCTACCTGGAGAAGGTCAACGGCGAGTACCAGGGCGCCCTGTTCCGGATGACCCAGGGTCTCGAGGCCGGCGTGTCCGAGGTGAACATCGGCCCCGACGGCGCGATCTACGTCGGCGGGATCGGCGCCGGCGGCAACTGGGGCCAGGCCGGCAAGCTCAACTACGGGCTGCAGAAGCTGACCCCGAACAGCACGGCCACGTTCGACATCCTCGCGATGCGGGCCACCGCGGCCGGGTTCGAGATGGAGTACACGCAGCCGCTGTCCGCCGCGACCGCCACCGATCTGGCGTCGAAGTATCAGTTCAAGCAGTGGCGATACGAGCCGACCTCGGCCTACGGCGGCCCGAAGGTCGAGGAGGAGAGCCTGACCGTCACAGCGGCGACCCTGTCCTCGGACGGCAAGAAGGTCTCGCTGACCGTCGCCGGACGCAAGCCCGGCCGGGTCGTGCACGTGCGGTCGCCGAAGCCGTTCAGCTCGACCAGCGGGCTGTCGCTGTGGAGCACCGAGGCCTGGTACACGCTGAACGCCATCCCCGGCGGTGCCACGGTCGCGAACCTGGCGCTGAACGCACCCGCCACCGCCGACAGCTCCTGCACCGCGGCGGAGGCGCCGGCGAAGGCCGTCAACGGCACCGTCTCCGGCGGCACCAGCGACAAGTGGTGCTCCAACAGCGCGAACAAGTGGCTGCAGGTCGACCTCGGCGCGAGCAAGACCGTCGGCCAGATCGTGGTCCGGCACGCCGGCGCGGGCCGCGAGGCCGTCGCCAACACCAGCAACTTCACGCTGCAGACCAGCACCGACGGCACCACCTGGACGACCCGGGCGACCGTCACCGGCAACACGGCGAACATCACCACGCACAACCTCAGCGGGGTGACCGCCCGCTACGTGCGGTTCGCCACCACCGACACGCCCTACGCCCGGGTCTACGAGCTGGAGGTCTACCAGCAGTCCGGCCCGACGTCCGGCCCGATCACCGGCATCGCCGGCAAGTGCCTCGACATCGACAACGCGGGCACCGCCGACGGCACGAAGATCCAGCTGTGGACCTGCAACGGCACCGCCGCCCAGCGCTGGTCCCGGGTCGGCAGCACCTACCAGGCCAACGGCAAGTGCCTCGACGTCGACAACGCCGGCACCGCCAACGGCACCAAGGTGCAGCTGTGGACCTGCAACGGCACCGGCTCGCAGGTGTGGCAGCCGCAGGCGAACGGTTCGATCCTGAACCCGCAGTCCGGCAAGGTCCTCGACGCCCTCGGCGGCGCCTCCGCCGACGGCACCCAGATCCACATCTGGGACTACGCGAACGTGGCCAGCCAGAGGTGGGTGGTCCCGGCCTGACGGCCGTGGGGGCCCGGTACGCCTGTACCGGGCCCCCGCGCGGGGACTAGTCTGGGCCGGACATTTCCCCATCGCAGTCCAAGGACGGACATGACGGTCAACGAGGAGCTCGACACGACCGTCGCGCATTCCGCGCGACTCTGGAACTACCTGCTGGGCGGCAAGGACAACTTCGCCGTCGACCGGGAAGCGGCCGAGCAGGTGCTCGCCTACATGCCCGAGCTGGTGCAGTCGGCGCGGTTCAACCGGCAGTTCCTCGGCCGGGCCGTGCGGCACCTCGCCGGCGAGGCCGGCATCCGGCAGTTCCTCGACATCGGCACCGGCCTGCCCACCGCGGACAACACGCACGAGGTCGCGCAGTCCGTCGCCCCGGCGGCCCGGATCGTCTACGTCGACAACGACCCGATGGTCCTGGTCCACGCCCGGGCGCTGCTGACCAGCAACCCCGAGGGCGCCACCGACTACCTCGACGCCACCGTCCGCGACCCGAAGACGATCCTCGCCGAGGCGGCCCGCACCCTCGACTTCACCCAGCCGGTCGCGATCATGCTGCTCGGCATCATCAACTTCGTGGTCGACGACGAGGAGGCCGCGGGCATCGTCCGGACCCTGGTCGACGCCGTCCCACCCGGCAGCTACCTCGTCATGTCGCACCCGACCCGTGAGGTCAACGCCGCCGCGGTCGACCGGGCCGTGGAGATGTGGAACAGCAGCGGCGCCGCCCCCATGGCGGTCCGGGACCCGCAGCAGATCGCCGCGTACTTCACCGGCCTGGAGCTCCTGGAGCCCGGCGTCGTCACCTGCTCCCAGTGGCGCCCCGACGGCAACGACACCACGCCCGCGTCCGAGTACGCCGGGGTGGCCCGTAAGCCCTGAGGTGTCGGCTACCCGCCTGTGACGAGCGGTGGCACGACCGGAAACCTACGCTCCCGCCCATGAGACGTGTGCGGAGTCACGCCGGCGCCTGGTTGCCGGTCATGGTTGTCGGCGTGCTGCTGCTCACCGGCTGCGGCTCCGCCTCCAAGGAGACCCCGACCGGCGGCGCCACCTCGGCCGCGGCGGACGCCACCACCGAGGCGCCCGCCGCGGAGGAGCCCGTGTCACTGCCGCCGGGCGCCCAACCGGGCCTGGACGACTACGACGGCGACGGGCAGAAGGACCCCACCTGCTCGACCCAGGACTTCGGCGCCGGGCTCGTGCTGCGCATCCCGTGCCAGATCGGCAACGCGCACGACCCCGAGAACGACACCCGCCTGGTGAAGGACTCCCTGTATCGCCTGCCCGGCCCCGACATCGACCTCACCGGCGTCTCCGGCTCGGTCCTGGAGGCCCGCGACCCCAACGGCGTCCACGTCTACATCGTGACCTTCAACAGCGACGCCCTCTTCGCCACCGGCAGCGCCGACGTCGGCAGCACCGACACCCTCGACAACACCATCAAGGTCATCAACAAGCTGTATCCGAACGGCGCCATCCAGGTCCGCGGCCACACCGACGCGACCGGTTCGGCCGCCGGCAACCAGACCCTGTCACAGCGCCGGGCGGAGACCGTCCGGGCGTACCTGACCGGGCACGGCGTCAGCGCCTCCGCCGTCACCGCCGTCGGTCTGGGCAGCACCCAGCCCCTCGTCGAGGAGAAGAACACCGACGGCTCCGCCAGCGTCGCCGGCCGCGCCTTCAACCGCCGCGTCGAACTGGTCATCCGCCTGCCGAAGTAACGGCTCAGAACGAGATCGCGGTGCGGGCCAGGACGTAGGCGGGCAGGCCTGCCTTGAACTCGTCCTCGTCCGCCCCGCGCCACACCACCAGGACACCGCCGGCGGCGAACGCACGGCCGGGGCCGTTCATGTTCGCGGCGAGCGCGGCCTCCACGCCGCTCTTGCCGCCGATCGTGATCTCCCGTTCGCCGGTCGTCTTCCCACCGAACAGCGGCGTGATCATCAGCACCGCGAGCGCCTGCTGCGCGTCGGTGCCCTCGTAGGTGAACACGCGGATGAAGCCGATCGCGCCGGCCGGCTTGGCGTCGATCTCGCACCGCAGCGTCAGCCCGCCGGTCGACCAGCGGTAGGAGGAGGCGTCCTTCGGGGTCCATTTCGCCGCGGTCGGCAGCGTCGCGGGGATGGCGCACTCGGTGCCGGGACCGATCTTGCCGGCGGCCGCGGCGGGCGCCGGGTCGACAAACGCAGGATCGGTGGCGGCACCGGCCGACGCCGAGGGAGCGGCGCCCGATGCGGACACGGATACGGCCGGGACCGGCGTGCCGGAGGCCTGTGCCCTCGGGGTGGCGGGGTCGTCGGCGCAGGCACCGACCAGGGCGAGGGAGGCCGCAACCGCGACGAGGGGGATCATTCGCACGGCCGAGATCTTCGCACAACCCACCGGCCGCCGATGACCCGCGCGGGCAGACCTACGGGATGCGCTCCAGTTCGTTGGTGTAGTCGCCGTCCGGGCCGTACTGGATGAGCTTCTGCGCATCGCAGAGGTAGCGCTCGGGTTTCGTGCTGAGCGGTCCCTTGCCGCTGTTGTTGCGCTTGCCGTTGCGGTTGATGACCCAGCTGATCTCACCGGACTGTCCACTGAGGACGACGGCGCCGTCGAGGATGCGGTAGTTGCCCCGGGCGACGCCACGGAACGTCTGGTCCCAGGTCGCGCCGTCGAAGGTGGCCCGGTACGGGGCGGAGGCGTTGGTGTCGTACACCATGTGACCCTCGCCGTCGAACTCCTGCAGGATCCCGGCGCCGCCGCTGAACTGCTCCCGCTTCGAGCCGTTGTTGACGTGGATCTCGCTGCTGGTCTGCCGCCACTTGCCGACCAGGCACGGGTCGAGCCCCGCCGCGACGCTCACCACCGGCGACGGCGACACGGACGGCGACGGCGACGCCGAGGCGGACGGCGTGGGCAGGATCGCCGGGAGGGCGTCCGCCCGCGGGTCGGGGCGCAGTGACCAGGCCAGGGCTCCGCCGCCGGCGAGGACCACCAGGGCGACGACCGCGGCGAGGACCACGAGCCCTCGCCTGCCCCGCCACGAAGGCTGCGGCAACGGCTGCGGCGTGGCCAAGGCGGGCGGGGTGGGCGGGGCGGCCAGGGCGGGCCGGGCCGGCGCCGGGAAGGTCGCCGGGGACGGAGACTGCGGCGAGGCGGAGATGGGCGCCGCCGCGCCCGGGGTCGGCTGGTCGAAGCCGCGCAGGCTGCCCTCCGCCACCGCCAGCTCCGGCTGGTCCACGACCACCGGCGCGACGCCGAGGGCCGGCTCCAGCGCCGCCGCCACGGCCGGCATCCGGCTCGACCCGCCCGCCAGGAACACCGCCGCCAGCGACGACATCGGCTGCCCCGCGACGGCGAGGACCTCCACACAGGTGCTGACCGTCCGCTGCAACACCGGCGCCGCCAGCCGGTCCAGCGTGGCCCGGTCCAGGGGCACCTCCACGTTGAACAGCGGCAGGTGCACCAATGTGGACGGCAGCCGCGACAGCATCTCCTTCGCCGTGCGCACGTTGTCCCACACCTGCTGCGCCACCCTGCGGTCGAGGGCGTCGGCGGGGTTGGTCAGGCGCGGCCAGTACCCCTGCGAATCCGGCACCAGGTCCCGCAGGTGCGCGAGCAGCGCCGCGTCGACGTCGAGGCCGCCGGCGGCGTCGAGGCCGAGCGTCGCGAGCAGCTCGAACCCGTCCTCCGTGCGCCGCACCACCGACGCGTCGAACGTCCCGGCGCCGAAGTCGTAGACCAGCGCGGTCCCACCGACCGGCACCCGATGCCCGGCCACGTCCGCGAAGTAGTGTGCCGCCGCGACGGGCTCGGCGACCAGCCGCGTCCCGGGCGGCGCCGCGTCGAGCAGCACCTGCCGCCGCCGTTGCCCCCACGCCGCCGGGCACGTGACGACGACGCCGGTCAGCGCCCCGCCCGACATCCCCGCGGCCTCGGCGACCGCCCGGTCGAGCACCGCCTTGAACAGCCGCCCGACGGGCACCTCGGCGTCGCCGAGCAGCACGACCGCCTCGTCGACCCGGCGTTTCGGGTTCGGCTCCAGCCGCCCGGGACTGGCCATCCCCAGGTGCACCGCGTCCCGCCCGACGACCAGCCCGCCGTCCGCGTCCAGACAGACCGCCGAGGGCATCAGCGGCGAACCGTCGAACAGCAACGGCCGTGGCTCCCGCCCGTCGGCGGCAAGGACCGCCACCGTCGTGGACGTCCCGAAGTCGATCCCCAACCGCGTCACACCCGATACGGTACTGATCCGGACCACACGCCCCTGGCAGTGGCCACCACGAACAGCAGCCTCGACGACCCTCCCCTCGAACTTCACGGGACGCGGGCGGAGATGGCCGCTGTGGACGTGACGCGTCATGGCGGACACGCCTTCTCTCGGCCCGTTGCCCGGCGGTGACACAATCGGCGGGTCTCGTCTACGGAAGGTGATCTACGTGTCCGATGTTGACATGATCCTGACCGCGTTGATGGCGGGCGCGACGGCCGGAGGGGCGGCCGGGGTGACCGCGACCACGCAGTCCGCCGTCCAGGACGCCTACGCCGGCCTTCGGGACCTTCTGCGCCGGACGCTGACCCGGCGGGGCCGCTCGGACGCGGTGCTGGACGCGATCGAACCCGGGCCCGGCGACTGGCAGGACGAGGTCCGCGCGGCGCTGACCGGGACGGGCGCCGACGAGGACGCGCAGGTGCTGGCGGCGGCGCGGACGCTGCTGGCCGCGGCCGGCGGCGGCGGCAACGTGCACGTGCGCACCAACTACGGTGCGGTTGCGCACACCATCTCCGCGCCGGTGCACATCACGTTCGGGCAGGTCCCGCCGTTCGGGCAGGTGCCGCCGGATGGGCAGATCCCGCCGTATGGGCAGGTTCCGTCGGGTGGGCAGGTGCCGAACCCCCCAGTGCGGCCGGGGGCGTAGTCAGGTCAACCGCACCCGGCGGACGCACCGACCAGAGCACCAGCGCCCGGGACGTCCACGGGGTCATGGCCGGCGCCATCTACGGCAACGTCACGATCAACGGCCGGGTCGCCGCGCCGTCGCCCCAGGAGCAGCTGGACGCGGCGGTGGCGGCACTGACCGCGGCGGCGCGGCTGCAGTGGACGCGCGAGCTCGCCATCCGCGACTCCCTGTACGTCAGCCCGATGCGGCTCACCTGGTCGGCCGCCACCCCCGCCGGTCGCGCGGTCGGCGCCCACCCGGCCGTCGTCCTCGGCGACGCGTCCCTGGCCGGCTCCGTCAGCTACCTTCGCGTCTCCGGTGACGTCACCGAGTTCGGCGAGCTCTGGCGGCGCCTGCCGCGGCGGCAGCTCGTCATCCTGGGCGAGCCGGGCTCCGGCAAGACCACCGCCGTGCTGCGCTGCACCCTCGACCTGCTGTCCGCCGCCGCGGCCGGCTCCGGGCAAGAGCAATTTCAAGGGCCGGCTCCGGTACTGCTGGCGCTCGGCTCGTGGAATCCCACCACGCAGAGCCCGCTGGACTGGATGATCGAACGGATCAGCGCCGAGTACAACTTCCTGCGCGACGCTGACGCCTACGGCGCCGACGTCATCGGCCGCCTCCTCGCCCACGACCGGATCCTGCCGGTGCTGGACGGCCTCGACGAGATGCCGCCGGCCTGGCGGGCCCTGGCTCTGCCGGCCCTCGACGCGATGCTCAACGCCGGCAGCCACCTGATCCTGACCTGCCGGCGCGAGGAGTACCTCACCACGGTCGCGGCGGCGGGACGCGTGCTGGCCGCCGCCGCGGTGGTCGAGCTGCTGCCCGCCGCGGCGGCGACCGTCACCGGGTTCCTCGCCGCCGGCGCCCCGGCGAGCGACGACCGTTGGCGCGACTTCACCACCCACGTCGCGAACCAGCCGGGGCACGTGCCGACCGCCCTGTCGAACCCACTGATGGCGAGCCTGGCGCGCACCGTGTACACCGACCGCCGCACCCGACCCGCGGAGCTGTTCGACGCCACCCGGTTCCCGGACCAGGCGGCCGTCGAGCGGCACCTGCTCGGCGCGCTCATCCCGGCCGTCTACGCCGATCGCGGCCGCCCGTACGACCCGGTGCGGGCCCGGCGGTGGCTGTCGTTCCTCGCCCGGCACCTGCATCGCAGCGGCACGTACGACCTGCGGTGGTGGGAGCTGCACCGCGCGCCCCGCTTCGTCGAGTTGTGGCTGCTGCTCAGCGTCGCCGTCGCGGCGTGCACCACGGTGTTCTGGGCGGTCGCCTTCGCCGCGTCCGTCGAGGTCGGCCCGCCCGCGAACGTGGACCCGGTGACCGCCTCCAGTCCCACGTTCCGGCCGCAGACCCAGACGCCGCTGGGCGACCTGCGCTGGGTCCTGGTCAGCATCCTCGTGATCACGCTGCTGGCCCTGCTGGCGACCGATGGCGTGCGGCGTCCCCGGGTGCCGCTGCCGGACTCCGGCATCCGGTCCCTCGTCAGGCAGCTCCTGATCGCCGTGGGGTGGGCCATGCTGCTGACCGTCCCCCTCGCGGTCACGGCGTCCCTGCTGGTGCTGATGCTGTTCGTGGCGCCCTCCGACCTGACGGCGGTCATCCAGGTCCTGGCCGTCGCCACCGCGGCCACCCTGTCCGCCGCCGTTCCGGTCGGCCTTCTCGTCGGGCTGATCCGCTGGCTGCGCCTACCGGACCGATCCGCCGGCCCCGCGAGCGTCCAGTCCTCCGTCGCCGGCGGCCGCCGCGCCGGCATCGCCGGCGTCATCGTGATCTTCCTGATCAGCGGGCCGATCCCGTTCGCGCTCATCGGCGTCGCCGTCGCCCTGGTCTTCAGCATGACGGACGACTCGATGACGACCGGCGGATTCGTCGCGGTCATGTTCGTCGCCGTCGTGGTGGGGCTCGCCATCAGCCTGCTGATCACGCCGATGACGATCGCCGTGTCGCGGTGGTTCCGCTTCCGCCTCGTCGCGGCCTACTACGCGCTGTGGGGCCGGCTGCCGTGGCGGCTGCTGCGCTTCCTCAACGACGCCCACCGCCGCGGCATTCTGCGTCAGGTCGGTCCGGTGTACCAGTTTCGCCACGCCTACCTGCAGGACCACCTCGCCCGCGACCGCTGAACCGCACCGTAACCGGGGTCGCGAAGGACTGCACATTTCCTGCAACCGCCGCAGCCGTTCGCGGGCCCCGGAACCGCTTAGAGTGACCGCCATGAATGGCCGTCGCACCGTGTCGTTCGCCGGGGAGGGCTCCGGGGCCGGGGAGCTCTCGTGGGGGCAGCTCGACGTCTGGTTGAAGATGCGCCGGCTGGGCCGCACGTTCGCGATGGGCGGAGCCCGGCCGCTGCCGCCGGGCAGCACCGTCGAGGACGTCGCCGGTGAGCTCGCGTACCTGATGGGGCGGTACCAGTCGATGCGGACCCGGTTCGCCGGTGACCCGCCGCGGCAGATCGTCCACGACCACGGCACGATCGACCTCGAAGTCACCACCGCGGACCCGGAGGACGTCGCACGGCGATACCGGGCCACGCCCTTCGACTATGCGACCGAGTGGCCGGTGCGGATGGCCGCCGTCGTCGACGGTGACCGGTGCACCCACGCCGTCCTCGTCATGTCGCACCTGGTCTTCGACGGCGCCGGCGCGCTCGTCATGATGGCGGAGACCGCCGGGCGCACCACCGCCCCGGTGCGCGGCGTCGCGCCGCTCGAACAGGCCCGGCAGCAGGCGCTGCCGGCGGCGCAGCGGCACAACGCGGCCGCGCTGCGGCACTGGGAGACCCGGCTGCGCCAGATCCCGGTGCCGGCGATGCCGCCGTCGCGGGACGCGCGCAGCCCCCGCTACCACCACGGCGTGTTCCGCTCCACCGCGTTGCCGGCGGCGCTGTCGGCCGCGGCGCTGGATCACGGCACGGACACCGGCGCCGTGCTCCTCGCCGCGTTCGCGACGGCGTTCGCCGAGGTGACCGGCGTCGCCGTGCTGCCGCTGCGGCTGATGGCGAGCAACCGGTTCCGCGCCGAGCTGGACGGCAGCGTCAGCCCGGTGTCCCAGAACGGGCTGTGCGTGCTGGACACGACCGGCGACTTCGGCGACGTCGTGCGGCGGGCCCGGGGTGCGGCGATGGCCGCGTACAAGCACGCCTACTACGACCGGCGCGACCTCGAGGCCCGCGTCGCCGCCGTCGTCGCCGACCGCGGTCCCGGCGTCGACCTGGACGTCAACTTCAACGACCGCCGGTTCGGCGGTTCGCTGCGGCCCGTCCCGCGACCGGCCGGACCGGACAGCGAGTTCGCCTGGGTCAGCGCGCACGACGACCCGCAGTCGGGGTTCTTCCTCAGCGCCGACGGCTCCGACGAGGTGCTGGAGCTGACGCTGTTCGTCGACAGCCACTTCCTCGCCCCCGACGACGCCGCCGCGGTCCTGTGGGCGATGGAGACGGTCGCGGCCCGTAGGCTCGCACGTCATGACCGAGGCGTATGAGCCGGCGACCGCTGCCCTGCGCCGGGACCCGGGACAGCAGCCGGACGTCGAGCGGTCGCCGCCGAGTTCGGCTGACGGCGCTCAGAACTGGGTGTGGGTCATGGTGTACCAGGTCGGGACGAACGTCGTCAGCACCATCAGCACGAGCACCAGCACCGACGTGAGCGTGCGCCGGTTGGTGAGCGGCTCGGGTGCGACGGGCCGCAGGTTCCACCGGCCGGCGGCGAGGAACGCGGCGACCGCACCCAGGATCACGGTGGCGGGCACCAGGGCGTACTCGCCGCGCACGACGTGGAAGCCGGCGGCGAGGAGCATGGTGAGCGCGAGACCGGCGCCGGCCAGCGGCGTGAGCTTCGGCGTGACCCGGGTGAGTGCCGGCAGGATGAGGCCGATCCCGCCGAGCACCTCGACGACGCCGATGAAGACGATGAGGGGCTGCGGCACCGCGGCGTACCAGGCCACGGCCCGGGGCGCTTCGGCGTAGAGGGTCGCGTCGTAGAGCAGGACCTTGCCGAAGCCGCTGCCGGCGAAGAAGAAGCCCCACAGGATCTGCAGTGTCCAGAGGACACCGTTGAGGGTGAACCAGGACCTGCGGGTGGTGCTGACGGCCTGGACGTTCATGGCGCTGCCTCCTGTGTGTCGTTCGGGGGTGTTGCTGACAGGAGGTATCCGACCATCGAGGGGTCGGGGTCCGCGCCGTGCGTGGGACACCGTGGGACACCCGAAACGCGGCCGACCAGCGCGAACATGACCGTGTTCCGTGGCCGTGCGCTGGGACGTCACCCGCCGGGGCCGGTGGCGGCGATGACCAGGCGGCCCGCGTGGTCGGTGAGCGCCACGTAGGCGTCGTCGGTGAGCCGGTCATCGGTGATGACGACGTCCGCCTCGTCGAGGCCGGCGACGGTCGCGATGCCGGTGACCCCCCACCGGCTGTGGTCGGCGAGGACGACGAGCCGGCGGGCGGAGGCGACCAGCCGGCGGTCGACGCCCGCTGCGGCGAGGCTCCCGGCGGTGAAGCCGGTCCGGACGGTCATGCCGTGCGCGTCGAGGAACAGCGCGTCGACGTTGAGCCGCCCGGCGGCGGTCTCCGCGACCGGTCCGACCAGCGCCCCGGACGCCTCGCGGACCCCGCCGAGCAGGATCACGGTGTGCCGGGCCGCGCCGGCGTGCAGGATGCCGGCGACCCGCAGCGAGTTGGTGACGATCGTCGTCGCCGGCTGGTCGGCCAGGGCCTCGGCGAGGGCGGCGGTGAGCGGGCCGTCGGACAGTGCGATCGCGGCGCCGGGCTCGACGAGGTCCAGGGCGTGCTGGGCGATCGCCGCGACGACACCGGCCTGCGGGCCCGCCGCGGTGGCCCCGACGGGCAGGATCGCGCCGCCGTGGACCTTCTCCACGAGGCCCTGCCCGGCGAGGTCGGCGAGGTCGCGGCGCACCGTCATGTCGGAGACGCCGAGCCGGCGCATCAGGTCGCGCAGCCGCACCCCGCCGTCGCGGTGCACGAGGTCGAGGATGATCGCCTGCCGCTGCTGGGACAGCATCCCCGGTCAACCGATCGTCACCCGGGTCCCGCTCTCGAAGGAGCGGATGACGGCACCGGCGAGCAGGAGCGCCCGCCGGCCGGCGGCGATCGGCACCGGTGGTTCGCGGCCCTGCCGCAGCGCCGCGAGGAGGTCGTCGACGTGCCGGTCGAAGGTGGCGTGGAAGCCGCGGTCGGTGTCGTTGAAGTAGCCCGCCTGCCAGACCTGGGCGGTCTCGTCACCGGCCCGCTGGAACGTGTACCGCCGCACGGTGTCGTGGATGAGGATCCGCCCGGCGGTGCCGTTGAGCTCGACCCGGTGGGTGTCGGTGTACGCGTAGGACGAGTCGTAGCTGCCGACCAGGCTGCCCACGGCCCCACCGGCGAACTGGAGCGCGACGACCAGCGTCGAGAATCCCCGGTCCCCCGCGAACGCCTGGGTCATCACGGACTCGACCGGCCCACAGAGGTGTTCCAGCAGGTCCAGGCCGTGACACTGGGTCTCGATCAGGTTGGCGTGCGGGTGGCTGCTGGTGCCGGCCTCGCCGCCGAAGCGCCAGGTGGCGAACGTGAGCCGGCCGAGGTCACCGCGGGCGACGGCGGCGGCGGCGAGGCGGACCGGACGGGCGTAGCGGTGGTTGAAGTTGATCCCGACGAACCGGCCGGCCGACTCCGCCATGAGCGCGTCGGCCTCGGCGAGGGAGAACACCAGCGGCTTCTCCAGCAGCAGCGGCACGCCGGCCCGGATGAGCCGCAGCGTCGGCTCGAAGTGCGCCTCGTTCGGCAGGCACACCGACACCAGGTCGGGCCGGTGCCGCTCCAGCATCACGTCGAGGTCGACGTAGGGCATCGCGCCGTAGGCGGCGGCCCGCGCCGCGGTCCGGCCCGGGTCGCGGCCGACGACGGCGACGAGCGTGGTGTCGGGCCGGCCGGCGAACAGCTCGGCGTGCTGGCGGCCCCACCAGTCGCCGGTGCCGACGACGGCCACCCGCAACGGCGGGCCGTCGGCGACCGGGGGCGGGACGACACCGGGCGCGTGCCCGGCGGCGCGGTTCACACCCGCCGCCTTCGGGCCAGCCGCAGCTGGATCAGGACCACGACGACCAGGAACGTGCCGCTGACCACCTGCTGGTAGTAGGCGGTGAGGGTGCCGACCTGGTTGATGAGGTTCTGGATCACCTTGAGCAGCAGGACCCCGGCGAGGGTGCCGCTGAGCGAGCCCGCTCCCCCGGACAGCAGCGTGCCGCCGATGACGACCGCGGCGATCGCCTCCAGTTCCCGGCCCTCGCCGATGGTCGGCAGCCCCGACTGGGTCTGCGCGGCGACGAGGACCCCGGCGACGCCGGTGAGCACGGCGCTGATGACGTAGACGAGGACGCGGACCCTGGCCACCGGCAGGCCCATCAGCTCGGCCGCCTCCTGGTTGTCCCCCACGGCGAAGGTGGCCTGGCCGAACCTGGTCAGGTTGAGCAGCACGAGCCCGCCCGCGAACACCGCGAGGGCGAGCCAGACGGGCGCGCCGAGGCCGAGCCAGCGGGCCTGGCCGAGCCGGGTCAGGGTGAGCCCGGCCGGGATGATGTACACCCGGTTGCCCTCGTCGGCGACGGCGAAGGCGAACCCCCGGGCGAACAGCAGCGCGGCGAGCGTGACGATGAACGGCGCTATCCTCGCCCGGCCGATGAGCAGGCCGTTGACGACGCCGAACACGGCGCACACGGCGAGCGGCAGGGCGACCGCGGTGAGCGTGCCCCAGCGCGCGCCGTACGCGGTGAGCACCCCGCTGAGCGCGAGCAGCGAGCCGACGGACAGGTCGATGCCGCCGCTGAGGATCACGAAGGTCATGCCGGTCGCGATGAGCAGCAGGTACGAGGCGTCCAGGGCGATGTTGCCGAGGTTCTGCCCACCGGCGAAGCTGCCGCCGAAGACGGCTGCGCCGGCGAGGACGACCAGGCCCAGGACGATCGGGGCGCCGGCCCGGTCGACCCGCCAGCGGGGCACCGCGAGGCCGAACGTGGTCATGTGCGGCTCCGTCCACGTTGGACGTACACGGCGGCGATGATGATGCCGGCCTGGATCATGCGCGCCGTGGAGTCCGGCAGGTTCTGCTGGATGACGGTGGCGGTGATGAGCTGCATGAGCAGTGCTCCCATGAGGGTGCCGAGGATCCGGACCCGCCCGCCGGACAGCGGGGTGCCACCGACGACGACGGCGGTGATCGCGCTGAGCTCGATGAGCAGCCCGACGAACGACGGGTCGCTGGCGCCCTGCCGGGACGTGGACAGCACCCCCGCGGCGGCGGCGAGCAGGCCGCTGAGGACGTAGACGGTGATGAGGGTCCGCCGCACCGGCAGCCCGGCGAGGGTCGCGGCGGGCCGGTTGCCGCCGATGGCGAGGATCCGGCGGCCGACCGCGGCGTAGCGCACGGTGAGCCCGGCGGCGGCGGTGACGGCCAGGAACAGCAGGACGCTGACCGGGACGCCGAGCAGTGACGCGTTGCCGAGCCCGGCGAGCGTCGGGTCGAACAGTTCGGTGAGCCGGCCGTCGGCGATGACGAGGGCCAGGCCGCGACCGGCGACGAGGAGGCCGAGCGTGGCGATGATCGGTTGCATGCCGGCGAACGCGACGAGCGAGCCGTTGACCGCGCCGACGACGGCACCGGCCAGCAGCGCGATCCCGATCGCGGGCCAGGCGCCGTAGCCGATGTACAGCGGCAGCAGCGCCGCGCTGATCGCCATCGTCGAGCCGACGGACAGGTCGATGCCCTCGGTGGCGATGACGAGCGCCATCCCGATCGCGACGATCGCGACCGGCGCGACCTGGACCAGCTGCAGCCGCAGGTTGGCGGCGGTGGCGAAGTTGGGGGTGAAGAGCAGGTTGAAGACCAGCACGACGGCGATCGCGACGTAGACCCCGCCGACCTGGAACAGGCCCGTGACGTCGACGGGCCGGCGCACTGCCTGGACGAGGCTCACGAGGCGATCACGCGCATGACCGCCTCCTCCGTGATCCCGTCGCCGTGCAGGACGCCGGCGACGGCGCCGTCGCGCAGCACGAGGACCCGGTCGGCGCCCTCGACGACCTCCTCCAGGTCGGAGGAGATGAGCACCACGCCGAGGCCCTGTTCGGCGAGGTCGTCGATGAGGGCCTGGATCTCGGCCTTGGCGCCGACGTCGATCCCGCGGGTGGGCTCGTCGAGGATGAGCACCTTCGGGTGCAGGCACAGCATCCTGGCGAGCAGGACCTTCTGCTGGTTGCCGCCGGACAGCTCGCGGACCTTCTGCGCGGGGCTGGCGACCTTGATCCGGAGCCGTTCGACGAAGGTGTCGACGAGCTGGGCCCGGCGGCGCTCGGAGACGAACCCGGCGACGCTGAGCCGGGGCAGCGCGGCGAGGACGATGTTGTCGCGGACCGACAGCTCCGGGATGACCCCCTCGGCCTTGCGGTCCTCGGGGACCATCGCGAGGCCGCCGCGGATGGCGGCGGCGGGGTCCCAGCGCTTCTTCCGGAGCCCGCCGACGGTGACGGTCCCGGCGTCCACCGGCGCCGCGCCGAACACGGCCTTCACCGTCTCGGTGCGGCCGGAGCCGAGCAGCCCGGCGAGGCCGACGACCTCGCCGGCGTGCACGTCGAGGCTCACGTCGCGCAGCCGGGGGGCCCGGGTGAGACCCTCGGCGCGCAGCACCGGCGGGCCGGCGGCGGTGCGGTGCTCGTCGGTGAACGTGGTGGCGCCGTGCCGCCGGACGAAGTCGACGTCCCGGCCGAGCATCGTGGCGACGAGCCGGAGCCGGTCGGTGGCGGCGACCTCGCCGGTGTGCGCGAGCCGGCCGTCGCGCAGCACCGTGACCCGCTCGCAGGCGCGGAAGACCTCGTCGAGCTTGTGCGTGACGTACAGGACCGCGACCTGCCGTTGGCGCAGCAGGTCCACGACGTCGAGGAGGAGGTCGACCTCGCGCGGTTCGAGCGAGGAGGTCGGCTCGTCCATGATGACGACGTGCGCGTCGGTGGCGAGGGCCCGGGCGACCGCGACCATCTGCTGCACGCCGAGGCCGAGCTCGCCGAGGCGGCTGCGCACGTCGACGGTGATGCCGTAGCGGGCGAGGATGTCGCGCGCCTCGCGGTGCATCCGGCGCCGGTCGATGAGGCCGAACCGGTTGACCGGCTCCCGGCCGAGGAACAGGTTGCCGGCGACGCTGCGCTGCGGGACCAGGTTGACCTCCTGGTAGATGGTGCTGATCCCGGCGGCCTGCGCCTCGCGCGGACCGCTGAACGCGACGGGGGCACCGCGGTAGTGCACGGCGCCGCCGTCCGGCCGGTGCACCCCGGTGATGAGCTTGATCAGGGTCGACTTGCCGGCGCCGTTCTCGCCGACGAGGGCGTGCACCTCGCCGGGGCGCAGGATGAGGTCGACGTTGTCGAGGGCCTGGACGCCCGCGAAGTGCTTGCGCACCTCGCGGACCTCCAACGTGGCGTCGGGTGTCATCGTCCGGCTCAGTAGGCGTTGACGAGCTCGGCCTGGGCGTTGGCCTTGGTGTACTCCTTGTCGGAGATGATGGTCTTCTCCGCGACGCCCTTGCCGCTGTAGAAGTCCTCCAGGGCCTGGAAGGCGAGGGGGCCGAAGCGCGGGTTGGACTCGATGACCCCGGCGATCCAGCCGTCCAGGATGCCCTGGACCGCGCCCTTGGTCCCGTCGATCGTGATGATCTTGACGTCGCCCGCCTTCTTGCCGGCGCCCTTGAGGGCGGCGACGGCACCGAGGGCCATCTCGTCGTTCTCGGCGTAGATGGCGGTGATGCCGGGGTTGGCGGAGATCAGCTGCTCGGTGACCTTCTGCCCCTTCTCCCGGGTGAAGTCGCCGGTCTGCTCGGCGACGATCTTCAGCTTGGAGCCCTTGGCGGTGAGCTGGTCCTTGAAGCCCTTGGTGCGGTCGACGGTCACGTTGACGCCGGACGCGCCGAGCAGGATCGCCACCTGGCCCTGGTCACCGGTGGCGGTGATGAGCGCGTCGGCGGCGCGCTGGCCCTGGACGACGAAGTCCGAGCCGATCCAGCCGAGGTAGTCCTTGCAGGCGGTCTTCGTGGTGAGCAGCCGGTCGATCGTCATGACCGGCACCTTCGCGTCCTGCGCGGCCTTGAGCGCGGGGTCGAGCCCCTCGGAGTTCAGCGGCGAGATGATCAGCGCCTTGGCACCCTGCGCGATCATGCCCTGGATGTCGGCGATCTCCTTGTTGAGGTCGGACTGCGCGTTGGTGGTGATGAGCTTGATGCCCCGCTTGGCCGCCTCGTCCTTGATGGACTGGGTCTCGGTGATCCGGAACGGGTTGGCCTCCTTCTCGGACTGGGCGAAGCCGACGGTGATGCCCTTGAGGTCGACCTTCGGCACGCCGCCGTTGTAGCGCTCCGGGGTGCAGCCGGTGGTGCCCGAGGTCGCCTGGACCTGCTGGGCGGCGGAGCCGGTGGCGGCGGGGGCGGCGGTGTCGTCGGCGGTCTTGGTGCAGGCGGTGCCGGCGGCGGCGAACAGGACCAGGACGGTGGCGAGGGCAGCGGAGTTACGGGACTGCGACATCTGGCTTTCCCTTCACGCGGGCATGGCGGATCAGCACCCGGCGCGAGCGGCCTTGGACAGGCGGGAATGCCGCTCAGGCATGATGCCAAGAAGTGAAAGAGTTTGATTCGAACTTGCCAGATGGTAGTCAGGTGATGCCAACTGTTGTCAAGCGTTGGAATTTGTTGACGTTTTCTGGTTGGTACTGCGGTGCCCCTCCCGTGATCCGGAGGACCTCGTGTACCCAGGGGCGCACAGGGTCTTCCGGATCACGGAGATGGCGGCGGGTCAGACGAGGCGGACGTCGACGCCCTCGGCACGGAGGCGGCGGACGGTGTCCGGGTCCGCGGCGGTGTCGGTGACCAGGACGTCGATCCGGTCGCTGGGCACGGTCTGGCACATCGTGTCGTGGCCGACCTTGGTGTGGTCGGCGAGCACGATCACCTGCCGGCCCGCGGTCATGAGGGCCTGATCGGTGGCCGCGGCGAAGACGTTGGGTGTGGTCAGGCCGCGGGCCGCGGTGACACCCTCGCCGGACAGGAACACCTGGGCGCCGCGCAGGCCCTGCAGCGCCTGCTCGGTGATCGGGCCGACCACGGCGCCGATGGAGCGCCGCAGGGCGCCGCCGACCAGGACGACGTCGATCTGCGGCAGGTCGATGAGCGCCTGCGTCACCGACACGGAGTTGGTGACGACCGTGAGCTGCTCGATCCCGCCCAGGCGGCGGGCGAGCGCGGTCGTGGTGCGGCCCGGGCCGAGCAGGATCGCCGTGCCCGGCACGATCAGCGACGCGGCGTGCGCGGCGATCGCCTCCCGCTGGTCCGGCACGGGGTCGGCGCGATGCTCGGCCGGAAGGCGTCCGCCGCCGGCCCGGCCCTTCGCGCCACCGTCGGTGACGCCCCCGCCCGCACCGTGGCCGTCGTCGGCGCCCCCGGCGAGGTCAGCGTCCGGGCCGCCGGCGGGAGCACGCGGCGCCGACAGCGGTGCGACGGGCCGGGCCGGGCGGATCGGGCCGACGCCGCCCCGGGTCGCCGCCAGGAGCCCCTCGTCGACCATCGAGCGCAAGTCCCGGCGCACGGTCGACTCGGAGATGTCCAGGGCATCGGCCAGCTCACGGAACGACACATACCCGCGGTCGTGCACCTGCTCCAGCAGCCGCCGACGCCGCTCGGCGATCAGCACCGACGACACCTCCCTTGCACCCACACGTCTGTTGCAGAATATGTCAGATCCGGTCACCCGCGTCGAGCCGGGCGAGGAAGCGAGCGTACGCGTCGTCGATCACGGCGCCGCCGGCCGGCTCGAAGCGGCGCGGTGGCAACGACCGGGCGACGACCGCGCGCAGGTCCTCCAGGGTGCCCAGCCGCCCGTCGGCGCGGGCCTGCACGAGCAGGTTGCCCACCGCGGTCGCCTCGACCGGGCCGGCGAGCACGGGCCGGCCGGTCAGGTCGGCGGTGAGCTGGCACAGCAGCGGGTTGGCGGCACCGCCACCGACGACGTGCACGACGTCGGCCCGGCGGCCGGCGAGCGCCTCGGCCCGCTCCAGGGTCCACCGGTGCTTGCACGCGAGGCTGTCCAGCACGCACCGCACCAGGGCGGCCCGACCGACCGGCACCGGCTCCCCGGCCGCCCGGCACGCGGCGGCGAGCTGCGCCGGCATGTCCGGCGGCGCGACGAACGCGGGGTCGTCGGGGTCCACTAGCGACCGGAAGCCGGGCACGGCCGCCGCGGCGGCGACCAGGTCGGCGTAGGAGGTGTCCGCCCACGCCGCCCGGCACCGCTGCAACAGCCACAGCCCGGTGCCGTTGCGCAGGAACCGGGTCGTGCCGTCCACCCCCGCCTCGTTGGAGAACCCGGCCAACCGGGCCTCGTCGGTGAGCACCGGCGCGGCGAGCTCCAGGCCGACGAGCGACCAGGTGCCCGAGGAGATGTACCCGAACCCGGGACCGGTCGCGGGCACGGCGGCGACCGCGGCGGCGGTGTCGTGCCCGGCCACCGTCCACAGTGGAACCTGCGGGTGCCCGAGCAGCGGCCCGACCCTGGTCCCCGCGGGCACGACACCGCCGGCGAAGAGCCGCCGCGGGATGCCGAGCCGGTCGATGACCCCGCCCGCCCAGGTGCGGGTCGTGACGTCGAGCAGCTGGCTGGTGCTGGCGATGGTCTGCTCGGTCGCGAGCTCGCCGGTCAGCCAGTACCCGAACAGGTCCGGCAGCATGGCGAGCCGCTCGGCGATGTCGAGCTGCGCGGAGCCCTCCATCGCGACCAGCTGGCTGGCGGTGTTGATGGGCAACGGCGGGGTGCCGGTCGCCCGGTACAGGGCGGCGGCGCCGACCCTCGCCGCGACGACGGCGGTGCTGGCCACGGTGCGCCGGTCCCGGTAGTGGAACGGGTTGCCGATCAGGTGCCCGGCCCGGTCGAGCAGGCCGAAGTCGTTGCCCCACGCGTCGATGCCGATGCCGGCGACGGGTTCCCCGCCGCCGGCGACAGCGGCGGCGATCCCCTCCGACAGATCCGCGAACAGCGCGAGCGCGTCCCAGTGCAGGCCCTCGGGCAGCGCCACCGGCCGGTTGACGAACCGGTGCACCTCGGTGACCGTCAGCCGGTCGTCGCGCAGCGCACCGCGCAGCACGCGGCCGCTCTCCGCGCCGAGGTCGACGGCCAGGTAGTCGGGCACCGGCCGAGCTTAGACCGCCCAGAGCCGGCCGCCGAGCCCGCCGCCGAGCCGGCAGCGGGCCCGGGACCGCCTACTTCTTGACGACGGGCTTGCCGTCGGGGCGCACGACGCTCCAGTTGCCGCCGACGCCCTCGCCCTTGGTGTCGGCGGGAGACTCGTCCTGCTTGTAGAGGTACAGCGGCCAGCCGTCGAGCGTGACCTGGGTGAGGCCGTCGGCGCGCTGGACCGAGCCGACCAGCGCCGGGTTGACCCCGGCGAGCTTGACCGGGGTGCCGTCGGTGAGCAGCGGCGGCCAGATGACGAGGCAGTCGCCGACGCAGTTCACCTTCGGCGGCTTGTTCTCGTCGGCCTCGAAGCGGTACACGACGCGGTCCTTGAACCGCACCACGTCGGCCTCGGCGTCACCGACCTTCGCCTTGCCGGCGGTCAGGCCGATCGGCTCGGGCTTCGGCGTCGGGATCGCCACGGCCGGCCCGTCGGTGAGGTCCACCTCGGCGGCAGCGGACGCGGGCGGGTTCGCGGCGGGCGGGTCATCGGACCCGCACGCGGTCAGGCCGCCGAGCGCGACGACGAACACGAGTGCAGCGGAAAGGGCTTTCACGGGAGTTCTCCAAATCGGCAGCGGTGCATTGCCGGTACACACGCGGCAGCCGGCGGACCGGTTTGACCTTCGCCGGTCAGGAACGCGACAACCCGGCCGGTATCACTCCTCAACTCGTGCCAGCACCACAATTCGCGGGCCCTTCGCTGAACCGGACCCCGCCGCCCGCCCGTATCTGGTGGCGAACGTCGATCAACCCTCAGCCGATCACAGGAAAGTGAGCACCGATATGCCTACGAAGACCTTCCGCCGCACCGCGTCCCTCATCGGCGGCGCCGCACTCGCCACCGGGCTCCTCGCCGGCTTCACCGCCGGCCCGGCCGCGGCCGAGGACGTCCGGCCGCCGGTCAAGAGCCAGGTGATCGAGCCGGCCGGCACCGCGAACGTGCTGGTGCCCAACGGCGCCAACGCGGGTGCGAGGATCGTGTCCAAGCCCCGCATCGGCAAGGCGGCCCAGACGCCGGACTCCCAGGTGTGGACGAAGCTGTTCCCGAAGGTCATCGACGCCAACGGCAAGGTCGTGCGGAACACCACGTCCTACGCCTTCCAGCCGAGCCTGCAGCCGGGCAGCCGGCCGCTGTGCATCGACGTCGTCGGCGACTCGCAGCAGGCCGGCGCGGCCCTGGAGCTGCGGCCGTGCGACGGCACGCCGAGCCAGGCGTTCGTGTTCCTGACCAACGACGCGCAGACGTTCGTGCAGAACGCGGGCAGCGGCCTGCAGATGACCGTCGAGGCCAATGGCACCGTGGTGCAGCGCGGCTTCTTCAAGCGGGTCCCGAACGAGTCTCGCGAGCAGACCCGCGAGCGCAACCGCCTCACCAACACCCAGCTGTTCCGGGTGGGCCCGCGCGAGGTCGGCGTCGGCGGCGCGTGATCCTGTTGCCGAAAGGAAGGCCCGGCCCCGCACCCCGCGAGGCCGGGCCTTCCGGCCTTCTACTGGAAACGCCAGGTCTGGTTCGACTGGGCGGCGCCGCAGTCCCAGATGATGAGCTGGGTGCCGTTCGTGGTGCCCCAGGCGTCGGCGTCCAGGCACCGGCCGGACTGCGGGTTGCGCAGGTTACCGTTGACCAGCTGCCACTGCTGGGCGCCGTTGTTCAGGCACGTCCACAGCTGCACCTTGGTGCCGGCGGCGGTGCGCCCGCCGGAGACGTCGAGACACTTGCCGGTGCGGCTGTTGACCAGGGTGCCGCCCTGCCAGCTCCAGCGGACCTCGGGGCCGCCGTGGCAGTCCCACAGCTGGACCTTGGTGCCGTCCGCGTCCCGGCCGCCGGCGACGTCGACGCAGCGGTTCGAGCCGGCGCCGACGATCATCTGACCGGCGGGGGTGTCCACCACGCCGCGGCGGTTGCCCCGGCTCCACGCCTTCAGGCCGAGACCCAGGTTGCCGGGGATGGTGCCGTTGAGGTAGTCGCGGTACCAGCCGAGCCAGAAGGGCAGCCCGTTGCTGTTCTGGTTGTACCCGTGGGCCTCGCCGGCGTGCACGTCGACCGCGCCGGGCACGTGCAGCTGCTGGAAGTAGAACTGCTCGCCGAGCTGGTGCAGCAGCTCGTGCACCCAGCCGGCCAGGGCGTCCTGGTTGTAGCCGAGGTCGTCGCGGGCGTTCACGCTGGTCCACCCGGTGTTGTGCGGCCCGGGTGCGCCGCTGGAGAAGTACGCGTGCGGGCGGAACGCGTTGTAGACGAACACGCCGTCCCACTCCTGCGGGTGGACGTACTGCGCGACGTCGTCGGGCACGTTGCCCGGCTCGACCATGAGGCCCTGGTAGCCGATCGTGGTGAGCGGCCGGGACGAGACGACCACTGACGTGTTCATGTCGACGGCACCGCCGGTGAGGTCCTCGACCATCCGGGGGAACGTGCTGAGGAACGCGGTGCGGGCCGCGTCGACCTGTGCCTGGCTGAGCGTGGCGGTCAGGCCGGGCACCTGCGACACCGGCTTGACGATCATCAGGAAGCGAAGGGTGACGGCGGGCGCCGCGGCGGCCTGGGCGGCCGGCATCGCGGCCGCGCCGGTGAAGCCGAGCAGCACGACCAGCGCCGCCAGCAACATGGGCAGCCCGGTCCGCCTGGATCGTGCTCGGTGCATGGACAACCTCCGATCGGGTGACGGTCAGCATCGGCGACGCCGCGGCGTAACCCATAGAGGTTTCGCAATTGTTTCGGTCGCCACCTGCGACCCGGCCCGATCGTTGAGCCCGCGGACCCAGGCGAAGGAGGCGGCCGATGCAGGACATCCAGGTGTACCGCTGCTGCGTCACCCTCGCGTGCGGCGACGAGCCCGCCGCGCGCGCCGCCACCGCCGAGGCGTTGCGCGCCTTCGCGGCGCGCGAGGGTGGCGAGGGTGGCGAGGACGACCCGGCCGCGCTGTTCACGCTGGTCCGCGCCGCCGTCAAGGCAGAGCTGCGCGAGCGGAAGGCGACCACACCACCGGGTGACGGGGTGTTCGCCGCGCGGCCGGCGCTGGAGGAACAGCACTGGAACCTCCTGGCGCTGGTGCTGCCCGAGTTCGCGAACCGTCCCCGGCACCGGCAGCTCGACCTGACGGCGGTCGCCGCGGCGCTGGGTAAAACGGTGGAGGTCACCCGGAAGGCGGTCGACCGGCTGACGGCACCGGGCGGTTATCTGGACGTCGCCATGTTCACCGCCGATGCGACCACCGGGGAACCGGACTGCCCGGGGCTCGCCGCGGTCGTCGCGGCGGCGAAGCGGCTACGGCCCTCGCTGCGCAAGGCCGTCGCGGCGCATCTGGCCGACTGCCCGGCGTGCCGGGCCGCGATGGCGGCGCGGCCCGGCGCGGTCGCCGTGCTGAGCGCCGTCCCGGTCCCGGACGTGCCCGCCGATCTCGTTGCCGCACCACAGCCGTCACCGCACGACGATGCCTCCGAACCGGACGAACTCCCAGAGCCGGACGACGAACTCCCAGCGCCGGACGACGAACTCCCAGCGCCGGGCGCGGGCTACCCGGGGGCGGACTTCCCGGAGGCCGATGTGGGCTTCCCGGATACGGGCGCAGGCCTCCCGGATACGGGCGCAGGCCTCCCGGAGACGGGCGCAGGCCTCCCGGAGACCGGAGCGGGCTGCCCGGAGGCGGGTGCGGGCTCCCCCGCGGC
>NZ_BONQ01000104.1 GCF_016862795.1 Dactylosporangium siamense | reverse complement strand
AGGTGCGGGCTCCCCGAAGGCGGGAGCGGGCTTCCCGGCGGCGGATGCGGACTCCGATGTCACGGCCGAACTGCTGCTCGTGCCGGCGCCGCCGCTCGACGACGACCGTCCACCGGCGACGGTCTACTACCCGGTGCCCGCCGTCGCCACGGTCCGGCTGCCCCTGCTGCGGCGGCCGCCGGTGCTGCTGACGATCCTCGTCGTGCTGCTGATCCTGGCCGCCGGCGCCGGTTTCCTCGGCGTGCGCAGCGGGTCGCCGGAGCGTCCCGCCGGTGCCACGGCGGTCTCCTCGACGGCCGTGGCGGCGGCCGGGGGGCCGCGGCCCGTGTTGCCGGCGCCGGGCATGGTGGGGTCCGGGTCGGCGGGCGCTGGTCGTACACCTGCCGCATCGGGACGCGCGAAGCTCTCGACCAGCCCGTCGGCGCCGGTCGGGTCGCCGTCGGTGGGAGGCGCCGCGCCGATCGTCCCGGCCGGTGACCGGCTCCGTGAGGTGCTGCCACTGCTGGTGCAGGTGCCGGGGTGTCCCGGGCAGACGTTCGGCGGCTCGTGCTACTCGGTGCAGCCGTTCACGCTGCCGCTGTCGGTGCTGGTCCCGGCGGGGTTCGACGAGGCGCGGCTGGCCGACAGTCTCCAGTGGACGGTGCGGGCGCAGACCGTGCTCGGGCCGGTGGAGTTCCGCGGCCGGGGCAACCACGCCAGGGTGACGGTGACCGACGGCGGGCAGGCGACCCCACCGACGGTCTGGACCATGCAGGCGGTCCTGACCGTCGGCGGGGAGACCCACCTGAGCAACGAGGTGACCCTGCGGGTCTACGCCACGACCGTCTGATGTGGACGGTCACGGGCGCCAGCCGATGGTGACGACGTGCGCCCAGTCCGGCGGCTGGTCCGGAACGTAGTCGTCGTCGTCCTCGTTCCAGGAGCGAGGGCGGGGGAAGAGGCCGACGACCGTGCGGCACGGCGGGCGGGCCGACGGCCACGGCGTCTGCCCGTCGGTCAGGACCACGACGACGTCGGGCCGGGGCGTGGTGCGCAGCGCCCGCTCGAACCCGGCGCGCAGATCCGTGCCGCCACCACCGATCAGCGGGATGCCCTCGGCCCGGCACAGTGGGTGCGCCACCCCGGCCGCAGCGTCGCACGACATCACCCGCACCAGGTCCCGCCGGCCGCCGACGGCCCGGCCGATCGCGGCGACCTCGAGCAACGCGCCGCCCAGCTCGGCGTCGCTCACCGACCCGGACGTGTCGATGATGACGCAGACCTGCGGCGGGCGGCGGCGCAGGCTCGGCAGCACCACCCCGGGCAGGCCCGCTGCGCGCCGCGCCGGCCGCCCGTACGTGTAGTCGTCCGCCCCGGCTGCGCTCGCCGCCGAACGGACGGCGGCGCCCAGCAGGTCCCGCCACGCCTGCGGCGGGTGGAACGCCTCCTCCGCCCAGCGCCGCCACCCTTTCGGGACGTCGCCGGGGCGGGCGTTGATGCCCTGGGCGACCCGGAAACGGACCGCGTCCAGCTCGTGGCCGCTCAACCCGTGGGCGCCGTCCTCGCCGAGGTCCCAGGGCCGTTCGAGGCCGTCGGCGCCGCTGCCGCAGTCCAGCCAGACCATGCCGGACGTGCGCGGGCCGAGGTGGAACTGGCGCAGGTAGTCCTCCATCAGCAGCCCCTCGTCCAGCCCGAGGTCCCGGGCGGAGATCGCACCCTCGGGGCGGGCCAGGCCGTCGCCGTACACGTCGTCGTTGATCTCGAAGTCGGCGGCGATGTTCATCCGCAGCCGCTCCCCCGGTCCGGTCAGGTCGCGGTCCAGCGCCACCCGGTCGCCGCGGCCGTGGTGGTCGCGCAGCAGGTGCGAGACCTCGTGGACCCACACACCGGCGAGTTCCTCGACCGGGGTCCGCGCCACGAACACCGGCGACGCGTAGCACCGCCAGTGCCGGTCGACGGCCATCGTCGGCACCCGCCGCGACTCCACGACGTGCAGTGCGAACAGTGCGGTCGCGAGGTACGGGCGGGCCCGGGCGGCCTGCAGCCGGGCCGCGAACAGCTTGTCGAAGTCGAGCCCCGGCGCGACCGTCTCCAGCGCGGGCGTCTCCGCGCCGGCCGCTTCCGACCCGGCCGCTTCCGACGCCGCCGCTTCGGGTGCCACGAACAGCTTGTCGAGGTCCGGCCCCGGCGCGGCCGTCTTCGCTGCCATCAGCCGGTCACCGCCGCAGCGACCCTGGCCGACGCCCGGTCGGCGCGCTGGGACAGCGCCACCGCGCCTGCCAGCCGTTCGATCAGGTCCGGCACATCCCAGTCGACGCGGCGCAGCGCCGCCAGGGTGCTCGCGGGGACCACCACGAGGTCCGGCGCACCGGTGTCCAGCGCGCGGGCCAGGATCGCCCAGGCCGCGTCCCACCGGGCCTTCTCCGGGCGCTTGCGGACCGCCTCCACGACCCCGTCCAGGACCGCCTGGCGCAGGTCCCCGCGGTCGGGCAGGCTCGCCGCCGCCGGGTCCGCGAGGAGCGTCTCCGGGTCCGGCAGGTCCATCCGGTCCAGGCTCGCCAGCAGTTCCAGGCCCGGCCCGTCGCCGACCGTGCCGCGCACCAGCATGGACAGCACGTCGCGGGAGGTGCCGGCGGCGGTGGCGAACGCGGTCAGCCGCAGCGCCATGTCCCAGCTGCGCGGCGACGGCCACGGACCGCCCCGGCGCGCCTCGCTGCCCGGCAGCTGGTGCACCAGCCGGGGCCGGGCGGCCAGCAGCCCGCACACGGCCCGGCGGGCGAACGCGACCGCCGCGCCCAGCCGCTGCGGGTCCAGCCGCGGCAGCGAGGCGCGGGGCCAGGTCCCGCCGAGGCCACGGACCACCACGTCGTGGTCGTGCGCCCACTGGAGGTGCACGAACCGGTTGGCGAGCGGCGCGCTGAGCTCCCAGCCGTCCGCCGCGGACGACCGGGGGTTCGCGGCCGCCACGATCCGCACGCCCGGCGGCAGCCGCAGCGCGCCGACCCGCCGTTCCAGGACCAGCCGCAGCAGCGCCGCCTGGACCGCCGGCGGCGCGGTGGACAACTCGTCGAGGAACAGCAGGCCGCGACCGGCGCGGACCAGGCGCACGGCCCAGTCCGGCGGGGCCATCGGCACGCCCTGCACCGCCGGGTCGTCGCCGACGACGGGCAGCCCGGAGAAGTCCGACGGCTCGTGGACGCTGGCGATGACGGTGGTGAGCGGCAGGTCGAGCGCCTCGGCGAGCTGGGTCAGGGCGGCGGTCTTGCCGATGCCGGGCTCGCCCCACAGCAGGACCGGCAGGTCGGCGGCGACCGCGAGGGTCAGCGCCTCCAGTTGCGCGTCGGCGCGCGGTTCGGTGTCGGTGTCGTGCAGCAGGGCGAGGAGGTCGGCGGCGACGTCGAGCTGGTCGGCGAACGTGGGCATGAGGCATCACCTTTGAAAAGTCGAAGCGAGAGGAGTCGAAGCGAAGGGAGACGTCAGCGGGAGGACGCGCGGTGCCGGCGCGACCGGGAGCCGCGGTGGCCGTCGTGGTATTTCGGTCGTGGACCGCCGGCCAGCCCGGCGCGGTAGAGCCCGTGCGCGACCTGGCGCTGCGCCGCGGTCTCCAGCTCGTCGCGCAGCGCGCCGTGGCGCAGTAACGCGTCCGGGCCGAGCAGCGCCTCCACGACGGCGAGGGCACCGGCGGCGTCGCCGTGGTCGAGGAGGGCCCGCACGTCGGGAAGGCACTCCGGCCAGCGGTGTGCCTCGTCGATCGCCTGCAGGCACGGCAGCGGGGTGCCGCCGAGCGCCGTGAGCAGCTCCTCGCGGCGGACCTCGGCCGGGTCGTGGTCCAGCGCGACGAGCACGCCGCCCACCAGGCCGATGCGGTGCCGGTCGCCCCGGCACGCGACCACCCGCGGCGCACCCGGCTCGCCCGGCTGCGGCGCACCCGGCCGGACCGGGTCCAGCCGTGCCACGTCCGGAGGTGTCGCTCCTGTCGGTGGCGTTTCCGGAGGTGCCGCGCCTGTCGGTGGCGTTTCCGGAGGTGCCGCGCCTGTCGGTGGCGTTTCCGGTACCAACGCCGCAGCGACAAGGGGATGCAGCCGGTCCACGCCGAGCAGCCCGCCGCGGAGCAGCTCCACGTCCGGCAGCACCCACGTCGCCGCGTCCGGCAGCACCGGCCCGCGCACCGGCGCGCCGCTGACGACGCCGTCAGGGTCGACGGCCAC
This sequence comes from Dactylosporangium siamense, assembly GCF_016862795.1. Classification (GTDB taxonomy): domain Bacteria; phylum Actinomycetota; class Actinomycetes; order Mycobacteriales; family Micromonosporaceae; genus Dactylosporangium; species Dactylosporangium siamense. The sequence goes on along the minus strand of NZ_BONQ01000104.1, from coordinate 43,223 downwards.
CCGACGGCGGGCACCGAGCCGCACGGTCACCGGGCCCGCGGGCAGCCCGTCGGCGTGCAGCAGGAGCGCGGCCTCCGCGGCCCACCGGTCCACGGCATACCCGGGTCCCGGCGGCGCGCCGGACAGCGTGCCACCACGACCGGCCCTGGCCCGCAGTTCGCCGGACCGGCGCGCGTCCCAGAGGTGCCGGTGCAGATCGAGCCGGAACCGCTGATCGGGATGGGGATGCGGATGCGGGACGCCACCCCGCACCGAACCGTCCCAGAGCGACAGGCTGATCCTCTGGCCGGCATCCGCCCAGGCCGGCGGCGTCCGGGCGACGAGGTGCACGCCATCGGGGTCGTAGCGGGCCAGGGACACCGTCAGGCCGGGCCGCAGCAGCCCGTCCGGTGCGATCCGCGGCCAGTGCCAGCGCAGCAGGTCCGGCGCCAGGTGCCGCAGGTCGGCGCGGATCCGTGCGGACAGGTCCGCGCCGCGGGTCCGGGCCACGGCCCGCAGGTCGAGATCGACGTCGACCCGTGCCGCGGCGCACGCCCCGGCCCAGTCACCGGCGTGCCGGCGGGCGGTCGCTGACTCGATCATGGAGGGCGGCACGGCGAACTCGCGCACGCGCAGCCAGAAGGTGTGGCGGGATTCCCCATTCGCGTCGTGAGAGTGCATCAGCACTCACTTCGAGCGGATGGGACCCCCAATCTGTGACATGAGGTAGTCATCGGCGGGAGCATAGCACCATCGGCGGGGCGCGGAAGGTGGTCGCGGGGTCGGTCGCCGCCGGCCCCGCGACCGTCGCCGCTACCGGCGGCGGGGCGAGCCGGCCAGGTAACCGTGCGGGTACGGCGCCGGCTGGTCGCCGGCCGCGGTGAGGCGGGCCAGCTGTTTGTCGTCCAGCAGCCACCCGGAGGCGCCGAGGTTCTCCTCCAGCTGCGCGGTCGTGCGGGCCCCAACGATCGGCGCGACCACGCCCGGCTGCTGCAGCAGCCACCGCAGCGCCACCTGGGACGGGGTGCGGCCGGCTTCCTCGGCGACCGCAAGGACCTCGTCGGTGACCGACCAGGTGCGCTCGTCGACGCTGCGCTCCCAGTCGCCGAGCCACGGCTGCTTGTCGCCGTCCCAGCGGGTGCCCTGCGGCGCCGACGCCATGCCACGCCGGTACTTGCCGGTGAGCCACCCGCCGCGCAGCGGCGCCCATGGGATGACGCCGACGCCTTCGTTGCGGCACACCGGCAGCAGCTCGTGCTCCACGTCCCGATCGAGCAGGTTGTACAGCGGCTGCAAGGCCACGAACGGCTCCCACCCACGGTGCCGGGCCACGTCCAGAGACTTCTGCAGCTGCCAGGCGGCGTAGTTGCTCACCCCGAGGTGCCGCACCGCTCCCGACCGCACCAGACCGTCCAATGTGGACAGTGTCTCCTCGATCGGGGTCGCCTCGTCGAAGGCGTGGATCTGGTACAGGTCGATGGAGTCGGTGCCGAGCCGCCGCAGGCTCGCCCGCACCGACGCGAGGATGTGCTTGCGACCGGCGCCGTGGTCGTTGGGCCCGTCACCGGTCGCCCAGAAGACCTTCGTCGCGAGGACCAGGTCGTCGCGGGACCGCCCGGCCAGCCACCGCCCGATGATCTCCTCGGAGGCGCCGCCCACGTACACGTCCGCCGTGTCGATGAAGTTGCCGCCGGCCTCGACGAACCGGTCCAGCAGCCGGTGCGACGCCGGCTCGTCCGCGTCGTTGCCGAATGTCATCGTGCCCAGGCACAGCTCGCTGACCCGCAGTCCACTGCCGCCGACGTACCGATATTCCATACCCAATCCATATCCGGCCCGTCCACCCCCCGCCAACCAGGCCGGTCGATTAGCATTCGGCGATGGACGAGCTGCTGCGCGCCGCCGGCCTGGCGGACGCGCCGACGCGCTGGCACGAGGTCGACGGTGAGCGGTTCCCCGTCGTGCGGCTCTCCGGCTCGGCCGAACCGGTCCGGCAACGCGTCCGTGCCCTGTCGACGGCGCACTATCCGGTGCTGATGGTCGACATGATGCACCTGGACCGGGACTTCTTCCGCGTCGACGGCCAGCTGAGCACCCCCGCCGACGTGCTGCGCCGGGCGGAGACCGCCGACCTGGACGCCTATCTGGCCCGGTGGCCGGCGGGGCAGGAGGAGCTCGGCACCGGCGAGGAGGGCTATTTCCTCGACGCCTACGACGTGACCGCGTACGGCGCGCCGCAGTTCCTGGCGATCCTGCCCCGGCCTGAGCCGTGGGCCGCGTTCGCCTACGTCGACGCGTACGGCGGGCTCGCCCTCCCACCGGAGCTCATGGTCGTGGCGGCCCGCCGGTGGCACGAGCGGCACGGCGCCGAACCGACGGTGATCGGGCTCGCCACCGGGTTCACGGTGGCCCACCCGCCGGCCCTGCTGGTGGACGCCGAACGGCTCGCCGCCGAGCACGTCTGCCTGGCCGGGCTGACCGCGGGGACGACCATCCGCGCGTACGCGAAGGCCCTGACCGAACTGGACCACTGGACGCTCTACAGCCGCCCCTGAAGAAACCCCTTCACTGAGACCAGCGCCGGGTGGTCGGCGGCGACCCGCGGCGCGAGGATCCGGTGCGCCTCCGCCGCGAGGGCCCGGGCGTGCCCGCGGTCGGCGGCCAGCGCGGCCAGGTTGTTGAGCGTCAGCGCAACCTCGGGATGTTCGGATCCGAAGGTGCGGCGCTTGCCGTCCAGGACGCGGCGGTACAGCGCCTCGGCGCCCACCGGGTCACCGGAGCCGGCCAGGACGGCGGCCAGGTTGTGCTGGTTGGTGAGCACCTCCACGTGATCCGGTCCGTGCCGGTCGGTGAAGTACGCGATCGCCCGGCGCAGCAACGGCTCCGCCTCCGCGTGGTTGCCCCGGGCCAGCAGCAGCGCCGCGAGGTGCGCCTCGTCGGCGACCACCGCCGGGTGGTCCGCCGGGAACGCGGCGCGGTGCAGGGCGAGGGAACGGCGCGCGTACGCCTCACCCTCGGCCAGGTCGCCGCGGCTGTGCGCGAGCCCGGCCAGGTTGTGCCACACCGGCGCGAGCACCGGATCGTCGGGCCCGTACGCCGCCTCCAGCACGGCCCGCACCGTGGCGTACCGGTCCCGCGCGTCGTCGAGCCGGCCGGCGAACTTGTACAGCACCCCGAGCTCGTTGTGCAGCGGCACCATCTCCAGGTCCGTGCGATGCGGTGCGGCCTCGTCGCAGGCGCCGCGGAACACCGCCTCGGCCTCGGCGTAGCGGCCCTGCCGGCGCAGGTTGCCGCCGAGGCCGACGGCCGCCTGGACGCGCAGCCGCAGCAGCACGTCCGGCTGCGACGGCAACGCGCCCATGATGCCGGCGGCCCGCCGGTGCTGGGCCTCGGCCGACCGGTGCTCGCCGAGCTCGTCCAGTGCGCTGCCCAACAGGGTCAGCACGTTGGCCACGTCGGGACTGCCGGCACCGGCGTGCGCCTCGAGCACCTCGAGCGCACGCCGGCACAGGTCGACGACCCGCGGGTAGCGGTGACCGTCCCAGGCCGCCAGGGCCAGGTCGTGCAGGGCGACCGCCGCGCCGACGGGATCCACGGTCTGCTCCGCCACCCGGGTCATCGGTCAGACCAGCCGGACGACGGCCTGGCTGTGGTTCCAGGTCAGCCCGCGCAGCGACCCCACGGCCTGGCTGTGGTTCTGGGTCAGGCCCCGCACCGCGGTGACGGCCTGGCTGTGGTTGGTGGCGAGGCCGTCGGCCCGCACCTGGGTGCGGACGGTCGGGGCGGTGGTCGAGCGGTCCATCGAAGGTCTCCTTGATGTCGATTCGTGAGGCCCGCCGGGTGCTTCCCGACCGGGCTCCATGAGCGTGCCCGGCGCGGCTTGGCCCGAACTTGCGACGGACTTGGAGCCCGGCGCCAAGCGTCCGGCAAGAGGCCGGACCCACACTCCACCGACACCACCCGACGGTCAGGAGCGGACGATGCCCAACACCCGGCTACCGGCGGCGCTGCGGCTGCTGCTGTTCGGCGACGTCGTGTCGGCGGCCGGGATCGGGCTGACCCAGCCGTACCTGCTGATCCTGCTGCACTCGGCGAAGGGCGTCCCCCTCGCCACCGCCACCGCCATGACGTCGCTGCTCGCGCTGGCGAGCTTTCCCGGCAACTGGCTCAGCGGCGTCCTCGCCGACCGGTACCACGGCCACCGCGTCATGACCGGCGGTCTCGTCACGACCGGGTGCGGGCTGGTCCTCGTCGCCACCGGCGAGCACCCGCTGCTGCTCGGGTGCGCCGTCGCCGCGGTCGGGTTCGGCTGGTCGGTGACGCTGCCCGCGTATGCGACCCTCATCGCCGGCCTGGTCCCCGAGGCGGCCCAGGGGCGGGCGTTCACGCTGCAGTTCGCCCTGTTCAACGCGGGCATGGGCGCCGGCTCCGCGGCCGGCGTCCTGGTCGACCTCACCGCGCTGTGGTGGGTCGCCGCCGTCACGTGCGTGGTGGCGATCGGTGCGGTGCGGTGGTCGTACACCAGAACGCCGCCTGCGCCGCCACGCGCTTCGGTGCCTTCCGCGGGTGGCTACCGGTCGTTGCTGGCCGACCGTGCCCTGCTGCGGGTGCTGCTGGTCGCGTTGCTGGCGTCCGCCGCCGGCTACGGCGTCTACAACGCGGGGCTGCCGCTGCTCGCCGTGACCGGCGCCGACCCGCGCGCCATGTCGTGGGCGAGCGTCGCCAACTGCCTCACCATCGTCGCCGGCCTCCCCCTGGCGCTGCGCGTCGGTGCCCGCCTGCGCCCACCGCACCTGATCGCCGCGGCCGCCGCGGTGTGGTCGGTCGCCTGGCTGCTGTGCCTGGCCCTCGGTCGAGTTGATCTGGGCGCCCGGGTGACCCTGCCGCTCGCGGCCGTGCTCATGGGCGCCGGGGAGCTGCTCCTGGCGGGTGCGCTCCCGGCGACGGTCAACGCCCTCGCCCCTCCGGAGCTGCGCGGACGGTACAACGCCGCCCTGACCCTCGCGATGACGTCGGGCATGTGGGCCGGCCCACTGCTCGCGGCGGCTGCCACGGCGCTCGGCCGGGTCTCGCTGCTGTTCGCCGTGGCGGTCGCGGTGTTGCTCGTCGTCATCGCGCTGGTACGCCGCCCGACGCCGATCCCCCAACCCGTGTCCTGACCGGGCGACGACGTGTCGGTCAACTGCGCCTGACTCCTCCCGCCCCCCACCGGCCAGGCGAGCCCACCCCCGGGCCTGCCTGGCCGGCTGACTGTGTCCGCCCCAAGCAACCGGTGACCGGACGCCCCCGATGACGTTCCCCCGGTCACCGCCGTCGCGGCAGTTTGCCCAGGTCCGCGAACGGGGCGCCAGGGTGCGGCACAAACTCGGGACGCTGGGATGCCATCCTCGTGCTGACCTGCGGGGATGTGCTGCCGCTGGGACGGTCGGTAGGATGCTGCCCCCGGCCCCCTGTGGAGAGAAGACGGCGATGCCGCACCACCCCGGCGACCTTGCCGCCGTGCTGACCGAGCTCAAGGACCGCAGCGGCCTCAGCCATGCGGTCATCGGGCAGAAGGTCAACCTGAGCAAGTCGGCGGTGCACCGGTTCATCGCCGGGCGCGCCGTGCCGCACGACTTCGGCACGGTGGAGCGGATCGCCCGGGCGTGCGGCGCGGACCGGGCCGAGCTCGACCGGCTGTACCCGCTCTGGACGGCCGCCCTCAAGCAGGCACCGGCCGAAGCACCGGAAGCCGCCGAACCTGGCGAATCGCCAGAACAGCGCGAAGCGCCAGAATCAGGCGAACCAACGAAAAACGGCGAAGCCGCAGCGCCGGCGCTGGTCGTACCGGCGAAAACCGGCAAATGGCGGACCGCTGTGCTCGCCGGGCTCGCCGCCGTGCTCCTGGTGGCCGGGACGGCCGTGGTCACGCGGATGATCGACAAGTCCGGCCCGGCACCCGAGCAGAAGGCGACCACGGCCGCGCCGCCGCCGCAGTGGATCAGCGGGCCGACCTGGACGATGCCCGCACAGCCGGTGCCGGCGGAATACTTCGGCGTGACGATCAACAGCGCGACGGGGCACATGCCGGGGTTCACGACCGGGGCGGTGCGGCTGTGGGACAGCGAGACGACCTGGTCGCTGATCCAGCCGGCCCGGGACCGGTTCGACTGGACGGTCCTCGACCGGCTCGTCGACGGCGCCCGCAGCCACGACCTGCCGGTGCTGTTCGTGGTGGGCGGCACGCCCGCGTGGGCGGCGCCGGACGGCAAGCTGTCGGTCTACCCGGACGGCGCGCGGTCGGCCCCGCCGGACGACCTGGCGGTGTGGGACGCGTTCATCGGCGCGCTCGTCGACCGGTACAAAGGCCGCATCTCCGCCTATGAGCTGTGGGTGTTCGCCAACGATCCGAGGATGTACTCCGGCTCGATGGAGACGCTGGTGGAGATGACCCGGCGGGCCAACGCCGTCATCCGCGCCGCCGACCCGAAGGCGGTCGTGGTGTGCCCCGGGATGGGCAACCTGTGGACCGCCGAGGGGCAGCAGGTGCTGCGGCGGTTCGCCGAGCTCGGCGGGTATCAGTACTGCCACGCCGCCGGCATCAAGCTGCACCAGCGCTCGGCGGAGGACCCGCCGGAGATGATGCTGGAGCTCACCGCGCTGATCGGCCGGCTCTTCCAGGAGATCGGCGTGCACCCGCCGCTGTGGAACACCGGCACGACCTACGAGATCCCGCTGCAGGGGCACCTGGAGGGCGACCGGGCCCGGGACTACGCGGTGCGGTTCTACCTGGTCGGGCTGCTGGCCAGGGCGACCGGCCTGCAACGGATGTACTTCTACAACTGGGGCGGCACGAAGATCCCGATCGTGCTGCAGCCGGACCAGGGCGACCCGACGGAGGCGGCCCTGGCGGTGCAGCAGTTGCAGCGGTGGGTGGCCGGCGCGCAGATCACCGGCTGCGGGACCGGTCAGGCGGTGGGGCTGCCGCAGTACGTGTGGCAGTGCGAGTTCGTCGTGTCGACCCCGGAGGGCAACCGCCGGGCCCTGATCCGCTGGACCCACGCGGGGCCGATCACGCTGCGGGCCGAGGCCGGCGCGGAGTCGGTGCTGCGGCTGGACGGCACCACGGAGCAGGTCAGCGCGGGCGCCGAGATCACGCTCACCGGGTCGCCGGTGCTGATCCGCTACCGCCTGTGAGCGGGCTTCAGCCGTTGCGGTGGTGCTTCTTCACGAACGTGTAGCCGGGTGGGAGCTCGGCGTCGTCGAGCTCCTCCTGCTCGACGGTCCGCTGGTGCAGCGACAGCTGCCGCTCCGACGGCTGGGCGCCGGGCGGGAGCTTGCGCAGGAAGCCGTTGACCCAGTGCTCGCGGCGGTCGGAGCCCTCCCCGGCGGGCTCGTCCGGGTGCGGGCCGGGTTCGACCAGCGGGGCGTAGAGCAGCATCTCCGCCGCCTCCTCGCCGTCGACACCCGGGTAGGACGGGTGCCCGGTCGGGTCGACGCTGCCGACGACGCGGGTGACGTGACCCTCGCGGAGCAGCTGCGCGACGGCGTTGCGGAGCAGGAACGCGCCGCGGTCGCCCCGGCCGAGCCGGCTGCGCTTGAGCAGGTCCGCCTCGGCGAACACGGCGCTGCCGTCGTCGAAGACGCGACCCAGGTGCCGCACCGTGTGCAGCACCTTCGACCAGTTCGCCTGGCCCGGGGCGTATTCGCGGGTGACGACCTTCGGGTCGTACTCGTGGAAGTAGGCGGCCCCGTCGACCCGCAACGGCTCGACGAGGGGCGCGGTGCGCACCACGACCTCGTCCTTCGCGGGCCGCCACGCGATGGTGAGCAGCACGCCGGGGCGCAGGTCCGCCGGCCATTCGACGCCGTGGAACTGCCACTCGACGTCCTGGCGCAGCGCGGCCTCAAACACGTGCCGCTCGGCGGTGACGCCCTGGACCCGGTGTTCCAGCGCGACGGGGACGGTCCCACGGTGCCGCAGCACCTCGACGCACTCCTCCGGCACCGGGCAGAGACCACCGGCGAGGTCCGCCCGTCGCAGCGCCAGTCGTCGGCTCACCTTCCCCATGATTCACCTCCGCGTCCTGGGCCTACACCCCGGGTCGGATCAGGCCGGATTCATACGCGTGGACAACGGCCTGCACGCGATCGCGCAGGTCGAGCTTGGCCAGCACGCGGCTGACGTGGGTCTTGACGGTGCCCTCGGTCAGGTGGAGGCGGGCGGCGATCTCGAGGTTGGACAGGCCGCGGGCGATGAGCGACAGCACCTCGCGCTCGCGGTCGGTGAGGGTGTCGAGGGCCGTGGGCGCCGGGGCCGGGCCGGTGCCGATGTGCCGCTCCAGGAGGCGGCGCGTCACGCTGGGCGCCACCACCGCGTCGCCGCGGGCAACCACGCGCACGGCGGAGAGCAGGTCGCCGGCGAGGGTGTCCTTGAGCAGGAACCCGCTGGCCCCGGCGCGCAGCGCGGCGTAGACATACTCGTCGAGGTCGAAGGTCGTCAGGACCATCACGCGGGTCTGGAGGCCGGCGGCGCAGATGCGGCGGGTCGCCTCGACGCCGTCGACACCGGGCATCCGGATGTCCATCAGCACCACGTCCGGGCGCAGGTCGAGGGCCATCGCCGCAGCCCGCGCGCCGTCGCCGGCCTCGCCGACGACCTGCATGTCGTCGGTGTTCTCCAGGATCATGCGGAAGCCGGTGCGCACCAGCGCCTGGTCGTCGGCGACGAGCACCCGGATCACCCGCCCCACCCCGCGACGGGCAGGGTCGCGCGGACCGTGAAGCCGCCGCCCGGCCCGGGCGCCGCGGTGAGCCGTCCGCCGAGCAGCTGGACCCGCTCGCGCATGCCCCGCAGCCCGTTGCCGCCGACGTCGTGGCCGGTCGGGCCGGGACCGTCGTCGCTGACCTCGATGCCGACCTCGGCGCCGCCGTAGGAGAGGACCACCGTGGCGGTGGCGCCGGTCGCCGCGTGCCGCATGGTGTTGGTCAACGCCTCCTGCACGATGCGGTACGCCGACAGGTCGGTCGACGACGGCAGCGGCGCCGGCTCGCCCTCGACGCGCAGCCGCACCGGCGTGCCCGCCGTGCGCACCTGGGCCAGCAGGGCCGGCAGCTGGGCCAGCCCCGGCTGCGGGTGCCACGCGTCGTCCACCTCGCCCACCGCGGCCAGGACCCGGCGCATGTCGGCGATGCAGTCGCGGCCGGTCCTGACAATCGCGTCCAGCGCCGCGCGGGTGTCCGCGGGTCGCCGGTCCAGCGCGGCGGCGCCGCCCTGCGCCTGGATCACGATCACGGACAGGCCGTGGGCGACGACGTCGTGCATCTCCCGGCTGATCCGGCCGCGTTCGGCCGCCACCGCGAGCGCCGCCTGCTGGTCCCGCTCCCGTTCCAGATCCTGGGCCCGGGCGTGCAGCTGGTCGAGATACGCCCGGCGGCTGCGCGCGGCCGAGCCGACCGCCCAGGACGCGACGAGCGCGGAGGCGATCACGGACACGCCGCCCCACGGGTTCGACCCGCCTCCGGCCCTCCTGTCCGGCCCGGCGCCCGGCTCCGGCAGGTGGCTGACGTGGAAGTCCAGCGTCGGCAGCCCGGGCACCGGCCGGCCGTTGACCGCGTGATAGCCGCTCCAGCCCGTGACGAGCAGCAGCAGGCCGGCCAGTCCGGCGGCCGAGACGGCCCGGGGGTGGCGGGCGGCGACGGTGTACAGCAGGACCAGCACAGCCAGGTCCACCACCATCGGCGGGACCGCCTGCCCCACATGGACCGCCGCCGCCAGGGCAGCGACGCCCAGCATCGGCAGCGACCAGCAGCGCCGCAGCGAGACGGCCAGCAGGGCGAGCGCCGTGGCGATCCACCACAGCACGACCGCGCCGGGGCCGACCGCGGCCACCATCTGCTGTGGATTGTTCACCACGACACAGGCCGCCAGCATCCCGCCGGCGAGTGCCGAGTCCTGCCCCAGCTGCCTCATGATTGTTCGAGGGTACGGGCCGGACCGCGGCCGGCACGTCCCTCGCACGACAGATCCGCGGGCGCCGCGGATACCTCCTGCGACAGATGCGGGTAGCGCGCCGCGCGCCGGAGGGTGGGCCCATGACACAACGTGCATCCCTGACCGGCCGCCCGGTGAGCCGGCGCGCCACGCTCGGCCTGCTGGGCGCCGCGCCCCTCGCCGCCAGTGGGGCGCTGGCCGCCTCGCCCGCCGGCGCAGCGCCGGCCGCCTCGCCGGCCGGTCCGCCGGCCGACCTGCGTCCCGGCGGTGCCTTCGACCGGTTCGTCGCGCAGCTGGCGGCCGAGGACGCCTTCTCCGGAACCGTCCTGCTGCTGCACCGGGGACGCCGGGTCCTGGCCCGGTCCTACGGCATGGCGAACCAGGAGCGGTCCATCGCCAACGGGCCGGACACCGCCTTCGCGCTCGGCTCGATCACCAAGCTCTTCACCGCCGTCGCCGTCGCCCAGCTCGTCCAGCGGGGCACGGTGTCGTTCCACGGCACGCTCGGCACGTACCTCGACGGGTTCCCGACCGGGATCGCCGGGACGGTCACCGTCCACCACCTGCTCACCCACACCTCCGGGATGGGCGACTACCTGCAGAGCCCCGGGTTCTGGGCGCAGGCGGCCACGTGGGGAAGCGTGCAGCAGGCGTGGGACGGCACCATGGCGTTCGTGCGCGCGGGTGCGCTGAGCTTCCCGCCCGGCGCCGGTCACGCCTACAGCAACTCCGCCTATCAGGTCCTCGGCGCGATCGTCGCGAAAGTCTCCGGCCGGTCCTACTACGACTACGTCCGCGAGCACATCTTCCGGCCGGCCGGCATGACCGGCTCGGACTTCTTCACCGCACCGCAGTGGCGCGACGACCGGCGCATCGCCCGCCCGTACAGCTCACAGCAGTCCGCGGCCCGCGTCGACGCGCTCGACCGGCACATCTTCGTCGGCTCGCCGGCCGGGAACTCCTTCTCCACCGCCGGGGACCTGGCCCGCTTCACCGCGGCCCTGCTCGGCGACCAGCTGCTCAGCCCCGTGTACACCCGGCTGGTGCTCGGCCCGAAGGTGCCGATCTCACCGCCGCCGCCCCCGCCGGGCCTGCCGCCGCAGGTCGCCTTCGAGACCTACGCGCCGCTCGCCGTCCTCACCGGCGGCAAGTGGGCGGTCGGGCACAACGGCGGCGCCCCCGGCGTCTCCACCGACCTGGCGTGGTACCCCGACTCCGACTGGGTGACGGTGCTGCTGAGCAACTACGACCTCGGGATGCGCAGCGCCGTCGCGCCGGTCAAAGCGCTCGCGCAGAAACTCATCATCCGGCCGTAGCGACGGCGGGTAGTGTGCCCAGTCGATGGGGATGAACTTCACGATGGTGGCGGTCGCCGGCGGGCTCGACACCCGCTCGGCGGCGCGCTCGCCGAACGGTTGACCACATGACGTGGCGGCTGCCGTTCTTCGAGGCCCTCGACGGCGCCGAGCGGATCCTCATCGCCGGTGCCGGCGGCGGATTCGACGTGTACGCCGGGCTGCCGCTCGCCCTGTCGCTGCGGGACGAGGGCCGCACGGTCCACCTGGCGAACCTGTCCATCGTCAACCTGTACGAGCTGGCCAGGGACGACTGGCTGGAGCCCGGCATCGCGGCCGTGACCCCGGACACCGCCGGCTTCAGCGACTACTTCCCGGAGCGGACCCTTGCCCGGTGGCTGGCCTCCACAAGGTGGTCCGACGGCGGTGGCCACCTGCACCAGTTGCCGCCGACCGTCTACGCGTTCCCGCGCACCGGGGTCCGGCCGCTGCGGTCCGCGTACCGCCGGCTGGCGAAACGGCTCCGGCTCGACGCGATCGTCCTGGTCGACGGCGGCACCGACATCCTGATGCGCGGCGACGAGGCGGCCCTGGGCACCCCGGTCGAGGACGCGACCAGCCTCGCCGCCGTCAACGCCACGCCGGTGCCGACGAAGCTGGTCGCCGCGATCGGCTTCGGCGTCGACGCGTACCACGGCGTCAACCACGTCCAGGTCCTGGAGAACATCGCCGCGCTCGACCGGGCCGGCGCGTACCTCGGCGCGTTCACGGTCCCGTCCCACGGCCGGGAGGCGGCGCTCTACCGCGACGCCGTCGCCCACGCCCGGGCCGCCACGCCGAAGCGGGCCAGCATCGTCAACGGGCAGATCGCCGCGGCCCTCACCGGCGCCGTCGGCGACGTCCCCGTCAACGGCCGCACCTTCACGGAACCCCTGTTCGTCAACCCGCTGATGGCGATGTACTTCACGTTCGAGCTCGCCGGCCTGGCGGCGCAGTCGCTGTATCTGGACCGCATCCGCGGCACCGACGACATGCTGCAGGTCAGCCACCTCATCGAACGCTTCCGCGACGAGATCACCCCGCGACCCCGGATGCCCTTCCCGCATTGAAGTCCGGGCCGTGCTCGCGCGCCCACGCGGCGAACGTCCGGGCGGGTGCGCCGATGACGTCGTGCAGCGTTCCGGGTTCGGACCGGTGGACCGCCGCGGAGTCGGTGGCCGGGCCGGAGCCAGCCGCCGGGCCGGAGTAGGCCTGCAGTCCGCTGAGAAACTCGGCGGAGGCCGCCGCGAAGCCGCCCTGCGCCAGATACAGGTCGCGGGCCTCGGTCGGGGTCACCACCTCCAGCCGGATGTCCTGCCCGACGGCGTCGGCGATCGTCCGCACCTGATCGCGCCGGCTGAGCAGTTCGGGCCCGTTCAGCGTGTACGCCTTGCCCTGGTGCCCGTCCTCCAGGAGCGCGACTGCGGCGACGTCGGCGATGTCCCGTTCGTGGACGGGTCGCCCGGCACGGTCCGGGAACGGCTCACGCACCACGCGTTCGGCGCGGATCGAGGGGCCCCAGAGCCACAGGTTGTTCAGCATGAACTCGCCGGGCCGGACATGGGTCCACTCCAGGCCGGACGCCTGCACCGCCTGCTCCACGGGGAGGTGGAAGTCTGTGTCGTGCCCGGTGGTCACCGCCCCCGAGGAGAGCGTCACGATCCGCCGGACGCCCGCGCGCTCCGCCAGCCGGACGACGTCGGACGCCGTCGCGGGAGCCGGGAACAGATACATCCGATCCACCTGCCGCAGCGCCGGCCGCAGGGTTTCCGGCTCCGCCAGGTCTCCCCGGACCACCTCTACGCCGCCGGGCAGCGCGGCGCCCGGGCGGCGGCTGACCACCCGCACGATGGCACCGGCCCGGACGAGCCGCTCGACCACAAGTCTTCCGACGTTCCCGGTTCCACCGGTCACCAAGATGCGCATCGTTCCTGCCTAGCCCTCCGGCCGGGCCCAGGCAAACGCGAACAGCATGTTCACATGGTGCCGCCCACCTGCGGAAATACCGATTCCGGGGTGGGATCGGCGGAGAAGAAATTCAGCCGGACCACGCGGCGTCGCGGCTAGAACTCCACCGCCCGCAGGGGTGGGGTGTAGTCGGGCAGGTCGATGGCGCCGGCCTTGGCGAACTGCCCCGCGAGGAGCTGCCGCATCGGCCAGCGCAGCATCATCCGCATCGACAGCGACCGGAGCCGGATCATCGTCGCGCTCCGCGGCGCGTACCCGCGCATGCCGCCCGGCGGCAGCTGCGTGCCCGCGGCCACATAGGCCGCCAGCCGGTCCTGGTAGGCGTCGCACGCGGCCGCGACGTCGGCGGTCCCGGCCAGTTCGCCGGCGAGCACGTACGCGCCCACGAGCGCCATGCTGGTGCCCAGGCCCGCGAGCGGCGAACCGCAGTAGCCGGCGTCGCCGAGCAGCACGACCCGTCCCCGGGTCCAGCGCTCCACCCGCACCTGGCACAGGGCGTCGAAGACGAAGTCGGTGGCCGCCGGCATCGCCTCGAGCAGCGCTGGCACCCGCCAGCCGACCCCGGCGAAGCGCTCGGTCAGCAGCCGCCGCTGCTCGTGCGCCGGGCGCCGTTCGACGCCGGGCTCGGCGCAGGTGAAGCCCAGGTACGCCTTCGCGGTGCCACCGCGCTCCGGGCGGATGCCGGCGGTCACGCCGCCGGGCGCGTTGTGCATCAGCACCCAGTGCTCCAGGTCGCCGGGGTCCGGGACGCTGAAGTAGGCGATGTAGCCGCCGAGCGGCCGCACGTAGGACTCCTCCGGGCCGAACGCGAGCCCGCGCACCCCCGAGCGCACGCCGTCCGCGCCGACCACGAGGTCGAAGTGTTCCGTGCCGCCGCCGGCGAAGTCGACGGCGACGCCGCCCTGCGACGGTTGCCGCAGTGCCGTGATCCGGTCGCCGAACCGGTATTCGACGTCGTCGCGGGTCGCCTCGTGCAGGATCGCGGCCAGGTCGCCGCGCGGCAGCTCGATCTCGGCGATGAAGCCTTCACCGCCGAACGCGTCGGCCGGCATCTCGGACGTCCGCCGGCCCTGGGCGTCGACCGTGGCGATGCCGCGCTCGTCGACGCGGGCCGCCCGCACCGCCGGCATCAGGCCCATCCGGTCGACGACGGCGCGGGCGGCGCCGCGGATGTCGACGGCCTGCCCGCCGGGGCGCGGGGCCGGGGAGCGTTCCACGACGGTCGCGGCGATCCCGTGCCGGTGCAGCCAGAACGCCAGCGCCGGCCCCGCGATCCCAGCGCCGGAAATGAGCACCCGCATGTCGTCTCCCCCGATCGTTGTGTACTGCGTACGAAGCACCATCAGCAGGCTATCCACGCCCTGGAAATGCTGGCAATCGTTACTAGTACACCTGGGTAGAACGCCAGGTCGGGCGGTCTGGTGTACTAGTACCGTGACCGACCCCGAACCGCCCTACCGCCAGGTCGCCGCGGACATCCGCCGGCGCATCGAGACCGGGGACCTCGCGCCCGGTGACCTGGTGCCGTCCGCCCGGCAGATCACCCGCCAGTGGGGCGTCGCGATCGCCACCGCGACCAAGGCCCTGGCGGTCCTGCGGCGCGACGGCCTCACGACGGTCCGGCCGGGCATCGGCACCGTCGTCACCGGCGCCGGACCCGTTGCCCGCCGCCGGAGCGGGCCGGAGCGCCGGGACGTCGCCGAGCTGACCCGGGCCCGGATCGTGGCCACCGCGATCGGCATCGCCGACACCGAGGGCATCGCGGAGGTGTCGATGCGCCGGATCGCCGCCGAGCTCGGGGTGGCGACCATGTCGCTGTACAGCCACGTGCCGAGCAAGGACGACCTCACCCTGTTCATGATCGACTTCGCGGTCGGCACGATGCCGCTGCCGGTCCCGCCGCCACCGGGCTGGCGGAACCGGCTCGAGCTGGCCGCGCGGCTGCTGTGGCGGGTGTGCCGGCGGCATCCGTGGCTCGCGCCGACGATGTCGCTGACCCGCCCCCAGCCGGCGATGAACGGGCTCAGGTTCACCGAGTGGGTCCTGGCCGCCCTCGACGGCACGCCGCTGTCGATGTCCGACCGGCTCCACGTGCACCTGCTGCTGTTCAGCTACGTGCGCGGCCTCGCCACGGGTCTCGAGGCCGAGGCGGACGCCCAGCGGGAGACCGGGATCACCGGCAACGAGTGGATGGACCGCGGCTTCGGCGGCGCGGAGCTGCCGCCCGACGTGCCGTTCTTCGAGCAGCTGGTCGAGCTCGACAACTTCGACCTGGACCTGGACCGGCTGTTCGGGTTCGGCCTGGACCGCCTCCTCGACGGCCTGGCCGTCTACCTCGACACCCGGACCGCCACCGCCGGGTAGGACGCCGGCGGGGGCAATGCCGGCCGCGCCGGAACATGCCGCCGAGCCCGGCGGCCGCGATCACCAGCGGCCACGACCGCAGCCCGATCGCCAGGGCGATCGCGACGACGCCGCCCCGGGTGTCCGTCCCTAATTGCGGGCACGCACCAGCGGCAGGTACACCTCATCGACGATGTCGACGAGCACGTCGTCGGGCGCGGTGGGCACCCCACGGGTGACGAACTCGTTGCGCAGCAGGACGACCGCGACGGTGGCGACGCGGGGGTGCAGCGCCGCCGGGCCGGCCTCGCCGCGGGCGACGGCGCGGCCGAGGACGGTCAGCCACATCGCGGTCATCGCGTCGGTGGACTGCCCGGGCAGCTGCGCCAGCAGGTGCTGCGCTCCCCCGGCGGCGGTCAGCAGCTCGCGCAGGATCGCGCCGAGCGGCGAGCTCCAGTGCCGGTTCGCCCGGCGCAGCAGCTCCAGGGCGTCCTCGCGCAGCGCCCCGGTGTCGGGCGGCTCGATCGTGGTGGCGAGCTGCCGGTACGCGGCGACGCCGAGCGCCAGCCGGTCGGGCCAGCGGCGGTAGATGGCGTTCTTGTTGGTGCCCGCCCGCTTGGCGACCCGGTCCATGGTCAGGCCCGCGTAACCGTTTTCGGTGAGCTCGCCGGCGGCGGCGTCGAGGATCGCGGCCTCCAGGGTCGCGCCCCGCCGCCGGGTCTGTGTCGTCGGGCCGTCCGGCATCTCGTCCTCCATTCCTCCCCAGCATCGACTTGACCGCGGCCCTACGTCAAAATACGGTACGTCAAGTACCCAATTTTGCAGGAAGGCAGACGCGTGCGAGGCAACGGCATCACCTACGACACCGGTTTCGTCCGGTACGGCGTGAACTCGCGCCGCCGGTTCGACCCTGACCTGGTCGGGCGGGAGTTGCAGATCATCCGCGACGACCTGCGCTGCACCGCGGTCCGCGTGACCGGCGGCGACCCGGACCGGATCGACCTCGCCGCGTCGCTCGCCGTCGCGCTGGGCCTAGAGGTGTGGTACTCGCCGTACCCACTGGAGATGACGCCGGAGGCGACGCTGGCGCTCTTCGCCGATTGCGCGGAACGGGCGGAGCGGCTCCGGCACCGCGGCGGCGACATCGTTTTCGTGACCGGCGCCGAGCTCAGCATCATGAACCAGGGCTTCCTGCCCGGCGACACCCTCGAACAGCGGCTCGCGGTGCTGACCCGGCCCGACCGGCTCCGCGAGATCATCGGCGAGGTCGGCACCCGCGTCAACGACTTCCTCGCGCGCGCCGTGACCACGGTCCGGGAACGGTTCGGCGGCCGGATCACCTACGCCTCCGTGCCCATCGACCGGGTCGACTGGACCCCGTTCGACATCGTTTCCATGGACGTCTACCGTTCCGCCGCGATCGCCGACAACTTCGCCGGGATGGTCGCCCAGGGCATGCGCGACCCGGCGCTGCAGGGCAAGCCGGTCGCCATCACCGAGTTCGGCGCCGCCACCTACCGCGGCGCCGGCGACCGCGGCGCGCACGGCCTCGACATCGTCGAGCACGACGAACACGGCCCGGTCCGGCTCGACGGCGACCACGTGCGCGACGAGGCCGGCCAGGCCGCCTACATCCGCGAGCTGCTGGAGGTCTTCGACGCGGCGGGCGTCGACACCGCCTTCGTGTTCCTGTTCGCGCTGTACGACCACCCGCACCGCCCCGACGCCCCCGCGCGCGACGACCTGGACCTCGCCAGCTACGGCATCGTCAAGGTGTACGAGGACCGGCACGGCACCACGTACCCCGACATGCCCTGGGAACCGAAGGCCGCCTTCGCCGCCATCGCCGGCTACTACGGCCGGTAGCCTTCCGCGGATGTGGCAGTCCCCGCACCGCCCGGACACCCCGCTCGAGCTGACGTTCCGCCCGGCCACCGCGCCGATCGACGCGCCGGTGGCCAAGCTCGGCGGCCGGCCCTTCTGGCTGGACGAGCCGCTCTGGCCGGTCTCCGCCGAGTCGGGGCTGCCGATGACGTTCGTCGGGCAGTTCCCGCTCCCGGGTCCCGCGCCGCGAATGAGCTACCTGTTCATCACGCAGGACGACGCGTCCATGGCGCCGACGTTCGAACCGGAGGCCGGCGAGAACGCGTTGCTGGTGCAGCCCGGCGGCCGCGTGCCGGCGTTCGTCACCGGCCTCCGCCAGCCGACCGGCCCGTCGCTGTGGCGCCGCGGGGCGACGTGGACCGACCGGGTTCCCGTCGAGCTGCACGTGGACGCCCGGCCGTTCACGGGGGCTTCGCTTTCGCTGTACCACCGCGAAATCGACACCCAGGAAGCCGCACTGCGCGGCGACACCGCCGACGACGGCTCCGGAAACGGGTTGCTGCGGCGCAGCTACGCCGGCGGGAAACCGCTGTTCTGGCAACCCTGGACCACCGTCATCGACCCGGCCTGGCAGTTCTTCTTCCAGCTGGACGGCGCCGAGGGCTGCGATGAGGACGCCTACGCCCTCAACTTCGGCGGTGGCACCGGATACGCGCTGCTGAGCGAGGACCAGCGGGAGGGACGCTTCTTCTGGGACTGCGTCTGAGCAAACGGCGGCCTCACGCCGGGCGGACGTCGGCGCTCAGGTCGATGAGGCCGCCGCCGGGTCGGGCCGCGATCTGGCGGCGGCGCAGGCGGGCGGCGATGACCGTGCCGCCGACCAGCGCGGCCACCTGCATCCGCACCAACTCGGCGGCCCGGTCGTCGGCCGGCCCGGCACCCACCCCCGCGACATACGTCAGAAGGCGAATCCCGGCGGCGCGGGTAGTTTTGCACGCATGGACGGAACACCGTTGGAGCGGCTGTGCGCCCACCACGGTGTCCCCACCCCTGCGGTGAGCCCGGCCACGCTGGTCGCCCTCGCGCCGGTCCTCGACCTGCATCCGGCCGACCTGCTCGCCATCGGCGGCGCCGAGATCCCCGGCGCCTACCTGCCGGCCACGACCGCCGACGCCACCACCGAACTCGCCCGGATCAGGTCAGCCACCTGGGATGCCAGCGAGGAGACCCTGGCCGCGTTGGGAGGGTTCGTGCGGTCCCTGCCCGCGGCCCCGGACCGGGCCGGAACGCCCCCGTGGCCGGCGCTGGACCCGGTGACGGTCGGCGGGGTGGTCGGCCGGCTGATGCACGTGCGCAACATGTCGAGACGGTGGGTCGCGGAGGATTCCGGGCTGGCCGCGACCACCATCAGCCGCCTCACCAACGACGGCATCGACGGCAGGCCGGCCGCGGACATCATCGAGACCCGGTTCGTCCTGCGCGTCGCCGACGCGCTGAGCCTGCGGCACGGCGACTTCCTGGCGATCGTCGGCCGCGTGGACGAGATCACGCCGGCGCTGCGCGAAGCGGACCGGACCAAGCCCCCGAGCCAGCGCGGGCGGCTGATGAAGGACCTCGCACCGCTGCCGCCCGAGCAGCTCCGGCAGGTCGCCGAGCACGCGAAGGCGACCCGCACCGACGGAACATGAGCGGCTGTTGCAGCTGGGCCGCTTGAGGTTCCACCCGGTGGAACCCGCAGACTCGGTCCGTGGACAGCGAGGCGGGGCTCTACACGATCGGACAGCTCGCGCGGCGCGCCGGGGTGCCGGCGCGGACCGTGCGGTTCTGGTCGGACAGCGGCGTGCTGCCGCCGGTCGACCGGTCCGGCGGCGGATACCGGCGCTATGACGCGACGGCCGTCGCCCGGCTGGAGCTGATCCTCACCCTGCGCGACCTCGGCCTCGGCCTCGAGGCCGTGCGGGCCCTGCTGGACCGGCAGGTCACCCTCGCCGAGCTCGCCGCCACCCACGTCAAGGCCCTGGACGCGCAGCTGCGCACGCTGCGGGTGCGCCGGGCCGTCCTGGACACCGTCGCCCGCCGGGGCAGCAGCACCGAGGAGATGACCCTGATGAACCGGCTTGCCAAGCTGTCCGCGCAGCAGCGCCAGCGCATCATCGACGACTTCGTCGGCACCGCGTTCGACGGTGCCACGGACCCGGACGCCGCGGTCGTGGCCGGGTGGATGCGGGAGCTGCCCGCGGAGCCGACCGCCGAGCAGCTCGACGCCTGGCTGGACCTCGCCGAGCTGGTCGCCGACCAGGGCTTCCAGGGCAGGATCCGCACGATGGTGCGCAGCGGCACCGGCGACGACCTGAACTTCGGGTTGACCATCCGGCCGCTGGTGCTCACCCACGCCGGCGGCGCCGTCGAGCGCGGCGTCACCCCCGACTCCGTCGAGGGGCGGGCCGCCCTCGACCGGATCGTCCCGGCGGACCTGCCGGCCGGGGAGGCCGCCGCGCTCGTCACCTGGCTGGAGCTGGTCGCCGATCCCCGCGTCGAGCGGTACTGGCAGCTTCTCGCCGCACTCAACGGCACCGACGCCGGACCACCGGCCGTGCCGGCCTTCACGTGGCTGCTCGCGGCGATGCGCGCACACCGGCATCCCGGCGGATCAACCTAGGCAGGGTGGCGGCGGCACCACTCGGCGGGTGTCATGCCGTAGGCCGCACGGAAGCGGCGGGAGAAGTGCCGCGGGGCGAGCGACTCAGGGGTGAGCGCCGGGTCGCCGAGGCCGGCGTCGATCGACGCGCGGATCACCGTGCGCAGCGACCCGGCACGCCCGGCCCGGGCCCGCGGGTGATCCGCGTGGTCGGCGTTGAACCCGATCGCCGCGTTCGGCCCGTCCCAGCGGCGACCTTGACGGCAGTGGGTGACGAGGCGGTGCTGAGCGCGGTGAGGATGGCCCCGGCCGAGTCGGCGGGCGAGAGCCCCGGGTGTCGACCAGCACGGCCATCGCGGGAGCCTGTCGGAGCTTCCCGGCACTACGATGGGTGCGTGGCCGGCGGGGTGCACGAGGTCGAGAGCAAGCACCGCGTGCCGGACCCGGCCGCCCTCGTCGACCGGCTCGAGGCGCTCGGGTTCCGGGGCACACCGGAGCAGGAGCAGCTCGACGAGTACTACGACACCCCCGACGGCCGCCTGCGCGGGCAGGACCTGGTGGCGCGCCTGCGAGTGGTCGACGGCGTCGCGACCGCCGGGTTCAAGGGGCCCCGCACCGGCGCCGACGACGGCACCTACCGGCGGGTCGAGGTGGAGTTCCCCGCCACCGGCGAGGTCCGGGACGCGTTCGCCCGGCAGGGCCTGATCCTGGTCTGGCGGCTGGCGAAACGGCGCCGCGAGTTCCGGCGCGGCACCGAGCTGGTGATCGCCGTCGACGAGCTGCCGGAGCTGGGCGGCTACGCGGAGTTCGAGGGCGACCCGGCCGGCATCGCGGCCGCCCGCCAGCAGGTGGAGGGCCTGATCGGCCCGCCCGAGCCGCGCAACTACGCCGAGCTGGCCGCCGAATGGCTGCGCGACCACGGCCGCCCCGACGCCCGCGAGCTGCTGTTCTGAGCCGTGATCCGGAAGACCTTGGGCACCCGGTGGTGCACAAAGTCTTCCGGATCACGGGAACGAGAACTAGACGGTCGCGAGGCGGTTGTAGATGCAGATCGGGCGATGCCCGCCGTCCTCCGGCCGCAGCGGGCACGCGCCGCACGGCGACGTCGTGCGGGCCAGCTCGGTGTCGCCGGCGCGACGCAGCAGTGCGCCGTCCTGCCAGCGGTACGCCGCGAGGGCCTCATCCTCCAGCAGCATCCCGCACGCGAAGACCGCGCCGCTGGGCAGGAACTGCAGGTTGGTGCGGTCCCGCACGGCGCAGACGCCACGGTCGGCGCCGGGCACCGGGAAGTCGAACGCGACCTGGCAGTCGACGGTGAACGACTGGCGCGACGGGCGGTAGTCGGCGACGACGTCGAGCACGTCGCTGCGCCAGGCCGCGGCCGGCACCGACTGGTCCGCGGCGTGCAGCGCGCCCCGGCCCACGGGCGAGAACCAGTGCATGTTGAGCCGGCCCGCCCCGCTGGCTTCGGCGTACACCAGCATCTCCGGCACCAGATGGACCGTGTCGGCGAGGACGGTGCAGTTGAGGTCGAACGGCACCCCGGCGGCGCGCAGTTCCTCGACGGTGGCGACGGCGTCGGCGAACGCACCGCGGCCGCGCAGGCGATCCACGACGGTGGCCGATGGTGCGTCCAGGCTGACCGCGACCCGGCTCAGCGCCTGGTGTACGGCCGGCAGGGCCGCCCTGAACTGCCGGCTCCCGTTCGTGACGGTCCGGACCCGGATCGGCGTGGCCGCGGTGTCGCGGACGATCGCCGTGAACTCGGGGTGCAGGGCCGGTTCACCGCCCAGGACGGTGATCTCGGTCGCGGCTCCGGACGCCCAGGCGGCGATCGCGGCGACCGTCGCCGGCGTCATGTGCTGCGTCCGGTCGAAGTAGGCGTCGGGCAGGAAGCAGTACGAGCAGCGGCGGTTGCACCGCGACGTGATGTAGAGATCGATGCTCTCGAGCTTGAAGTCCGAGGCGGCGAGCCGGGTCACGCGGCGAATCATGCCATCGCCAGGGCCGGTCCGTGGCCGAACCGGTCAGCGCGGCTTGAGCGAGTCGCGCTCGGCGAGCTCGAGCACCATACGGCGCTCGTCCTCCTCGCCGGTGCGGATCACGCTCGCCGGGCTGCGGAAGCCGAGCGCCGGGTGCAGGTCGCGGGCCCAGGCGCGGGCGACGCTGCCGAGGTCGAAGAGCCGCTGCACCTCCAGCGCGCAGTCCAGCCTGGTGCGGACGCCGGGGTCCCGGAGCGCGACCTCCGCGGACCAGCCGGCCAGCGGCGCGTCGAGCCCGGCGCCGAGCAGGTAGGCCAGCAGGTCCGGACCCCAGACCTGCTCCGCGGTGTCGAGCAGCACGAGGTCGTCGACGGCCGGCTCGAGGTCAGCCTCGGCTGTGGCGGGGGAAGCGCCCATGCTCTTGACGGTACCCGTGGGCGCCGTGCCGCGCATGGGCCGATCATCCCGCGCTGAGGGTCACACCGACTCGTGCATCAGCAGCGCCGCCACCTCGCGGGCGATCACCCGCACGGTGCCCGGGCGCAGCCGGGCGTCCAGCAGCGCCGCGCGGACGGCGTCCCACGAGTCGAGCAGCCTCCCGTCGTAGGACAGCGCCGGCCGGTTGCGCAGGTACCGGTGCAGCACGACCGCATGCTGCACGGTCCAGTGCAGGTAGTGGTCCTCGCGGTCCCAGCTGTCCAGCCGCATCGCCTTGCGCAGGTGATCCTCGACCTCGCGGAAGCTGCGGGCGCCGAGCATCCGCGCGTCCTGCCGGACGTTGGCCATGACCGGGTGGAACAGGTGGCCGACGGAGTCGGGAAACGTGTCGTGCCACTGGTCCCACATGACCGCCTCGTCCTCGCCGCCGAGGGTCATGACCGCCTCGGGGCGGGTGTCGCGCAGCAGGAACTGCAGGTACGCCCAGATCGCCGGGGTGCTCATCAGCCGCTCGGCGCGGGTGGTGCGGATCTGCGCGCCGACCATGGCGTCGTCGATCTCCAGGTCGCCGACGCCGGGGAACGCCTTCGCCGCGCGCGCCACGTCGAGGATCATCCGGTCGCCGCGGTAGTACTCCAGCTGCACCGCCCACGGGTGCGTCGGGCGGCGCAGCAGCTCCGGGTCCTGCAACCGCTCGGCGACGCGGCCCGGCGAGCAGAACGCCATCAGCGAGTCGACCTCCGGCGGCCGGGCACCCTCGACGAGGGCGAACCAGCGCTCGACCTCGTCGGTGAACCGGACCCGCCAGCTGCGGGTGTGCTGGTCGCCGGCGAGGTCGTCGAAGCACAGCACCACCCGGACGCCCCGCGCGGACAGCGCCGCCGCGACGGTCGCCTGCACCGCGTAGATGAGCGTGGGCTGGCGCAGCCGCACCGGCCAGAAGACCAGTTCGAGGGGTGTGTCCGGGGTGTCGTCGACGCGCCGCCACCGGAACTCGTAGTCCAGCTGCCGCAGCAGCTCCACCGCCGACGGGCGGGTGCCGAGGATCGCCTCCAGCGTCGGCAGGTGGACGCGGTGCAGCGCGGTCCCCGCCGGCGGCACCGCCACTGGGGCGACGGGCTCGGCCGGTGCGCTCGTCAGCGGGCCGGGCTGGGCTCCCGGCTGGGCTCTGGTCAGTGAGACGGGCAGGGCGGCCAGGCCGCGCCGGACCGCCGGGAACAGCCGGTCGACGTCGACACCGGTGTAGATCAGCGCAGCGCCGGCCGGCGACGCGTCGTCGTCGTGCCGGGCCCACAGCACGTCGGACTGCTCCTGGACCGCCCGGGTCAGCGCGTCGTTGCGGCCCGGCGGGTAGCCGGCCACGCAGATCGTGTCACCGCGCAGCGCCGCGGCCAGTGCGGCGACGATGACGGTGTCGTCGGCCCGCGGCGGCACGGGGTCGTGCAGCAGCGAGCGCTCGTCGGTCTCCGACGTCGGCCGCCAGTACCCGTGCAGATGCAGCACGTCGATGCCGTCGGTGGGACCGAGCGGCCCGGCGAACGTGCCGTCGCGCCGCAGGGTGAGGCTGCGCGCGGTGCCGCCGGCCCGGCGCACCGCGATCTCGATGAGCGGGTCGAAGTTGGTCGTGACGACCCGCCGCTCGAAGCGGTCGGGCAGGCCGGCGAGGAGCGCTCCCAGCGCCTCGACGCCCGGGGTCAGCGACCACGCGTCGCGGTCCTCCTCCAGCTGCACGCCGCGGTGGTAGCCGACGCGTTCCCAGCCGGCGGCGGTGGCGCGGTCCGGCCGGTACGCCTCCAGGGTGGCCCGCTGCACGACGATGTCGAACTCGACCGGCGACAGCCACTCGGTGAACGCCTGGCGGTAGGCGGCGTACAGGGCACCGCCACGCCGGGTGGCGCGCAGCCCGGCGAGGGCCGCCTGCAGGTCGGTGTTCTGCAGCGCCTGCCCGACGAACTCGTCGGCGAGCTCGACCATCCGCTCGACGCCCGGCACCACCCCGGCGGTCAGGCCCGAGCCGAGGACCAGGGTGACGTCGCGCCCCTGCCGGATCGTGGTGACCAGGCGGTGCACGAGGCTCTGCTCGGTTCCGGTCATGCCGTCACCTCCGCTGCGCTCCGGCGCCGGACTGACAAGGCTGCACGGCCGCTGCGCTCCGGCCCGGTCATGCGCTCACCACGCCTGCTGCGGGTCGGCGAGCCAGGTGGCGAGGTCGGTGCCCGCGTCGACGAGGTCACCGGCGGCCAGCTCGGTCTCCAGCTGGTGCGGCCGCCAGCCGAGGTACCCGACGAACAGGTACGCGGCCGCCACCACGGCCTCCGCCCGCGCCGGGTCGGCGTCCAGCGGCACGACGACGAGCCCCGGGCCGAGCACCCGCCACCCGTCCGGCGGCACGGCGCCGGCCCGCAGCACGGCGAGCAGCACCACCACGTCGCGGACCGGCCCGCCGTCCAGGACCGCCGGCACGTGCAGCGACGCGGCGAGGTCGTCGCCGAGCACGTGCGCGGGCGAACGGGTCGCGGGGCGGTCCAGGCGCACCCCGATCGCGCCCTCGATCGGCGAGTGGGCGAGGATCGCGACGACCCCGTCGAGCTCCGGATCGGCGGCGTCGGCCGCGCCGCGCAGCACCCGGCCGACGAGGGAGCTGTCGAGGCGCGGCGTTTCCGGCGGCGGCCGCTCCGGGGGCCGCACCGCCCGGCGGGCGTTGACGACGATCGGGATCCGGTCGCCGCCGTTGCGGGCGCGCAGCTCCGGGATCGGCCGGCCACGGGCCCACTGCACCCGCCGGATCTCCTCGTGCAGCGTGCCCAGGTCCAGCAGCGCCGGCCCGCCCTCGACGCCGTCGCGCAGCAGCTCGACGAGCACGCCGGTGAACGCGGTGAGCGGCTCGTCCGGCGGGGCGAGGGCGATCCGGTTGCCGGACGCGGCCACCAGGACGCAGCTGCGGTCGATCTCGACCTGGGTGGCGAGGGCGGCGTCGTCGCCCGCCCCGAGGCCGGGGATCGCCCGACCGGCGTAGCAGCAGTCGAGGATGACGACGCGGTGCGCGCTGCGGCTGCCCTGCACGAGGCGGCGCACCCAGTCGAACGGCACGGCACTGGAGTAGGCCGAGTCGGGCATGGTCTGGCCGACCGCGAGGTGCAGCACGCCCGTGTCGGGGTCGATGACGCCGTGGCCCGCGAAGTACAGCAGCAGCAGGCCCGACACGTCGACCTCGGCCGCGGCGCGGCGCATCACCGTGTGGACGTCGCGGGGCGTCTCCGGGTTGTGCACCACGCGGCACGCGTCGGGGTCCAGCCCCCACCTGGCCGGGTCCACCAGGACGTCCCGCAGGGCGGTGAGGTTGCCGGTGACCGCGGGGATGGCCGGGAAGTTGTCATACGTGCTGGACCCGACGAGCACCACCCGCGACCGACGCGCGTCGGACAGTCCCGTCAAGACGCGGGCTCGTCGAGCCGCCGGTCCCCGGACTCGTCCCCCACCCAGGCACGCACCACGCCACCTTCTCCCGGCCTCGGCCATCGACCCTCGTCGTCGGCACCGAGGGTATACGGTCGACGCCGGTCGGTGCACGGCACGCCACGACTCGGCTCTGAGCCGCCGAGCCGCGGCACCTCAACCGCCTCAACCACCTCAACCACCGAGCGCCGGCCCTTTACCCGCCGAGCGCCGGCTCCTTGCCGTCGATGAAGTCCACGACGGCGCCGACGACCTCGGGCTCGCGCAGCAGCCGGCGGTGCCCGAGCCCCGACGTGACGCGCAGCCGTGCGGAAGGCCACGCCTCGGCGATCGCGATGCCGTCCGCGACGGGGATGGACCGGTCGGCCCGGTCGTGCACGATCAGCGTCGGCGGCATCTGCACGGCCCGCCCGATCTCCGGCACGTCGAAGTGCCGCATCGGCGCCCCGACCCGCCGCTCGACCCGCCGGGTGAGCCGCTGGAGGGTCCGCGGTCCGAACCCGAGCACCCGGGCGAAATAGCGGGCGTAGGACGCGGGACTCGCCATCGGCGCGATCATGACGACCCGACCGGCCCGCAACCCGTCGCAGAGGGCGACCGCCGCCGCGACCGAGCCGAGTGAGTGCGCGACGATCGCCTCGGCCGGCCCGTGCTCGGCGACCACTGCCTCCAGCGCGGCGGCGAACTCCGGGATGGACGTGGACCGCGGCCCGAACGCGCCGGGGCCCGACCCGCCGTGGCTCGGCGCGTCGAACGCGACCACCCGGAACCCGCGCCCGACGAGCCCCGGCACGAACGGCTCCAGCTGCCCGCGGTGCCCGGCCCAGCCGTGCAGCAGGTACACCGCCGGCCCCTCACCCCAGGAGGCGCCGACGACGTCCGTCGCACCGACGCGCACGGTGAACGGCCGCCCCGGGTCGCCCGCCGTCGCGGCCCGCACCTGCCCCGCGGCGTGTGCGGCCCGCACGGTCCGCCTGGGCAACCGGAACCAGATCCGCTCGGCCCACCGCGCCCCCACCGCCGGCGCCGTCCGTTCCAGCAGTCCGAACGCCATCCGCAGCGGTCGCGGTGCTCGAAAAAACCGATCGTTCGTGCTTTTTTGCAACGCCACTGCGGCCTCGGCGACCATGGAACTCCTCCGTGAAAGTGGGTGGATCGATGAAGTGCGCCTGCGTCGATCAGCTCCGGACGCGGTCCAGCAGGGCGTCGAGGGCCTGCCGCGCCCGCCGCTCGGAGCGCTCGTCCTCGAGCAGGTGGAAGCCCTGATGGAAGGCCAGCAGGACGCCGTTGAACTCGTAGGCGCACTGCTCCGGGTCGACGTCCCCGCGGAACGCCCCGTCGGCGATCCCGGCCCGGAACATCGTCATGATCATGTCAGTCATGTCGCGCTCGCCCCGGACGACCTCGTCCCGCACGGCGCCCGGCTGGTGGTGGAACTCGGCCGCCGCGGTCACGAACAGGCACCCGCCGGGCACCGCCTCCCACCGCAGCCACCCGTCGAAGAGCACCCGCAGCCGCGGCTCCCCGCGTGGCGCCCCCAGCGCCGGCCGGACCACCTGGTCCACGAACCGCGCCCGGGCGTGCTGGAGCACCTGCAGCTGCAGTGACTCCTTGGACTTGAAGTGCCCGAAGAGCCCGCTCTTGGACAGCGCCGTGCGCTCAGCGAGGGTGCCGATGGTCAGCCCACCGAGCCCGACCCCGCGGGCCACCCTCGCCGCCTCGTCCAGCACCGCGAGCCGGGTCTCCTCGCCCTTCCCCATGGCCTAAGAAAAGCACGAACGTTCGCATCTGGCAAGCGCGGGCGCGGCGGGCCCCCACCGCCTGCGGCCCGCGGATAGGGTGATGCCGTGAAAGTCACCTGGAAACAGGTCGCGACCTGGCGCATGCGGCGCCAGTACGTGCATCCGCGCACGAAGCGCAGCGCCAGCGAGATCGTCGGCCGGCTGTGCGGCGTCCAGGCGCAGGTGTGGAGCGCCGCCGAGCTGGCCGTCGCGTTGCGGCAGACGACCCCCGACGGCGACGCGGTCGACCGGGACGTCGCCGACCTGACGCTGATGAAGACCTGGGCGATGCGCGGCACGCTGCACCTGCTGCGCCCGGACGACGCCGGCGCCTACCTGTCGCTGATGGCGGACCTGGGCAGCTGGCGCAAACCGTCCTGGACCAAGGCCTCCGGTGTCACCCCGCAGCAGATCGACGAGCTGACCGAAGAGGTGGCCGGCATCCTCGACGGGGGTGCGGAGCTCACCCGCGACCAGCTGGTGACCCGGCTCGTCGCCGACAAGCGGTTCGCGAGCATGGAGGAGCGGCTGCGGTCGGGGTGGGGTTCCGTGCTCAAGCCCCTCGCGTGGCGCGGCGCCCTGTGCCACGGTCCCAACCAGGGCAACAAGGTCACGTTCACGTCGCCGGCGAAGAAGTTCGGGTCCGCCTGGAAGGGCATCCCCGGGCCCGACGACGCCGCGCCGCTGGCGATCGAGCGATACCTGGGCGCCTACGGGCCCGCCGCGCCCGAGACCTTCGACCGCTGGCTCACGCTCGGCAGCACCAGCCGGCCGAAGCTCCGCAAGTGGTTCGCCGCCCTGGCCGGCAAGCTGACCGAGGTCGACGTCGAGGGCCGCAAGGCGCTGATGCTGACCGAGCACCTCGACGACCTCGCGGGCGCCGCCGCGTGCCAGGGGGTCAAGTTGCTCGGCCACTTCGACCAGTACATCCTCGGCCCCGGCACGAAGGACGACGCGCTGCTGGACGCCAGGCACCGCGCCGCGGTGAGCCGCACGGCGGGCTGGATCTCCCCCATCGTCGTGGTCGACGGCCGGGTCGAGGCGGTGTGGGCAATCGACGGCAAGGAGCTCGTGGTCACTCCCTTCGACGGCGTCAGGTTGCCGATGAAGGATCTCGAGCGGGAGGCCACGCACGTGAGCAAGGCCAACGGCGTGACCGGGCTGACGGTCCGCGTCGCCTGACCGTCACACGAAGCGGGCCTGAGCGTCGCGAAACGGGCCTGGGCGCCGCGAATTGGGCCTGAGCGTCACGCGAAGCGGGCCCGGTGCAGGTCGCGCAGCAGGCAGATCTCCGCACCGTGGTGCATGACCTCGCGGTTGACGTGCAACATCAGGGTCGCCATCGGCCGCTTCGACCACGGTCCCTCGGCCGCGCCGATCGCCCGCGCGAGGGCCGCACCGTCGAGCCCGACCACGGCTTCACGCCAGCCGCGGTAGTGCCGCTCCAGCGTCGCGACGGCCTCGTCCGCGGTGACCGGCAGCCGTGCCGTGGCCGCGGTCAGCGAGCCGTCGCCGAAGTGCGTGCTGGTGCGGAAGCCGAGCACGTGGAAGGCGACGTGGGCCATCCGCCACGCGATCGTGGTCACCGGCGGCGGATCCGGGGCCGATGGCGAGCCGTCCAGCGTCGCGTGGCCGTCCCCGCCGATCCGCACCGACCAGCAGTCCCGCACCGGCTCCCAGAAATACTCCTCGTCGGTGAGACCGGCCAGCCTGGGCGCCAGGTGCAGGTCCCAGTACAGGTCGAGCTGGTCGACCACCTCGGCACGCCACATCATCAGCGGCTCCCTTCGGTGTGCGCTGCGACGGCGGCCCGGCGGGTGCGGTGGGTGCGCACCTTGTTGCGGTTGCCGCAGCGCTCCATCGAGCACCAGCGGCGGTTCCCCGGCCGGGACGTGTCGAGGAAGATCAGGCGGCAGTGGTCGCCGGCGCACTCCCGGACCCGCTCCCGCAGCGCCGGCGTGCCGATCACGTCCAGCGCGTCGCGAGCGAACACGCCGAGCACCTGCGCCCCGGTGATCGGGACGACCCATCGGCGGCCCAGATCCGCCGCCTCGACCCGCAGCCTCGGCGGCTCCTGCACGAAGCCGTTGATGACCTCGAGGTCGGCGGGGAGCACGTCCCGCCCGTGCGCCAGGGCCGGCGCGACCGCCCAGAGCGTGTCCCGCAGGTGCCGGATCCGCTCCAGGTCGGCGGCCCGGATCCGCAGGTCGGCTGGAGCGAGCGGCGCGGCCGCCGCGAGCCGGGTGCGCGGCAGCCAGTCCGCCAGGTCGGCCGGGCGGTGCAGGATCTCCCAGTGCCGGTAGTCGCCCGGACCGCCGGTGGACAGCAGCTCGATGCTGAGACTGCCGGGATCGAACGAGAACCGCTGGCCGCCCCCGCTGGTCAGCACGTGGATGCCGGGATGCATGTAACCAGTTTAACCGGTAGCGTGTGGGTATTCCACGAACCGGAAGGGGGCAACATGAGCGTCGAAACCGAGCTGCGGCAGCTCGAGGAGGAGATGTGGCGCGCCAACCGCGAGGGTGACGGCTCGTTCTACGACCAGGTCGTCCGCGATGACGCCCTGGTCGTGAGCAAGTACGGCGTCGCGGGCAAGGCCGAGATCGTCCCGACCATCACCAAGAACGAGAACCCGTTCCTGAAGACGACGCTGGCCGACCTCAAGGTCCTGCGGATCAGCGACGACAGCGCACTGGTCACCTACAAGGCGACGGTGACCGCGCTGATCAGCGGTGCCGAGCGGACGTTCCAGGTGCTCGCCACCAGCGTCTACGGCCGCACCGGCGACGGGTGGCGCAGCGTGTTCCACCAGCAGACCGAGGTCTGAGACACGGGCGACCGGCCCTGGTCCCCGGTAGGACCGGGGCCGGTCCCGTTCACCGGTCCGGGTATCCGTCCAACGGGTCAATGGTCATCGTCCTGCGCAGAGGGTCGGGCGACAGCCATCCGGTCAGCCGCTCGCCCGGCAGCAACGCCGCCCAGTCGACGGCGGCGCGGGAGCGGGTGCCCGGGGCCAGCAGCAGGGTGAACGCCCACGGCTCCTGCCCGTCCGGCCCACACCACGCCCGCCCGCGGACACACGGCCGCGGCACCGGCTCGAACTCCTCGGCGACGAGCCCGTCGCACCAGTTCCGACGCAGCCGCTCGTCGGCGAAGCCCTGGAACTCGGCGCAGATCCGCCGCTCCAGTCGCGCCCAGAACTCGTCCTCCCCCAGTCGCCCGGTCATGCCGCCGCGACCACCTCGATCTCGACCAGCCAGCTGCTGACGAGGGTCTGCACGACGATCGCCGTGGTGGGGACGGCGCGCCCACCGAGCGCGGCCACCCGCGCCGCGGCGTTGGCGTCGGCCTGGCCGGCGTCGGTCAGGTAGCTCGTGAGCCGCACGATGTTGTCGACGGTCATGCCGGCCGCGGCGAGAATGGCGCGGATGTTGGACCAGATCAGGTCCAGCTGCTCCGCCAGAGTCTCGCCGGCGGTGCCGTCCTGCCGCAGCCCCATCGTCCCCGCCACGAACAGCAGCCGCTCGGCGCCACGGACCTCCATCGCGTGGACGTAGTCGTCGGTGGCCGGATAGACGCCCACGGCGGGGGCGTGCGGCTGCAGCTGCATTCCCGCCATGCTGCCAGACCCGCGGGACCGGTGCGTGCCCCGCAGACCGCCCATCGCGGCGGGATATGCCACGATCGGTGCGGCCCCTGGAGGTTGCGCCGTGCGTCCCGTCCATCTGTTGCTCGCCTGTGCCGCCCTGGCCGGTCTGCTCGCCGGATGCGACAGACAGCCGCCGGCAACCGACGCGGTCATGGAGCGGACCCTGCAGGTCACCAACGGCGCCGACCGGCCGCTGCCCACGCTGCTCGTCCACCCCGTGACCGGCGGCCGCTTCCCCGTCGTCGTGTTCAGCCACGGGTACACCCGCCGCCCGGAGGACTACCGGCGCCTGTTGCGGATCTGGGCGGCGGCCGGGTTCATCGTCGCGGCGCCCACCTTCCCGCACTCGGCCCGCGGGTCGCGGCGCCTCGACGACAAGGACATCGTCAACCAGCCCGGCGACGCCGCCGCCGTCCTGACCGCGGTGCTAGCGCTCGACGGCACCGCCGGCGACCCCCTCGCCCGGCGCGTCGACCGGGCCGCCGTCGCCGCCGCGGGGCACTCACTGGGCGGCATGACGACCGTCGGCATGTTCACGAAGCACCGCGACGACCGGCTCACGGCAGGCATCGTCCTCGCCGGTGGTCAGTGGCCGTTCGGGGTGGGCTACAGCGGCGATCCGGCTCCGATCCTGTTCGTCCACGGCCGCCAGGACACCGTGGTCAGGTTCGAGGGCTGCACCGAGGCGTACGACCCGCTCCCCTGGCCCAAGGCCCTGCTGGACCTGGCGAACGGCGATCATCTCGACCCGTACCTCGGCCCCGGCACCGACTTCGACACCGTCGCCGCCGTGACGGTCGAGTTCCTGCACTGGTCGCTGCGGGGCGACCAGGCGGCCCGCACCCGGATGACCGCGGGCACCCGCGGCAGGCTGGAGGACCGGCTGTAACCGTCAGTCCAGGGTGGTGCGGGCGGCGGCGAGGAATGCGTCGCGCAGGTCGTCGAGCTCGGTGTAGAGGTCGTCCAGCGACGGCACGCCGTCCCACACCGCCCGGTTGAGGCGGCGGAAGTAGGCGCGGGCCACGGCGTTCACGCTGTTGGGGAACAGCACCCGGAGCATGTGCTGGGCGACCCAGAACCGCCGCATCGTCTCCCGGGCGGTGGTGTGCCAGGGCTCGCCGGCGCTCCAGCTGTCAGGGCGGTCGATGGCGACCCGCTCCGCCTCGGCGGCGACGGTGACGAACCGCTCGAGATGGACGAGGCGCTCGGCCCGCCGGGCATCGTCCTGCCGCCGCTGCTCGGCGTGCGCGCTCATGCGTTGCGCGTGGTGCTGCACCAGGTAGGAGAGCCCGCCGCCGAGCACGACGCCGCCCAGGGAAGTGATCGCGGTGACGAGCTGACCGTCCATTGTGCTCACTGTAGTGCCGCCTTGCTACTTAACCCGTTAAGTGCTGTACTGAGGCAATCGACGAGTGTCGAAGCGGCCCTGACCGCCATCCGGGCCGCATCGTGCAGATCGGAGCTCCCATGACCCATCCCCGCCGCAGGCTCGCCGGCCTCGCCGCCGGGCTCCTCGCCGCCGCCGGAGCCGCCACCGGACTCGTCGTCGCCGGGACGCCGGCACCGGCCTCCGCCGCGACCGGCTTCCGGGTGTCCGGCACCCGGCTGCTCGACGCCAAGGGCAACCAGTTCATCATGCGTGGCGCGAACCACGGCCACGCCTGGTACACCGGCCAGACCCAGGTCTGGGCCGACATGAAGAACTCCGGCGCCAACACCATCCGCGTCGTGCTCACCGGCGGGCGCTACGGCTACAGCAGCGCCGCCGACGTCTCCGCCGTCATCTCCCGGTGCCGGTCCGCCAAGCTCGTCTGCGTCCTGGAGAACCACGACACCACCGGCTACGGCGACCAGGGCGGCGCGTACGCCCTCGACGCCGCCGCCGACTACTGGCTCGCCGTGAAGAGCGCGCTGCAGGGCCAGGAGGCATACGCGATCATCAACATCGGCAACGAGCCGCTCGGCAACAACAGCGCCGGGCAGTGGGCGGGCGCCACGAAGAACGCGGTGCAGAAGCTGCGCAACGGCGGCCTGCAGCACACGCTCATCGTGGACGCGCCCAACTGGGGCCAGGACCACCAGTGGATCATGCGGAACAACGCGGCCGGGGTACTGGCGGCAGACCCGTTGCACAACACCGTGTTCTCGGTGCACATGTACGGCGTGTACGACACCGCGCAGGAGGTCTACACATACCTCGACTCGTACTTCAACGCCGGGCTGCCGCTCATCGTCGGCGAGTTCGGGCACTGGCACTCCGACGGCCCGGTGGACGAGGACGCCATCATCAACCACGCCAACTACCGCGGCATCGGCTGGCTCGCCTGGTCGTGGTCCGGCAACGGCGGCGGCGTGGAGTACCTCGACATGGTCTACGGCTTCAACGTCAACAACCGCGCCTGGTGGGGCGACCGCATCATCTGGGGCACCAACGGCTGGAAGCAGACCTCGAAGCAGGCCACCGTCTACAGCTGAGACGGTGGCCCGCTCCGCGCTACTGGGCGCGCAGGTGGTCGATGTCGTGCACGCCGTTTCCGTCGAACCAGACGTAGACGGCGCGCACGTCGGCCAGGGCCGCCGCGTCGCAGGACATCGCGGTGCCCAGGTCGGCCTCGACCGTGGTGGTGCCGCCCGCGCCCGCGTAGCCCCAGGTCGACTGGCACCAGGTGTACGCGTCGCCGGTCTGCAGCGCGATGCTGTAGGAGGTGCCGGTCGCGCCGGTGCGCAGCTCGTAGCGCAGCACCGCCCTGCCGGACAGGTCGACGCGCTCGGGCAGGCCGGCGACGCCGAACCAGCCGCCGTCCGCGGTGGTGACCCGCAGCCCGGCCGCTCCCTCGGGGTGGAACTCGGTCGTCTGCGCCACGGTGCCGGCGTTGGACTGCCAGCTCGCCGGCGCCCAGCCCTCGGTGCCGGACTCGAACGACGCCAGCACGAGCGGGTCGCCGGGGCGGTTCTTCACCGTGATGCGCAGCTCCGCCACGTTGGACGTGCGGCCGGCCTGGTCGCGGATGGTGTACGGGGCGACGACCCGGCCGGTGAACCCGGCGGCCGGCGTGAAGGTGACAAGGCCCCGGTCCAGACGGAACCCGCCGCCGGGCACCGTCACCGTCGCCTGCTGGCCCGCGGCGGCGGGGTCCAGGTCGATGGTGGACGGCTGCACCTTGGTGCGGTAGGCGATGTCGTTGGCCGCGGGCGCCACCGTCACCGGCTCCTCCCGCAGGGTCTGGGCGGTGTCGTGGTCGGCGACCGGCGGGCGGGACCGCTGGCCGCGGCGCAGCTCGTCGCCGGCGTTGGCGACGGTGGTGCAGACGGGGCTCGGGCAGTAGACGGTGAAGCCGTCGTAGTCCGGGTAGTCGGTGCCGTCGTCCTGGACGCCGGACAGGATCCAGTAGAGGAACCCGTCGATGCCCGCGCGCACGGCGGCGTCGGTCCACTCCTTGTACACGACGTTGCGGGTCGCCTTGTCCAACAGCCCGAACTCGCCCAGCAGCACGGGTTTGCGCAGCCGGTCGGCGAGGCGGACATGGCTGGTGATCCAGCCCGTGCCCCAGGCCGGATCCTTGTTCCAGTGGTCGGGGTAGAGGTGGAAGGACAGCAGGTCGACCGCCGGCAGGGCGGCCAGGGCCGCGGAGTTCACCCCGTCGGCGCAGTTGGTGGTGAAGTCGGTGCCGGCCCGGTCCGTGCACAGGAATCCCTCGTCGCCGGAGCCGATGAGGTGCCTGCCGTCGACGCCGTCGATGTGCCCGCTGATGTCGGCGGCCCAGGCGGTGACCGTGGCGTCGGTGCAGGTCGCCGAGCGCGGGTAGACCCCGGACCCGCCGCAGCGGGGCTCGTTGGCCAGCTCCCACGCCATGATGGTGGGGTCGTCCTTGTACTTGACGCCGGTGAGGCTGTTCGTGCGGTTGAGCACGTGGCTGATCCAGTCCTTGTACCAGCCGCGGATGACGGGGTCGGTGTAGAACTGGTCGTGGTGGGTGCCGCCGCGCCAGCGCACGTACTGGTCCATGCCGCCGAACGCGCTCCAGTTGTTCGTCAGCGGGATGACCAGCTTGATGCCCTTGTCCCGGGCCGACTTGACGACCTGGTCGAGGTGCTGCAGGCCGTCGGGCCCGTCGTTGTAGGCGGGTCGCGTCCCGTCCCAGTACTGGAAGTAGACGCCGTTCTCCTTGTGGTGCACGGATCCGGTGTCGTCCTGGGCGCCGATGTCCAGGAACCCCCAGGTGCGCAGCACGGTGAAGCCGGCCGCGGCCGCGTCGGCGAAGACGTCGTCGACCATGGCCGGTGACCGGTACATCAGGTAGTAGTTGTTGGACCCGGCGAACCGGAAGTCCTTCCCGTTGAGCTGCAGGTCGTCGCCGTGGCGCACGACGAAGCCGTCGTGGCTGGGGCTCGCGGAGGCCACGCCGGCGCTCGCCGCGAGGGCGAGGCCGGCGAACCCGGCGAGGAGGCGTCTGATCATCGGTCGCCTTCCTGGCGGTGGAGGCAGCACGTGGCTGCGAGGTGACTTAACCGACTCAGGTCGGAGCGTACGAGTGTCCATCAATGGATGTCAACGATGTCTTTGACACCTGGGGATGATCGCAATACGGTCGCTCTTATGCGCTTCAGCTCTCGGGTCACGATCCGACAGGTCGCCACCCACGCCGGGGTTTCCGAGGCGGCGGTGTCGTATGCGCTCAACGGCCGGCCCGGCGTGTCCGAGCAGACCCGCGCGAAGGTCCTCGCGGCCGCCGGGGAGCTCGGCTGGGCACCGAACATCGCCGCGCGATCGCTCGGGCTGTCCCGTGCCAACGCGATCGGGCTGGTGCTCGTGCGGCCGCCGCGGGAGCTGATCGTCGACTCGTACCTCACCCAGATGCTCAGCGGGGTCGAGGCCGCGCTCAACCGCGACGGCATGAGCCTCCTGCTGCACCTCGTCGCCGAGGTCGACGACACCGTCGAGGTGTACCGCAGGTGGTGGGCCGGCCGGCACGTCGACGGCGTGATCGTCACCGACGTGCGCGAGGACGACCCGCGCATCGACGCGCTCGTCGAGCTCGGCCTGCCCGCCGCGGTCATCGGCGGGCACGGCGGCCTCGACCCGATCAGCACCGTCGACGGCGACGCCGCCGGCACGGCCGGCCGGGTCGTGGAGCACCTGCGGGCGCGGGGGCACCGGTCCGTCGCCCGGGTCGCCGGCACCGCCGAGCTGCTGCACACCCGGCAGCGCGACCTGGCCTACCTCGACGCGCTGGAGCGGGCCGGGATCGACCGCTATCTGGTGCTGTACACCAACTACAGCGCCATGGACGGCATGAGCGCCATGCTGCGGCTGATGAGCGGCAGCGAACC
This sequence comes from Dactylosporangium siamense, assembly GCF_016862795.1. Taxonomy (GTDB): domain Bacteria; phylum Actinomycetota; class Actinomycetes; order Mycobacteriales; family Micromonosporaceae; genus Dactylosporangium; species Dactylosporangium siamense. The sequence continues at coordinate 6,527 of NZ_BONQ01000104.1, read as the reverse complement.
GCCGACCGCCGTGGTCTTCGACAACGACGTGATGGCGGCCGCCGCGCTGAAAGTGGTGCACGACATGGGGATGGCGGTGCCCGGCGACGTCTCGGTGGTCGCCTGGGACGACTCGGACCTGTGCCAGCTCACCGTGCCGACGATCACCGCGGTGGAGCAGGCCCCCGCGCACCAGGCGGAGCTGACGGCCCAGGCACTGCTGAGGACCCTCCACACCGGCGAGGTCACCCACGCCACGGTGCCGCCCGGGACGCTGCACGTGCGGCAGTCAACGTAAAGATCGCTGATACTCGTGTTCGGCGAGGCCGAGCGCGCCCAGGACGCCGGAGAAGGTGCCGAGGTCCGGCGGCACGATGTACTCGTCCATCCGGGCCGTCGCCGGCACCGCGTCAAGGGCCTTGCCGAGGCGGTCCGCGGTCGCCGACCGGACCGCGTCGAGGAGGCCGGGGATGTTCAGCACCCCGCCGCCGACGACGATGCGGTGCGGCATCAGCAGGTAGATGATCGACGTCATCAGCTGGGCGAGGTAGTGCGCCTCGAGTTCCACCGTCCGCGCGCGCAGCGGGCCGAGGTCGCGGGCGGACCGGCCGGCCCGGCGTTCGATGGCGGGCCCGCTGGCGAGGCCCTCGATGCAGTCACCGTGAAACGGGCAGGTGCCGGCGAAGTCGTCGGCCGGGTGCCGCCGCACGTGCAGGTGGCCCATCTCGGGGTGCAGCAGGCCGTGCAGGGGCTGCCCGTTGACGATGGCACCGCCGCCGATGCCGGTGCCGACCGTCACGTAGACGACGGTGCCCTGCCCGCGGCCCGCGCCCCAGCGGTGCTCGCCGTAGGCGGCGCCGTTGACGTCGGTGTCCAGCGCCACCGGCACGCCGAGCCCACGGCGCAGCGCACCCACCAGGTCGGTGCCGCCCCAGCCGGGCTTCGGCGTGGTGGTGATGTGGCCGGAGACGAGGTCGAGTGGGCCGAACGAGGCGACCCCGAGCGCGGCGATGTCGTGGCCGGCGGCGCGCTGCGCCCGGAAGTAGGCGATGATCCGCTCAAGGGTCTCCGCCGGCGAGGTGGTCGGGATCGTCGTGCGGTCCAGGACCGCGTCGGGCCCGACCCCGACCGCGCACACGACCTTCGTCCCGCCGGCCTCGACACCCCCGAAGACAGGCCCGTTCAGGCCGACGCTCATTTGCCCGCTCCGGCGGTGAAACCGTTGTAGATGAACCGTTGCAGGGCGAGGAACGCGATCAGGGTGGGGATGATGACGAGGATGACGCCGGCGGAGATGACCTCCCACTGCGCCCCGAACGGGCCCTTGAAGCGATACAGCGACGTGGAGATGACGCCCAGCTCCTGCGACGGCATGTACAGGAACGGGATGTAGAACTCGTTGTACATGGCGATGCCCTTGATGATGACGACCGTCGCGATCGCGGGTTTCAGCAGCGGCAGGATGATTCTCCAGAAGATGCCGAACGGGCCGGCGCCCTCCATCGCGGCGGCCTCGTCGAGCTCGCGGGGCACGCCGCGCAGGAACTGCCGGAAGATGTAGATGGAGATGATGTCGGTGCCGAGGAAGAGCGCGATCGCCGACCAGCGGCTGTCGTAGAGGTCGAGGGCGTCGACGACCTTGAACGTGGCGACCTGCGTGGTGACGCCCGGCACCAGCGTGGCGAGCATGAAGAGCGCCACGACCAGCTTGCGGAGGCGGAACCGGAAGCGGTCGATGGCGTAGGCGGCCATCGAGCCGATGAGGACGGTGCCGGTGAGGGAGACGGCCATGATGACCGACGTGTTGATGAAGCCGCGGAGCATGTGCCCCTTGGTGAACGCCGTGACGTAGTTGTCGAAGTTGAGCCAGTCGCCGGGCGGGTCGAACGGGCCGCTGTTGAGGTACTCGTTGTTGGTCTTCAGCGACGCGAGCACCAGCACGACGGGCGGCAGCAGCACCACCAGGCTCGCGCCGGTCAGCGAGAGGTACTTGAGCACGCGGGCGATCACGACAGGTCCACCTTCTCGTCGGGCGCGACGCGCCGCTGCAGCCACGTGACCAGCAGGATGATCAGCAGCAGTACCACCGCCATCGCCGAAGCGAGGCCGAGCTTGTAGTACTTGAAGGCCATGTTGACGGTCTGGATGACGAAGGTCTCGCTGTCGTTCGCGCCGCCGGTCATGATGAACGGGATCTCGAAGACCGACAGCGAGCCGGAGATCGCGAGGATGAACGACAGCCCGACGATCGGCCGGATGCCCGGCAGGATGATGTGCCGGAACTGGTCCCAGCGGCTCGCGCCGTCGATCTCCGCCGCCTCGTAGAGGTGCGCCGGGATCGACTGGATCGCACCGAGGAACAACACGAAGTTCAGTCCGAGGTACCGCCAGATCGACGTGCCCGCGAGGGACCAGTTGACCACTGACGGGTCGCCGAGCCACTGCTGGGTCGCGCCGCCGAGGCCGAGCGCCGACATCGCCGAGTCCAGGGTGCCACCGGGCTGGAAGAAGAACAGGAAGATCATGCCGATGGCGACGCCGTTGATGAGGTACGGGAAGAACAGCACGCCCTTGAACAGGTTCCGGAAGCGGGTGTTGAAACTCAGGATCGTGGCGAAGTACAGCGCGAGCCCGATCTGCACCACCGAGGCGCCGATGTAGTACAGGCTGACCTTCAGCACCCCGAACAGCTCCGGCCGGGTGGCGATCTCGACGTAGTTGTCGAGCCCGACGAACTCGCGGCTCGGGCTCAGCCCGTCCCAGGACGTGACGCTGTAGCCGAACATGTTCACCACCGGGATGTAGGTGAACACGATCAGGAACGCCAGCGGCGCGGCGAGGAACAGGTACGGCGTCAGCGTGCGGGCGACGTTGTGCGGGCGGGCCGGCCGGCCCGCCCGGCGCAGCTCGGACGCCGGTTTGGTGTCAATGGCCATCGGGCTCACCTTCAGGGAGCGGCGTGCGGCCGTTCGGGCCGCACGCCGAACAGCGTTACTTGAGCTTGGCCCGGGTGTCGGCCCACTTCTTGTTCAGGTCGGCGAAGATCTGCTCCTTCGTCTCCTTCTTCGCGCCGCGGGCCGCGTCGACGAGCCGCTGGCGGTACTTGCCGTCGAACAGCGCGATCTCGGCCGTGTTGCCGATCTTGTCCGCGAGCCCCTCCTCGCCCTTGGGCGCCGGGTTGATCTCGATGAACTCCGTCTTGGCCGCCTGCAGGTCCGCCAGGGACGCCGGCAGCTGCGCGCTGGTCACCACCGAGACGCCGCCCTGGTCGATGGCGTAGTTCGACTCGTCGGCGAACCAGTCGACCCAGGCCCGGGCGGTCGCCTTGTTCTTGGAGTTGACGTTGATGCCGTTCTTGTAGTCGCCGCCGACGACCGTGTGGAACTTGCCGTTGACCTGGTTCGGGAACGGCCAGTAGCCGATGTCGTCCTTGCTCGTGGCGGCCGCCTGCATCTGCACCACCGACCACGAACCGAGGACCATCGTGGCGATCTTCCCGGTGCCGAGCATGCCCTTCGACTGCTCCCAGTTCGTGGTCGTCGGGTCGGCCTCGGTGTAGCCGCCCTTCACCGCGTCGAACAGCAGCGAGTCGATGATGTACTGCTCCTTGCCCGGGCTCCACGGCGCGTCGTCCTTGGCCAGCTTCGTCACCGCCTCCGGGTCGCCGCTGACCGCGCCGCGCACGCCCTCCCACTGCCCGAGCGGCCAGCCGTCCTTGTAGTTGGTGTACAGCGGGACCACGCCGGTCTTGTCCTTGATGGCCTTCAGCGCCGACAGGAACTCCTCCGGCGTCGTCGGCGGCGTGGTGATGCCGGCGGCGGTCCACACCTTCTTGTTGAACACGTAGCCCTGGGCGTTGCCGGTGATGGCCAGGCCGTACACCTTGCCGCCGAACGTCTGCTCCGAGCGTACGAAGCGATACTTGTCCTTGAGCTCGTCCACGGTGCCCAGCGGCTCGAAGAACGACGGCAGCTGGTCGGCGGTGACCGAGTTGGGGATCGGCAACACGTCGCCGTAGTTCTTCGTGTTCATCCGGACGCGCACCTCCCCCTCGTAGTCGGTGATCGCCTCGAACTTGACGTTCGTGCCGGGATACTTGGCCTCGAACTTCTTCTTGTACTCCGGCAGCACGGTGTCGACGAGGTCGGTCCGCTGCGTCAGGACCGTGATGTCACCGGCGATCTTGCCGTCGCTGCCACTGCCGGCGTCGTCCCCGCAGGCGGTGAGGACGAGGGAGGTCGCGGCGAGCACGGCGATGAGGCGTTGCTTCATATGCACGGGTACCACCTTCCGATGTGAGGGGGTGTTATCGGTTGTGCTGCACAGGTGCCATGGTCAGAACGAACGCATGAGATCCAGGAGATGGACGTCGACGTCGAAGCCGTCGCGCCGCTCGAAGACCGCGCCGGGCCGGTGGTGCCCGACGATGCCGAACGGGCCTTCGAACTCCCACAGGGCATAGCCCCAGCCGAACTGGCCGAACACGTCGAACAGGTCGGCGAACCAGGCGCGGGCGACCTCGTCGGGGGTGTGCTCGTAACAGCCGAACTCGCCGACGTGCACGGGCACGCCCGCGGCTTCCAGGTCGCGCCACGGCGCGTAGAACTCGCGCAGGGCCGCGCCGTCCCACCACCGGCCGGCGTAGTCGCACGGGTAACCGGGTGCCGGCAGCCCGCGGTGCTCCGGCCACCACTCGGCCCGGTAGTGCGACACGCTCATCGGCTGGTAGCCGCGGACGCTCTGGGTGAGGCCCAGGTCCGCGAGCTCCGGCATGGCGAGGTTGCCACCGTCGAGCCCGTCGACGACCAGCGGCCGGTCCGGCGAGATGGCCCGCACGGCGCCGACCGCGTGCCGGATGACGGCCTCGTGGGCGGCCCGGGTGAAGCCGCGCAGGCCCAGCGCCGGCGGTTCGTTGACGAGGTCGAAGCTCAGGTCCTGCGGCGGGACGTCCGCGTAGCGCGCCGCGAACCGTTCCCAGGTGGCGACGAACGCGTCGCGGGCGGGCCGGTCCGCCCACAGGTTGTAGGGCTCGGTCTCCCAGCCGGTGATGATGTAGCCCGGCGCGCGGTGCAGGTTCAGTGAAAGATGCAGCCCCCGCTGCCGGCAGGCGGCGAGGGTCTTGTCCACCAGGGCGAGCACCGACTCGTCCGCCCGGTAGGGGTCGCCGCCGATGCTCCACAGCCGGTAGTCCGTCGGCAGCCGGATGAAGTTGAACCCCCACGCCGCGACGGCGTCCAGGACGCGCTCGTCGGGGCCCGAGGCGCCGGCGTTGGCGTTGAACATCCACTGGACGTTGAACCCGTGGTGGGACATCGCGGGACCCTTCAGGCGGCGCGGCGGGGACTGAACCGGATAAGTTCCATCAACCTAGGCCCGCTCTCTGAAGCTGTCAATCCCACGTTTCACAACAGTTTCAGCACCGGGCCCGGGTGGCGCTCCGCCCACGCTGCCACCTCGTGCAGCCCGACTGAAGCGCATAACAACACCCGCCGCGGCGGTAAGGTTCACGCTCGTGGACATCGACGGGCTCACCAACCTGCCCGGCTATCTCGACGCGGACGGCCAGCGGGACCTGCTCGCCACCGTCGACGCGCTGCCGTGGCGCGAGGACCTGCGCCGACGCGTCCAGCACTACGGTTACCGCTACGACTACAGCCGCAAGAAGGTCGACGCGGACGAGTTCCTCGGGCCGCTGCCGGCGTGGGCCGGCGGGCTCGCCGAGCGGCTGCACCGCGACGGTCACGCACCCCGCCCGCTCGACCAGGTCATCGTCAACGAGTACCAGCCGGGTCAGGGCATCGCCGCGCACGTCGACTGCGTGCCGTGCTTCGCGGACACCGTGCTGTCGGTGAGCCTCGGCTCCGCGTGCGTGATGACGTTCAGCCTGCCGAAGGCGCAGCGGCGGGTCGACGTGCTGATGGATCCCGGCAGCCTGCTGGTGATGCGCGGTCCGGCACGGTACGACTGGCGCCACGGCATCGCCGCGCGGAAGTCCGACCGGTGGCAGGACTGCGTCATCCCCCGCGGGCGGCGCGTGTCGCTGACCTTCCGGACCGTACTGATCACCTGAGCGGTGTCAGCTGGGGCCGATCGCGGGCAGGGCGCCGCCGTACGCGTCGATGAGCGCTCCGGTCAGCGAGGTGCGGATCAGTTCGAGGGTGTCGCGGCCCATGAGCGCGGCCCAGTCGGACTCGAGCTCCACGTAGATGTCCTCGACGGCGGTGAGCAACTCGCGCCCCTGGTCGGTGAGGACGACCGACTTCATCCGGCCGTCCGCGCCGTCCGCACCCGCGGCGCCGCGCTCGACGAACCCGCGCCGCTCCATGGCCTCCAGCAGTTTCGAGGCCGCCTGCTTCGAGGTGCGCATCAGCTGGGCGATCTCGCCGCCCGTGGTCGGTCCGGTCCGGGCGGCCAGCAGGACGTAGCCGGTGGCCGGAGGGATGTCGGGCCAGCCGCGGTCGGCGAGACGCTGGTGCAGCCGCTCGACGAGGTACCGGCCGGCCATCGCGAACAGCCGCGCCAACGGCACCGGCGGCACCGGCACGGAC
>NZ_BONQ01000103.1 GCF_016862795.1 Dactylosporangium siamense | reverse complement strand
GCGGCGGCACCGATGGCGGCGGCACCGATGGCGGCTCGCCGGGTCCGGGGGTCATGCGGTCCACGGCGGGGTGAACACGGCGCCGTCGGGCAGGCGGACCTGACCGCCGACGGGCAGGGCGCACAGCAGGCGCAACGGTCCGGCGCCGGTGTTGTGCAGGGCGAAATCGGTGTCCGGCGGCACCACGATCGCGTCGCCCGGCCCGGCGGTGAGGGTCTCGCCGGCGAGCCTGACGGTGGCCGTGCCGTCGAGGACGACGAATACCTCTTCCGCAGTGAGCTGGTGCGGGTCGGGCAGCGGGCCGGGCTCGATCGTGGCCTGCCAGACGCTGGTGCGCTCGGCGCCGCGGCTCGGGGCGACGAGCGGGTGGAAGGTGGCACCGGGGAACGGGGTGATCGCGGGTGCGGGGCTGAGCACGGGCACGAGAACCTCCGATGCGGTCAACTTGGTTGACTACATCGAAACACGTTCCCGAGGAAACCGTCAACCAAGTTGACCAGATCGCCGGCGGGCCCGGCTCTCGCGTGCGCGGGCCCGCCGTCGTCGTCCACCGGTTGCTACACGTTGACGCCGTAGTCCTTGGCGATGCCGGCCAGGCCCGAGGCGTAGCCCTGGCCGACGGCGCGGAACTTCCACTCGGCGCCGTTGCGGTACAGCTCGCCGAAGACCAGCGCGGTCTCCGTCGAGTAGTCCTCGGTCAGGTCGTAGCGGGTCAGCTCGTTGTTGTCGGCCGCGTTGACCACCCGGATGAAGGCGTTGGTGATCTGCCCGAACGACTGGCCACGGGCGTCGGCGTCGTGGATCGAGACCGGGAACACGATCTTGTCGACCTCGGGGCCGAGCGCGCCGAGGTTGACCTTGATCATCTCGTCGTCGCCTTCACCCTCACCGGTGAGGTTGTCACCGGTGTGCTCGACCGAGCCGTCGGGCGACTTGAGGTTGTTGAAGAACACGAAGTGCTGGTCGCTGAGGACCTTGCCATCGGCGCCGAGCAGCAGTGCGCTGGCGTCGAGGTCAAAGTCCGCACCAGTGGTGGTGCGGACATCCCAGCCGAGACCGACGTTGACGTTGGTCAGGCCAGGCGCGGCCTTGGTCAGACTGACGTTGCCGCCCTTGGTGAGGCTGACTCCCATGAATCCTCCAGGTATTGCCGGGCACGGGCACAGCCCGCTCTCAGTAAGCCATCATGCTCCGCCACCCTGAACGTCCGCTGGGAGGGTTGGCAGACGCGCCGCATGAATTTCAGACCTCGTAGGGTTGGACCACGACGAAATGGCCCTGCAACCCCATGAACTGCAGGGCGAGGCCTTCGGCCGGGCCGCCCGTGTACACCTGCCGGGAGACCCTGACCTGGGTCGACACCGAGACCCGCATTCCCGTGGTCCAGGCGACCACGGCGGCGATGTCGGCGAACGTCGGCCCCTGGCACAGCAGCGTCACCGGCGTGCCCCGCGTCATGACCACGACCGACCCCTGGCCGGACACGACGAGATGGAACACGCCGCCGCCGGGGATGCCCGGGCTCTCGATGCGTTGGATCTCCGTCCGCAGGGTGGCGTCGAAGGCGAGGACGTTGTTGGCGTTGATGCACAGCGAGTTGCCCTGCAGCTCGACGATGTGCAGGTCGGTGGCGTTCTCCGCGATGAACACCTCGCCCTGGCCCTTGCACGTCATGAGCTTGAGGCCCTGCCCGGTGACGGAGCCCTCGAACATCGCCCGCAGACCGCCGGAGCCCTTGTAGATGAACTCGACGTCACCCTGGTAGGCGACCATCGACCCGCGGCGGGCGTGGAACTCCGGGCCGAGCGTCACCTTCACCATCTTGCTGCTCTGCTTCGTCCACCGCCCGGTCGCCGGCACCTCCCGGTACTTCTGCAGGCTGACCATGGCACCCGGCTGGACCCGCTCACCCTGCCCGGGTGGCGGCGCACCCTGCACCGGCGGCTGCTGCGGATACCCCGGCTGCTGCGGATACCCCGGCTGCGGCGGGTACGCGGGCTGCGGCGCAAAGCCAGGCTGCGCCGGTGGGTACCCCGGTTGCTGCGGCGGGTATCCGGACTGCGGCGGCGGGCCGAAGCCCGGCTGCGGCGGTCCGGGCCGAGGTCCTGGCGGCGGCGCGGCCGGAGGTCCTGGCGGCGGCGCGAAGCCCGGCGCCGCACCCACCGGCGCGGCCGGAGCCGGCGCGGCCGGTGCCGGCTCGTCGTCGACGGTGCCGCCGTAGGAGCGGATCAGGTCGGCCAGACCACCGGCGAACCCCTGCCCGACCGCACCCGCCCGCCACACACCCTTGCGGTACAGGTCGCAGATGATGATCGCCCGCTCCGCGCCGAAGTCGGCGCCGGTGAAGCTGTACCGCATCACCTCCTGCCCGCCCGCGACCAGCCGCACGTAGCCGGACCGCAGCCGGCTCGCGGTGCCCGCACCCTCGATCGCCGCGCAGAACGACAGCTTGGCGATCTTCTCCGGCACCTTGCTCAGCACGGCCCGGAACGAGTCGGTGTCGCCCTGCTGCGGGCCGAGCTGCCGGATCGCGCCCTCCGGCGACGCCGGCTGGTTGAAGAAGACGAAGTACGCGTCGTCGGACAGCTTGTTGCCGGCGTCCAGCCCGAAGCACGACACGTCCCAGGTCAGCCCCGGCGCGTCCAGGAAGATGCCCACGTAGAGGTCGTCGGCCGTGGTGAGGGCCGACAGCGGGCTCTTCTGCCCCCGAGTGAATGCCTGCGACACGCCCCCAACATATCCGGACCGTTCCACGTGGGCGATCTCTGAACCTCCGTCAGGACACCTGGACCGGTTCGTCGGCCGGGGCGAACTGGGTGTGGTACAGCTCGGCGTACCGGCCGCCGACGGCGAGCAGCTCGGTGTGGGTGCCGCGTTCCACGATCCGGCCCGCCTCGACCACGAGGATGAGATCGGCGGCGCGGACCGTGGACAGGCGGTGCGCGATGACGACCGCGGTCCGGCCGGCGAGCGCCTCGGCCAGCGCCGCCTGCACCGCCGCCTCCGACGTCGAGTCCAGATGTGCGGTGGCCTCGTCCAGCACGACGACCTGCTGGCCGGCCAGGAGCAGCCGGGCGATCGTGAGGCGCTGCCGCTCCCCGCCGGAGAGGCGGTAGCCGCGCTCACCGACGACGGTGTCGAGGCCGTCGGGCAGCGCGGCGACCAGGTCTTCGAGGCGGGCCCGGCGCAGCACCGTCCACAGCTCCTCCTCGCTCGCCGAGGGGCGGGCGAGCAGCAGGTTGGCGCGGACGGACTCGTGGAACAGGTGCCCGTCCTGGGTGACCATGCCGAGGGTGGCCCGGATCGAGTCGGCGGACAGGTCCCGCACGTCGACACCGGCGAGGCGGACGGCGCCGCTGTCGACGTCGTACAGGCGGGGCAGCAGCTGCGCGATCGTCGACTTGCCCGCGCCGGACGAGCCGACCAGGGCGATCATCTGGCCCGGCGCGGCGGTGAACGAGACGTCGTGGAGGACTTCGACGCCGCCCCGGGTGTCGAGGGTCGCGACCTCCTCGAGGGAGGCGAGGGACACCTTGTCCGCGGCCGGGTAGCCGAAGCGGACCGAGTCGAACTCCACCGAGACGGGGCCGGCGGGGACCGTGCGGGCGTCGGGCTTCTCCGCGACGAGCGGGCGCAGGTCGAGGATCTCGAAGACCCGTTCGAAGCTGACCAGGGCGCTCATCACCTCGACCCGGGCGCTCGCGAGGGCGGTCAGCGGGGCGTACAGGCGGGTCAGCAGCAGCGCCAGCGCCACCACCGCGCCCGCGTCCAGGCTGCCGCGCAGCGCGGCGACGCCGCCGACGCCGTACACCAGGGCCAGGGCGAGCGAGGAGACCAGCGTCAGGGCGGTGATGAAGACGGTCTGGTTCATCGCCGTGCGGACGCCGATGTCGCGGACCCGGCCGGCCCGCTCGGCGAACTCCGTCGACTCGTCCGCCGGCCGGCCGAACAGCTTCACCAGGGTCGCGCCCGGCGCGGAGAACCGTTCCGTCATCTGCGTGCTCATCGCCGAGTTGTGCATGGCGGCCTCCCGCTGGAGGCGGGCGAGACGGGTCCCCATCCGCCGCGCCGGCAGCACGAACACCGGCAGCAGCAGCAACGCGAGCAGCGTGATCTGCCAGGACAGGCTCACCATCACCGCGAACGTCAGCGACAGCGTGACCAGGTTGCTGACGACCCCGGACAGCGTGCCGCTGAACGCGCGCTGCGCGCCGATGACGTCGTTGTTGAGGCGGCTGACGAGCGCGCCGGTGCGGGTCCGGGTGAAGAATGCCACCGGCATGCGCTGCACGTGGTCGAAGACCGCGGTCCGCAGGTCGAGGATCAGCCCCTCGCCGATCTTCGCCGACAGGAGCCGGGCGAGCAGCCCGACCCCTGCCTCGACGAGCGCGATGACCGCGATGAGCACCGCGAGGGTCACCACGGTGTCGCGGGAGCCGCCGCCGACGATCGCGTCGACGACCCGGCCGGCGAGCACCGGCGTGGCGACGGCCAGGAGCGCCGTGACGACGCTCAGCGACAGGAACCCGGCGAGCCGGGCCCGGTGCGGACGGGCGAACGCTCCGATGCGCCGCAGGGTGGCGACCGAGAACGGCCGTTTCTCCTGCTGCGCGTGGATCGCTTGGTACATCTGGCTCCAGGCGGTGCTCTCCATGCTCACACCGGACACCGTACGACCTCGACATTGGTTGAGGTCTACCCGCGCGTGAGAATCACCAGGTGTTGTGTGGCGCGGGTCATGGCGACGTACCGGTCGACGGCGCTCCAGGGACCGTCGATGAAGACGACCAGGTCGAACTCGAGACCCTTCGACAGTTCGGGGGTCAACGACCGCACCCGGTCCGTGGCCTGGAACGTGGGGTCGCCGATCACGCATGCGATCCCCTCGGCGTGTGCGGCGAGCCAGGTGTCCAGGATCGCGCCGAGCTCAGACACGGATCCGTGCGTGACGGGGATGCCGCTGCTGCGGATGGAGGTCGGCACGTTGGCGTCGGGGATCGCGGCCCGGATGACCGGCTCCGCCTCCGCCATGACCTCCGCCGGCGTGCGGTAGTTGACGGTCAGCGCCGCCAGGTCGATCCGGTTGAGGCCGATCCGCTCGAGCCGCTCCCGCCACGACTCGGTGAAGCCGTGCCTGGCCTGGGCCCGGTCCCCCACGATCGTGAAGCTCCGCGACGGGCAGCGCAGCAGCAGCATCTGCCACTCCGCGTCGGTCAGCTCCTGTGCCTCGTCCACGACGATGTGCGCGAACGGGCCGGCCAGCAGGTCCGGCGTGGTGCCGGGCTGGGCCGCCTGGTCGACGAGGGTGTCGTTCCAGCCCTCGTGTCGCAGCATCGTCACCAGGCCGACCCCGTAGTCGTCGTCGAGGACCGCGCTGAGGTCGTCCACGACCCTGGCCCGCTGCTCGCGCTCGGCGGCGAGGGCGGCGTCGCGCTGGTGCTGCCGCCGGGACGCCTCCGGGTCGCCGAGCCGCTGCCGGGCCGCGTCCAGCCACGGAAGGTCCGACACCGTCCAGGCTTGCGCGTCGAGCCGCTGCAGCTGCAGCACCTCGTCGGGCCCGAGCCAGGGCGCGCACCGGCGCAGATAGGCGGGGACCGACCACAGGTCACCGACGAGGTCGGCCGCCTCGATCAGCGGCCAGGCCCGGTGCAGCGCCGCGGTCAGCTCCCGGTTGCGCAGCAGCGACGTGCGCAGCCGCTCGTCCGGCACGTCGCCGTCGTGCTTGGCCGCCAGGATCTCGAGCAGTTCCGAAAGGATCTGGTCGCGCGCCTCGTTGTGCGGCGTGCCGGGGTCCACCGCCTCGAACGCCTCGGCCCAGTCCTCGGCGCTCAGCCACAGCTCGTCCTGGTCCGTCTCGACCGCCATCCCCTTCGCCGGCGGCCGCTCGTAGAACCGGACGGCCGCCTCGACCGCGCCCACCAGGTCCGCCGACGACTTCAAGCGGGCCACCTCCGGGTCGGTCTCCGGCACCGCCGTCGCGCCCTCGGCGACGAGGTCCCGCACCGTGCAGGTCTGCACCCCCTCCTCGCCGAGGCTGGGCAGGACGTCGGCGACGTAGGCCAGGTACGGCTGGTGCGGCCCGACGAACAGCACACCGCCCCGGCGGTGCCCGAGGCGAGGGTCGGCGTACAGCAGGTACGCGGTGCGGTGCAGCGCGACGACGGTCTTGCCGGTGCCCGGACCGCCGTCGACGACGAGCGCGCCGGCGGATCCGGCGCGGATGATCGCGTCCTGGTCGGCCTGGATGGTGCCGAGCACGTCGCGCATCCGGGCCGACCGGTTGCCGCCCAGGCTGGCGATGAACGCGGACTGGTCGTCCAGCGCGGCGTGCCCCTCCAGGCCGTCGGCGGTGAACACCTCGTCCCAGTAGTCACTGATCCGGCCGCGGGTCCACCGGTACCGGCGGCGGCTGGCCAGACCCATCGGGTTGGCGTGGGTCGCGCCGAAGAACGGCTCAGCGGCGGGCGAGCGCCAGTCCAGCAGCAGCCGGCGACCGGAACCGTCGGTGAGCCCGAGCCGGCCGACGTAGACGGGTTCGCCGTCCGCGCCGACGATGCGCCCGAGGCACAGGTCCAGCCCGAAGCGGCGCAGCGCCCGCAGGCGGGCGGTGAGCCGGTGAATCTCCTGGTCCCGGTTCATCGCCGCCTCACCGATGCCGCCGGGCGCCATCCGTTCGGCGTCGAGGCGGTCGGACAGCTCGGCGATCGACTGCTCGAGGCTCTCCGCGATGGCCGCGAAATGCCGCTCGTCACCGGCGATCAGCGCCGGGTCCGCTTTCGGGGTCAGGTGGTCGGGAAGGTCGAACGCACTGGTGGTCAGCGAATTCACGTCATCAGCTCCGATCGTTCGAGGAGCGATTCTGCGCCACGACCCGGGTCTTGCCACAAGCCCCGGGACACGGTATACGTTAAGAATGGAAGGAGTGGGTGCTCCTCTTTCCATTCCTGGAATCCAGATCCGCCCCGCAATCCGCTCAGGTCCGCGCCGAGGGCGCCGATCGGGTTGAGGTGGGCGTCGGACTGTGGGGCCGGCTCAGCCCGGCTGAATCCGAGGAGCGATGGACGCATCCGAGCAGGCCCGCATCGCCGAACTGCACGAGTACCGGCTGCTGGACGTGCCGGCCGGGGCCGAGCTGCCGGCCCTGGTGCGGCTCGCGGCGGCGGTCGCCGGGGTGCCGACCGCGACCCTGAACCTCATCGACGAGCGCCGCCAGCACCAGCTGACCACGGTCGGGTTCGTCGGCGGCGACTCGCCGCGGGCGGACTCGATGTGCGCGGTGCGGTTCCTGGAGGGCCGGACCGTCTGGACCCGGGACGCGAGCCTGCACCCGGACTACCGCGACAAGCCGGCCGCCGGCACGATCCGCTTCTACGCCTCGGTGCCGCTGATCACGCCGGGCGGCGCCGTGCTGGGCACCCTGTGCGTGTTCGACGCCGTGCCCCGGCACCTGTCCCGCGAGCAGGTGCGGCTGCTGGAGGACGCCGCCTCGGTCGTCGTCGCGGTGTTCGAGCGGCGCCGGCAGTCCCGGGTCAACGCCGGGCTCGCCGCCGAGACCGAGCGGCAGCGCAGCGAGGACCAGTTCCGGCTCACGTTCGACAACTCACCGCTCGGCCTCACCCTGGTCAGCACCGAGCCCGACACCTTCGGCCGCTACCTGCGCGCCAACCCGGCGATGACGGCGATCACCGGGTACGCCACCGCCGAACTCACCGCGATGACCTTCCGCGACCTGCAGCACCCCGACGACGTCGGCTCCACCACGGCCTACACCCGGCAGCTCATCAGCGGCGAGCGGGACACCCTCACCGCCGAACGCCGATACGTGCACAAGGACGGCCACACCATCTGGGTGTCGGTCCGGGTCGCCGTGGTGCGTGCCGCCGACGGGCAGCCCCGCTACTTCGTCAACCAGGTCGAGGACATCACCGCCCGCCGGACCGCCGACGCGCAGCTGCGGCGGCAGGCGCAGCTGCTGGACCTCGCCCCGGCCGCGATCATCGTCCGCGACCTCGACGGCACCATCCGCTGGTGGAACAACGGCGCCGAACGCCTCTACGGCTGGCCCCTGCCCGCCGCGGCCGGCCGGCGGGCCCAACGGCTGCTGTGCACCACGTACCGCGGCAGCGACGCCGAGGCGCAACTGGCGGCGCTGCTGCGCGACGGGCGCTGGGAGGGTCAGGTCGAGCAGATCAGTGCCACCGGCGCCGGCATCACCACGCTCAGCCGGCAGGTGCTGCACCGCACCGACCACGACGACACCGCCCAGGTGCTCGAGGTCAACACCGACATCACCGCCGCCCGCACCGCCGAGCAGGCCCTCGCCGACAGCGAGCAGCGCTTCCGGGCGCTGTTCACCAACAGCGCCGCGGGCCAGGTGATCACGTCCCTCGACGGCACGATCATCGACGCCAACCCCGCCTACGCCGCCATGATCGGCTGCCCGCACGACCAGGTCGCCGGCCGCACCGACCGCGACATGCTGCACCCGGACGACCTCGCCGAGAGCCGCCGCCGCATCGCCGACCTCTTCACCGGCGAGCTCGACGCGTACATCCACCAGGGACGGCTCCGCCACACCGGCGGTCACTGGGTCGATATCGAGGCCACCGTCACCCTCATCCGCGACCCGGCCGGCCGGCCCAGCCACGTCATCGCCGTCGTCACCGACACCACCGCCCGCCGCGCCGCCGAGCACGCCCGCGACACCGCGGCGGCCGAGCTCGCCGCCCGCAACCGCGACCTCGAGTCCGCGGACCGGCTCAAGCTCGATCTGATGGGCATCTTCGGCGACCGGATCGGCACACCGGCCACTACCATCCGCGACCACGCCGACCTGCTCATCGGCCACTGGCCGGAGCTCGACGAGCACCGGCGGCTCCTCGCCGTCGACACGATCGCGCGGCAGGCCCGCCAGCTCGACGACACCGTGCGGGAGGTGCTGACCAGGTTCGCCGGACCCTCGATGATCAGAGCAGGTTGAGGAGCCGCTCGGCCTGCTGGTCCAGGGTGCCGGGTGGGTTCCGGCGTTCGGCGGGCCCGTCGGGGCGGAGCAGGTGCAGCCAGAAGATGGCGTAGAGCCGGCGCGCGTCGAGCAGCCGGTCGCCGTCGAGGTCGAACATGGCGAGGAACCCGGTCCAGTCGGCGCGCCGGGCGGAGAGGTGTTCGACCAGGTCAGCCAGTTCGAACTCGCGGTCGGACCGGCCGGCGTCCTCGAAGTCGACGATCCGGATCCGCTGCCCGTCCCACAGGTAGTTGGCGAGGTTCGGGTCGGTGTGGCCCAGCACGGTGTTGCCGGCGGGGCCGACGCGCAGCCCGGCCAGGAAGGACCGGGCGGCGCGGGCGGCCTCGCCCGCCGCGCCGGGCAGGTCCAGCCCCGCCAGCCACTGCGTCATCTGCGCGTGCAGCTCGGCGGGGTGGTCCCGGCGGGCAGGGAGGTCAGCGCACGGCACCGACCACAGCCGGCGCAGCGACGCGGCCAGCGCGGCCTGCTGACCGGTGTCCAGGCCGTCGGTCAGCGGCGTGCCCGGCAGCAGGCTCATGCTGACGGTGGGCGGGTCGGCATCCAGGTCGGCGGCGATCGGCTCGGGCACCAGGTCGGGATACCGGGCGTACACCCGGCACAGCACGGCCCACTCCCGGCGGTGTTCCCCGCGCGACCACGACACGTACCGCTTGGTCAGCCGACCGCCGTCGACGAGCAGTTCGTGCGTCTGCACCACCCGCCGACTCCGGTCCGTCAGCCGACGTCGGGTTGGTGCGGGCGGAACAGGTCGTTGAGGTCGGCCTGGGAGAGCTGGTCCTGGGCGTAGGTGAAGGTGCCCTGCGCCAGTTCCTGGGCGGCGCGCTGCAGGTGGCGATACATGGCGCGGGCGATGCTGCCACCGACGGTGACCCGGCGCACGCCGAGGTCGCGCAGGTCGTCGAGGGAGAGCGCGTTGCCGGTGAGGCCCATGACGACGTTGAGCGGGCCGTCCAGCTCGCGGACCAGGGTGGCGATGGTGGCGGCGTCGGCGGCGCCCGGCACGAACGCGCAGTCCGCGCCGGCCGCCAGGTAGGCGTTGGCCCGCTCGACGGACTCGGCGACGGAGCCGCCGACCAGCAGCGTGTCGGTGCGGCCGACGAGGACGAACGGCTCGCCGGCGGCGTCCACGGTGGCCCGGGCGGCCCGGATGCGGTCCACCGCGAGCGCCGGGTCGTGCAGCGGGCGGGCCCGCTCGCCGGTGAAGTCCTCGATGTTGCCGCCGGCGGCCCCGGCGGCCAGGGCCATCCTGATCGTGGTCGCGACCGTCTCCGGAGCCTCGCCGAACCCCTCCTCGAGGTCGGCGCTCACCGGCACCGCGACCGCGGCGGTGATCTCACGGACCCGCCGGAGCATCGTGTCGCGGTCGATGCGGCCGGCGGGTCCGTGCTCGGCGAAGAAGTCGTGGTCGGGGCGGCCCAGGGAGAACGCGATCCCGGCGCTGGTGGTCGCCACGGCCGGGAAACCGGCCGCCTCGAGCATCCGGGCGCTGCCGATGTCCCACGCGTTGGGCAGCAGGAAGCAGCCCTCCCGGTGGAGTTCGACGAAGCGTTTCCGCCGGTCGCCGTCCAAGCCACGCCTCCCTGGTGAAGATCAGCTCGCGCCGATGTCGAAGACGTTACCCTCCGGGTCGGCGAGCGTCGTCCAAACCACGCCGTACTCGGCGAAGTCCGCGACGTGCTTGGCGCCGAGGCCGACCGCGCGGGCGACCTCACCGGGCAGGTCGGCCGTGTGCAGGTCCAGGTGGATGCTGTTCTTGCCCGGGGTGCGGTCGGGCACCTGGATGAACATGAGCACCGGGTGGGCGCCGGCCGAGCGGCCGACGGTGGCGAAGAACTCGGTCGGCGAGGGGTCCACCGCGCGGTCCAGCAGCGCCGCGTAGAACGCGGCGAGGGCGGCCGCGTCCGTGCAGTCGACGGTGACGTGGGCGATGGCGAGGTCGGTCATGCGAAGCGCTCCTCAGGTTGGATGGGCCAGCAGATCTCGGTGCGGAACTGTTCCGGGTCGCCGGTCTCGTCGGGGCCGACGAGGTAGAGCTCGACGATCGGGTCGGGCAGTGCGATGTCGTGCTCGGCCACGTGCCGGCCGAGCCGGCCGTAGGTGATGTCACAGTCGCTGAACGGTCCGCTGTGGACGGCGACGGCGTACCGGGCGGGCGGGAGGATGCCGAAACGGTCGTCGCCGGGTGGTACCGCTGACGCCGCCACCGGCACGAAGGCGACGACGTCACCGGTCTCGCCCTCGAAGAACTCCGCCGAGTAGGTCGCCCCCGCGGGTCCCGCCGGGTCGGTGCCGAGCGCGCCGAGGACCGCGTACATCTCGGGGTAGACCCGCCGGCAGAAGTCCGTCACCTCGGTGCGGGCCAGCCGCGCCGACATCCGCAGCACCGGCGACCCCGGCGCCCGGCGGTGCCGCACCGGCAGGTCGGGCTCGGACCCCAGCAGCCGCCGCAGCGAGGCCACGACGTCCCGGGTGCGGGTGAGCTCGGCCTCCATCCGGTCCAGGTGCCGCGCCAGCGCGTCCTGCCGCGCGGCCGGGTCCGGCTCGGCGAGCACGCCCCGGATCTCGGCGATCGGCATGTCGAGGTCGCGCAGGCGCCGGATGAGGTGCGCGTCGTCGACCTGACCGGGTGCGTACCGCCGGTATCCGGTGCCGTCGACGCTGGCCGGCACCAGCAGCTCGATGTCGTGGTAATACCGCAGCGTCTTGGCGCTGAGGTGGCACAGCCGTGAGAACTCCCCGATGGTGACGCCCGGTGTCATGCGTCCAGTCAACCCGTTCCAGTAGCTGGAAGGTCAACCCTCAGCGGTGTGACACCAGTTCGGGTTCGGGGTGGTGGCTCGCCTCCGCCGCCAGCCGGGTGCCCTCGATGTCCACGTCCGGCAGCAGCCGCTGCAACCGGCGCGGGAGCCACCAGGCGCTGCGCCCGAGGATGTGCAGCACCGCCGGGACGAGGGTCATGCGGACGATGAAGGCGTCCACGGCGACGCCGACGGCCAGGGAGAAGCCGATCGCCTTGATGATGACGTCGCCGCCGAAGATGAACGCGGTGAACACGGCCGCCATGATCAGACCGGCGGCGGTGACGACCCGGGCGCTGTCGCGCATCCCGTCGACGATCGCGCGGCGGGCGTCGCCGTGATGGGTGAAGGCCTCCTTGACCCGGGAGACCAGGAACACCTCGTAGTCCATCGCCAGGCCGAACAGGATGCCGATGACCAGCACCGGCAGGAAGCTCATGATCGGGCCCGGGGCCTGCACGCCGAACACGCCGCCGAGATGGCCCTGCTGGAACACGAAGGTGACCATGCCCATCGAGGCACCGAGGGACAGCAGGAACCCGGCGACGGCCTTCACCGGCACCAGCACCGAACGGAACACCAGCAACAACAGGAGCAGGGCGAGCACGACGATGAGCGTCAGGAACGGGGTGAGGGCGCTGCCGAGCTTGTCCGACACGTCGTTGTTGAACGCGGTGGTGCCGGTGACGTACGCGGTGATCCCGGCCTGCCGCTTCGCCTCCTCGCCGGCCGCGCGGATCCGCTTGACGAGGTCCTTGGTCTGCGGCGAGTCGGGGCCGGACTTCGGGATGACCGACAGGATCACCACGTCGCCCGCCTGGTTGGTGGCCGCGGGGACGGCCACCGCGACGTCCGGGTCGGCCTGCACCAGCGGCGCGGCCTGCTCGCCGACGGTCTTCATGTCGGTGCGGCCGGGACCGTACAGCACGAGCGTGAGCGGGGCGTTGAAGCCCGCGCCGAAGCCCTTGGCGAGCAGGTCGTAGGCGCGGCGTTCGGTCGTGCCGGTCGACTTGGTGCCGTCCGACGGCAGGCCCAGGCGCATGTCCAGCACCGGCAGCGCCATGACGCCGACGACGGCCAGGCAGGCCAGCACCGTCAGCCACGGCCGGGCGGTCACGACGCGCGCCCAGCGCTGCCCGAACGGCCTGGCCTTCGGCTCGGCGCGCCGGTTCAGGAACGCGACGCGGCTCCGGGCGATGCGGTGCCCGGCGACGCCGAGGACCGCCGGGGTGAGCGTGACCGCCAGCACGACGGTGACCGCGACGGTGGCCGCGGCGCACAGGCCCATCACGGTCAGGAACGGGATGCGGGCCACCGCCAGGCCGCACAGGGCGATGATCACGGTGACGCCGGCGAAGACCACGGCGCTGCCGGCGGTGCCGGTGGCCACCGCGATCGACTCGTCGACGGCCATGCCGTCGCGGACCTGCTGGCGGTGCCGGGCCACGATGAACAGCGCGTAGTCGATGCCGACCGCGAGGCCCAGCATCGTGGCGAGCGCCGGCGCGGTCGAGTTGAGCGTGACGAACCCGGTCACCACCTGGATGCCCAGCATCCCGACACCGACCCCGACGAGCGCGTTGAGCAGCGGCATGCCGGCGATCACCAGGCCGCCGAGCGTGAGCGCCAGCACCAGGTACGCGACGATCATGCCGGACAGCTCGCTGCTCGCGCCGTGCGCCTCGGTGGTCGACACCACCCCGCCGGAGAACTCGACCTGTAGCCCGGCGGCGCGGGCCGGCCCGGCGAGCGCCTCGAGGGCGTCCTTGGCCTCCTGGGTGACGTCGGCGACCGGCACCGCGTACTGCACGTCGGCGAACGCGATGCGCCTGTCCGCGCTGAGCGTCGCCTCGGTGAACCCGGTGACCGCGATGACCTGCGGCGCCTTGGCCAGCGCGGTGAGCGCCTCGGCGGCCCGCGCGGTGTAGTCGGCCTCGTCGAGGGTGTGCCCCTTCGGCGCGGCGACGACGATCCGGGCGCTGGCGCCGCCGGTGCCGGGGAACTTCGTCGCCAGCAGTTCGATGGCGCGTTGCGACTCGGTCCCGGGGATCGTGATCGCCGACGTGGTCGGCTGCGCGAACGCCGCCGCGGACACGCCGACGGCGACGAGGACCGCCGCCCACACGCCGAGCACGGTCCAGCGGCGGCGGGCCGCGAAGGCACCGAGACGGTGCAGCAAGGTCGCCATGAGACTGCTCCCTTCGACCGGCCGGCCCACCGAGCATATGGCCGCTGCGTTGCCATACCGGGCCGGAACAGGGAAAACGCCCCCCGGCCGGGCCCCCGCCACGGCACGCGTGGCGCCCGGTGGTGCCGCGCTGCCATGCTGGACCCCATCGAAACGAGTGGAGGCGTCACTGGCGACGCGCCGGCACGGGCGGACGCGTCCGCGCTGCTGCCCGCGAAGCTGGCCCGGCCCGAGCCGGTGGAGCGGTGGCTGCGGCGGGAGCGGCTCATCGACGCGCTGTGGAGCCTGACCGACCGGCCGGTCACCGTCGTCACCGGCCCGGCCGGGTCCGGGAAGAGCCAGCTGATCGCGGCGTGGGCCGACGACAGTCCCGGCTGGGACACGATCGCCTGGCTCACCCTCGACCAGGACGACCGGCGACAGCCGGCGCGCATGTGGCGGCACCTGCTGGCCGCCCTGCGGCGGGCCGGCGCGCTGCTGCCCGCGGCGCTGCTGGACTGGACCGATGGGCCCGATCACCGGGCCGTGATCGAGGTGGCGGCGGTGCTGGCCCGGCATCATGACCCGATCGTGCTGGTCCTGGACGACGTCGGCTGGCTCGACGCGGAGCAGCTGCACGAGGTCGAGTTCCTGCTGCGGCACGCGCAGGGCCGGCTCCGGCTCGTGCTGATCGGCCGGCACCGGCCGCAGTTCCCGCTGCACCGCTACCGGCTGACCGACCAGCTCAGCGAGGTGCCCGCGGCCGACCTCGCGCTGCACCCCGCCGAGGTGCGGGCGATGTTCGCCCTGTACGGCATCGACCTGACCGACGCCGCCCTCGACGAGGTCACCCGGCAGACCCGGGGCTGGCTCGCCGGGGTGCGGCTGTGCGCGATGGCGATGCGGGACGAAGACGGCGTGACCGTGCCCGCGCTGGCCGGCCACGACTACATCGTCGACTACTTCGCCGGGGAGATCCTCGACCGGCTGACCCCGCCGCAACGGCGGCTCCTGGCCGGGGTCGGGCGGCTCGACGCGTTCACCGCCGAGCTCGCGGCGCTCGTCGGCGGCCCGCACGGCACCGGCGCCACCTGGGATGTGCTCGCCGACCTCGAGGAGGCCGGCGCGTTCCTGGAGGACGTGCCGGGGATGCGGGGCACCCGCCGGTTCCACCCGCTGTTCCGCGCGGTGCTGCGCGACCGGCTGCCGCTGCCGGCCGAGGAGGAGCGCTCCGCCCGGCTCGTCGCGGCCCGGTGGTGCGCCCGCCACGGCGAGCTGCCCGGGGCGGTCGGGCACGCCGCCGCGGTGGGCGCCTGGGACGCGGCGGCCCGGTTCGTCGTCGACGACCTGGCCGTCGCCGAGGTCATCATGGACGGGCCGACCGGGCGGCTCACCGGCCTGCTCGCCGGCATGCCCGCGACACCGGGGACCCCGGAGGGCGTGATGGTCGCCGCCGCGCTCGCGCTCAGCCACGACGACATCACCCGCGCCGAGCGGCTGCTGGCCGGTGACGCGTGGCTGCCCGGCCCGGACGCGGCACTGCCGAGCCGGCTCGCGGCCTGCATCGTGCGGCAGTCGGTCGCCTACGAGACGGGCGACGCCGAGCTGCTCCAGGCGGTCACGCAGACGGCGATGCAGCTGCTGCCCCAGGTCGACCACGGCCGGGTCGCGGCCCGGCCCGAGCTGTCGGTGTTCGTGCTGTCCGGCGTCGCGACCGCGCACCTGCGGGCGGGACGGCTCGCCCAGGCCGCCGACGGGTACGCCGCGGCGGTCCGGGCGGCGGTCAGCGAACGGTGCGGCGGGCTGCTCGCGTACTGCACGCAGCACCTGGCCTTCACCGAGGCGCTGCTGGGCCGGCTGCGGGCGGCGTACGACGCGGCGCAGCGGGCGTCCGACGTCGTGGCGCGCACCCAGGAGCTGAACCGGGGGCCGCGGCACGTCGCCGACGCCGCCCTCGCCTGGGTGGCGGTCGAACGGTACGACACCGCCGCCGCCTGGCACTACCTGCGCACCGCCGAGGCCGGGCTGGAGGCCGGCAGCGGGCCGCGGGAGAGCGTCTACGCGGCCAGCCTGGCCATCGTGCGGTCCAGGCTGCTGCGGGCCCGCGGTGAGCTGCCCGCCGCGCTGTCGGTGCTGCGCGGCACGCCGGTCGCGGCACCGGCCCGCAGATGGGTGCGGCACGAGCTGGACCTCGCCGAGCTGCGGGTCCTGGTCGCGATGGGCCGGCACGAGGAGGCGTTCCGGGGACTGGCCCTCCTCGGTCTGGACCGGCCGGAGGTCGACGTGGTCCGCGGCGCCGCCTTCCTCGCCGCCGGCGACCCGCAGCACGCGGTCGAGTGCGCGCACCGGGTGCTGCGGCAGTTCGGCCTGCCGGTGGGGGTCCTGGTCGACGCCTGGCTGCTGGTCGCCGCGGCCACGGCCCGCCAGGGCGACCAGGAACGGGCCGCGGAGGCGCTGCAGACGGCGGTCGAGTTCACGGTCGACGACGGCGGCACGCGCGCGGTCTACGAGTCGGACGCCGTCCTGCGCCGGCTGTTGCGGCTGCCGGGTGTCGCGCCGGCGGATCCGGGCCGGCCGCTGGTGGCCGGGCCGGTGCCCGTGCTCAGCGCCCGGCAGGCGGAGGTCCTGCGGCACCTGGCGGCGCTGACGCCGGCGGAGGAGGTCGCGGCGATGATGCACGTGTCGGTGGGCACGGTGCGCACCCACATCCGCGACGTGCTGCGCAAGCTGCAGGTGACGAGTCGCAGCGAGGCCGTGCGCCGGGCCCGCGAGCTCGGCCTGGTCTGACCGGCGATCGCGCCGCGCTCCCCGACCGGCGTGGGTCGGGAAGCGCGACGCTGCGCCTACGGGATGAAACGCACCTCGGGGAACGCCCGGGACGGGCCTTCGAGGAGGCGCTGGCGGCGGTGGCGCAGGTGCTGGTCGAAGAACGCGAGGGGGTACGCCTGCTGGATGCGCAGCCCCCGGGACGGCTCGAGGGGGCCGATCCAGCCCAGCAGTTCCTCGTCGCTCATTCCGACCACGGCCGCCAGCTGCGGCACCAGCACCTCGTAGTCGCAGTACGAGCGGTGGCTCGCGCCGTCGGCCTGGATGTTGAGCCGCCATCCCTTCAGGTGCGACCAGCATTGGGCGACCGGCTCCTCGGCGCGGGTGAACTCGGCGGTCATCAGCATGAAGGGCCGGTCGAGATCGGTCTCGACGAGCGGCTCCATCGGGGCGTCGATGGCCAGCCCGGCGCGCACCCGCCGGTCCGCCAGCATGGTCCAGGCGGTGGCCGTCGCACCCTTCGACCAGCCGAACATGCCGATGCGACGCGGGTCGAGGGCGCCGCGCAGCCCGGCGGGCAGCGGCCGGTGATCGGCGTCGGGGTTCCGCCCGGCGGCGAGGTCCTCGATGCAGTCCAGGACGAACGGGATGTCGTCGGCGAAGTCGCGGGCGCCGAGGAAGAAGTCCCCGTCCCGCAGCGGTTCGAGGATCCGGCCGTCGGGGAACCCGGTGAACGCGTCATAGGTGTGGTCCACGGTCACCACCACGTATCCGTGGCTGGCCAGCTCCTGCACCACGGTCGTGTACTCGAAGCGGTGGCCGTGCGCGCCGTGCGAGAACACCACGACCGGCAGCCGCTCGCCCGACCGGCGCACCGGGGCGCCCGAGCGGCCGGCCGTGAACGGGGTCGACACCACGTCGGGCGGGAACTCGTTCTGCGTCAGCAGCGCGTTCAGCGACGCGTCGGGCAGCCATTCCGCCCGCGGGTACCGGGCCACGTCGCGGGCCGGGTACCAGACACTGGCCATCAGCTCGCGGTGGTGTGGCGGACCGGTCAGGGGATCCGGGCGGGACCGGTCGACGAGGTGCAGCGGGACCGTGCCGACCGGGAACGGTCCGGTCGGCGCGGGCAGGACGAGCCGCGGCGGCCCGGCGGCGGCCCCGGCCGCGGCCCGGCCGGGCACACCGAACGGCACGGTGAGCCCCGCCGCGAGGGCCGCGGTGAGGACGCCACGGCGGGACAGGCGGGCACGGTCGATCTGCGGTGCGGACATGGTGCCTCCTGGTGTCTTTGGGGCGGGTGTCATTGGGCGGGTGTCATTGGGGCGATTCGACGCGGGCGATGAGTTGCTTGAGGCGCGCGATCTCCTCGGCGAGCGCGGTGGTGCCCGCCGGGGTGAGGGTGATCCAGGTCCGGCCGCGCTTGCCGGCGTACCCCTTCTCGACCTCGACCAGGCCCGCGGTCTCCAGCACGCCGAGGTGCTGGGAGAGGTTGCCGGCGGTCAGTTCCAGCTGGGTGCGCAGGAAGCCGAACTCCACCCGGCGGGCCTCGTGCGCGATGGTGAGGATGCCGAGCCTGACCCGCTGGTGCACGACGTCGTCGAGCCCGGTGACCGGGTGCGGGCCCCCGGTGTCGTCGTTCACCGGGACCGCGGTCGTTGCGCCGGCGCGAACCCGGCGCTGCCCAGCAGCAGGACGCCGCCGCCGATGAGGCCACGCACGTCGGCGAGGAGCCGGCGGGGATCGCCGGCAGGCGCCGCATCGGAAGTCATGCCAATAGGTTTGCACAACAAACCGATTGGCGCCACTGCTACTTCGCGAAGAGTTGTCGATGTCGCGCAACCCCGGGCGGGCAACCGGGCGTTGGGTTGAGGAGTCCAACATCGTGACAGCGCCGAGCAACGGGGGCCGGATGAGCCAGGACAGGCGTCTCACGCTGGTGGCCGCCGGGGCGGCGCTGCTGGCCGCGCTGCCGGTGACCACCGTGTTCGACCACGCGACCTGGGCGGTGCGGGCGGCGCTGGTGGTGGCGGCCATGTGCGGCGCGGCCCTGCTGGCGCACGGTGGGCGCGCACCGCGCTGGGCGCCGGGCGCGGCCATGGCGCTCGCCGGACTGCTGGTCCTGACCTGGCTGTTCCCCAGCGGCCGCGAATACGGCGGCGTCATCCCCGCACCGGGCACCTTCGCCCACTTCGGTGCCCTGCTGCGCACCGCCGGCGACGAGATGCGCAGGTTCGCGGCACCCGTCAGCGACCGGGAGAGCCTCCTGTTCGTCGCCGTCCTCGGCGTCGCCGTCGTCGCCTGGCTCGTCGACCTCTTCGCGGTCGTGCTGCGCCGGCCCGCGCTCGCCGGGTTGCCGATGCTCGCGGTGTATTCGGTGCCGGTCGCCGTGACCGACGGCAGCACCAGCTGGTGGCCGTTCGTCCTGGGCGCGGTGGGCTTCCTGTGGCTGCTGGTGGCCGACAACGTCGACCGGGTCCGCCGATTCGGCCGGCGGTTCAGCGGCGACGGGCACGACCTCGACCCGTGGCAGCCGTCGCCGCTCGCCGCCGCCGGCCAGCGGCTCGGCGCCGTCGGCGTCGGCCTGGCGGTCCTCGTGCCGCTCGTGCCGTTCGCCATGCCGGGCGGCGCCCTGGACCGGCTCGACGGCTGGGGCGCGCCGGACGAGAGCCGGTCGGTGAGCATGCTCGCCGAGTTCGCCGGCCGGCTGCGCCAGGGCCCGACGGTCACCATGGTCACGGTCACGAACACGACCGAACCCGACCCGTACTACCTGCGCCTCAACACCCTCGACCGGCTGACCGAGCGGGGCTTCGCCGAGCGGCCTGCCGGCACCGGCAGGCCGGTGCTCGACGGCTTCGACCGGCCGGCGTGGGACGGCGCGGTCACGAGCACCGAGCACCGGGCCGACATCGTGGTGTCCGCCGGGCTCGGCGACGGCTACCTGCCGATCTACGCGTGGCCGTCCCGGATCGACGGCGTCGATCGCAGCTGGACGTTCGACCCCCGGACCACGGTCGTGTCCTCACGGCAGCAGACCGCGGCGGGGCGGCGCTACTCGCTGACCTACGCCCGGCCCGACATCACGCCCGAGGACCTGCGCGGCGCGGCCCCGCTGGACCCCACCGACCCGGCGGTCAAGGACATGCTCGCCGTGCCGGCGAACGCGACGGCCCGGTCGACCGTCGCGCACCTGGTGCGGGGCAAGGCGACTCAGCTGGACAAGGTCACGGCGATCCGCGAGTTCTTCTCGACGGCGAACGACTTCCGCTACGACACCGGCGTCGGCCCCGACATCGACATCGACGGCTTCCTGCGCACCAGACACGGGTTCTGCGTCCAGTACGCCGCGGCGTTCGGCTGGCTGTTGCGCGAGGCGGGGATCCCGTCCCGGGTCGCGATCGGCTTCGCCCGCGGCGTCAAGCGCAACGGCGGCACGGTCCTGACCAACCGGGAGCTGCACGCCTGGACCGAGGTGTACTTCCCCGGGTTCGGCTGGCTGCCGTTCGACGCGACCCCACCATCGGCGATCAGTGGCTCGGCGGACACCAGTTACGTGCCGGGCGCCGCCGCGACCGGGGAGCCGGAGGACCAGCGGCGGGGCGGTCCCGCGCCCGGCCCGACCGCGACGGGCAACGAGCCGACGCCGGGACCCACGGCCCCGGTGGTGACCGACCCCGGTGGCCCCGGCGACGCGGCTGGACCGTCCATAGTGGAGCTGTTGGTGACGGCCGGTCCGTGGGCGCTCGTCCTGCTGCTCCTGCTCTCCCCCGCGGCGGCCCGCCGCCGGGCCCGCGGGAACCGGCTGGCCCGCGCCTCCAGCGGGAGCACCGAGGACGCCGCGAGATCGCACGCGCACCACGCCTGGGACGAGCTGATCGACACCATGCTCGACTACCGGCTGCCCGTCCGCGACACCGAGACGCCCCGGGCGACCGTCGAGCGGCTCGTCGTCGAGGGACGCCTGCACGAGCGGGCCCGCGCCGGCGTCCGGCAGCTCAACGAGGTCGAGGAGCACGCCCGGTACGCCCGCCGCCCCCTGGAGGCACGGGAGCTGCGCAGCGCGCTGGGGGCGGTCCGCGAGGACCTCGCCGGGCACGCGTCCGCCGCCATCCGGATCAGGGCGGTCCTGCTGCCCCCGTCGGTGCTGCGCCGGTGGCGGGCCGCCCTGCACGGCGGACGGCCGCCGCGGGTTGCTCAGGCCCACGGCGGCCGTCATGGCGGACGCCCGCCGCGGGTTGCTCAAGCCCACGGCGGCCGTCACGATTACCGGGCGGTCAGCTGAGGTACTTGGCCGCGTACTCCTGGGCGTCCTGGACGATCAGGGCGACCCGGTCGGGCGCGGCGGTGAGGGTGTCGTCGACGACGGTGAGCGTCGGGATGACACCCTCGCGGACCGGCAGCCGCCAGTGCGCGTTGTAGCCGGCCTCGTGCACGCCGGTCGAGCCGTGCGCGGGGTCGCCGAGGCAGATGTGGCCGAACGACCGGTTGGTGCCGGTGAACAGGGCCTGATCCGGCTGGTCGTGATGGGTCGGCACGGTGTCGCGGTGGCCCGCCTGCACGAGCGGGATGATGCCGCCGATCCCGTCGAACCAGGCCTCACCGGCGATGAGCAGGTCGGGGCTGCCGTCGCGGAGCAGGTCGACGAGGGCCTGCAGGCCGGCCGTGGTGCTGCCGCGCGGGTCGTTGTTGTACATCGCGGAGATGTCCAGGAACGCCGCGTCGAAGCCGTACTCGTGGTGCAGCCGCACGATCTGCTCCGCGAGGTGCCGGCGCCACGGCTCGTAGGACGGGTTGATCAGGGCGCCCCAGCTGTGGTCGAAGTGCCGGGACGCGTCCCAGTCGACCGAGCCGATCGGGGTGTGCCCGCTGGGGTTGAGCAGCTGCCCGGGCGCCGCCCAGGTCTCGAAGCCGGGCAGGTCGCGGGCGGCCACATTGGCGCCGAACATCGGCATGATGCGGGCACCGAGCTGGTGCGCGCCGTCGATCAGCCGGCGGAAGCCCTCGGCGCCGCCGAGCCGCTCGTCGACGTCGAAGCGGCCGTACCAGCGGTAGTACCGCCCCTCCCAGCCCGGCAGGTAGGCGAGGATGTGGGCCGGGTCGATCTGCTCGCCGAGCTGTCGCAGCGCGTCGAGCATGCCGTCGTAGTCCAGGAACACCCGGCCGGTGAAGTGCATGCCGTTGAGGGAGACGACGAGGGAGGTCCGGCGCAGCCAGGCGGGCACGTCGGTGCGCTCCTCCCAGGTGGGCAGCGCGTAGGCGGCGCGGACGTGCGCGGTGTGTTCGGCCAGGACGGGGGCCAGGTCCGCGGTGCGGCGCAGCTCCCAGACCGGCACGTCGAACTCGGCGGACGGCCGGGTCGCGGCGGCGTCGGCGATGAGTTCGAGGTCGCAGGTGTCCGGCGCGTCGAAGTGCGGGACGACGGCGAACCGCTTGCTGCGCACCTCCCCGTCGAGGCTGCGGGCGACGGTGACCGTGCCGTCGGGCCGCCTGAGCCCGAGCAGCGGGGTGGCGAGGTCGAACCAGCCGTTCGGGTACTGCACGACCCGCCCGGTGGCCGGCACCGGCAGGTCGCCCTCGCGCAGGGCGGTGACGTCGCCGGTCGGCTGGTCGTGCAGGACGACGGCGACGCAGCGGATGCCGTCGCGGTGGGTGGCGCGGACCGACACCCGGACCGCGCCGGGTTCGTCCTCGATGCGCACGACCGCGCTCCCGGGGCCGCGTTCCTGACCGCCGGCCCAGGTCAGGCCGTCGGCGACGACGGTGGTCGTGGCACCGTCGGTGTCCACCCGCAGGGTGTCCGGGTCGAGCCCGTACACGTTCTCGCCGGTGTGGATCCGGACGGTGATCGGGCCCAGCGACGTGGTGATCCGGGGGTGCGGCCACCGGAAGCTCAGGTCGTGCATGGTGCTACTCCTTGAGGAAAGGGGTCAGGACGCGAGCCGGCTGCTGAAGCCGGACTTGCCCGTGGAGATGGCCTTCGCGGTGTCGCCGGTGAACACCCAGTCCCGGACGAACTGCAGGTACGGCCCGGTCGGGTCGATGAACAGGGAGTTGTACTTGGCGGTCACCGGCACCTTGGCCTGCGCGATGAGCTTGTTGGCCGCGAGCAGCCGCGGCTCTGCCTGGGTGAAGCTGTTGTCCGCGGCGTCGGAGCGGACGGTGAGCTGGCCGGTCTTGGCCACGACGGTCTTCTGCACGTCCTCGGACATGCTCCAGGCGATGAAGTCCCAGGCCGTCTTGGCGTTCTTGGCGCCCTTGGCGATGCCGATGACGTCGCCGCCGAGGAAGGCCGACGTGCCCGAGCTGCCCGGGATCGTGGTGACGCCGAAGTCGAGGCCGGCCTGCGCCTTGTAGACGCTGACGGCGAAGCTGCCCAGCGCGACCATGCCGATCTTGCCGGACTGGAAGCCGGTGAGCCAGGTCGCGCCGTTGTCGTCCTTGACCGCGGCCGGCATGAGCTTCTCGTCCCACATCGTCTTGTGGGCGTTGAGCGCGGCCGCGACCGCCGGGTCGTCGAGGGTCGCCTGGGTGCCGTCGGCGTTCATGATGTCGCCGCCGCTGGCCCAGATGTACGGCAGCAGCGTGTACGCGTTGCAGCCGGCGCAGTTGCCGGCGAAGGCGAAGCCGTAGTTTCCGTCGCCGAGGGCGGTGATCTTACGGGCCGCCCCGACCACCTCGTCCAGCGTGGCCGGCGGCTTGGCCGGGTCGAGTCCGGCCTTCGTGAACAGCGTCTTGTTGTAGTAGAGCATCGACACGTCGAGCTGGTGCGGCAGCGCGAAGATCTTGCCGTCGACGGTGCTGACCTCCACGGCGGCCGGCGCGAGCGCCTTCTTGTAGGGCAGCGCGTCCACCTGCGCGGTGATGTCGGTCAGCAGTTTCTGGCTGGTCAGCGACTTGACGTTGGCGATGTCGACCGCGACGAGGTCGGGCGCGTCGCCGCTGCGGACCGCCTGGACGTACTTCTGCACGTACTGCGCGTCCGGGACCGTCAGCATCGTGATCTTGCGGTTGGGGTTGGCGTCGTTCCAGGCGGCGACGAGCGCCTTGTCCATCGGCTCGTCGCCGGCGCGGACCCAGAGGTTGGCCGGGCCATCACCGGTGAGTTCGGCCGGGGCCGCGGACGTGGTGGCGTCGTCGGTGTTGCTGCAGGCGCCGAGGGTGACCGTGATGAGGGCGGCCAGGACCGGCGCCAGCCGGCGCAGCCGGGGCGTTGAAGACATTGCGGGACTCCTGTTGGGGGTGTGTGCGGAGTGGGGGCTATCCCTTGACGGCGCCGCCGGTCAGCCCGGCGACGTAGTAGCGCTGCAGGATCAGGAAGATGGCGATGCAGGGCAGGGCGGCGAACACGGCTCCGGTCTCCAGCACGCCCCAGTTGAGCGTCCCGCCGGCACCGGTCTGCAGGTTGGCCAGGACGACCGGCAGCGTGTACTGCTGCTGCCGGGTGGTGAAGATGAGCGCGGCGAGGAACTCGTTCCACGCGGTGAAGAACGCGTAGAGCGCGACGGTGGCCACGCCCGGCGTGACGATCGGCAGCAGCACCCGCCGCAGCGCCGAGAGCGAGCCGGCGCCGTCGACGATCGCGGCCTCCTCGATCGCCGGTGGCACGGCGGCGAAGGCAGCCCGCATGGTGAAGATGCCGAACGGCAGCGCGAACACGGTGTAGACCAGCACCAGCCCGAGCCGGGAGTTGGTCAGCTGGAGCGCGTCGAGGATGACGTACAGGGACGGCACGATCGACTGGAACGGGATCATGAGCGTGGACAGGACGATCAGGAACAGCACCCCTTTGCCGGGGAACCGGAACCGGGCGAAGCCGTAGCCCGCGAGGACCGACAGCGTGCTCGCCGCGACGACCGTGCCGGCGGTGACGATCAGGCTGTTGGTCACGTTCTGCCAGAGCCCGGCGTCGAGCAGCCTGCGGTAGTTCTCCAGGCTCCAGGTCGTCGGCAGCAGCGTGGGCGGGCTCTGCGCGAACTCGGCGCTGCTCTTGAACGACGACACCACCAGCCAGGCGACGGGCGCGACGAACAGCAGGGCGAGCAGCCCGCACACGGCGTAGAACGGCACCGCCGGCAGCCACTCCGGGCGCCCGGTCCGCCGCCTCGGCGGGGTGGCGGACTCGGCGGCCGCGGTCGTCGCGGGCTCGAGCGACGTCATGGTCACGAGTCCTCCCGGGTGCGCACGAGCAGCAGCTGGATGCTCGTGAGGATGAGCAGGATGACCATGAGCGCGATCGACATCGCGGCGGAGTAGCCGAGGTTGAAGTCGATGAACCCGGCCCGGTAGATCAGGTACACCACCGGGATCGTGCTGTTGTCCGGGCCGCCCTGGGTCAGGATGAAGAACTGGTCGAACGCCAGGTAGCTGCCGATCACGGTCAGGATCAGCACCAGCCCGACCGTGGGCCGCAGCAGCGGCAGCGTGATGGAGAAGAACACCCGGATCCGGCGGGCACCGTCGACCTGCGCGGCCTCGTAGAAGTCCTTCGAGATCGCCTGCATGCCGGTCATCAGCAGCAGCATCGTCAGCCCGACGGTCTTCCACACGACCAGCAGCACGACCACGGTCAGCGCCGACGGGTAGGAGCTGAAGACCGACACGTTGCCGTCGGCCAGGCCGGTCCGGCGCAGCAGGTCGGGCACGATGCCGATGCGGTCGTCCAGCAGCCACAGCGTCAGGTAGCTGGCGGTGGCGAACCCGATGACGACCGGCATGACGAACGCGGTGCGCAGCAGCCCCACGCCGCGCCTGCGGTGGCGAACCGCCGAGGCGAGGGCGAAGCCGACCACGAGCAGCGCCGCGGTGACGATCACCGTGTACACGGTGGTGAAGCCGAGGCTGTGCCAGAAGGAGTCGTCGCCGGTGAGCCGGCGGTAGTTGGCCAGGCCGACGAACCGCCGCTCGCCGAGCAGCGACCAGTCGTAGAACGACATCACAGCCGTCACGATGATCGGCAGGACGAACATGCCGAGCACGAGCAGCACGGCCGGTGCCACGAACAGCAGGCCCATGCGTTGACGGCGCGCCATAGAGCCGCGCCGCCTGCGCCCGGTCAGGACGGGTACCGCCATCGCCACTCCTTCGCGAGTTACGTAATCGATTTCGTGGAGTGCACGTTACAACCGCGCGTCCGATCCGTGTCAATAGTGTCAGCAGGACTTTCTGCTAGTGTCCCGTACGCCAACATTCACGTAATCGATTAGGAGCGCCCCTCGTGAGCAGCCCGCGCAGCGCGGCCGCCCGCGTCACCATGCGTGACGTCGCTTCCGTGGCCAAGGTCTCGACCGCCACCGTGTCGAAGGTGCTCAACGACCGCCCGGACGTCGGCGCCGAGGTCCGCCAGCGGGTGCTCGACACGATCACCCGGCTCGGCTACCGGCCCAACACCGTCGCCCGCGGGCTGCGCTCCCGGCACACCGGCACCATCGCCATTCTGACCGACGACCTCGAGGGTATCTTCACCAACGCCCTGATGCGCGGGGTAGAGGACGCCGCCTCGACCTACGACGTCTCGGTGCTGTTGGCCAACAGCTACGGCGACCCGGAACGGGAGCGCAAACACCTGCGCCGGCTGCTCGACCGCCAGGTGGACGGGCTGATCATCATGTCCGGCAACCGGGTCCGCCCACGGACCGGACCGGCCCTGCCGCTGCCGGACACGCCCTACGTCTTCCTGTACGAGTACGGCGTCGGCCAGGCCGTGCCCAGCATCCTGCCCGACGACCGCGGCGGCGCCGTCCTCGCCGCCGAGCACCTCATCGAGATCGGCCGGCGCCGGATCGGCTTCATCAACGGGCCCGCGTCCTGGGAGGTGACCGCCGACCGCCTCGAAGGTCTCACCGACGCCATGCGCGCCGCCGGTGTCCCGCTCGACCCGGCGTTCGTCCGGCACGCGCCGTCCTGGGCCCCGGAGGACGGCTTCGCGCTCGCCGACGCCATGCTCGCCGCGGCCCAGCCCCCCGACGCGATCTTCTGCGCCAGCGACGACCTGGCCACCGGCGCGCTGGCCGCGATCCACGAACGCGGCCTGAGCATCCCCGGCGACGTCGCGGTGGTCGGATTCGACGACCGGTCCCTCGCCGTGCACCAGCGACCCCCGCTGACCACGGTCGCGCTGCCGCTGCTGGAGATGGGCCTGGTCGCCGGTCAACGGCTCCTGGCCGCGATCGACGGCGAGGCCCAGCAGCACGAGCTGATCCGGATCGAGTGCCAGCTGCGGGTCCGTGCCTCCACCGTCGGCGCCGCGGCCTTCAGACGGCCCTGATCTCACCCGGTCGCCGGCCACCTCGAGGTGGCCGGCGCCTGGGGAACAGCGGTGGTGGCGCCCGGCGCGCCGTGCGCCGCGGCCAGGTCCGGCGGGACGAGCGGCGGCAGGCCCGCGAGCAGGCGCTCCGGTGGGACCAGCCGGCCGCCGACCCGCTCCGCGCAGCCGTGGCAGCCGCGCAGGTGCCGGCCGATCCGCTTGCGCCACAACGGATCCGGCTGCCCATCCCAGCCCGCCACCAGTGCCGGCAGGTCGTCGCAGGCCGGGCGGCCGCGCAGCACACCGACCACCCGCCGGGCCGTGTCCAGCTGTTCGCGCATGCGCTGCACGCGGACCGCCACGTGCGGCACCGGCAGCGCGACCGCGGCGGCCACGTCGAACCGGCTCAGGTGCCCGCCGACCTCCAGCCACCACAGCGACAACAGGTCCCGGTACGGCGGATCCAGCCACCGGGTCGCCTCCGCCACCTCCCGCTGCTCGCGGGTCAGCGCCTGCCGCAGCAGGACGAGCCCACCGACGGCGGCCGGGTCGGTGCGCCGGTCCCCCGGGGTCGGCCGCTGCCGGCGGGCGTCGGCGAGGTGCCGCACGGCGATCGTGACCACCCAGGCGCGCAGCCGCGTCGGCTCACGCAGCGTCGGAACCCCGGCCACCAGTCCGGCCATGGTCTCCCGGACGATGCCGTCGACGTCCAGGCCAGGCTCCGCGGCCCGGCCCACCACCGTGTACACCAGCGGCAGATAGCGCGCGGCCAGCGCACGCATCGCGCCCCGCTCGCCGGCGCGGACCGCCGCCACGAGCTCGTCATCCCGTCGTTCCGGTGCACTCACTGCCCGCTCCCCGCGCTCGCACCTCGGCACGGCCGCCCACCGGGCGGCCCTTCGGGTGCTACAGACCGGGAACCCACCGGCCGGATAACACTTTTCAGGGCGCTCCCGGAAGCACCGCCACGAGCAGGAACCGGCGGTGGGGTCGTCGTTGATGGTCGTGCCGGTGTCGGCGAGCGGGCCAGCGACGGGCGACCGGAGCCGGCGGGTGCGGCATGATGCGTCAATGGCCGAGCAGAGGTGGGACGGCACGACCCGGGTGACGTCGCCGACGTCGCCGCAGGTGCTGGTGCGGCAGCGGCTGGCCGACTGCGCGAAACGGTACGACTGGCCAGCGGTGTTCGCGGTCCTCGACGCCGAGCCGGGCCTGGTCAACTCGGTCCGTCCCGGTGGCACCTCGTGGTTCGCGCCGCTGCACCAGGCGGCGCACGCGGGCGCGGCCCTGGAGGTCGTCGAGCGGCTCGTCGGGCTCGGCGCCTGGCTCGGGTTGCGCACCGCCGCCGGTGAGCGCCCCGTCGACCTGGCCCGGCGCGGCAACCACGCGCACCTGCTCGGCGCTCTCGAGCCACCCCGGCGGGCCGACGTGCCGGCCGAGACGCTGCGCCGCATCCAGGTGTATCTCCACGCCGTCATCCGGGCCCGGGCGGGACACCTGGTCGACGAGCACGCGCTGCGGCTGCCGGAGCTCGACGTGCTGCTGGAGCTCGACGAGCCGCGGATGGTGTTCCCGGTGCCGGGGCTGCACGGCCGCTTCGAGCTCCGGCTCGAACCCGACGGGCCCGGCACCAGGCTGTTCGTCGACGTGTTCGCCGAGCGACACGAGGTCACCGCGCGGGAGGTGCGGTTGCACGCGGTTGCCGATGCGGCGGCGGTACGCGTCCCCGACGAGCACGCCGGCTTCCCGGAACTGGTGACGTTCGCGCACACGTACAACGGCTACGACCTGCACGGCGGGTCGGCGGGACTGTCCGAGCTGGCGGTCCCGGTCCAGCGCCACTGGGAGCGCACCGGCGAGCTCCCCGGCGACGTCGACGTGCTGCGGGCGTGCCTGTTCTTCCAGCAGCGCTCCCACTACTGGGACGGCGGATCGTGGGACTTCGGGACGGCACCGCTGGTCGTCGCCCTGCTCGCCCGGATCCGCGCGCTGTGCGCCGGCACCGTGCCGGTGCGATCCGTGAAACCCACGGTGACGACGAAACCCTGAAGGACGAACGGGCATGGACGACACGGCCGCCGTGTAGCTGCACCTCATCAGGACCGCGGACGGATGGAAGATCCTGAACGCGGTCTACATGAACGTCCTGGATACCTGACCGGCGGCCGCCAGTTCGGGTGGGAAGCCCTGCAGGGCGACGGGGCGCAGGAAGCGGTCGACGGCGCGGGTGCCGACCGAGGTGTGCAGCGGGTTCGAGGTCGCCGGCCACGGCCCGCCGTGGTGCGTCGCGTCGCAGACGGCCACGCCGGTCGGCACGCCGTTGAGGACGATCCGGCCGGCGAGCGGCACCAGGTCGGCCAGCAACCCGGGCAGCAGCTCGTCATCGGGTGCGGCGAGGACGGTCGCGGTGAGCGAACCGGGCAGGGCGGCGGCGATCTCGCCATAGCGTTCCGCGGGGGTACGCACGACGACGGCCGCCGGACCGAAGTGCTCTTCGAGCAGTTCACCGGCGAGCGCGCCGACCTCGACGGTGAACGCGTGCCGGGGTGACGCCCCGCCGGTCACCACGCCGAGGCCGGCCGCGCGGGTCAGCCACCGCGCGTGGGCGTCGGCCATCGCGGCGGTCAGCATCCGGTCGAACGGGCCGGCCGCGGCGACCGAGGCGCCGAACGCCGCGACGAAGCCGTCGGCGGTGGGCGGCACGACGACGAGCCCGGGTTTGGTGCACAGCTGCCCGGCCGAGCCGGTGACCGCGGCGGCGAGCGCGTCCGGCCATCTGGGGTCCGGCAGCGCCGACGGCAGGACGAAGACCGGGTTCAGCGAGCCCATCTCCGCGAACACGGGGATCGGGTCGGGGCGGGCGGCGGCGGCGTCCATGAGCGCCCGCCCGCCGGTCGGCGAGCCGGTGAAGGCGACCGCACGGATCGCCGGATCGCGCACCAGCGCGAGGGAGGCGTCGACGCCGCCGTGGACGAGCCGGAACACGCCCTCGGGCAGGACCGCGGCGGCGAGGCCGGCGAGCAGGTCGGCGGTGCGCGGCTGGGCCGGGTGTGCCTTGACGACGACGGGGCAGCCGGCCGCGAGGGCGGCGGCGGTGTCGCCGCCGAGCACCCCGAAGGCGAGGGGGAAGTTCGACGCGGCGAACACCGCGACCGGCCCGATCGGCACGCGGACCAGCACGACGTCGGCGCCGCCGGCCGCGGCGGCGGGCGCGACGACCGCGGCGCCGGCGGTGGCGATGCGGTCGGCGAGCAGCCGGAGCTGGCCGGTGGTCCGCTCCAGTTCGGCGGTGAGCCGCGCCTCGGCGAGGCCGGTCTCGGCGGCGGCGACCGGCAGGATCCGGTCGCGGGCGCCGGTCAGGGCGTCGGCGAGGGCGTGCAGCGCGGCGCGGCGGCGGTCAGCGTCCCAGGTGTTGCTCACGGCTTCTCCAGCGTCTCGGCAAAGGTGTACGGGCTCCGAGGCGCGTCGCGAGAGGCCGGCGTCTCGGCAGAGGCGTGCGGGCTCCGAGGCGCGTCGCGAGAAACCGGCGTCTCGGCAGAGGCGTGCGGGCTCCCAGGCGCGTCGCGGGAGGCAAGCGTCTCGGCGGTAACGTGCGGGCTCCCAGGCGCGTCGCGGGAGGCAAGCGTCTCGGCAGAGGCATGCGGGCTCCGAGATGCGTCGCGGGAGACCAGCGTCTCGGCGGTGGTGTGCAGGGTCCGCCAGACGGTCTCGGAGGCGAGCCCGAGGTGATACAGGTTGATGCCGGCCGCGCCGGCCGCGACCAGGGCCCGGACGTGCGCCGGCAGGTCGAGGTCGGCCAGCGCGGTCACGTAGGCGTGGACCGTCGCGGTCGCCGCGGTGTCCGCGAACCTGGCGGGCAGGCCGGCCCAGGCGTTCAGCAGCAGCCGGCCCGTGACGGCGTGTCCGGGGGAAGGACCGGTGGCCCACGGGTCCGGCGAGGCGTGCAGCAGCACCGGGAGGCCGCCCGCGGCGGCGGTGCACTGCTCCCGCATCGCGGCGGCGGCCCGCAGCCGGACGCCGAGGACGACCGCCGCGTCGTCGGGCCGCAACGGCCCATGCCGGAGCTGGTCGGCGATCCGGTCAGGGTCGGCGCCCTCGGCCGCCCACGCGCGCCGGCACGCGGGACAGCAGCAGACCGACAGCCGCCGCTGTTCATCCGGATCCCAGGTGCCGGCGGTCTTGTCGTGGTGGCCCGCGTGCGCGACCCCCATCTGCCCGCACGACTCGAGCGACACCCCGTCCAGCGCGACGTCCCGGACCGCCTCTGCGGTGAGCAGCGCCGCGTAGTCGCGCACCTCCGTCCACGATGGACACAGCGCATACGGGTACCGGTCGCCGAAGCAGTTGACGACCGCCACGTCCGGAAACGCGCTGCCGAGCCGGGTGTTGTGCGTCAGGACCACCCATGCCGTCACCCCGAGGCCACGGGAGCGCAGGGCCGCGGCGGCGGCGCCCACCGGATCCGGCGCGTCGAGGAAGCCGGGTGCGAGCGGAGTGAGCCGCCGGCCGCGCCATGCGGCGTCCCGCACCGGCCGGTACAGCGCCGAGTGCGCCGCCTCGACGATCCGGTGCCGCGGGTGCAGCGGGGTGGCGGCGCGGACACTGTGATAGGCCGCGGCGAGGGCGACGGTGTCGAGGCCGAGTCCGGCGGCCCGGTCGGGAAAGGCCGGGTCGCCGAGCACGTCCCAGCAGTAGGCGTGGCCGGTCAGGGTCACCATCGCGGCCGCAGCTTCCGGAACGACGGATCGACGGTGCGCATGTAGGCGGTGTCGTCGCGGACCCGGATCCCGCAGCGCTCGTACTGCTCGTGCAGCCGCCCGAGCCGGTCCCGGTCGAGGGTCACGCCCAGCCCCGGCGTGTCCGGCACCGTGACCGCGCCGTCCACGATGGACAGTGGTTCGGTGACCACGTCGACGCCGTCCTGCCACGGGGTGTGGGTGTCGGCGGCGTAGGTGAGCTCCGGCAGGGCCGCGCCGAGCTGGGCCATGGCGGCGAGGCTGATGCCGAGGTGGCTGTTGGAGTGCATGGACACGCCGACGCCCCAGGCCCGGCACACCGCGGCCAGGTCGGCGCAGGCGCGCAGCCCGCCCCAGTAGTGGTGGTCGGCGAGGACCACGCCGACCGCGCCCTGCGTGAACGCCGGCCGCAGGTGCCCGGTCCGCACGACGCACATGTTGGTGGCGAGGGGCATCCGTGCGGCGCGGGCGACCTCGGCCATGCCCTCGATGCCGGGCGTCGGGTCCTCCAGATACTCCAGGAGCTCCGCGGTGGCCGCGGCGACCTTCGCCGACGTGCCGGTGGTCCAGGCGCAGTTCGGGTCGAGGCGCAGCGGGTGGTCGGGGAACGCGGCCCGCAGCGCCTGGATCGCCTCGACCTCGGCGGCGGGCTCGAACACGCCGCCCTTGAGCTTGATGGAGCCGAAGCCGTGCCGGTCCACGAGCAGCCGCGCCTGCGCGACGAGCCCGTCCGGGTCGAGCGCCGCCCCGAAGCCGTCCGGGTCGCCGCCGGGATGCGCGGCCCACTTGTAGAACAGGTAGGCGCAGAACGCGACCCGGTCGCGGACCTTCCCGCCGAGCAGGGCGTGCACCGGCTGCCCGGCGGCGCGGGCCTGGACGTCCAGGCACGCGACCTCGAACGGCGCGAACACCCTCGCCACCGGGTCCTGGCCGTCGGCGCGTGGGGTGTGATCGCCCGCGACCGCGCGGCGCACCGCGGCGAGGTCGAACGGGTCGGTGCCGACCAGGGCGGCCGCGGCCCGGCGGACCCGGTCCAGGTGCGGCGCGTCGCCGAACGTCTCCCCCAGGCCGACGAGCCCGTCGCCGCAGTCGAGCTCGACGATCGTGCGCAGCGCCCACGGCTCGTGCACGCCGGCGGAGTTGAGCAGCGGCGGATCCGGGAACGCGACCGGCGTCACCACCGCCGCGACGATCCTCACGCCGCCGCCCGCAGGTCCCGCAGCGCCGACCGGCCCGCGGCGAGGATCTCGGCGAGCCGCTCCACGTGGGCCGCGCTGGCGTCCACCAGCGGCGGCCGGACCGGACCCATGTCCAGGCCTGCGAGCCGCGCGCCGGCCTTGACCAGCGCCACGGCGTAGCCGGGCACCTGGTCGCGCAGCGCCACGAACGGCAGGTAGAACGCGGCGAGCAGAGTCTGCACGGCGTTCGCGTCGCCGGCGCGGACCGCCTCGTAGAAGGCGGTGGCGATGTCCGGGGCGAAGCACAGCACGGCCGAGGAGTAGCTCTCCACGCCGATCGAGCGGTACGCCTGCACGGACAGCTCCGCGGTCGGCAGCCCGTTGAGGAACCCGAACGAGGCGGCCCGCGGGTGGCCGCTGGTCCGGATCGCGGTGACCAGGCCGAGCATCGCGCTGACGTCGCCCCGGCCGTCCTTGATCCCGGCGACCGTCGGCAGGTCGAGCAGCGCGACCGCGGCGGCCTGGTCGAGCACCGCGTTGGCCCGCTGGTAGACGGTGATCGGCAGCGGGGTGCTCTCGGCCACGAACCGGACGTGCTCCACCAGCCCCGCCGGCGTGGAGCTCACCAGGTACGGCGGCAGGAGCAGCAGCCCGTCGGCGCCGGACTCGGCGGCCGCGGCGGCGAAGTCGCGGGCCATCTGCGCGCCGCCGCCGGTGCCGGCGAACACCGGCACCCGGCCGGCGGCGACCTGCGCGGCGGTGGTCACGACGTCGCGGTACTCCTGCGGGGACAGGCTGGTGAACTCGCCGGTGCCGCAGGCGACGAAGAGGGCGCTCGGGCCGGCGGCCACCTGCTGCTCGACGTGCTCGGCGAACACGGCGAGGTTCACCTTGCCGTCCTCGGTGAACGGGGTCAGCGGAAACGACAGCAGGCCTTGGAGGTGCATCAGCACGGGTCCTTTCGACATTGACGACTCATCCTTTGACGGCGCCCGACGTGAGTCCGCGCATGAACTGGCGCTGGAACGCCAGGAACGCGAGCACCGACGGCAGCAGGGCCAGCAGCGACGCGGCGAGCAGGACCCCGACGCCGACCTGCTCGTCGCTGCGCAGGCTGCGGAGCGCGAGCGGGAGGGTGAACTGGGCGGCGTCCTGCGCGACGAGCAGCGGCAGCATGTACTGGTCCCAGATCATCGTGAAGCCGAAGATGCCGATGACGCCGAGCGCCGGCCGGCACAGCGGCAGCACCACGGACCAGAAGATGCGCAGGTCGCCGGCGCCGTCGAGGCGGGCGGCCTCCTCCAGCTCCATCGGGATCTCGCGCATGAACTCCGACATGACCAGGATCGAGAACGCCCAGGCGCCGACCGGGACGATCATGCCGACGAGCGAGCCGACGAGGTTGACGTGGACGACCGGGACGTCGGCCAGGACCAGCGACAGCGGGATCGCGAGGATCTCCTCGGGCAGCATCATCGTGGACAGGATCAGCAGGAACACCAGCCGGGCGCCGGGGAACTGCTTGCGGGCCAGGGCGTAGGCGGCGGACACGCTGACCAGCACCTGCAGCAGCAGGCCACCGCCGACGACGATGAACGAGTTGAGCAGATACGTGAGCACGTCGCGGCGGATCGCGGCGCGGAAGTTGTCCAGGGTCAGCCGGCTCGGCAGCAGGGTGAGGCTGGTCGGGTCGTGCACGGGGCTGAACGCGCTGACGAGCAGGGCGAGCAGCGGCCCGGCGAACACGAGGACCAGCGCGGTGTACACCACGAACCGCACCGTGCGTGCGAGCGGGCCTTTGAGCTCGGTGAACCCGAGGGCGGTGTCGTGTCTCATCGCCGCCCCCTGCGGGCCCGGGCGGACTGCACCGCGAGGGTGAGGACCACGGTGGACAGCAGCAGCACCACGGAGCCGGCGGCGGCGACGCCGAGCTCGTTGCGCTCCAGGCCGAGCTTGTAGATGAGGGTCATGAGCACCTCGGTGGATCCGTTGGGGCCGCCGTTGGTGAGCAGGAAGATCTCGGTGAAGACCCGCATCCCGCGGATGGCGGCGAGGGTGAACAGGATCGCGAAGACGGCCCGCAGCGACGGCAGGGTGACGTGCCACAGCCGGCGCCAGGCGCTCGCACCGTCCACTGAGGACGCCTCGTACAGGGTCCGGTCGACACCGGCCAGGCCGGCAATGAAGATCATCATGTCGTAGGGCGCGCCCCGCCAGATGCCGACGGCCATGACCGACCACAGCGACGTGTCCTGCGAGTTGAGGAACTGCGACGGGCCGACACCCACCCAGCCCAGGACGCTGTTGATCGCGCCGTCCGGAGCCGGGTAGTACAGGATCCGCCACACCTCGGCGACGACGGCCATCGCGGCGACGGTCGGCAGGAACACCGCGGTCCGCACGAACCAGAGGCTCTTGGCCTGCCCCTCGACGAGCAGGGCGAGGATCAGGCCGAGGATGATCGAGCCGGCGGTCTGGCCGATGGCGAGCACGACGGTGTGCCCGATCGCGGACAGGAACGCGTCGTTGGTGACGACCTCGCGGTAGTTGTCGGTGCCGACCCACCGGTCGCCGAGATACGGCCGGACCTCGTGGAAGCTCATCCCGATCGCGCGGGCCATCGGCACGAACTTGAACAGGGTGAACAGGATCAGGGCAGGGGCGAGGAACGCCCACGCGACGAGGCTTCCGCGGCGGCGGCGCCGTTTGCTGGACGGCGCGGGGGTGGGTGCGCCGCGCGCACCCACCCTGGGTGAAGCGACGAGCGTCATCAGCCCGCCACGCCCTGCTTGGTGAGTTCCTGCTGGAACGTCGCGGCGAGCTTCGTCAGCTCCTGCTTGGGGTCGGAGCCGCAGTTGGCGACGACGG
Source organism: Dactylosporangium siamense (assembly GCF_016862795.1). Classification (GTDB taxonomy): domain Bacteria; phylum Actinomycetota; class Actinomycetes; order Mycobacteriales; family Micromonosporaceae; genus Dactylosporangium; species Dactylosporangium siamense. The sequence goes on along the minus strand of NZ_BONQ01000103.1, from coordinate 15,335 downwards.
CGTTGATGGTCTCGGCGGACGCCTGGCGGAACGGGTTCCAGTCGGGCACGACCGGGGTGTATCGGCCGGACTCCTTGTAGACCTTGTCGAACACGTCCCAGCGGGTGTCCTTGCGCACCGAGGACAGCGTCACCTGCGAGTTGACGGGAAGCCGGACGATGTTGCCGTCGGTGTCGCCGGCCATGCCGATGGTCTGGCCGTCGACCGAGATGGCGAACTCGGCGAACTTCTCCTGCCCGGCCTGGTTCTTCGAACCGGCCATCAGGTAGACGTTCTCCCCCTCGGCCAGGGACGCGGCCGTGCCGCCGGGTCCGGCGGGGGCGGGCACCACCTCGTACTTGTCGGCGCCGAGGTTCTTGTCGAAGCGGCCCATGTTGTAGGGCCCGGTGAAGTAGATGCCGGCCTTGCCCGTCTCGAACACGGGGTGCGCCTGGGTGGTCTCCATCGTCACCGCGCCGGGCGCCACGGTCTTCGCCGTGCAGAACTGGGCCTTGAACCACTCGACCGCGGCGACGGACTTCTCGCCGGCGATGGCCGGCTTGAGCTTTCCGGCCGGCCCGGTGAAGTAGTCGCCGCCGGCGGCCCACAGGAAACTGGTGAAGTACCACGACATGTAGCCGCGCTTGGTCGAGCCGGGCACGGTGTAGCCGTAGGTGTCGGCCTTGCCGTTGCCGTCGGGGTCCTTGGTGGTGAACGCGCCGGCGAGGGCGTCGAGCTCGGCCCAGGTCTTCGGCACGGGCAGGCCGACCTTCTCCCGCCAGTCCTTGCGGATGAACAGGGCGAAGGACTGCGCGCTGTTGGGCACGCCGTAGAACTTGCCGTCCGCGCCCTTCGCGGCGTCCCAGGACGCGGGGGTGAGCTTGTCCTGACCGTCGATGGCGGCGCGGTCGACCTCCCGCACGATGCCCTGCTTGACGAGCGTGCCGAGCTGGGCGCTGTCGTTGATGACGATGTCGGGGAGCTGCTTCTGCGCGGCGGCCTGCTGCAGCTTGGTCTCGAAGTCGTCGAAGAGCGCGGTGACGTGGGTGGGGACACCGGAGCGCTCGGTGAATTTGGCGGCGAGTTCCTTGGCGGTCTTCTCGGTGTTGGAGCCTGGTGGCTTGCGGATCCAGATCTCAAGCTGGGAGCCCGGATCCTGCTTGGCGGCGGGTGCCGCGTCGCCACCGCAGGCGGCGACCGAACCCATGAGCAGGCCGGTGAGCGCGAGTGTGGCAACACGTCTGACCGTGGGGTTCCGTCCAGACACTGCCTTGCCTCCTGTCTACATATATGGACGCTGTCCGTTCATGTGAAGGCGTGCAGGGACAAGTTAACGTCCTGTATCATGACCGTCAACACGTCGGCCGAGGGAAACGGTGATCGTCATGGCGGGCAAGCGGCGCTCTGCGAGCGAGGATCAGGGCTCGGCCGAGACGGCGACGGTCAAGTCGGCCGAGCGCACCGTGCGGATCCTGGAGGTCCTGGCCGCCTCGCCGACCCGGCTCACCCTGGCCGAGCTGCAGGAGAAGATGGGCTACCCGCGCTCCAGCCTGCACGCGCTGATCCGCACGCTGCGCGAGATGAAGTGGGTCGAGGCCGACGCGACCGGCTCGGCATTCGGGGTCGGCCCGCACGCCCTGCTGTCCGGCACCGCGTATCTCGATCGCGACCCGGCCCTGCCGTTCGCCTACGAGACCCTGGAAGACCTGCGCGCCGAGCTCGGCTTCACGATGCACTACGCCCGCCGCAACGACGCGCACGTGCTGTATCTCGCCAGCCGCGAGTCCCGTGGTGGCGCCAGCGTCGTGCCGCGGGTCGGGCGCCGCCTGCCGGCCCACGTGACCGCGCTCGGCCAGTGCCTGCTGTCCTGCCTGACCCGCGACGAGGTCGACGCGGTGCTGCCCGCGCAGCTGGAGGCGCTGACCGGGCGCACGATCACCGACCGGGACGAGCTCTTCGCCGAGCTGGACCGGACCCGGGCCCGCGGCTGGGCGGTCGAGCACGAGCAGGGCACCGAGGGCGTGGCCTGCGTGGCCGTGCCGCTGGACTACCGGATCCCGGCGACCGACGCGATCAGCTGCTCGATGCCGGCGAAGCTGGCCGACGACGACGAGGTCGAGCGGGTCGCGGCCGCTCTGCTCCGCCACACCGCCATCCTGGTGGCGACCCTGCGCCGCGAGGGCATCCGCTGATTGACCTTGGAGACTTTGACACGTCAGGGCGTGCCAAAGTCTCCAAGGTCAACTACCGCTGGTTCGACGCCACCCCGAGCGGGATCTCGCACCAGGCACCGCCGGCCCGGCGCATCGCGGGGTCCAGGTCCAGATCCAGCTCGCGCGCCCCGAGGTCGTCCACGAACACCTCCGCGTCGTCCCGCGGGTCATAGCCGATCGCCTCGCCCTCGGCCAGCGAGGCCCACCGCCGGGTGTTGCGGCTGATCCCCCACAGCAGCCGGAATCCCGGCGCCGGCGCGGTCAGGCACGCCTCGACCAGCCGCGCGCCGTCGTCCGGCGACAGCCACATGGCGAGCCCCCGCGGCGACGGCGGCACCGCGGTCCACATGCCGATCCGCGGACAGAGCACGTCCATGCCGAACCGGTCCGCGTAGAGCCGCCCGGCGGCCTCGCCGGCGACCTTGCTCCAGCCGTACAGCGTGTCGGGCCGGCCGGGCACGTCCGCGGGCACCTCGGTGCGGCCCACCACCTCGGTGAACCCAGCCGCGTGACTGGACGACGCGAGCACGACCCGGCGCACCCCCGCCAGCCTGGCCGCCTCCAGGACGTTGAGCGTGCCGGCGACGTTGACCCGCAGCACGTTGTCCTGAGCGTCCTCCTTCGCCAGCCCGCCGAGGTGTACGACGGCGTCGACGTCCTTGCACGCCAGGGTCAGCGCGTCTAGGTCCTCGACACCCGCGACGACGAACTCCCCGCCGGCGACCGGGTCGGGTGGGCGGAGGTCGAGCAGCCGCAGGGTCCTGCCGGGGCGGGCCAGACGGGGCCGCAGCAGCGCCGCCACCTTGCCCGATCCACCCGTGATGAGTATGCGCCGCACCCGCGTCGCCTCCGTCTACATACGTGGACAGCTACCTAAATGACAGACATCTATTGACCTGCTGGACCGAGTTCAGTTTACTAGCGCATTGCCAAGCTGTTAAGCCCGGGAGGTAGCAATGTTCCGAAGATCCGTGGTGCTGCCCGCAGCAGCCGTCATGCTCGCGTCGGCGGGCGTCGTGTACCTCGCACAGACCTCGAACGCCGAGGTGAACACCGGTCTGGACCTGTCCGCCGCGAACCGGCGGCCGGCCGTCTCCGGGCTCTACGACTGGAGCCGGGCCGGATACCGCGGCGGCGCCGACCTGCCCGGCGCCGGCCAGGTCAACCCGGACCCGAACTGCCAGGTCACCCCCGCCGAGCTCGACAGCCAGTACGGCGTGCGGCCCGGCGACGGCGCCGACGACACCGCGGGCGTCCAGGCCGCGATCGACGCGCTGAAGGCGGCCTGCAGCCCGTCCGCGTCGTACGCGAAGCTCAGCCTGCTGGCACTGCCGGCCGGCACGCTCAACGTCTCCCGCGAGATCCACGTCGACGCCGACTACCTCGTGCTGCGCGGCGCCGGCTCGGCCCCCGGCGGCACTCAGTTCGTCTACCGGCCGGACGCGAACACCGCCTACGACACCCTGACCGAGGACGGCTCGGACTGGGACGAGGACGGGATGACCTCGGGGCAGGGCAAGGGCGGGTGGCTGTGGCCCGGCCGCGGCCTGTTCCGGGTGCAGTCCCGCGGCGTGCACTCCGCCTACACCGCCGACTACGCCGCCGCACCCGCCAACCGCAAGGACATCTTCGAGGGCACCGTCAACGTCCATTGGAAGGTCGGGGTCGCGCTGCGCGCCAAGCCCGGCGACGCGGGGTTCGCGGGCCGCACCGGCGACACCACCGTCTATCTGGCCAGCTCCGGCTCCCTCGCCAACCTGACGGTCGGCGGCCTGGTCAACGTCCGGGCCGCCAACACCGTCGCGTTCTACGCCCAGCAGAACATCACCCCGGCCGACGGCACCCTGCTGGACCAGCACATGCGGCAGCAGATCTTCACCGTCACCGCCGTCGACTCCACCAACCGGACGGTGACGCTCAACAAGCCCCTGGAGTTCGACGTGCCGGTCGACTCCACATCGGACGGTTCGGCGCCGATCGGGTCGGCCGCCTACGCCTCGAAGGTCTCCCCGATCGTCGACCCCGTCGTCGGCGTCGGCTTCGAGAACCTCGCCTTCACCCAGGACGTCCCGGGGCTGGACCGGGCGGCCACGGTGCACAACTACGGCAACATGGCACCGGCCCAGGAAATGCACGGCATCGTGTTCAAGTGGGCGGCGGACTCCTGGGTCAGCGGCGTGCGCGCGGAGCTGACCGGCTCCCACCCGATCGTCACCGAGGAGGCCTACCACCTGCAGATCGTCGGCAACACCCTGGACGGCGCCTGGAACAAGGGCAAGGGCGGCAACGGCTACTTCCGCGGCTCCCGCGTCTGGGACTCCCTGTACGCCGGCAACACCTCACGCAACCTGCGCCACTTCACCTTCCAGTGGTCCGCGTCCGGCAACGTCGTCATCGGCAACGACTTCGACTCCGACCTCAACCTGCACGGCGGCTGGGAGCGCAACAACCTCTTCGAGAACAACACCGTCACCGTGCCGTTCGAGCACCGCTCCGCCAACTGCACCACCAACTGCGGCGAGGAGGGCGGCGGCGGGGTCGACGCCTCGACGTGGTTCCCGATCTGGTGGGCCGCCGGCAAGAAGGCCGTCAAGTGGTCCGGCTCGTCCGGGCCGCGCAACGTCTTCTTCCACAACACGATGCGCAAGCAGGTCACCGCCGGCGCCGCGTTCACCCCGTTCTACGCCGACGCGCAGCGGGTGTACCAGTTCGGCTGGAACGGCAGCGGCTGGCAGCACCTCGACGCGGGCGGGGTACCGATCGCCGACTGGGCCGGCAACGAGCAGCGGGACTACACCGGCGGGCACGGCGTGGACGCGTCGCGCACGGACGCCGCCGCGTCGCTGTTCCTGCGCTCCCTGACCACGACACCGGTGACGCCGTCGCCATCGACGTCGAGGTCCGCGTCGCCGTCAACCTCCGCATCGGCGTCGCCTTCCACGTCGGTGTCGCCGTCCACGTCGTCCAGCGCGCCGGCCGCCGGCTGTCTGGCGGTCACGTTCGCGCGGACGTCGACCTGGTCGAGCGGCTACGGCGCCGAGTACACCCTCACCAACCGCTGCACGACCGCCACCACCGGCTGGAAGGTCGAGTTCGACCTGCCGTCGGGCACGACCGTGTCGAACTCGTGGAGCTCCGTGCGCACCAGCAGCGGCCAGCACCACACGTTCACCAACGCCACCTACAACGGCGCGATCAAACCCGGCAAGTCCGCCACGTTCGGCTTCAACGCGGCCGGCACGGGGCTGCCCATCAACTGCCGCGTCAACGGCTCGACCTGCTAGGAGGCCCCCATGCGAAGACTCGTCATCGCGGCCCTGAGCGCCGCCACCGTGGTGGCCCTCGGCGGTGTCGCCTACGCCGCCGCACCACAACTCACCGCCACGTTCAGCCAGACGTCGACCTGGAGCTCCGGGTACGGCGCCCAGTACGCCATCCGCAACACCGGCGACGCCGCGTCCACGGCGTGGACCGTCGAGTTCGACCTGCCGGCCGGCTCGACCGTGAGCAGCTCGTGGAGCTCGGTGCGCACCAGCACCGGGCAGCACCACAGGTTCACCAACGCCGGCTACAACGGCGACATCGCGCCGGGCGCCACGGAGACGTTCGGGTTCAACGTGTCCGGCCTCGGTGTCCCCACCAACTGCACCATCGGCGGCCGGCCGTGTGGAGGCGGCATCCCGCCGTCCTCGCCCCCGCCCTCGTCGACGCCACCGTCCTCGCCGCCACCGTCGTCCCCGCCGCCCACCGGGCCGGTCGTCGACGTCGCCACCGCCGCGCAACTGCAGCAGGCCCTCGCCGCCGCCCGGCCCGGGCAGACGATCCGGCTGGCGGCCGGGACCTACCGTGGGTCGTTCGTCGCCACCGCCGACGGCACCGCGGCCCAGCGCATCACGCTCACCGGCCCGGCCGGCGCCGTCCTCATCAACGACGGACCGTCCGGGACCGCGCCGAGCTGCCCGGCACCGACCCCGGGCTGGGACTCCGGCTACGGCCTGTGGCTGGCCGACGCCCCGTACTGGAACCTCGTCGGGTTCACCGTCGCGGAGTCCAAGAAGGGCATCGTCGCCGACAACTCGCACCACACCACCATCGACGGCGTGTGGGTGCACGACGTCGAGGACGAGGCGGTGCACTTCCGCCGGTCGTCGGCCGACAGCGTCATCCAGAACTCGCGCATCGAGCGGACCGGCCTCGTGCAGCCCGGATACGGCGAGGGTGTGTACATCGGCTCGGCCAACTCGAACTGGGGCTGCCACGGCAACAGCGGCGGCGCCGACCGGTCCGACCGGGTCCAGGTGCTGAACAACCGGATCGGCCCGAACGTCGCCGCGGAGGCCATCGACGTCAAGGAGGGCACGTTCAACGGCGTGATCCGCGGCAACACCTTCGACGGGCAGGGCGTCTCCGGCCAGAACTCCGCCGACTCGTGGATCGACGCGAAGGGCATCGGCTACGTCATCGAGAACAACACCGGCACGTTCCGCTCGCCGGGCACGTTCGCCAACGGCTACGAGACCCACAACCCGAGCACCACACCGTCGTTCGCCAACGGCTGCGGCAACATCTGGCGCGGCAACCGCTCCGACCTCGGCGGCGCCGGTGACTACGCGATCAACGTGACGTCGACGTCGAAGTGCGCCGCCGACCCGAACGTGGTCTACGCGTCCAACACGGTGAGCAACGCCGTGCGGGGTCTGACGAACATCGCCGTGACCCCATAACAGCCGGTCAGGAGGTGCCGGCCGGGCCGGCCGGCACCTCCACACAGAATGACGAGGAGCCAACATGATCGGCCTGTGTTCGGTGACGATGCGCCGGCACCCGGCGGCGGACGTCGTCGCGGTCGCCGCCGCGGCGGGCCTCACCGCGATCGAGTGGGCCGGCGACCATCACGTCCCGCCCTCGGCACCCGCCGTCGCCGCGGCCGTCGGGGTCCGGACCCGCGACGCCGGGCTGGCGGTCGCCGCGTACGGCAGCTACTACCGCTGCACCGACCCAGCGGACGCGGCGGGCACCGTCGCGGCCGCCGTGGCGCTCGGCGCGCCGCGCATCCGCGTCTGGGCGGGCACCACCGGCTCCGCGGACGCGTCACCGCGGCAGCGCGCCGCCGTCGCCGCCGCGGCCCGGCGGATCTGCGACGAGGCCGCCGGGCCCGGCCTCACCGTCGCCTTCGAGTGCCACCGCGACACCCTCACCGACACCCCGGCGTCGGCCCTGGCCCTGCTCGCCGCCGTCGACCGGCCCAACGCCGCCATGTACTGGCAGCCCCCGAACGACCTGCCCGACGCGGCGGCCCTCGCCACGCTCGGGACGCTGCTGCCGCACGTGGTGGCGGTGCACGCGTTCTCGTGGTGGCCGGGCACGCGGCGCCTGCGGCTGGCCGAGCGGGGAGACCTCTGGCGGGCCGCGGCGGCGCTGCTGCCCGGCGGCATCGACGTGCTGCTCGAGTTCGTCCCGGGCGACGACCCGGCACTCATCGCGCCGGAGGCCGCCACGCTGCGGCAGATCCTGGGGCATGCACAGCCCGGGTTCAGCACGGATCGAGGCGCAACCGGGCGAGTTCCGCCGCCATCATGAGGGCGCTCACCGCCACGTATTCGTTGGTCGGATCCGCCGCGTCGCCCTCGGGGCCGCACAGCCAGGCGTCGACCTGGTCGACGTCGACACCGTCGACCGCCTCGACGAGCCCGTCGAGCTCGAACGGCGACGCGTCGTCGACCGCGTCCACCCGGACCACGTCGTCGGAGATGCCCCACCGCCGGGCCGGTGCCAGGAGGGACCGCACCGGCGCCGGGACCCGCGCGGGATCGAGGGCGACGAGCCAGACGCCGCACCACGCGCACGCCGGCTCGTCAGCGGCCGAGCCCCGGTGGCACCGCCAACAGTTCAGCGTCACGCGGTGATCCTGGCGCGACGCTCCGCGAACCGCAATGGTCCGTCAGGCGGCGGCCTGCCGCTTTCGCAGCGCCTCGACGGCCTTGTCGGCGTGCACGTCCATCCGGATCTCGCTCTTGACAACCGCCAGGATCCGGCGATCGGTGTCGATGACAAACGTGACCCGGGCCGTCGGGGTGAGCCCGAGCGGCCCCCGCTTGACCCCGAACTTGGCCTTCACGACACCGTCCGGGTCGGACAGCAGCGGGTAGCCGAGCCGGTGCTTGGTGGCGAACTCGGCCTGCCGCTCGACGGTGTCGCCGCTGATGCCCACCGGGTGCCCGCCGACCGCCCGGAGCTCGGTGGTCACGTCGCGGAAATGGCAGGCCTCGGCGGTGCAGCCGGCGGTGAGGGCCGCCGGGTAGAAGAACAGGACCACCGGCCCGTCCGCGAGCAGCCCGCTCAGCGACCGGGTCACGCCCTGGTCGTCCACCAGCTCGAAGTCCTCGACGATGTCGCCGACGTCCATGCCAACCACCCTTTCCGTCGCCGCGGGCCAAGATCCGCGGCCGGCCGGTCCATCCTGTTCGCTGCGCGGGACGAGCGCAACTCCGACATCTGCCATCATCGGGGGCATGCCGAATGATGACGAGGTGCACGCGCTGAGCGTCGAACGGACCATCGACGCCGCGCCGGAGGCGGTCTTCGACGCGTTCATCGCCCTGTACGACAGCGACCGGCCGGACTGGGTCGTCGACTCCTCGCTGGACCTGCGGGTCGGTGGCCGCTGGTCGGTGGCGTTCCAGGTGCCGGACGGCCCCGCGTTCCGCGAGGAGCGCACGATCACGGCACTGGACCGCCCGCACCTCCTCGAATACGCCGTGACCGCGGTGTATGGCGGCGTGCCCACATTCGACACCACGGTGCAGGTCACGATCGACGGCGGACGCGTCCGCCTGGCCCAGCAGGGCTTCCCGGCGCCGGAGACCCGCGACGTGTTCGCCGGCGCCTGGCCCGACGTCCTCGCCGAGCTCGACCGCCGCGTCTCGGGGCGCCCGTCCTGAGCACCGTCCGGGATCACCGGGACAGGTCGAGCGGCGTCGAGTTCGTCCGGGCGACGGCCGCCGACGTCGGGGACGTCCTGACCGTGCTCGACGAGACCGCGGCCTGGCTCACCGCCGCCGGCGTCCGGCAGTGGCCGCAGCGCTTCGCCGCGGACTGGGTCACCCCGTCCGTCGAGCGCGGCGAGACCTGGCTGGTCCGCTCCGGCGGGCGGACGGCGGGCACCGTGACCCTGGACTGGTCCGATCCGCTGTGGAGCGACCTGCCGGGCCGGGCGGGTTACGTGCACCGGATGGCGGTGCGGCGGTGGGCCGCCGGCACCGGCCACGCCATCCTGGCCTGGGCCGCCGGACAGGCCCGGACCCGGGACGCCGCGGCGCTGCGGCTCGACTGCGTGGCCGGCAACCCCCGGCTCCGGGCCTACTACGAGGCCGCCGGCTTCCACCACCGCGGCGACGTCGAGATCGGTGGCGCGCCCGGCCAGCGCACCGGCGCCACCCGGACCCTGGTCAGTCGCTACGAGCTGCGGGTCTGACCGCCTCCCGGAAGTGCGCCAGATGCCCGCCGCCGCAAGGAACGGCGACGGGTTCGCGCCTACCGTCCCGGACATGACCGCAACCCAGCTGCCGGCGCCTCCGGCCGCGCCGATCTGGCCGTCGCGACCGGTGCCGCCGGGCCGGCGGCGGGTCGATCCCCGCCTCGGCGCCCTGGTGGTGCTGGCGCTGACCGCCGTCACGGCCTTCGCCGTGCTCGTGTCGCAGCTGGTCCTCCTCTCCACCCCGGCGTACGCCGGGGTGGAGATCGCGCTCACCGGGCCACTCGTCCGGCCGGGCGATGACCCGCTCGAGGCGATCCGGGCCGTCCTCAGCCGGCAGTCCGAGGCGCTGCTGCGCGGCGACCGCGCCGGCTACCTGCAGGCGATCCCCGTGGACCGGCAGGACCTGCGGGGCGAGGCCGGCCGGCGGTTCGACTCGCTCACCGCGCTGGACGTGCGGCGGTGGGACCTGACCGCGACCACCAGCCCCGAACCCGACGGCGACGGGTGGCGGCAGGTGGTCGGCGTCGGCTACTGCTTCGCCGCGGCCGACTGCCTGCCGGTGGAGTTGCGCATCGACACGCGATGGTCGGTGGCGCGTGGCCGGCTGCAGCTCATCGGGTACGAGCAGACGACCCGACCCTGGGACACCGCGACGCTGACGGCCAAGCGGGGCGCCCGGGTCACGGTCGCCGGACCGGCCGACGACACCCAGGTCTCCCCCGCGACCCTGGACCTGGTGCTGGGCGCGGCGGAGGCGGCCGCCCCGACCGACGACCGGTTCGCCACCTCGTTCGACGGCCCGCCGCAGCGGTACTTCGTCTACGTCGCCGGCGACGCGCAGTGGCAGCGCTGGTACGACCACGCCGGCACCACCAACGCCGCCGCCTACGCCATGCCGCTGCAGCCGGGCGCGACCGACGTGATCCTCGACGTCCACGACGTCCGGTCCGCCAGCGGCGCGACGCTGCTGCTGACCCACGAGTTCGCCCACGTGGTGACCCTCAACGGCGTCGCCCCGCCGGCCGGCACCTTCTGGCTGACCGAGGGCATCGCCGAGTACATCGCCGACGGCGACGGCGCGATCCTGCGCCAGGACCTGCCGTCGGTGCGCACCTACGTGGCGAGCGGCCGCTGGGACGGCACGGTCAACCAGGCCCGGCCGGCCAAGGACGGCACCCTCGACGACGCGATCGCCCGCTACGGCATCTCGCTGCTCGCCGTGCGTTACCTGGTCCAGCGCTACGGCGAGGCGAAGCTGCTCGCGTTCTTCACCGAGGTGGTCCGCCGGCACCGGCCCCTGGACGCCGCCGCGCGGTCGGTGTTCGGCACGGACTGGCCGGCGGTCGCGAAGGACGCCGCCGCCTCGGTCCGCGCCGCCGCGACCGGTCAGCCGGCGTAGAGCCGGATCTCGCGCGGGCCGTCGAGTTCCTCGATCGAGTCGGAGCCGGTCACCGTCCAGCCGGGGCCGGCGCCGAGCAGCCATCCGGCGTCGTCGGCGATCCAGTCCAGCCGGCCGGAGACGAGGTCGACCGCCCGCAGCACGTTGCGGGCCTTGCCGCCGATGCCGCTGGGCACGAAGTAGTACTGATACAGCATGCGGTCGCCGGTCGCGGTGACCCGGTCCACGTCCGCCCGACCGGCGGCACCGAGTGTGGGCACGGGCGACACCCAGCGGCGGTGCCCGTCGGCCGGGTCGAGACCGACGAAGTCGCCGCTGAGGTCGCGGGCCACGACGCACCGGTCCGTGAGGGTGAGCACGTGGGTGGCCGGCTCGCCGGTCCATCGCACGCCGCCGTCGGCGAGATCCACCAGTTGAGGTCGTCCGCCGGCTGTCGTCACCGCCATCGTCGTGCCCGTCACCGGCGGCGTCCACACGGTCTTCCCGCACCGCAGCTGGTCACCCCATTGCCGTTCCGGAAGGTCCCACTGCCCGGCGGTGGCGGTCCAGGCGACCTTGCCGGCCCGCACGTCGTATGCCGTGACGGTCACCTCGCACCCGGCCGCGTCCAGGTCCCAGGCCAGCATCGTGCGGGCGGTGACGACCCTCGTCGTGAGGTCCGGGACGGCAAAGCCGCCGATGGGCTCGCCGGTGGTGATGTCGCGGACCGTCACCTTCCAGGTGCCGTCCTGGGCGTGGCTCTCCCGCACCAGCACCACGTCCGCCGCCCTGGTCGCCATCGACTCGGCCCGCCGGTTGCCGCCCAGGTCCGTCGGGGTGCCGAGCAGCTCCACGGTGGCCATCGGCAGGCCCCAGCCGGCCGGCCGGGGATACGTGCGCTGCCACCGCTGGCCGCCGGTGGTCATGTCCCGGGCGGTGATCGTGCACTGGGTGGTCGTGGCGGGGCAGTCGTTGACCACCATCGTCGAGGTGCTGACGGCCACGCCGCCGTTGAAGGACTGCGAGAAGCGCTCCTCGCCGGTGGCGAGGTCATACAGCTTGACCGACTCCCGCAGGTAGGCGGCGACGCCACCGGCACCGGCCAGCACCGTCACCTGCCGCTGGGAGGTCAGCGGCCGCTGCCAGCGCTCATGGCCGTTCGCCTTGTCCAGCGCGACGAGCGTGTTCTCACCCTGCACCAACACCACGTCGCCGACGGCCATCGCGTCCCGGATCGGCCCGGTCCCGGTCACCATCTGCGACCAGTTCGGCGCGCGCTTGGCACCCTCGGGCTCGGACGGCGCGTGCCGCTCCGGGCGCAAGACCCACCACACCAGGCCGATGCCCACCAGCGGCACGATGAGCGCCACGAACAGCAGGAAACGCGCGAGACGAACCATGGTTTCCCCCAAACCGGATCGAACCATCGACCCTAGCCACCCTATGCAAGCCTCAGCGGTCGGTGCGGAAGATGACGACGAGGACCCGCAGCGCGAGGATCGCCGCGACCGCGAGCAGGTTGTAGCCGAACAGCGCGAACAGCGACAGGTTCGCGGTGACCTGCGGCCCGCCGTCGGTGCCGAGCAGCATCACGGCCATGATGCCGGCCACCCCGCCGAGCACCGTCAGCAGCACCTGATGCACCAGCCCGCTGACGTGCCGCCGGTCGCGTTCGTCGGCGAACAGCCGCACGTTGACGCCGAGCCGGCCGCGCTCCAGCGCCGAGGCGATCCGGTCGACCCGGCGCGGCAGCCGGCGCAGCACCGGCACCAGCGTGGTGAGCTCCGCGGTGAGCGCCTCGCGGACCGTCTCCGGCCGCCACAGTTCGGCGAAGTACCGGTTGGCGAACCCGCGCGCCTCGGTCATCACGTCGAAGCCCGGCGCCAGCTCGGCCAGGCCGCCTTCGATCGTGGTGAGCGCCCGGAACACCGCGGCGACCTCGGGCGGCACGGTCAGCTCGTAGTCGGCGATGAGGCGCAGCAGCGAGCGGAACAGCGCCGGGTCGGTGCCGCCGCCGGTGCTGAGGTGCCGCGCCATGAACTGCCCGAGCGAGCGCTCCAGGCGTTCCTCGTCGACCTCGTCGGGCCGGGCGACGACGCCGAGCAGCGCGTCGGTGGCGCCGGCCGGGTCGCCGCGGTCCAGGGCCAGCAGCAGCCGTTGCAGCGCCTCGCGGACGCCGCCGTCGAGCCGGCCGACGGAGCCGAAGTCGAGCAGCCCGAGCCGGCCGTCGGTGAGCAGCAGGACGTTGCCGGGGTGCGGGTCGGCGTGGAAGACCCCGGCGACCAGGATCTGCCGCAGCACGCAGAACAGCAGGGTCCGGGCGAGGTCGGCGGCGTCCAGGCCGCGGGCCGCGACGACCGGCGCCGCGCCGCTGAGCGGCACGCCGTCCAGCCGGCTCATCACCAGGACCATCTGCGTGCACAGGGCCGGGACCGGCACCGGGAACGTCACCGGGCCGTCCGGGTCGGCGGCGGCGACCGCCGCCAGGTTGCGCGCCTCGATCCGGAAGTCCAGCTCCTCGCGCACCGCCTGGGCGAAGCCGTCGGCGAGACCGACCGCGCCGGCGGTGCGCCCCCAGCGGGTCCGTGTCTCGAGCGTCTCCGCGAGCCGGCCGACGATGTCCAGGTCACGGTCCACAATGGAGCGGATGCCGGGGCGCTGCACCTTCACCACCACGGCGGCGCCGGAGCGCAGCGTGGCGGCGTGCACCTGGGCGACAGAGGCCGCGGCGAGGGGCTCCGGCTCGATCGAGGCGAACAGCTCGCCCGGCGGCACCCCGAACTCCGCTTCGAGGACCGCCTGCACGTCGGTCCAGGCGACGGGGGTGGCGCGGTCCCGCAGGGTGCTGAGCTCCTCGACGAACTCGCCGGGCACCAGGTCGCGGCGGGTGGACAGGACCTGGCCGAGCTTCACGAACGTCAGCCCGCCCTCTTCGAGCGCCAGCCGCAGGGACCGGGCGGCCGGCGCGGCGCTGCGGCGTCCCCGCAGGTGCGGGCCGAGGCCGTGGCGCACGGCGATGGCGACGATCTGCGCGTACCGACGGGTCCGCCGCGACCTGGCGCGCAGGCCGCGCAGCCACAGCAGCGGCGTGAACCGGCCGGTCGGCACCAGCGCCTCGGCGACGACGAGGAACACCATGGCGACGAGGAGCGAGGCGATGACGGCCAGGATCAGCAGCCACACGGGCGCCGTCGACGTGGTGTCGCGCGGCACCGAGCCGGCCATGCCGCGCGAGATCGGACCCGACACGAGCAGCGCGAGCACGCCGGCGAGCAGGAGCCGGATCCGGCCGAAGCGCACGCCCAGCAGGCGGCGCGCGGCGGCGGCAATGACGGCCACCAGCCCCAGCACCGTGACGACGACCGCGGCCCAGACCGACAGGTTCCCCATGGGCAACGACCGTAGTCGATCACGTCCCGGCTAGGAGCCCCCGCAGGTGGGCGAGGCCGTCCAGGGCCAGGCGGTCCTGGGACTCGGCCAGGGGCCGCCAGATCGACGCGGCCGTCGCGATCGTCGCGTTCTCCGCGGTGAACGACTCGATGCACAGCGCGCCCGTGTACCCGGCCTTCCCGACGGCCTCGAGGAACCGCGGCCAGTCCAGGTGGTCGGCGCCGGGCGCGCCGCGATCGGTGCCGCTGACCTGGACATGCTTGATGTGCGGGCCGGCCACCGCCACTGCCGCGTAGGGATCTTTTTCCTCGATGTTCATGTGGTACGTGTCGAGCATGATCCCCACGTTCGCGGGCAGGCCCTCGATGAGCTCGACGGTCTGCGCCATCGTGTTCACCACGCTGGTCTCATACCGGTTGAGCGCCTCGACGCCGATGCTGACGCCCCGCTCGCCCGCGTAGTCGGCGACCGGGGCGAGCCCGGCCCGGAAGTCCGCGTAGCAGGCCAGCCGCTCGGCGGGGGTCATCCGCCAGGTCCGTCCGACGGCGGCGTAGACCGGGCCGCCGACGCACGGCGCGCCGACGGCGGCCGCCGCGTCGACACAGGCCCGTAGATAGGCCTGGGTCGACGCGACGGTCGACGCGTCGGTGCACACCAGGTCGCGGCCCGGCGGGGTGACCGCGCAGACCCCGGCCGCCTGGATGCCGTGCCCGGCCAGGAGGTCGGCCGTGCGCACCGGGTCCCAGTCACCGACCTGTTCGACCGGCAGCTCGACCGCGTCGAAGCCCCAGGCCGCGAGGCGCGGCACGAGCCAGGCGAGCACGGCGTCGTCGACCGGCGAGGACCAGATCCAGGGATTGGCACCCAGTGCGTGCACGTGTGACCTACTTCCAGCGCT
>NZ_BONQ01000102.1 GCF_016862795.1 Dactylosporangium siamense | reverse complement strand
GCACACCGCAGAGCCAAACTGTTGACCAGTCCCGCTCACCCAGGGCGCTTCGTTCCGCTTTACTCTAGCACATCCGTTTTGCGGTGTCAAGTCCGGCTCGCCGTACTTTGTCCCGTTTTACGGACACACAACGGCTCTTCCGGTAACCCGGTCGAGTGTCGTATGGTTTCGGCAGGACGTCCGCTGCGGCTCACTTCCGTGACCCGCGTGCCTCGTCCGCATCCCTGCCGGCTGTAAACTTTACCCGCTCCGCGTCCCGCATCCAAATCGACGTTGTCGACTGGCTGCCGTCCGCCTCGTGGGCATGACCTTCGGCCGGTCACCCGGTCGCTGGTCGTTTGGCTGCTCGGCAGGACGCCCGACGCATGTCGTCCGTTTCCCTGCCGGTCATCTACGTTACCCGGCTTCCCGATCTCCACCAAATCGATCACTCGCTTGGTGGTGTCCGTGGTCCGGTCGCGCAGAGCGCCACCGGGCAGGTGCCCCGTGGCGCTCGCAAAAGCTACGTGGAGTGCTGCGACAGAGTCAAATCGAGCCGAGCTCGACCCCGGCGAACGTCCGCTTCCCCTTGCGCAGCACCAGCAGCCCGCCGGCCAGGGCACGGTCGGCGGCCACGAGCTCCTCCGCGTCGCCCACCCGTTCGTTGTTCACGTAGGCACCGCCCTCCGCGACCGTCCTGCGTGCCTCGTTGCGGCTGCTGACGAGACCGGCGGCGATGAACAGGTCGGCAACGGACGTGCCAGGCGCCGCCCGTACCAACCCTGCTTCGGAAAGGGCGGCGCGCAAGGTCGACGCGGACAGCGATGTGAGCTCCCCGCGACCGAACAGCGCCTGCGACGCGGCGATCACCTGCTCGGTCTCGTGCGCGCCGTGCACGATGCGGGTGAGCTCCTCCGCGAGCCGCCGCTGGCCGATCCGCGCCGCGGGCCGATCCGCCGTCTCCTTCTCCAGGGCCTCGATCTCCTCCCTGGACAGGAACGTCAGCTTGCGCAGCAGCCCGCCGACCAGGTCGTCCTCGAGGTTCACGAAGTACTGGTACAGCGAGTACGGCGACGTCATCGACGCGTCCATCCACAGGCTCCCGCCGCCGGTGGACTTGCCGAGCTTCTCCCCCGCGCTGTTGACCAGCAACGGAGTGGCCAGCAGGTGCACCGACTCCCCGGCGACCCGGCGGATCAGGTCGGTGCCCGCGGTCAGGTTGCCCCACTGGTCGCTGCCACCGGTCTGCAGGCGGCACCCGTACCGCCGGAACAGCTCCAGGAAGTCCATCCCCTGCAGGATCTGGTAGCTGAACTCGGTGTAGCTGATCCCCGCGTCGGAGTTGAGTCGCGCGCTGACGGCGTCCTTGGTCAGCATCTTGTTCACCCGGAAGTGCTTGCCGACGTCGCGGAGGAAGTCGATCGCCGACATCGGCGCGGTCCAGTCCAGGTTGTTGACCATCCGCGCCGCGTTGTCGCCGGTGAAGTCCAGGAACGGCTCGATCTGCCCACGGATCCGCTCGACCCACTCCGCCACGGTGTCCGCGGAGTTGAGCTGGCGCTCGGCGGACGGACGGGGGTCGCCGATGAGGCCCGTCGCCCCGCCGACCAGCGCGAGGGGGCGGTGCCCGGCCAGCTGGAGGCGGCGCACGGTGATGATCTGCAGGAGGTTGCCGATGTGCAGGCTCGGCGCGGTCGGGTCGAACCCGCAGTAGTACGTCAGCGGCCCCTTCGCCATCTCGGCGCGCAACTCGTCGAGGTCCGTCGAGAGCGCGATCAGGCCACGCCACTGCAGATCATCAAGCACATCGGTCACGCCCGCGATTCTCGCACCCGCCCACTTCGGTGGCCCAACGCATTCCCGCCGGTGCTGTTCGTCGCGCCTGCGGCAGGTGTACGCCAGGTGCCTCGCCCACGGCACTCATCCGATCGTTCGCCGGAACTGTCGTAGCCGAACGCTAGGGTTGTCCCATGGCGGTTGTGAAGATCAACGCGATCGAAGTCCCTGACGGCGCGGGCCCGGAGCTGGAGCGCCGGTTCGGCGCCAGGCACGGCGCCGTGGAGGGGTCCAAGGGGTTCCTGGGCTTCGAGCTGCTGCGCCCGGTGGCCGGTGAGACCCGCTACTTCGTCTACACCCGGTGGGAGACCGAGGAGGACTTCCAGGCGTGGGCGAAGGGTCCCGCGCTCGAGGCGCACTCCGGCGAGCGGGCCAAACCGGTCGCGTCCGGCTCCAGCCTGCTGGAGTTCGAGGTCGTGCAGCACGCCGACCCGGCACCCGCCACCGAGGGCTGACCGTTGGAGCGCTTCGTCCTCTTCCCCGGACGGCACCATCTGCTGACCAGGTTCCAGGCGGACTACCTGCGTGGTCTCGCCGGCGCCGGCGGGCAGACGGTCGTGTGGGCGGTGACGAGCGCCAACCATCAGAACACCAAACGCAACCCCGTCGGCTATGACCGGCGGCAGGCGGCGATCGAGCGGTTCAGCGTCCAGGAGGGCCTGCGGTCCCTGGTCGTGCCGGTGTTCGACACCGCGCACACCGACCGGTTCGCCGGGGTCACCCTCAAGAGTGTCGAGTCGGTGCTCGGCCGGACGCTGACACCCCGGGACACGGTGGTGGCGTGTTCGACGCCCGAGGTCGCGGCGATGTATGCGGAGCTCGGGTTCACCATCGCCGGGGTCGAGGCCGAGCACGACCCGGTGCCGGACCGGCCGTGGGACGTGCTGCTGCGGCTCGCCGCCGGCGACCCGGCGTGGCGGGACCTGGCGCACCCGGCGAGCCTCGACCTCTACGACCGGTATCGGCTCGGCGAGCAGGTCGCCCAGGTCGTCAACGACCCGGTCGTCGGCGAGGAGGGTGGGCTCACCACCACCCGCGACTACCGCACCTACGCCGAGGCGTTCGAGGCGAGCGCGGAGCGCAAGTGGGACCTGGTGCGCCGGCACGTGCGTCCCGGCCGGATCGTCGACGTCGGCTGCGGCGCCGGCGCGGTCCTCGCCCTCGCCGACCGCGAGCCGTCGCTGCGGGAGAGCGACCTGATCGGCGTCGAGGTGGCCCGGCACCTGTTCGAGGAGTGCGTGCACCGCAAGGCCCAGGGCTGGTTCACCAACCCCAACGTGTATTTCTACTGCCGCAACGTGCTCGGTGGCGCCGTGTTCGCGCCGCGGTCGGTCGACACCACGCTGACGTTCGCGCTGACGCACGAGATCTGGTCCTACGGGCAGCGGATGACGTCACTGCGCCGCTTCGCCCAGGCCATCTATGACCACACGGTGCCCGGCGGCGTCTGGATCAACTCCGACGTCTGCGGCCCCGACAACCGCGACCTGCGGGTGCGGCTCGACCTGCAGGGCGCCGCCGGTGGCGCGCCCGCCGACCTGGCGGGTCTGTCCCGGGACGCGATCGCCGCCCTGGTCGAGGGCCTGCCGACGCGGGCCCGGCTCGACCGTTTCGCGGCCGACTTCCACTTCCCGCTGCCGTTCGACGCCCGCCCCGACGGCGCCGTCGACATCGCCCTCGGCGACGCGATGGAGTTCCTCACCCACAAGGACTATCCCGACAACTGGCTGTCCGAGGCACACGAGCAGTTCTGCGGTCTGGAGTTCGCGGACTGGAAGGCGCTGCTCACCGACGTCGGCTTCGAGGTCGACGGCGCGTCGCACTCGTGGCGCAACGACTGGATCGTCGAGCACCGCCTCGCCCCGGTCGCGCACCTGTCGTCCCAGGACGGCACACCACTGCCGTGGCCCGACACGCACGTGCTGCTGGTCGCCCGCCGCCCGCTCAACACCTGACCCCGGCGCGCCACCGCGGGGTTCCCGCCCCCGGCGCCCGGCTCGGTCCGTTCACTCACCATCCATCGGAGGTGGCTCACGTGAAAGCGCTGCAGTATTCCGAGTACGGTCCCTCGAGCGTCCTGCACGTCGTCGACGTCGCCGATCCCACGCCCGGTCCGGGCCAGATCCGGATCCGGGTGCGTGCCGTCGGCATCAACCCGTTCGACTGGAAGGTCCGCAGCGGCGCCTTCGGCGACACCACCCCGACCCGGCTGCCGGTCATCCCGCACGGCGACGTCTCGGGCGTCGTCGACGCCGTCGGGCCCGCCCTGCCGGCCGCCGACCCGGGCCGCTCTCCGGACGGCGGCTCTGCGGACGGCGGCTCTGCGGACGGCGGCTCTCAGGACGGCGGGTCGACGCCGCGGGTGGGTGACGAGGTGTTCGGGCTGGCCGCCGGTGGCGGCGCCGCCGAGTTCGCGGTGCTGAAACTGTGGGTGGCGAAGCCGGCGGGGATGCCGTTCGAGGAGGCCGCCGGCCTGCCCGGCGTCGTGGAGGCGGCCGGGCGGGCGCTCGCCCTGCTCGGCGTCGAGAAGGGCCAGACGGTCGTGGTCAACGGCGCCGCCGGTGGTGTCGGCATCGCCGCGACCCAGCTCGCCGTCGCCCGCGGCGCCACCGTCATCGGCACCGCCAGCGACCGCAACCACGACTTCCTGCGCTCACTCGGCGCCGTTCCCGTCACCTACGGTGAAGGCCTGGTCGACCGGGTCCGCGCCGCCGCGCCGCAGGGCGTGGACCTCGCCCTCGACACCGCGGGCCACGGCGCCGTCGCCGACCTGATCACCCTCACTGGCGTGCCCGCCGCCGTGGTCAGCCTCGCCGACTTCGACGCGCCGAAGCTCGGCGCCCGCGTCACCGACGGCTCGGAGGGCCGCGCCTGGCACACCCTGGACGAGGCCGCCGACCTGTACCGCCAGGGCCGCTTCACGATGCCGGTGGAGCGGACGTTCCCGCTCTCCGAAGCCGCCGCGGCGCACAACCTGAGCCAGTCCGGCCACGTCCGCGGCAAGGTCATCCTCATCCCCTGACCCGACCGTCACCGCACGCACGCTCCAGCGCGCCGGCCGTCCGACCTTCGAGCGGGCCACCCACAGCGCAGGCCCGGCCCCTGGGTCAGGTGCTCAGGTGCCGGGGAGCTCGACCGGTGCCGGATCGGGGCGTTTCGCGAAACGGTCGTCGCCGGACGAGCGGCCGCGCAGGTGGCGGCCCACCCACGGCAGCAGGTGCCGGCGGCCCCAGGCCAGTTCCGCGCGCAGCACCTCGTGCCGGCGTCGGGCCGGGGCGGACGGCAGCGGCAGCGTCCACGTGTCGTCGGTGCCGGGCAGGCCGACGGCGTGGGCGAGGGCGGCGGCGATGCGTTCGTGGCCGGCGGTGTTCGCGTGCAGCCGGTCGTCGCTCCACAGCCTCGGGTCGGACGCGACCGGATGCGCGCCGAGGTCGAGCAGGATCGCCCCGCTGTCGGCGCACGCCTTGCGGATCGCGGCGTTGAGGGCGACGACCCGGCCGCGCAGCGGCTTCGCGATCGGCATCACCGGCACCGGGTCGGGCAGCGTGAACGTGAGCACCGTCGCGCCCCGGGCGACCAGGGCCTCCTGCATCGCGAAGAGGTCGCCGGCGACGGCGGAGACGTCGAACGAGCCGCGCAGGATGTCGTTCATGCCGGCGACGACGGTGGCGAGGTCGGGTGCGAGGTCCAGCGCCGGGCGCAGCTGCTCGGCGCGGATGCGGGCGGTGGTGCGCCCGCGGATCGCCAGGTTCGCGTATTCGAGGGGGTGACCGGGCTGTGCCTGGGCGACGTGCCGGGCGAACCGGTCCGCCCAGCCGCGGTACCCACCGGCGCCGTCGGGGTCGTCCATGCCTTCGGTGGTGCTGTCGCCGATCGCCACGTAGCGGTGGAACATCAGGCACCCCGGCGGGCGTAGTCGTCGCGGGCGTCGAGGACCTCGGTCAGGTGTTCGGCGGCCCAGGCACGGCAGGCGTCCATGGCCGGGAAGAGGGTGCGGCCGAGCGGGGTCAGCGCGTAGTCGACCCGGGGCGGAACCTCGTCGTAGGCGGTGCGGGTGACCATGCCGTCGCGTTCGAGGGCGCGCAGGGTCTCGGCGAGGACCTTCGCGGAGACCCGGTGCAGCGGCACCCGCAGCTCGCTGAATCGGCGCGGGCCCTCCTCGAGGCAGACCAGCACCATCCCGGCCCACTTGTCGCCGATCTGGAACGGGGTGGCGTTCGACGGGCACGCGGGGTCGAACAGGTCGCGTGGCAGCGGCGAGATCACACCGCCGACCGTAACGCACGCCCCGGTTACGTTGCAGTTACCGACGTCTCCCGTTCTACGGTCCCTGCCATGACCTCTTTGGTGGTGTTCGGAGCGGGTGGACGGGCCGGTCGGCGGATCACGGCCGGGGCGCGGGAGCGAGGGCTGCGGGTGACTCCGGTCGTGCGGGATCCGGCCCGGCACACGGACGTGGAGGGTGCGGTCGCCGGGGACGTCACGGACGCGGACAGCGTCGCCGCCGTCGCCGCGGGCCACGACGTCGCGGTCAGCGCCATCTACACCGCGGACATCGACGCGACGAAGCTGTACGGCGACGGCACCCGCGCGCTGCTCGACGGCCTGGCCCGCGCCGGGGTCGGGCGGCTCCTCGTGGTGGGCGTCGCCTCGACCCTCGACGGGCCCGACGGGGTGAAGGTCTACGACAGCGCCGACTTCCCCGACGCATACCGGCCGTTCTCGCTCGCTCGCGCGGCCGAGGTGGCCGAGCTGGAGCGCGGACCGGTGGACTGGGTGCTGTTCACGCCCACGATGCAGCTGGTCGACGAGCCCGGCACCGGGTCGTACGCGATCACCGCGGACGGGCGGCTCGTCGACGGGACCACGACCTACGCGGACCTGGCGGTGGCGATGCTGGACGAGGCGGTGTCCCCCAAGCACCACCGCGCCCAGCTCACCGTCCGGAGTCAGACCGCGTTCTGATACGTCCGGAACGTCCGCGTCGACAGCCACACCATGGCCGCGGCGAGGGCGAGCAGACCGCCGCCGGCGACCAGGTCGGGTGACTCGCGTCCCGACTGGAGCGCCCAGTTGACCGGGTTGCCGGCGGCGATCGCCTGCATCCAGCCCGGCATCAGGCTCCTGGCGATGAACGCCGAGGACAGGAACGTCAGCGGCAGCAGCAGCAACGTGTTGAGCCCGATGATCGTCTCCCGTTGCCGGACCAGCATGCCGACCGTGTTGGAGAACGCGCTGAACACGGTGCCGAGCAGCACCGACGCGACGATCAGCAGGACCCCGGGAAAGCTCGCGCCGGCCGCCATGCCGAGCAACGCGATGATCAGCGACTGCACGGCGGTGCTGAGGGCCTGCTCGATGACAGCGGCGTTGAGGATCGCGCCGCGGCTGACCGGGGTGATCAGGAACCGGTTCATGGTGCCGCGGTCGATCTCCTCCAGCACGCCCATGCCGGACCACATGTTGGACGACACGGCGCTCATCACGATCACGCCCGGCACCAGGTAGTCCAGGTAGCTGCCGGTGCCGAAACCGGGCAGCTCGACGACCCGCCGGAACAGGTTGCCGAACAGGAACAGCCAGATCGCCGGCTGGATGAGCATGATGAACAGGAACGCGGGCAGCCGGATGAGCGCCCGCAACCGCCGCGCCGTCAACCAGAACGTGCCGCTCATGCCGCCACCTCCGCTGCGCTCCGGCGCCGACCTGAGCCAAACACTGCAATCCCGGTGAGCAGCCCTCCGCTGCGCTCCTGGCCGCTCACGCCGCCACCTCCGCAGCGATGCGCTGGCCGGCGTGCTTGAGGTACACGTCGTCCAGGGAAGGCCGGGCGACGGTCACGCTCGTGACCGGCAGCCCCGCGGTCTCCAGGGCCGCGAGGACCCCCGGCACCGCGGCCGCTCCGTCGTCGGCGCGCGCGGACAGCCGCCGCTGGTCGACGGAGACGTCACGCAGCCCCGGCAGCGCCGTCACCACCCGCACCGCGTCGAGGGCCTCGTGCGTCTCCCGCAGCTCCAGGTGCACGGCGTCGCCCCGCAACTCGGCCTTGAGCTGCGCAGGTGTGCCCTGCGTGACGATCCGGCCGCCGGCGACGATCGCGACCCGGTCGGCGAGCCGGTCGGCCTCGTCCAGGTAGTGGGTCGTCAGCAGGATCGCGAGGTCGGCGCCGGCGAGGCGGGCGATCTCCGTCCACAGCCTGGCGCGGCCCTCCGGGTCGAGGCCGGTGGTCGGCTCGTCGAGGAACAGCACGGCCGGGCGGTGCACCAGGCCGAGCGCGATGTCGAGGCGGCGTTGCATGCCGCCGGACCAGCCGCGGACGGCGCGGTGCTGGGCGTCGGCGACGCCGACCGTCTCGAGCAGTTCGTCGACGCGGCGGCGCAGCGTCGCGCCCCGCATCCCGAAGAGGTGGCCCTGCAGCATCAGGTTTTCCCGGCCGGACGCGGCCGGGTCCAGGCCGGAGCGCTGCGAGACGACGCCGATGACGCGGCGCACCCGCTCGGGGTGGCGCAACACGTCGTGGCCGCCGACGCTCGCGGTGCCCGAGTCGGGCCGGGCGAGCGTGGTGAGGATCTTGACGGTGGTCGACTTGCCGGCCCCGTTCGGGCCGAGCAGGCCGAGCACCTCCCCGGGTTCGACGGTCAGCGACAGCCGGTCGAGTGCCGTGACGCCCTTGGGGTACGTCTTGACGAGTTCGTGTGCCGTGACGGCAGCGGACATGGTGGTCTCCGGTTCCGTGGGTCGGGACCGGTCCTGCGGGAGTTCGCTATCCTGGCGGTTGCACACACCTTCGCCGGGCTCGTTCCCGCGGGATCGGTCGAGGTCAGGCCCCGGCCCGGTGTTCCCGCACCGGACCGGGGCCTTCTGCGTGGTCAGGGATCCATGAACGCCTCGACGTCCAGCTCTCCCGTGTCGTGGTAGTTGCGCCAGGCGGCCATGCCCGGCAGGGTGCCGGCCCGCAGCTCGGCCAGGAGCCCGCGCAGCCAGTCGACCTCCGCCTGCTCGAGCGCGATCGAATACTCGGTCTCGATCAGGAAGATCCTCGGCACCACGTCCTGGGTCCTGGCCAGGTCGGCCCGGTCCCCGGCGAGCCGCCGGTCCAGGACGGCGATGCGCTGCCCGATGAGGTCGATCACCTCGTCGGGTGGGAGCACGCCGAGGACGGACAGGGCCGTCTTGAGCCTCGGGAACTCCCGCTCGGGGACACCGACGATCTCGCGGAGCCAGTCGAGGGCCTCCTCGTGGCCGGCCTGGGTCAGCTGATACACCGTGCGCTCCGGCCGGCGACCTTCCCGGGTCGTCTCCGCCGCCTCGATGAATCCGTGCTTCTCCAGGTTCTGCACGACGGTGTACAGCGAACCCCACTGGATCTTGAGGTCCTGCTCCTTGCCGCGGCCACGCAGCTCGGTGGCCATCTCGTAGGGGTGCATGGGCCGCTCGACCAGCATGGCGAGCAGCTGGAGGCCGAGCAGGTTGCCGACCTTGCGCCGCTTCGCCATGCCCCACCTCCGATGCTCGCCGCCGTTTACTCGTCCACGAGCATACGCGGACGAGTGCACGGCCACAACGTCACGAGTGCGCGAACGCCTCGAACCGCTCGATCACACCGGACAGGTCGTCCTGGACCGCCTCGCTGCGCTCGTCCCCGACGGCGGTCTCGAGGCGCCAGCGGCGCTGACCGGGCACGTACGTCACCCGGATCGAGGATCCGTCCCCGCGCCACAGCACCGCCGACGGGTTGTCGGCGTCGAGCCGCCCCAGGAACTCGCGGATGTCGTCGCCGGTCGGGTGGTGCGCGAGCGAGCCGTCGTCGGTCGACAGCCGCGGCACCGGCACCCGCAGCAGCCGGCGCGGCTGCCACAGCGCCGCGGGCTGGTGCCGGCCGGGCCGCTGGAAGCACAGCAGCTCGCACTCGTCGGCGAGCTTGTGCACCAGGTCCAGCGCCTCCTGCGGCGTGTCCGGCCGCAGGCTCAGCAGCACGTGCGTGTCCGCCGCGACGACCGGCCCCGCCCACCACGCCGCCTCGATCCCGGCGAGCACCTCACGGTGGAACCGCTCGACCCCCGGATCGGCCGCGGCCCATCCCGTGTCACCGCGCCGCAGCGCCTCGAACCGGTCGACGCCCTGCTCAACGGTGATCGGCCGGCTCTCGAACCAGACACCGACCTCGATCACTTCTGCCATGGAAGACCACCGTACGGAACCGCCAAAAACCGGCGCAACTCAGCCACGCAGAGTCTCCGGTCGATCACCCGGTCATCCGGCTCCCGATCCGGTTCCGGCGGAGCTCCGCAGCGTGATCAGGTCGGCGAGCCCGGTCGCGTCCGGCGTGGCGAACGGCAGCACCCCGCCGTCGTGCAGCACCACCTCCACGACGTCGAAGGGCAGTACGCCGGCCCTGCCCCAGTCAGTCATCCGGGTCGGCCCGGCCTGCCGCACCGCCGCGATGTCCGTCCACGAGACCAGGATCGGGGCCTGGCCCGCACCGCCGCCCGGATCAGCACCGCCGGCGCCCGGCGGGCCCGCCCCGGTCCGTCCCGCGGTGGGCCGGGCCGGGCCCGGGGGTGCCGCACCATGACGGGGCGTGGGCCGGGCCGGCGCCCGCCGCGCCGTGGCGTGGCGCACCGCGGCCCGGCGCCGGGCCGCGACCCGGCGCAGTCGTGATCGGCGCAACTCGACCAGGAGCCCGAGCGGTTGCGGGGCCAGGCACACCGGTACACCCGCACCGAACAGGAACGCCGAGCCGACGCCGAACTCCCACAGCCCGGCGGCACAGTCCAGTGCCAGGTGCCCGTCCCACACCTGGGCCCCGCCCACGTTCGCCGCCCGCTGCCGGCGCCGGCTCCACCACTGCCCGACCAGCACCGGTGCGACCAGGCCGGCGCACACGGCGGCGAACAGCGCGATCGCCTTCCACAACCCGGCGAGCAGCAGCGCGACCGGGACCGCCAGGACGAGAGCGGCCCACCACGGACGCCCCCGGCCCCCCACCCCGCCATGGTGACGCACGCCGGACCGCACCCGACCTCGGCGAACGCTCCCGCCCCGGCCACCTCACGCCAAATACCGCCCGAGGTTTGTGCCCAGCCGCGCGCGGCGCGAGGATGGGCCATGCTCTCGACCCGGGTCACCCAGCCGACGGCACCGCCCACCACCCCGTCGACGCTGCCGCCGGCGCGGGGCGTGGCCGGGGCGCGGCGGGTGCGGTTCGTGCTCAGCGCCGTCGTCGCGGGCCTCGCCGCGCTCGTCCTGGCCGGGTGCGGGTCCGGGGACCAGGGCACCGCCCAGCCCGCCCAGCCCGCCCAGCCCGCCCCGTCGGGCAGCGCCTCGGCCGGACTCGGTGCGACCTCCGCGGCGGCCAGCCCCTCACCGTCGGTCGCGACGACGGTCGCGGTGCCGGCCGGCGTGACCGCGGGGATCGTGATCTTCGACCGGCAGTCGGGGACGTTCGTGATGCAGCAGAAGGCGAGCTGGCGGTTCAGGTCGGCGTCGCTGGTGAAGCTGCTGATCGCGCTGGACTACTTCTGGGACCGGGGGCCGTCCTACACGGTGCCGGCGGCGGACCGGCCGAAGCTCGACATCATGCTGCGCAGCAGCGACGACACGGCCGCGACCGGGTTCTGGAAGGCCCGCGGGCAGCGGGAGATCGTGACCCGGATGGTGCAGCGGCTGGCGCTGCAGGACACCGCACCACCGCCGGCGAACCAGCCGGGTTACTGGGGGTACACCGCCGTGAGCGCGGGTGACCTGGTGCGGGTGTACCAGTACATCCTCGACAAGGCGCCGGCGCCGGTGCGCGAGGTCATCATGGGCGACCTGCACGGGTCGACGAAGTGCGGGACGGACCGGTACGACCAGTCGTTCGGCATCCCGGGTTCGTTCCGGAAACCGTGGTCGGCGAAGCAGGGCTGGTCCGGGTTCGGCGACAACCCGGCGACACCGTGCGTGGCCGACGCGTCCCTGCCCGATGCCGGGCAGGCACAGTTCGTGGACGCCGCCGCGCCGAACCAGCCGGACATGAGCGGCGAGGTCCTGCACACCACGGGCACGGTCGGTGACGGCGACCGGTACATCGTGGCGGTGCTGTCGGTGCATCCGAACGGGACGCAGTTCGCGAAGGCGGCCGCGACGTTGACGAAACTGACCAGGTCGCTGCCGCTGCCCGCCGCGGTCAAGGCCGGCTGAACGGACCCGTGACGCCGGCGCCGGGGTACCGCTGAACGCGCGGCGCACCGCGTCGTCGAGGTGGACCGTTACCCACCGGGCGGGAATTCCCGCGCGGGGCATGTCGAGCGACGCCCGCCGGCACCGACCTGTCCTCAGAAGGCACCGACGCTGAAGGAGTGACGTTTCCGTGAAGTACCTGCTGCTGATCCACATGAACCCGGACGTCTGGGCGACGCTGACGCAGACCGACGTGGACGAGGTGATGGCCGGGCACGACCGGTTCATCACGACGATCACCGAGTCGGGAGAGATGGTGAGCACCCTCGCCCTGGCCGATCCGAAGGAGAGCGCGGTCGTCCGGATCAGGGCCGGGGCGGAGACGGTGACCGACGGGCCGTACGTGGAGGCCAAGGAGTTCCTCGCCGGCTTCTACCTGGTTGAGTGCGAGACGAAGGAGCGCGCGGTGGAGCTCGCCGCGATGATCCCGGACGCGAAGTGGAACGCGATCGAGGTCCGCCCGATCGTGTTCAGCCAGTAGGCACACACCGTCACCACTTCGATCCGCTGCGAACGGGGCGGCCGTTTCTGTCGGTCGCCCTCCGTAGAATCGCCGCGTGGACAGCACCGTGGGGGTTGAGACGACCGGACCGGCACTCGAGGTCTTGAGACGGGTGTTCGGCTATGACACGTTCCGGGGCAGCCAGCAGGAGATCATCGAGCACGTCGTCGGCGGCGGCGACGCGCTGGTCCTCATGCCGACCGGCGGCGGCAAGTCACTGTGCTACCAGATCCCGGCGCTGGTGCGCGACGGCACCGGTGTGGTCGTGTCGCCGCTGATCGCGCTGATGCAGGACCAGGTGGACGCGCTGACCGCGCTGGGGGTGCGGGCCGGGTTCATCAACTCGACGCTCGACCTCGACAGTCGCCGGGCGGTCGAGGCCTCGTTCGTCGGCGGGCAGCTGGACCTGCTGTATCTCGCGCCGGAGGCACTCGCGTCGCCGGGGACGATGCGGCTGCTGGAGCGGGGAAGGATCGCGCTGTTCGCGATCGACGAGGCGCACTGCGTGTCGCAGTGGGGGCACGACTTCCGGCCCGACTACCTCAACCTCTCGGTGCTGCACGAGCGGTGGCCGGACGTGCCACGGATCGCGCTGACGGCGACGGCGACGACGTCCACGCACAAGGAGATCGGCACCCGGCTGGGGCTGACCGGCGCGCGCCACTTCGTGTCGAGCTTCGACCGGCCCAACATCCAGTATCGGATCGTGCCGAAGCAGGACCCGCGGCGGCAGCTGCTGGAGCTGCTGCGCACGGAGCACCGCGGCGACGCCGGCATCGTCTACTGCCTGTCGCGCTCCAGCGTGGAGAAGGTCGCGGAGTTCCTGAAGGACAACGGCGTGCCCGCGCTGCCGTATCACGCGGGGCTCGACGCGCGGGTCAGGGCGGACAACCAGTCGCGGTTCCTGCGGGAGGACGGCCTCGTCATGGTCGCGACGATCGCGTTCGGGATGGGCATCGACAAGCCCGACGTGCGCTTCGTCGCGCACCTGGACCTGCCGAAGTCGGTGGAGGGCTACTACCAGGAGACGGGCCGGGCCGGGCGGGATGGCCTGCCGTCCAACGCGTGGCTGGCCTATGGGCTGCAGGACGTGGTCCAGCAGCGCAAGATGATCGAGGGGTCCGAGGGCGACGCCGCGCACCGGCGGGGGCTGGGCCGGCACCTCGACGCGATGCTGGCGCTGTGCGAGACGGTGGAGTGCCGGCGGGTGCAGCTGCTGGCCTACTTCGGGCAGCAGAGCGGACCGTGCGGCAACTGCGACACGTGCCTGAGCCCGCCGGAGTCCTGGGACGGCACAGTGCCGGCGCAGAAGCTGCTGTCGACGGTGTTCCGGCTGCAGAAGGAGCGCAACCAGAAGTTCGGCGCGGGGCAGTGCATCGACATCCTGCTGGGCAAGAAGACCGACAAGGTCGTGCAGTGGCACCACGACGAGCTGACGGTGTTCGGGGTCGGCGCCGACCTGCGGGAGGCCGAATGGCGAGCGGTGGTGCGGCAGTTGCTCGCGCAGGGGCTGCTCGCGGTCGAGGGTGACTACGGCACGTTGGTGCTCACCGACGACAGCGCGGAGGTGCTCGGCCGGCGGCGGCAGGTGATGCTGCGCCGTGAGCCCGAGCGGCCCGTGTCGGCGGCGAAGGTCGCGAAGCAGCGCAGCGCGGCCGCCGCGACGGAGCTGCCGGCGCAGGCGGCGCCGCTGTTCGAGCGGCTGCGTGCGTGGCGTTCGGCGACGGCGAAGGAGCTGAGCGTCCCGGCGTATGTCATCTTCCACGACGCGACGCTGCGGCAGATCGCCACGGAGGCCCCGACGACGCTCGCGCAGCTGTCGACGATCAGCGGTGTCGGGGAGAACAAGCTCGCCAAGTTCGGTCAGCAGGTCCTCGACGCCCTCGGCGACCCGGAGCCGGCGTGATCGGCGCCGCCGCCCGCGCCTCCGGGTAGGCCGTCACCCGAGCCGCTCCAGGACGGCACGGCCGGGCAGACCGGCACCCGACCCGCTCCAGGACGGCACGGCCGGGCAGGCCGACACCCGG
>NZ_BONQ01000101.1 GCF_016862795.1 Dactylosporangium siamense | reverse complement strand
GGCACGGCCGGGCAGGCCGACACCCGACCCGCTCCAGGACGGCACGGCCGGGCAGGCCGACACCCGACCCGCTCCAGGACGGCACGGCTGGGCACACCGGCACCCGAGCCGCACCGAGGAGCCGCAGCCGGCGGGCCGGCGAGCGGCCCACCGCGGTGACAGCACCTCGACCTGCACAGGGGTCACCTCGCCGACAGTCCGCGACCCGTCGCGGCGGCCATCCGTGACCTGACCCGGTGGCGGCCGGCGACCCGCCGTCATGGCAGCCGGCGATCAACCATGACCGCGGCTCACCACCAACCACGGCGACAGCGCGACCCACCGCAGCGACAAGGCGACCCACCGCAGCGACAGCCGGCGATCGACCACCACCGCAGCTCACCACCAACCACGGCGACAGCACGACCCCCCACGGCAACAGGGCGACCCACCGCACTGGCAGGGCGACCCGCCATGATTACGGCACGGGACCCGCCGCGGTGACAGCCGGCGACCCGCCGTCACCGCCCGCCCACCGGACCGGCCGCCGCTCGGGTAGCACCGGCACGACCGAGCCGTCGACGAAGATGCCGTGCCACAGGGAGAACGACAGCAGGATCCACAGCTTCCGGGCATTGTCGGCGTCGCCGCGTTCGTGCTGTTTCAGCAGTTCGTGCGCGTAGTCGAGGTTGATCAGGTGCCCCGCCCCCGACGTGGACAGCACGTGGTGGGCCCATTCCGCGAGTTCCGTGCGCAGCCACCGCCGGGCTGGCGTCGGGAAGCCGAGCTTCGGCCGGTCGGTGATGAAGTCCGGCACGATGCCCGCGAGGGCCCGGCGCAGTGCGTACTTGGTGGTATGGCTGCCGGCCGGCACCTTCAGCCGGTCGGGCAGCCGCGACATGACCTCGAACACGCCCCGGTCCAGGAACGGCACGCGCAGCTCCAGCGAGTGCGCCATCGACATCCGGTCGGCCTTGGTCAGGATGTCGCCGGGCAACCACGTGTTGACGTCGATGTGCTGCATGGTGGTGACGTCGTCGAGGTTCGCGGCCTCGGCGTAGAGCGCCGCGGTCACGTGCTGGTGACCCACTCCCGGCTCGTCGCGGAGGATCCGGGCCTTCTCCTCGTCGCTGAGGACACGGGCGTTGCCGAAGTAGCGCGTCTCGATCGGCGTCGTGGCCCGCTCCAGGTAGCTCTTGCCCTTGACGCCCTCCGGGATCGCCCGGGCCAGGGCACGCAGGCCGCGCTGGAGCGGTGCCCCGAGGCGGCGCACCGGCGCGAGGGACCGCGGCTCCCGGTAGATGGTGTAGCCGCCGGCGAGCTCGTCCGCGCCCTCGCCCGACAGCACCACGGTGACGTGTTCGGCCGCCGTCTGCGCCAGGAAGTACAGCGGGACGATCGACGGGTCGGCGACCGGGTCGCCGAGGTGCCAGATGATGCGCGGCAGCGCCTCCATCACCTGTTCCGGCTTGACGATGGTGGGTGTCAGGTCGACGCCGAGGTGCCGGGCCGACCGCTCGGCCACGTCGAACTCGGAGTACGCGGTGGCGGTGTCGAAGCCGGCGGTGAAGGCGTGCAGGCGGGGATGGACCTCGGCGGCGAGCGCGACGATGGCGGTCGAGTCGATCCCGCTGGACAGGAACGCGCCGACCGGGACGTCCGCACGCAGATGGCAGCGCACGCTCTCCCGCAGCGCGTCGCGCAGTTCCTCCACAATGGACTCCTCCGGGACCGCCGGGTCCGGGCGGAACGTGGGCCTGGCGTATCGCCGGACCACCGGCGGGTAGCCGAACGCGCGGGTGAGCAGGCCGCCGCTGGGCAGCCGCGCGATGTGCCGGTGCAGGGTGTACGGCTCGGGCACGTACTGCATCGTCAGGTAGAGCGACAGCGCGGTCCGGTCGAGGTCGCCGTCGGCGATCCCCAGCAGCGGCGGCTTCTCGCTCGACAGCCACAGTCCCTCGATGGTCGGCAGGTAGTACAGGGGTTTGATCCCGAACTGGTCCCGCGCCGCGTGCACCGTCTCGGTGGCCGAGTCCCAGAGGGCGAAGGCGAACATGCCGCGGAACCGCTCCAGCGCCGCGTCGCCCCAGTAGTGGTAGGCGGCGGCAACCACCTCGCTGTCGCCGTCGGTGGCGAACTCCGCGTCGTGCCCGCGGATGAGTTCCTCGCGCAGTTCTTCGAAGTTGTAGATCTCGCCGTTGAAGACCAGCGTCCACCGGCCCGCGTCGGGCCCGCTCGGCGGGTACTGCAACGGCTGCCGGCTGCCGTGCACGTCGATGATGGCGAGCCGTTTGAAGCCGGCCGCGACGCATTGTCCGGACCGTTCGAGGGCCATGTCGTCGGGGCCGCGGTGGTGCAGCAGCTCGAGCTGCCGTTCCACCTGGCCGAGGGTCTCTGGGGAGATGGCGAAGTCCCCCACGTACATCAGGAAGCCGCACATGGCGTCGTTTCCCTTCGGTCGCCTCGCGTGGCAGCGGTGTCGGGCCGCGGACCGCTCTGTCGGCGGTCGCCGGTGAGCCGTCGCCGGTGAGCTCCCGGCGGTGCCGGCCGAGCCCCCGTTCGAACGGCCACAGTGCGCCGCGCGATCCAGCCGAACAGAGCCCGCCACGTTCGGCGCCCGATTGCGCAGCCGTCATCCGATCGCTCCTCACCAGGGGATACAGGTGGGTGAACCGGCCCAAGGGTGACTATCCGGGCGGCCGGGCGGGTCTGCCGTTTGGCCGTACGACCCCTCGGGTAGCGGCGCGCCGGTCACATCGGTCCGTCCCGGATCGGCAGGAAGCGAACCACCCGTTGTCTTGTTGGGGAGTAGCCAATGCGCCTCGTCCGCGTCCGACGCCGGGCCGCACACGAAGCCGGCGACAGCCACGCGGCGGCGGGGGCGCCGAGCCGCTCAGCGCTGGCACGCGGGCTCAGGGGGATGGCCCGGCTCGCCCTGTGCGGCGTCATCTCCGGTCTGGTCGTGGCCGCCGGTGTGCTCCCGCTCGCACTCATCGGCGGCTCCACGGTGAACGCCGGCCGCGACATCTGGGTGAACCTGCCGTCGAACCTGGCGATGCCACCGCCGCCGCAGGCCACCTACGTCTACGCCAACGACGGCAGGACGCTCATCACCACCTTCTACGACGAGAACCGCAAGGACGTGCCGCTGGACCAGATCGCACCGGTGCTCCAGCAGGCCGTCGTCGCGGCCGAGGACACCCGCTTCTACCAGCACCGCGGTGTCGACGGCAGGAGCGTCCTGCGTGCGCTGGTCTCCAACGGCCGGGGCGGCGCCCAGCAGGGCGCCTCGACGCTGACGATGCAGTACGTCCGCAACGTGCTGAAGAACGACCCGAGCCTGTCGCCGCGGCAGCGGGTCGACGCGGGCGCCGACACGCCCGCCCGCAAGGTGCGTGAGATGCGCTACGCGACGATGCTGGAGCAGCACCTGAGCAAACAGGACATCCTCAAGGGGTACCTGAACATCGCCTACTTCGGTGCCGGCGCCTACGGCATCTACGCCGCGAGCCAGACGTATTTCGGCAAGTCGGCACTGGACCTGACACTGCCCGAGGCGGCGCTGCTCGCCGGGCTGCTGCAGTCACCGGACGGCGACAACCCGATCAGCGGCGACCGGGACGCGGCCCTGCAGCGCCGTGCCTACACGCTCGACGCCATGGCGAAGATGGGGGTGATCAGCGCCGCCGACGCCGCCACGGCACAGGCCCAGGAGCTGAAGATCAACGAGCGTGACCTGCCCAACAACTGCGTGTCCGTCCCGCCGGCGCACAACGACTGGGGCTTCTTCTGCGACTACTTCCGCCAGTGGTGGGGCAGCCAGCCGGAGTTCGGCGCCACCCCCGCCGACCGCGACGAGGCGCTGCGCACCGGCGGCTACACGGTGGTCACGTCGCTCGACCCGGGAATCCAGGCGAGCACGCTGAGCCAGTCCCTGAGCGTCTACGGCTACGGCAGCGCGCGGTCGATGCCGCTGGCCGTCGTCACCCCTGGCAGCGGCCGGGTCCTCGCGATGGCCGTCAACCGCCACTACAGCCTGGCTCCCAACCCTCCCCAGCACCCGCGGTACCCGAACAGCGTCAACCAGCTCATCGCGGGTGGTGGCGGCGTGGCCGGGTATCAGGCGGGCTCGACGTTCAAGATGTTCACCATGCTCGCCGCGCTCGACGCGGGCCTGCCGCTGAACACCAGGTTCAACGCACCGAGCCGGCTGGCGACCGGGTGGCCGGGCAGCGGGCCGGGCAGCTGCGGAGGCCGGTGGTGCCCGGCGAACGAGTCCCCGAGCTGGATGAACGGGGACCGGACGATGTGGAACGGCTTCGGCCGTTCGGTCAACACCTACTTCGTCTGGCTCGAGCAGCAGATCGGCGCGCGCCGCGTGGTCGAGATGGCGCAGCGGCTCGGCATCACGTTCCGCTCCGGCGCGGACGCCGCGATGGCGGCCAAGGCGGACCAGTGGGGGTCGTTCACCCTCGGCGTCGCCTCGACCACACCGCTCGACCTCGCCAACGCCTACGCCGCGGTCGCCGCCGGAGGCCTGTACTGCCAGCCGCTGCCGGTGCTGTCGATCACCGACAACGCCGGCAAACCGGTCGACGCCGCCGCCCCGAAGTGCCGGCAGGTGATCAGCTCCGACGTGGCGGCCGCCGCGACCGACGCGGCCCGGTGCCCGGTCAGCCGGTCGTCGGCCTACAACAAGTGCGACGGCGGCACGGCCGAGAACGTGTCCGGCATCCTCGGCGGCCGCCCGGTCGCGGGCAAGACCGGCAGCTCCGAGTACAACTCGACGGAGACGTTCGTCGGCTTCACGCCGCAGGTCGCGGCGGCCGGCATCGCGGTCAACGTGGACAACCCCAACGACCAGGTGGGCAGCGGCATCGCCGGCTCGGTCAACGCCGCCGTCGCGCAGACGATCGCGGCCGCGCTGCGCGGCCAGCCGGTCCAGGCGTTCCAGCCACCCAGCCGGGTGCGGGCGCTGGGCCGCTGACCGCGCCGGGTCAGGCGGAGTACCCGCGCAGGGCGGTCCAGTGCGCGAGCTTGGCCGTCGTCAGCGTGTAGTACCCGACGCCCAGGGCGTCCGCCGGGTCGGCGATCTTCACCGTCGTGCCGCCGTTGCTGTAGCCCACCACCGTGAGGTAATGGCCGCCCGGGTACGAGTGCGAGCCTCCCTTGTCGTCCACAGTGGAGCCGGCGATGTTGGCGACCACGGCGTAGCCGTTGGTGATCGCGTTGACGATGTCCGCCTGCATCCGGTCGATCTCCGCCTGGGTGGCCGACTGACCGGTGATGTAGTGCGACTTGTAGAAGGAGCTCTTCGTGTACGCGTTGAGCGACCGGGTGGTGTCGTCGGCGGAGTTGGTGCCGTTGACGGTCGTGCGCAGGCTCTGGGCGACCTCGGACTGGGACGGGTACAGCTCCCGCGCGGTCAGTGCGATGCGGGTCGCGGCCGGGCCGCAGAAGTAGTAGTTCTCCTGCCAGGCGAACCGGTACGCGAGCTCCTTCGCCGCCGGCGGGGCGGCCGGCGTGGTGGCGGCCGGGGCGGTGGCGGCGGGCGGGGCGGCCGTGGACGGCGCCGCACCGGCGGCCTTCGAGGGGGTGGTCGCGGCGTCGGGCGCCGCCTGCGTCCGCTGCCGGTCACGCGCCGCCGGGACGGCGCCGGATCGGGACGGATCCGCGGAGGTCAGCGACTGCGCGTCGGCCACCGGCGCGGGCGCCGAGGCGTGCACGGCCACGCCGACGGCCGTTGTCACCGCGAGGACCGCCGCGGCGGCCGCGATCGGCAGCACGCGGGAACGCGTCGCGACGGGACTCTGGTGCCTGGGTTTGTACAGGTAGCTCACGGGTACCTCGACAGACGTGCTGGATGACGGACGTGATCCGGGCAGCGGGCCGGTGCGGTGGGACCGGCGGCTACCGGGCCGGGCCGGGGGTCGAGGTACTGCGAGAGGCACTGCGAGCGGTACTGCGACACGGGTGATACCGGGTCAGTGGGTGCACGGCGGTGCTCCTTCCGGTGCCGCCTACCGGGTTAGCTGACGGGTTCGGGCGGGAAGATCGCCCTACCTCGGGGCGCGGGCCCCGCGGATTCACCCCGGTGGTGCTCGGTTCCCCGGCTCGCGCGGACGCGACTCAGCGGATCCGCCGCGGTGTCATCCGAGGTGGGTGACGGTGGGCCGGACGGATGCGAGGACCCTACCCGGGTGGCGGGACGGCACCGGATCCCGCCGGGCTGCTCGGCTACCGGGCGTGACGACGGTGTGGCGAACGGACCGGATGCACACCGTAGGCGGGCCGACGGTCGGCCGCGTGGCGCCCCGGTGCACCTCGCTGACCGCGCCCCGGCGCGGTGCGGCCCGCCCGGTGTCCGGTCGGCTGGTCCGCACGCCTGCCAGAACCCCTGGTCAGGGCCACCCCTAGGCTCGCCGGATGCTCCCGGGCGCCGATGACGACCAGCAGATCGACGGTGCGCAGGTGCGCGGTCCCCGCCACCTCCGCCGCTCCCGCCGGGGCCGGCACGCGGCCCGCTTCCGGCTGCGCGCACCCGCGCCGGCGCAGTTGCGCCGGCACGCCGTCGCCGTCGCCGCCGTCGTGGCGTTCGGCCTGTCCACGACGCTGTCGTCGTCGGCCGGGCCGGTCGCCGCGCCGGCGAACGACGTGGCGCTCGCCGTCGACGCCGGACGGTCGGCGGCCGACGCGCCCGCCTCGCGCAGCCGCGCCCGCAAACCCGCCGACGGTGCGGGTGCCGTCCCGGCACCGACGACGGCCGCCCCGTCGGCGGCCGCCAAGCCACCTGCCTCGCCGTCGGCGCAACCCGCGTCGCCGTCGCCGACCGTGCACGCGCCCGTCGGCGGGCTGACCCAGGCCGAGATGAACAACGCCGTCGCGATCATCGAGGTGGCCCGGCAGCTGAACCTGCCGCGTCGCGCGGCCGTCGTGGGGATCGCCACCGCCCTGCAGGAGAGCCACCTGCGAAACCTCGCGAACCCGAACCTGCCGCAGTCGCTGCGGCACCCCAACGAGGGCGTGGGGTACGACTACGACTCGGTCGGCCTGTTCCAGCAGCGGCCGAGCTGGGGTTCGGTCGACCAGCTGATGGATACGCGCGAGTCCGCGCGCAGGTTCTTCGCCGCGCTGGCCCGGATCCAGGGCTGGGAGCAGCAGGCGGTCACCATCGCGGCGCAGCTGGTGCAGCGCTCGGCCTTCCCGGACGCCTACGCGAAATGGGAAGGGCTCGCACAGCAGATCGTGGACGCCGTCGGGTAGGGATCGCCCCGCGCGGTCCCGGGTCCTCCGCGATGTCACCCGTTTCCCGGCCCGGCCTCGCTCGGACGGGCACGACGATGCCCCCATGTCCATGCACAGGCAGAGAACATGAGGCGGCCCAGCCGGAAGGCCGTCGCGCTGGTCGCGCTCGCGTTGGGAACGCAGCTGGGCCTGTCGGCGTGCCACAGTTCGAAGAAGCACACGGCGGCGAAGTGGACCGCTCCCCCGCCGCCAGTGGTCGGGCTGGCCGTCACCCCGGCGGCGGGTGAGTCGGGGGTGCCGATCAGCACCGAGATCGGCACGAAGGTGAGCGACGGGAAGATCACCGAGGTCGCCCTGACCGACGCGGCGGGCCAGCGGGTCGCCGGCGAGTTCCGCGACGACGGGTCCTCGTGGGTGCCCGCCACCGCGCTGCGCTACGGCACGGCCTACACCGCGAAGGTCACCGCCGCCGGCACCGACAACAAGCCGGTGACCCGGGAGACGGCCTTCACCACGGCGGCGAAGCCCAGCGGCCCGGTCGTCACGTCCGACCTGATGCTGACCAACGGCGGGACCTACGGCGTCGGCATGCCGATCGTCGTGCAGTTCGGCTCCGACGTGCCGCAGGAGTCACGCGCCGCCGTGCAGCAGCGCCTGTTCGTGAAGAGCGATCCGCCGCAGGCCGGTGCGTGGCACTGGTTCGGCGGCCGGCAGGTGATGTACCGGCCGGAGCAGTACTGGCAGCCGGGCACGAAGATCACCGCACGCAAGGCACTCAACGGCGTGCGGATCGGCACCGGGCACGCCGACGAGGACTTCGCGGCGACGGTCACGATCGGCCGGAAGCTGACCATCGACATCGACAACGCCACGAAGCAGCTGAACGTCTACCAGAACGACGCGCTCGTGCGGACCATGCCGGTGAGCCTCGGCAAGCCGTCGACGCCGACGTCGAGCGGCGTCACCGTGGTCATGTCGCGGGAGGCCTCGACGGTGTTCCGCACCCCGGAGTACACCGTCGCGGTGCAGTACGCCATGCGGCTGACGTGGGGCGGCCAGTACATCCACGCCGCGCCGTGGTCGGTGGGCGACCAGGGTGCGCGCAACGTCTCCCACGGCTGCACCAACGTCTCGACCGCGAACGCGAAGTGGCTGTACGAGCAGACCCTCGTCGGTGACCCGGTCACCACGCGCAACACCGGGGTGCCGCTGGACCCCGGTGACGGCTGGACCGCCTGGGACCTGTCCTGGGCCGACTACAAGGCCTGAAGCGCCCGACCCAGCAAAGTTCGACCCAGGAGTTCGATCCGGAGAGGAAGGTCCATGGAAGTCATCCGCGCCTCGAGCCGGGGCCGGCCGGCCCCGCAACAGTGCTACTCCGGCGTCGTGTGGATCGACCGGGACGTCATCGGGCTGGAACCGTCCCACCTGCGGACGTTCCACGCCCAGTTCAGTCCCGGTGCGCGGACGGCCTGGCACCGCTGCCCGTACGAACGGATCCTGACCGTCCTGCACGGCGTGGGCCGGGTGCGGCGCCGGGGCGGCCCGGTCCACGAGGTGCGCGCCGGGGACACCGTCGTCGTCGCGGCCGGTGAGTGGCACTGGCACGGCGCGGCGCCGAACACGCCCATGGCGGTGGTGTCGGCCCACGAGACCGTGCCGGACGCCCCCGGCACGGACGCAACCGGCACGGACGGCACCGGCACGCAATGGGGCGAGCACGTGACCGACGCCGAGTACCGGCTGCCACCGCTCACCTCGATGATCCGCCAGCCGGACCGGGACCGGGACCAGGTCCCGCAGCGCGAGGCGTGCTGGTAACGGTTCCCGGGCCCGGTCCCGCAGCCGTCACGGCCGCGGGGTCCGGGCCCTGGCGGTGTGCCGGCGGTACGTGCTGACGGTCGGGTCCCCGGTGAGCCAGAAGCGCCACGGGATGTCGTGGGCGCCGGTGACCCCGACCCGCGGGCCGGTGGAGACCACGGCCGCCGGGGCGGAGGCGGGCGGCTGCAGCAGGGGCGGGTCGCCGAGCAGGTACGTGCCGTAGAACCCGCGGTCGATGGCGAGCGCGGCGCACAGCCGGGCCGGCCCGCGGGCCAGCTCCACGTCCGTGCGGGCGGCCGGGCGGCGGGCCCGGGCGACGGGCAGGCCGTCGACGATCTCGCCGGCGCGCAGGAGGACGGCCGAGGCGACGCCGTCGACGCCGGTGACCACGTTGACG
>NZ_BONQ01000100.1 GCF_016862795.1 Dactylosporangium siamense | reverse complement strand
CAGTAGTACATGCCGTAGGTGAAGTAGACGTACGCGTAGCCGGCCGGGCCGAACATGACGGCGTTGCGCGGGGTGCGGCCGCGGTGGGCGTGCGAGGCGGGGTCCTCGCCGGTGCCGGAGTACGCCTCGACCTCGGTGAGGCGGACCGTCACCCCGTTGGCGGTGAGGGTGCAGCCGAGCAGGGCCCGCGCGGCGGTGTCGACGGGGCCGGTGAGGTCGAGGGTCATCCGGTGATCCGGCCGATCCGCAGGACGAGCGCGTCGACGGCCTCGTCGAACGGCGGCCACGGGAAGCCGGGCACGAACTGGCGCATCATGACCGCGCCGTGCATGGCCGTCCAGATGGTGG
Organism: Dactylosporangium siamense; assembly: GCF_016862795.1. GTDB lineage: Bacteria > Actinomycetota > Actinomycetes > Mycobacteriales > Micromonosporaceae > Dactylosporangium > Dactylosporangium siamense. Next base: position 3,489 of record NZ_BONQ01000100.1, on the reverse strand, counting down.
TCGCGTCGACGAACGGGTCGGTGCTGTCGGAGCGCCCCGCGGCGACGCAGGCGGCGAGCCCGTCGACGAGCACCTCGAAGGCCTGCAGGCGGTGGCGCCACTGGGGCGGCACGTCCTGCATCCGCAGCGGCATCTTCAGCTCGGGACGGCCCTCGCGGACGCGGCCGAAGAGGACCCGGTACCGGGCGGGCTCCCGCACCGCGAAGTCGACGTAGGCGTGGCAGCCGGCGAGCAGCGACACGACCGGGTCGTCCTGGTCGGTGCCGGCGGTGCTCAGGATCAGCTGGCGGAGCCGCTCGAACGCGATGTCGAGGACGGCCTCGACGATGGCGTCGCGGTCGGCGAAGTGCGCGTAGATCGAGGGGGCGGAGATGCCGGCCTCGCGCGCGACGGACCGCAGGGTGATCGCGGCCTCGTCGCCCTCGCGTTCCAGGATGCGTTCCGCCGCGGCGACGATCTCGTCACGCAGGAGGCCGCCCTCGCCCCTGCGGTTGCGAGTGCGGCCTCCCGAGGTGTTCATCGGTCCATCATGCCGGTTGCGGGACCAGGACCGGCACGGCGGGAACCGGTGCGGCGGGCCGGACGAACGCCACCGCCAGGGCCATCAGGACCGCGATCCCGGCCGCGACGAGGGCACCGCGGTCCATCGCGGCGGTGAACGCGGCGTCGGCGGCGGACAGGACCCGTTGCGCCTCGGCCGGTGGCAGGGCGGCCGCGGCGGCGTGCGCGGCCGGCAGGTCGGCGTCCGGCAGGACGAGCGCCGGGTCGCCGCGGTAGGCCGAGGAGACCACGGTGCCGAGGACCGCGATGCCCAGGACGCCGCCGAGCTCCCGGATGACGCTGTTGAGCGCGCCGGCCATGGAGCTGTACTCGGCCGGGACGGAGCCGCTGATCTGCAGGCTGGCCGGGGCCATCATCATGCCCATGCCGAGGCCGATGATCCCGGTGCCGAACGCGACCTGCCAGAACGCGGTGTGCACCGCGGTGGTCGACAGCGACAGCAGGCCGACGACGGCCAGGGACAGGCCGAGCACCAGGGTCCAGCGCACCCCGAGCCGCTTGGACAGCAGCGCCGAGGTCGCCGACGTGGTCGCCATGGCGACGGCGAACGGCATCGCGCCCAGCCCGGCGACGAGCGGGCTGTACCCGTGCACCAGCTGCAGGTACTGCGACAGCTCGAACAGCGTGCCGAAGAGGACGAAGAACACCACCGCGAGGGAGAGGGCGGCGAGCAGGAAGGTCCGGTTCGCGAACAGGTCCAGGCGGACGAGGGGCGACGACGTCCGGAGCTGCCAGATCACGAAAAAGACGGACAAAAGTGCAAAAGCCGCCAGCTCCAACAGCCCAGCAAGGGCACCCCAGCCCCGCGAAGGCGCCTGGATCACGAAGTCCACAAGGAGCGCCACAGCGGCGGTGGACAGCACGGCGCCGAGCACGTCGAGACGGCCCGTGCGGACGGCCGGCACAGCGGGTACCAGACGGAAAACGGCGATCAGCGCAGCGGCGACGAGGGGCACGTTGATCCAGAAGGCGCTGCTCCACGAGTAGTGCTCCAGCAGCGCCCCGCCGGTCACCGGCCCGATGAGCACGCCGACGCCGGCCGCCGCCGACCAGGCCGCGAACGCCTTCGGCCGCTCCGCGGGCGTGAAGATGCGGGTGATGATCGCGAGGGTGGCCGGCATGACGAACGCGGCCCCGAGCCCCATCACCGCCCGCCACGCGATCAGTTGCGCGGGCGTGTCGGACAGCGCCGCGATCGCGGACCCGCCGCCGAAGACGACCAGGCCGCCGATGAGCGCCCGGCGCGAGCCGAGCCGGGCGCCGAGGCTGCCGGCGAGGATCAGCGCCGAGGCGAAGACGAGGGTGTACGCGTCGGTGATCCACTGCAGGTCCGACGTGGTGGCGTGCAGCCCGTGCGCCAGGGAGGGCAGGGCGGTGTTCAGCACGGAGTTGTCGAGGGTGACGGCGACGAGGGTGAGGCTGAGCACCGCGAGCGCGGCCCACCGGCGCGGATGTTCGGACATTGCAAGCACCCCTTACGGACGTGTGTTTACGCCCGTAAGGTTAACCACGTCAGCTAACACCTGTAAAGTTACTTGAGCGGGATCCAGGACGTGGCGGTCGTCACCTCCGCCAGGACGTCCGGGATCGGCGCCACCCCGATGCCGGGACCGGCCGGCACCGCCACGTGCCCGGCCTCCAGGACGAAGGGCGCGGTGATGTCGCGGGCGTAGTACCGGTCCGAGGCGGACGTGTCATCGGGCAGCGTGAACCCGGGCAGCGCGGCGAGCGTCACGTTCGCGGCCCGGCCCAGCCCGGTCTCCAACATCCCACCGGCCCAGACGGCGACCCCGTTGGCGACGCACACGTCGTGCACCCGCCGGGCCTCCAGGTAGCCGCCGACCCGGCCGGGCTTGATGTTGACGATCGAGCACGCGCCGAGCGCGATCGCGTCCGCGGCGGCGCGGGCGCTGACGATCGACTCGTCCAGGCAGATCGGCGTGCGGACCAGCCGCGCCAGGGCCGCGTGCCCGCGCACGTCGTCCTCCGGCAGCGGCTGCTCGATGAGCAGCAGGTCGAACGGATCGAGCCGGGCGAGCTGCCGCGCGTCGCCGAGGGTGTACGCGGTGTTCGCGTCCACCTGCAGCAGCACCGCGTCACCGAACCGCTCCCGGACCGCACGGACCGGTTCGACGTCCCAGCCCGGCTCGATCTTGAGCTTGATCCGCAGGTACCCGGCGTCGAGGTAGCCGGCGACGGCGTCCAGCAGCGCCGGGACCGAGTCCATGATGCCGACCGAGACCCCGGCCGGCACCCGGTCGCGGACCGCGCCGAGGAACCCTCCGAGGGGCGTGCCGGCCGCCCGCAGCACCGCGTCGAGCACCGCCGTCTGCACCGCCGCCTTCGCCATCGGGTGCCCCTTGATCGGCGCGAACAACGCCTCGACGGTCCAGGCGTCCACGTCGCGCCCCGCGAGGGCCGGCGCGAGGAACCGGCGGATCACCTCGGCCGCGCCGTCGACGTGCTCCGAGGAGTACAGCGGCGCCGCCATCGCCACGCACTCGCCCCAGCCCTCGGCGTCCGCGCCGACCGCCCGCACGAGCAGCACGTCCCGTTCGCGTTCGGTCCCGAACGACGTGCGGAACGGCGCGACGAGGGGCATCGCGATCCGCCGCAGCTCCAAGCCTTCCAACCGCATCTACGCTTCCTCCAGCACATAGAACCCGTCCCGGGAGACCCCCGCGACCCGCCATCCGGCCGCCAGCCGCCCGGCCATCGCCGCGCGCACCGCCAGGCGCCACGCCGTCGCCGCGGCCGGATCGCGCCGCCGCAGGTCCTCCACGTCGGTGGGCACCGCCACGAGCAACCGCGGATGTGGTACGACCAGCGCGCCGTCCATGTCGTGCCCGGCGACCGGTGCGCCGTCCGTGGTGCGGTCCAGGAGCTTCGGCGCACCCGCCACATCCACGACGACCCGATCGCCGCGGG
>NZ_BONQ01000099.1 GCF_016862795.1 Dactylosporangium siamense | reverse complement strand
CGGCGACGGCCTCCGGGGCGGCCAGCCGCCACACCAGCAGCAGCCGGTCACTGAGGTCGCCGCTGTTGATGCCGTCGGCCATCGCGCCGTAGAACTCCGGCAGGTAGCGCACCGCGTGCCCGCCGAGCTTGCCCAGGTTGAAGTACGCGTTGCGCAGGACGAGCGGGTCGTAGGTCCAGCGCACCTCCGGCACGTCCCGGGCCAGGGTCCAGGCCCGCTGGTGCTGTTTCAGCGCGAACCCGACGCCCCGGCCGAGACCGCCGGGCTCGACCCCGGCGACGAACGAGTGCAGGTGCGGGACACCGGCCTCGTCCCGGCCGAAGAAGCCGACGGCCGCCCCCACCAGCCGGCCGGCCCGGTGCGCCCCGACGACGTAGTTGCCCGAGTGGGCGTAGGTCCGCAGCAGCCCCGGCGCCGCGATCTCGGCCGGGTGGTCGGCCCGCCACACCCGTTGCAGCAGCAGCGACGTGTCCTCGAACGCGGCCGGGTCCCCGACGTCGGCGACCTCGACCACCTCGACCCCGGCCCGCTCCCCCGCCGCCCTGGCGGCCGCCCACGCGCCCGCCACCAGGGAGCTCACGGCTCGCGGCCGATCGCGTCCACCAGCCCGGCGACGAGGGCGGCCCGGTCCGGCAGGCCGGCCAGGTCGGCCCACTCCCCCTCGGCGTGCGCGTTGCCACCGACGACGCCGAGGCCGTCGAGGGTCGGCACGCCGATCCCGGCGGTGAGGTTGCCGTCGGAGCCGCCGCCGACCGCCTCGCCCACCAGCGGCGGCAGCCCGAGCCGCAGGCCGACCCGCTGGGCGAGGGCGAACATCGCCGCCGACGCCGACGCGGGCATCGCCGGGCGGGACGGGCCGAGCTCCACCAGCAGCTCCGCGCCCGGCAGCACCGGGCGCAGGCCGCGCAGCGCCGCGTCGACCCGGGCCAGCTCCGCCGGGTCGAACGCCCGCGCGTCGACGCTGAGCCGCGCGCTCGCCGGCACGGTGTTGCTGGTCGTGCCGGCGCTGGAGTCGGTCGGGGTCACGGTCGTGTCCGGCGGGGCGCCGAGCGCCGCGATCCGCAGCACCTGGTGCGCCAGCTCGACCCCGGCGTTGACCCCGAGGTGCGGGGCGACCCCGGCGTGCGACGCGCGGCCGGTGACGCGCAGCGAGTAGTGCGCGATGCCCTTGCGGGCGATCTTCAGCCGCCCCCCGGCGCTGCCCTCCAGGATCAGCGCACCGGCCGCGCCGGCGGCGGTGTCCTCGATGAGCGCCTGCGACGTCGGCGAGCCGATCTCCTCGTCGGAGTTGCACACCACGGCGACGCCGTCGAGATCCGACCGGGCCGCCAGGGCCGCGAGGGCGTGGAACAGCACGACCAGGCCGCCCTTCATGTCGACCACGCCGGGTCCGGTGCACCGGTCGCCGTCGATCGTGAACGGCCACCTGGCCAGGGTGCCCAGCGGCCACACCGTGTCGAAGTGCCCGACCAGCACGACCCGGACCGGCCCGCCGCCGAAGCGCCACCGCAGGTGCGGCCGGTCGGCGACGACGAGCCGCTCCGGCGTCGCCCCGGTGCACCGCTTGCCGAGCTCGGCGACGACGTCGGCGCACCTGGCCAGGGCGTCGAGGTCGGCCGACGGCGACTCGACGGCGACGAGCCCGGCAAGGTCCTCACGCATGACGGGCGCGGCGGCCCGGAGTCTCTCCAACGCGCTCATCGGTCCAACCTATCCGGATCATCCGCCGCGCACCCCCGGTGCGGGACCGCCCGTGCCCGCGCACGGTTGCGTCGTCAACAGTCGGACACCCGGCGGCGCACGGGCAGGACCGTCGATAGATTCGAACCAATCAACCGTTGGGGGGCGGTCGGCGTGCGGGTGAGACTTCTCGGTCCGGTCGACGTGCTGGTCGGCGGCGCCGCGCGCCCGGTGCGGGGACAGCGGCGCAAGGCGGTCCTCGCGGTCCTCGGCCTGCACCCCGGCGAGGTCGTCAGCACCGGCCGCCTCGTCGACCTGGTGTGGGGCGACGCCGCCCCGCCGAACGCGGTCAACGCGTTGCAGAGCCACGTGTCGTACCTGCGGCGCACCCTCGACGACAAGGCCGCCATCACCTCCCGCCCGCCGGGCTACCTGCTCGACGCGGGCGCCGACGGCACCGACGTCGCGGTCGCCGAACGGCTCATCGCCGCGGGCCTGCACGCCGCCGGTCCAGCCGCCCGGGCCCGGCACCTGCAGGCCGCGCTGGAGCTGTGGCGGGGCACGCCCCTGGCCGACGCCGGCGGGCTGCCGTGGCTCGACGAGCAGGCCGAACGCCTCGGCCAGCTGTGGCTGCGCGGGCGGCGTGCCCTGATCGAGGCCCGGCTCGCCCTCGGCCAGCACGCGCACCTGCTGCCCGACCTGGAGCAGCTGACCCGGGAGCACCCGTTCGACGAGCAGCTGCACGGGCAGCTGATCCTGGCCCTGTACCGGCTGGGCCGCCAGGCCGACGCCCTCGCCGCGTTCCGGCGGCTGCGCCGCACGCTGCACGACGACCTCGGCATCGAACCGGGCCCGGCACTGCGGGACCTCGAGTCCGCGATCCTGCGCCAGGACCCCGACCTGGACGTCCCCGCCGCTGCCGACGGGCCCGTCGACCCGGCCGGCGCGGCGCCGACCGGCGGCCCGGTGCCGGCGCAGCTGCCGCTGGCGGTGCCCACCTTCGCCGGGCGGGCCGACGAGCTCGCCGGCCTCGACAAGCTGCTCACCGACGAGCGTGAGGTCGCGGTCGCCGCCGTCACCGGCACCGCCGGCGTCGGCAAGTCCGCGCTCGTCGTGCACTGGGCGCACCGCGCCGCCGGGCACTTCCCCGACGGGCAGCTGTACGTCAACCTGCGCGGCTTCGACCCCGGCGGCCGTCCCGTCGAGGTGTCCGACGCCCTGCGCGGCTTCCTCGACGCGTTCGGCGTCGCCGCCGCCCGCGTCCCCGCCGACGCCGCCGCGCAGGCCGCGCTGCTGCGCAGCCTCCTGGCCGGCCGGCGGGTCCTCATCGTGCTCGACAACGCCCGCGACGCCGGGCAGGTCCGCCCGCTGCTGCCCGGGGCGCCCGGCTGCCTCACCGTCGTCACCAGCCGCGACGCGCTCGGCTCGCTCGTCGCGCTCGAGGGCGCGCTGCCCGTCACCGTCGGCCTGCTCAGCCCCGGCGAGGCCGGCGACCTGCTGGTCCGCCGCCTCGGCGCGGCCCGGGTCGCCGCCGAGCCGGACGCCGTCGCCGAGATCGTGACCCGCTGCGCGCGGCTGCCCCTCGCCCTCGCCGTCGTCGCCGGCCGCGCCGCGACCCGCCCCGAGCTGCCCCTGGCGGACCTCGCCGGCTCCCTGCGCGCCGCCGGCACCCTCGACGCGATCGCCGGCGACGACCCGGTCAGCGACCCGCGGGCGGTGTTCTCCTGGTCCTACCGGGCGCTTCGGCCGCCGGCCGCGGAACTGCTGCGCCGCCTCAGCCTCGCCCCCGGCCCGGACCTCGGCGCCGACGCGATCGCCAGCCTCGCCGGCGGGCCCGCGGGTGCGCCCCTCGCCGAGCTGCTGCGCGCCAACCTCGTCGCCGAGCCCACACCCGGCCGGTTCTGCCTGCACGACCTGCTGCACGCGTACGCCGCCGAACAGGCCTCCGTCCACGACGCCGCACCCGGCTACCGGGTCGCCGTCCACCGGCTCCTCGACCACTACCTGCACACCGCCGACGCCGCCGCCCGGCTGCTCGACCCGACCCGCACCGGCGAGCCGCTCACCGGCCCGCGCCCGGGCACCGTCGTCACCCGCCTCGCCGGCCGCGACGAGGCCCTCGCCTGGTTCGACGCCGAACGCCGCCCGCTGCTGTCCGCCGTGCACCTCGCCGCGGACGCCGGCCTCGACGCGCACACCTGGCGGCTCGCCGACGCGACGACCACGTACCTCGACCGCCGCGGCCGCTGGCACGACCTCGCCGCCACCCAGGAGGCCGCGCTGCGGGCCCGCCGCCGCGCCGGTGACCGGGCCGGCCTCGGCGACGCCGCGTGCGCGCTCGGCCGCACGTACGCCCGCATCGGCCGCTACGAGGACGCCGAACACCACCTCGGCGCCGCGATGTGGATCCACGAACAGTTCGGTGACGCGGCCGGCCTGGCCCGCGCCGGCCACCATCTCGGCTGGCTCGCCCACGACCTGCGCCGCTACCCCGAGGCGCTCACCCTCACCGGCCGCGCCCTGCGGCTCTTCGACCAGCTCGGCGACCGGCTCTGGCGGGCCCGCGCCCTCAACGCCACCGGCTGGATCCACGGCCGCCTCGGCGAGCACCGCGAGGCCCTGCAACGCTGCCGTGAGGCGCTCACCGAGACGATCGCGCTCGACGACCGGCACGGCGAGGCCGGCGCCTGGGACGCCGTCGGGCACGCCCACCACCATCTCGGCGACCCGCGCCAGGCGATCGCCTGTTACGGCCACGCGCTGCGGGCGTACCGCGAGCTCGGCGACTGCTCCGGCGAGGCCGGCGTCCTGGCCCACCTCGCCGACGCCCACGACGCCGCCGCCGACCCGGTCACCGCCGCCGACCACCGCCGCCGCGCCCGCTCGATCCTCGCCGGCCTCGACCCCGCCCCCTGACCGCAACGCTGTGGGTGGTCAGGGGGTGGTCAGCGGGTGGTCAGCGGGTGGTCAGGGGGTGGCGCGGCGCAACGCGGTCCAGGAGAGCAGGGCCAGCAGCACGGCCACGAGGGACGGCCAGCCGGCGAACAGCGACAGCGCGCTCTGGTCGGCCAGCCAATCCCCGACCGCGGGCCAGCGCCCGTACTTCGTGACCAGCCCCGCGGCGAGCCCGAGGACGAGCACGACCGCGCAGATCCCGCCGAAGACGCCGTTGGTGCGCCAGCGCACGTAGACGGTGCCGAGCGTGATTCCGATGAGGCTCATCAGGAGCATCGGCGCGCCGTAGATGAGCAGCTGGGTCGGCACCCCGTAGCCGTCGATGAGGCCCAGGCCGAAGAACCGCAGCCGCAGCCCCCAGCCGTCGGTGGCGTGCTCCACGGCCTGCAGGACGACCAGCAGCACGGCGTAGATCGCGGTCTGGGCGAGGGTGAACAGGCCGAGCGCGATGGCGAACTCGCGCCGGGTGACGCTCAGGCCGAGGGCGAACGGGAACTGCTGGGCGACCGCGACGGCGCCGAAGGCCAGGCCGGTGATGTAGACGCTGGCCAGGCCCCCGGTGACGGGCCGGTCGCCGATCTCGTCGCCCATGGAGCCGAAGACGAACAGGTTGACGGCGAAGGCGATGCCGAGGATCACGAGGGGCCAGAGCAGCCCGTCGCGGCGGCCCACCGCCTGCAGGCGGGCGACGGCGAGGACACGGTTCATGAGACGGCCTCCCGGGCGGTGATGCGGACGACGAGCTGCTGCAACGACACGGGCTCCAGCTGGACGCCGGCCTCGCGGGCGCGGCCGGCGGGGACGTCGCCCCGCACGGTGGCGCGGGTGAGCGGGCCGAGGTGCTCGCGGTGCAGCTCGTCGGTGTTGACGATGAGCTGGTCGACGGCCGACGCCGGACCGGTGAGGGTGACGACCTGGCCGCGCAGCGTGTCGGCGGCCTCGTCCAGGACGATCCGGCCGCGTTCGATGAGCAGCACGTGCTCGATGAGGTCGCTGACCTCGTCGATGAGGTGGGTGGAGAGCACGACGGTGCGCGGGAACTCGGCGTAGTCGGCGAGGAGCCGGTCGTAGAACAGCTGGCGCGACGTCGCGTCCAGGCCCAGGTACGGCTCGTCGAAGAAGGTCAGCGGCGCGCGGGAGGCCAGGCCGACGACGACACCCAGCGCGGACAGCATGCCCCGGGACAGTTTCTTCACGGGCCGGGCGAGCGGCAGGTCGAAGTCGGCGACCAGCGAACGGGCGAACGCCTCGTCCCAGTCGGGGAACAGCAGCCGGCCGGCGAGCAGGACGTTGCGGACCCGGAACGTGTCCGGGTAGCGCTGGCTCTCCTTGACGAAGGCGACCTGCTTGAGGACCTGGCTGTTCTCGACGGGGTCGGCGCCGAAGACGCGGATGGTGCCGCCGGTGGCGAACTGCTGGCCGGTGAGCAGCTGCATGAGGGTGGTCTTGCCGGCGCCGTTGCGGCCGAGGAGGCCGTAGATGCCGTTGCGGAGCAGCTCGAAGCTGACGCCGTCGACGGCGGCCACGGATCGGTAGCGCTTCGACACGTCCTGCACGGAAACGACCGGGGTCATCGTTGCTCCTTGTTGGCGCCGAGGTAGCGGTCGATCATCGTCTTGAGCTCGGCCGGGTGGATGCCGAGCTTGGCCGCCTCGGCCAGCAGCGGCTGCAGGTACTGCTCGCCGAACTGGTCCTTGCGGCGCTGCCGGAGCTTGGCCTGCGCGCCGGAGGAGACGAACATGCCGATGCCTCGCTTCTTGTAGAGCACGCCGTCGTCGACGAGCTGGTTGACGCCCTTGGCCGCGGTGGCGGGGTTGATCCGGTGGAAGGCCGCGAGCTCGTTCGTCGACGGGACCTGTGCCTCCTCGGGCAGCGTGCCGTCGACGATCGACGTCTCGATCTGCGCTGCGATCTGCAGGAAGATCGGCCGTCCGTCATCCATCGGCGTGGTTCGTCGGTTCGTTACTCATGTAATGAACCATGCAACCTCGCCGGGCGGATGTCAACGGGTAGCGTCGAGGCGTGCAGAAGATGGCGTGGCTGGCCGTGCGCGACCGGGATCCCGCGGCGGCGCTCGGGCTCACCGAGCTCGGCGAGGTCGACTGGCGCTCCGGCGTCGACCTGGCGTATTTCACCGACGACCGGGTGATCGTGACGCCGCAGCTGGACGGGTGGGTCCTGGTCCTCGGCATGGCGCTGCTGAAGGACCGGCCGGACGTGACGGGGCTGTCCGCGACCCTCGGCACGGAGGTGCAGTTCTTCTCGTCACATCGGGGGCTGCAGGTGTACCGGTGGCAGCGCGCCCGCGACGGTGACCTGCTGCGCTCGTTCGCCTCGGCCGAGGGCGAGATCGACGAGCTGGGCGAGGCGTCGGACCTGGAGCGGTCCTTCGGCGAGCTGGTCGACGACGGCGACGTTCACCGGGTCGCGGCGCAGTGGAGCGTCGACCCGGGCACGGTGAACGTCCCGGTGCGGGTCTTCAGCACCGGGACGGTCCGTCCGGACGTGCGGTAGCGGGCGTTCAGCTGCCGCCGCGCCGGCCGCGGCTGCGCCACGAGAACGGGCCGGGCAGGTCGTAGCGGTGCGCCCTGGTCTTCGAGTTCCACGACCACTTGCCGATCTTCAGCCCCCAGGAGGACAGGCCCTTCGGGGTGAAGTTCAGCACCAGTGGGCCGAAGCGCATCGCCTTGCGGAACAGGATCGGCACGGGTCCTCCTCGGGGGGTGTGCCATCCAGGATGAACCATGCGTGCCAGGGCCCGGGTTGAGGGGTCCGTCTACGTTGGACGTATGGCACAACAGGTGAAGTACGACCGTCGCGAGCAGTACGAGCAGATCGTGTCCGGCCTCCTGCCCGGCGAGACCATCATCGCCGTCTACGACGCGGTCGGCATCGGCACCGGGTTCATCGGCCTCACCGACCGCCGGGTGATCCTGCAGGACAAGTCGTTCGTCGGCAAGCGCCTGGCCCTCACGTCGATCCCCTACGCGAAGGTCACCGCGGTCTCCATCGTGAGCAACAAGTCGTGGGCCGGCAGCTTCTTCAGCAGCGGCAACATCGCCGTGCACGTCGGCGCCCACATCTTCGAGATCGAGGTCCGCGGGGTCGAGAAGACCCAGCACATCCACAACGTGATCCTGCACTACGCCACCGGGCACTGACGGCGGCCCGGTCAGGGGATCAGGACGACCTTGCCCGTGGTGCGGCCGAGCTCACCGTAGCGGTGCGCGTCCGCGACCAGGTCGAGCGGGAAGACCCGGTCGACGTGGACGGTGAGCCGGCCGTCGAGGACGAGGGCGCTCAGGTGCTCCAGGCCGGCCCGGTCGGGCTCGGCGAGCAGGAACACGCCGCCGGCGTCGGTGACCGCGTCGGCGTCGACGCCGTTGAGCGCGATGAGCGCCCCCTGCGGGGCCAGGGTCGCCGCGAGGGCCGGGATCTGCCCGGCGACGGTGGCGACGGCCACGTCGATGTCCTTCACCGGGGCGAGGTCACCGTCGCGGTGGTCGTGCACCTCGTCGGCGCCGAGGGACCGCACGAAGTCGTGTTTCGGGGCTGACGCCGTGCCGATGACATACGCGCCGCGGCACTTCGCGATCTGGACCGCGAGATGCCCGACACCACCGGCCGCCGCCGGGATCAGCACCCGCTGCCCTTCGAGGACCCCGGCGGTCTCGACGAGGACCTGCCAGGCGGTGAGGCCGGCGAGGGCGAGCCCGCCGGCCTGCTCGTGGCTCAGGTTGAGCGGTTTGAGGGCGAACTGCCGGGCGGGTCCGGTGACGTACTCGGCGTAGGCGGCCGCCTCACCGGGGAAGCGGGGCATGCCGAACACCTCGTCGCCGACGGCGAACCGGGTCACGCCGGTGCCGGTGGCGGCGACGACACCGGACAGCTCCCAGCCGACGGTGAACGGCGGGACGCCCAGGACACCGCCGCCGGCGCGGACCTTCCAGTCGACCGGGTTGACGCCCGCGGCGTGCATCTCGACCAGGATCTCCGTCGGGCCGGGCACCGGGATGTCGACCTCGACGACCCGCAGCACCGACGCGTCGCCGAGGACGTCCTGTGTCACACGTCGCATCATTCGGACGGTAGCACCGACTCCGCGGACCAGGACCGCCAACGGTCGAGCTTGTCGGCGGCGACGGCGAGCTGGTCGGACACCGGCCCGGGTCCGGTGGAGCCCGGGGTGGTCCGCGCGGCGAGGGCACCGGGGACGGAGAACACGGACCGGACGTCCGGGGTCAGGTGCGGGCTGACGGCGAGCAGGTCCTCGTCGGAGACCTCGTCGAGGCCGATGTCGCGGGCCGCGGCGATGACGACGAGCTTGCCGGTGATCTCGTGCGCGTCGCGGAACGCCACTCCCTGCCGGACCAGCCACTCGGCGACCTCGGTCGCGAGGGTGTAGCCGACCGGTGCCTGCTCGGCGAGCCGGTCGACCCGGACCGTCATCGTGGAGATCATGCCGGCGAGGGCCGGCAGGACCAGCTGGAGCGTGTCGACCGCGTCGAAGACGGGTTCCTTGTCCTCCTGCAGGTCCCGGTCATACGCCAGGGGCAGGCCCTTCAGCATCGCCAGGACACCGGCGACGTGGCCGATGAGCCGGCCGGACTTGCCGCGGGCGAGCTCGGCGATGTCGGGGTTCTTCTTCTGCGGCATGATCGACGACCCGGTCGCGAACGCGTCGTCGAGCTGCACCCAGCCGAACGCCGGGGTCGTCCACAGCACGACCTCCTCACCGAGGCGCGACAGGTGCACGCCGGTGAGGGCCGCGATGAACAGGAACTCCGCGACGAAGTCCCGGTCGGAGACGGCGTCGATGGAGTTCGCCGCGGCCGAGGTGAAGCCGAGCTCCTTCGCCACCTGCGCCGGGTCGAGCGGCAGCGACGACCCGGCCAGGGCGCCGGCGCCGAGCGGGCTCACCGCGGCCCGCACGTCCCAGTCCCGCAGCCGGTCCAGGTCCCGCAGCAGCGCCTGCACGTGGGCGAGCAGCTGGTGGCCGAACGCGATCGGCTGCGCCGGCTGCAGGTGCGTGAACCCCGGCGCGGGCGTGTCGACGTGCCGGGCGGACTGCTCGACGAGCGCGTCGGCGAGCTCCACGATCCGGGCGGCCACCCCGCGGGCGTGGTCGCGCAGGTACAGCCGCAGGTCGGTGGCGACCTGGTCGTTGCGGGACCGGCCGGCGCGCAGCTTCCCGCCGAGCGCGCCGAGCCGCTCCAGGAGCCCCCGCTCCAGCGCGGTGTGCACGTCCTCGTCGTCGACGGTCGGCCGGAAGTCCCCGGCGGCGCACGCCGACTCGAGGTCGTCGAGGGCGGCGAGCATCCGGCCGAGCTCTTCGGCGTCGAGCAGCCCGGCCCGGGCCAGGACCCGCGCGTGCGCCCGCGACCCGGCGATGTCATAGGGCGCGAGCCGCCAGTCGAACTGGACGCTCACCGACAACCGGGCGAGCGCCTCGGCCGGGCCGCCGGCGAAGCGGCCGCCCCAGAGGCGGGTCGGGGACTCAGAAGACGAAGTTGCCACGCGACGATCCTTCCATGTGCAAGATCGCGTTATTTCGACGGGCCGTCGAGATGCGCCCATTCGGTGAGTTTCGCCGCGAGGACCTCCCCGGCCGTCGGGCGTCCGTGCGGGTCGGGTGCCTCGCGGGCGACGACCATGATGGTGTCGTCGCCGGCGATGGTGCCCACGATGTCCGGCAGGCCGGTGCGGTCGATCGCGCTGGCCAGGAACTGCGCGGCGCCGGGCGGGGTGCGCAGCACGACGAGGTTGCCGGAGCAGTCGACGCCGGTCAGCAGCTCCCGCAGCAGCCGGATCAGCCGGGTCGGCGCCTCCTCGGCCGGGCGCAGCGCCCGCTCGCCGTCCTCCGGGATGAGGTACTCGCCGCGGACCTTCACGGCCCGCAGCTCCTCCAGGTCCCGCGACAGCGTCGCCTGCGTCACCTGGATCCCGTCGGCGGCGAGCAGCTCGGCGAGCTCGGTCTGCGACCGCACCGCCGACCCGCGGATCAGCCCCGCGATCCGGTCGTGCCGCGCCGCCTTCGAAACGGGTGTGCTCACGACGCCGCCCGCGCCGCGCCGCGGCTCACGATGCCTGCTCTGGTGTCCCCGCGATGAGCGCGCTCCACCCCGCTCACGCCAGCAACCAGGCGAGGAGCGCCTTCTGCGCGTGCAGCCGGTTCTCCGCCTCGTCCCAGATCGCGCTCTGCGGCCCGTCCATGACCTCCGAGGTGATCTCGTCGCCGCGGTGCGCGGGCAGGCAGTGCAGCACGATCGCCTCGGGCGCGCCCGCCATGAGCGCCGCGTTGACCTGATACGGCCGGAACGGCGTGATCCGGTCGAGCCCGTCGGACTCCTGCCCCATCGACGTCCAGGTGTCGGTGACGACCACGTCGGCGCCCTTGATCGCGTCCGCCGGGTCCGGGACCCATTCGACGGACCCCCGCGACCGGGCGGCGTCCAGGATCGAGGGGTCCGGTTCGAAGCCGGCCGGCCCGCTCAGGCGCACCGCCATGCCGGCCGTGACGCCCGCCAGGGCGTAGGAGTTGGCCATGTTGTTCGCGGTGTCGCCGAGATACGTGAGCACCCGGCCCTGCGTCGAACCGAGCCGCTCGCGGACCGTGAGGAGGTCGGCGAGCAGCTGGCACGGGTGGAAGCCGTCGGTGAGCGCGTTGACCACCGGCACCGTCGCGTGCCGCGCGAGCTCCGCGACCCGCGCGTCCGCATTGGACCGGATGACGATCGCCGAGACGTAGCGGGACAGGACCTTCGCGGCGTCGCCGATGTCCTCGCCGCGCCCGAAGTGGGTGCTGAGCGCGTCGATGATGAGCGGGGTGCCGCCGAGCTCGGCGATGCCGGCCTCGAACGACACCCTGGTGCGCAGCGACTGCTTCTCGAAGATGACGGCGACGGCCTTCGGCCCGGCGAGGGGCTTGTGCCCGTACCGGTCGGCTTTCATCGCCGCCGCCAGGTCCAGGACCTCGGCCTGCTCGGCCGGGGTCAGGTCGTCGTCCCGGAGGAGGTGCCGGGGCGGGTGGTGTGCCATCAGGCCTGCACCGCGTCCAGGGCCGGGCCGAGCGCGGCGACGAACGCGTCGGCCTGCCCGTCGGTGAGGATCAGCGGCGGGGCGATGCGCAGCACGTCCGGCTGGGCCGCCTGGGCGAGGAACCCGGCGTCGCGCAGCACGGCGGCGAGGGCTCCCGCCGCCGGGCCGTGCAGGACGATGCCGAGGAGCAGCCCGGCGCCGCGGACCTCCTTGGTGAGGGGATGGTCCAGGGCCTCGACGCCGCGGCGGATCCGTTCGCTGAGCTGCTTCACGTGGTCGAGGAGGTGCTCGGACTCGATGGTGTCGAGCACGGCGAGGGCGGCGGCGCAGCAGACCGGGTTGCCGCCGAACGTCGAGGCGTGCATGCCGGGGCCCAGGAGCGTGGCCGCGTCGTCGAAGGCGATCATCGCGCCGAGCGGCAGCCCGCCGCCGAGGCCCTTGGCCAGGGTGACGACGTCGGGGCGGACCCCTTCGGCCTGGTGGGCGAACCAGTACCCGGTCCGGCCGATCCCGGTCTGCACCTCGTCGAGGGCGAGCAGCGCGCCGTGCCGGGCGGTGATCTCCCGGGCGGCGGTGAGGTAGCCGGCGGGCGGGACGACGACGCCCGACTCGCCCTGGATCGGTTCGAGCAGCACCATCGCCGTGGCGTCGTCGACGGTGGCCTCGAGCGCGGCGACGTCACCGTAGGGGACGTGCACGACCTCGCCGGGCAGCGGCCGGAACGGGTCCTGCTTCGCGGGCTGCCCGGTGAGCGCGAGGGCGCCCATGGTGCGGCCGTGGAACCCGGCCTGCGCGGCGACGATCTTCGTCCGGCCGGTGCGCCGGGACAGCTTGAACGCGGCCTCGTTCGCCTCCGCGCCGGAGTTGCCGAAGAACACGGCCCCGGGCCGCCCGCCGAGGTCCAGGAGCCGCTCGGCGAGCGCGACCACCGGCGGCGAGGCGAACAGGTTCGACACGTGCCCGAGCGTGGAGATCTGCCCGGTCACGGCCGCGACGACGGCCGGGTGGGCGTGGCCGAGGAGGTTGACCGCGATCCCGCCGAGGAGGTCCACATAGGAGCGTCCGGCCTCGTCGACGACCACGGACCCGCTGCCGCTGACGAGTCCCAGCGACGGCGGACCGTACGTGTTCATCACCGACGCCTCGAAGCGCGCAACCAGCGTCATCCTGCCACCACCATGGTCCCGAACCCCTCCGATGTGAAGACTTCCAGCAGCAGCGAGTGCGGCACCCGGCCGTCGACGACGTGCGCGGCCGGCACCCCGCCCTTGACGGCGCGCAGGCACGCCTCCATCTTCGGCACCATGCCCGACTCCAGTGTCGGCAGCAGGTCCGCGAGCTGGTCCGCGGTCAGTTGTGAGATCAGCGACGCCGGGTCCGGGTAGCGGGCGTAGAGCCCCTCCACGTCGGTGAGGACCACGAGCTTGCGCGCCTTGAGCGCGATCGCCAGTGCCCCGGCGGCGGTGTCGGCGTTGAGGTTGTGCAGCACGCCGTCGGCGTCCGGCGCGACCGTCGACACGACCGGGATGCGGCCGGCCGCGATGAGGTCCGTGACGGCGCCGATGTTGACGTGCTCGACGTCGCCGACCTGGCCGATGTCGACCGGCGAACCGTCGATGATCGCGGGCCGCCGCACCGCGGTGAACAGCCCGGCGTCCTCACCGGACATGCCGACCGCGTGCGGGCCGTGCTCGTTGATGAGCCCGACGAGCTCCCGGCCGACCTGCCCGACGAGCACCATCCGGACCACGTCCGCGGTCTCGGCGGTGGTGACCCGCAGGCCGCCCTTGAACTCGCTGGCGATGCCGAGCCGCTTGAGCATCGCCGAGATCTGCGGGCCGCCGCCGTGCACGACGACCGGCTTGATGCCGACGTGCCGCAGGAACACCATGTCGGCGGCGAACGCCCGCTTCAGCTCGTTGTCGAGCATGGCGTTGCCGCCGTACTTGATCACGATCGTGGAGCCGGAGAACCGTTCCAGCCACGGCAGTGCCTCGATGAGCGTGTTCGCCTTGCCCAGCGCGATCCCGAGGTTGCGCCCGTTCACGACGCCTCCGCTTCGCTGCGGCGCCGCGAACCACCCTGCGCCTGCCGGTGAACGGCCACTCCGCTGCGCTCCGGGCCGTTCACGACGAGTATGCCGAGTTCTCGTGCACGTAGCCCATCGACAGGTCGTTGGTCCTGACGGTGGCGGTGGCGTCGCCGGCGTGCAGGTCGACGGTGACGGTGACCGCGCGGGCGCTGAGGTCGACCTTCGAGCGGTCCTCCCCCGCGGCGCCGCCCTTGCAGATCCACACGCCGTTGATGGCGACGTCGACCTCGTCGGGCTCGAACACGGCCGCCGTGGTGCCGATCGCGGCCAGGATCCGGCCCCAGTTGGGGTCGTTGCCGAAGAACGCGGTCTTCACCAGGTTGTTGCGGGCGATCGACCGGCCGACCTCGACCGCGTCGTCCTCACCGGCCGCGCCGGTGACCTCGATCGCGATCTCCTTCGTGGCGCCCTCGGCGTCGGCGATGAGCTGCGTGGCCAGGTCGGCGCAGACGGCGGTGACGGCCTCGGTCAGCTCCTCCGGGGTCGGCTGGATCCCGGCCGCACCGCTGGCCATGAGCAGGACCGTGTCGTTGGTCGACATGCAGCCGTCGGAGTCGATCCGGTCGAACGAGACCCGGGTCGCGGCCCGCAGCGCGGCGTCGAGCACGTCCGCGTCGGCGACGGCGTCGGTGGTCAGCACCACCAGCATCGTGGCGAGGCCCGGCGCGAGCATCCCGGCGCCCTTGGCCATCCCGCCGACGGTGAACCCCTGCCCGCTGTGGACGGCGGTCTTGGACACGGTGTCGGTGGTCATGATGGCGGTCGCGGCGGCCGCCCCGCCGTCCCGGGCCAGCCCGCGGGCGGCGGCGTCGACCCCGGACAGCAGCTTCTTCAGCGGCAGCCGCTCCCCGATGAGGCCGGTGGAGCACACGGCGACGTCGCCGGCGCCGACCGGGAACCGCGACGCCCGCCCGGACAGCACGGCCGCGGTGTGCTCCGCGGTGGCGTGGGTGTCCTGGAAGCCGGCCGGCCCGGTGCAGGCGTTGGCGCCGCCGGAGTTGAGGATGACGGCCCGCACGATGCCGGCGCGCAGCACCTGCTGGCTCCACAGCACCGGCGCGGCCTTGATCCGATTGCCGGTGAACACGGCCGCCGCGGTCCAGTCCGGCCCGTCGTTGACGACGAGCGCCACGTCGAGCGCGCCCGCCGTCGCCTTCAGCCCGGCGGCGACACCAGCGGCCCGGAAACCCTTCGGAGCGGTGACGGTCATGGCGCGATCCCATCGGCGGTGAGCCCGGCCGTCTCCGGCAGTCCGAGCATCAGGTTGGCGTTCTGCACGGCCTGTCCGGCGGCGCCCTTGACGAGGTTGTCGATCGCGGACACGACGATGATCCGGCCGCTGTCGGCGTCGACGGTCGCCTGCAGGTGCGCGGCGTTCGCCCCGAACGTGCTCGCCGTGTGCGGCCACTGCCCCTCGGGCAGCACCTGCACGAACGGCTCCCCGTCGTAGGCCGCCGCGAGGACCTCGCGCGGGTCGGCGTCGGTCAGCGGCCGGGCGGTCACGGTGGCGAGGATGCCCCGGGGCATCGGCGCCAGGACCGGCGTCATCGACAGCGTGCGCGCCCCGGTCGCCTGCTTGATCTCCGGCACGTGCTGGTGCGCGCCCACCTTGTAGGGCGACAGCGACCCCATCACCTCCGAGGCCAGCAGGTGCACCTTCGCGGAGCGGCCCGCGCCGGACGTGCCGGACGCGGCGACGACCACGACGTCCTCGGGGTCGGCGACCCCGGCCGCGATCAGCGGCGCGAGGGCCAGGGTCACCGACACCGCATAACATCCGGTGTTGGCGACCCGGCTCGACGCGGCGATGCGGTCCCGCTGGCCGGGCAGCTCGGGCAGGCCGTAGGTCCAGGTGCCGGCGTGCGCGCCGGGGTAGTACTTCGTCCAGTCGCCGGCGGCCCGCAGCCGGAAGTCGGCGCCGATGTCGACGACCTTCACCGTGTCCGGCAGCTGCGCGGCGAGGGCCGCGGACTCACCGTGCGGCAGCGCCAGGAACACCAGGTCGGCGTCGGCGAGCACGTCCGGCTCGGTCTTCGCCAGCACGACGTCCCGCAGCGAGCGCACGTGCGGGTGCACCGCGCCGATCCTCGATCCGGCCTGCGCGAACCCGGTGGCGACGGCCAGGTCGAGGTGGGGATGCCCGGCGATCAGCCGGAGCAGCTCCCCGCCCGCGTACCCGGACGCACCGGCGACAGCGACTCGTATTCCCATGCGTTGCACTGTATCTCTATGCATCGCCGTGTTTCAAGCGGATTGCGGCGCGCATCACCGCCCCGGGCGGCGATTCACATCGCGCTCACCCGGATCGGTCGGATCGGTCGGATCGAGGGATCTGGCGGGTGAGCTACTCGGGGTCGAGGACCCGGGCGAGCTGGGCGCGGTTGCGGACGTTGAGCCGCCGGTAGAGCCGGGTGAGGTTCGCCTCGACCGCCTTGATCGACAGGAACAGCGCGCGGGCGATCTCGCGGTTGGTGGCGCCGGCGCGCACCAGCTCCACGATCCGCCGCTCGGTCTCCGACAGCCCGGCGCCGCGGCCGCCGTCGAGGCGGGCCAGGTCGGCCGCGGCGACCTCGCGCCACGGGTGCGCCTCGGCGGCCGCATACCGGCGCACCGCCTCCGACAGCGCCGCCCGGGCCGCGCCACGGCGGTGGGCGCGGCGCTCCAGGCCGCCGAGCGTGTAGTAGGCCCGCGCGACCTCGAGGGGGTACGGGTGGTCCTGCCACTCCTCGATCGCCCGGTGCAGCGTCTCGGCGGCCTCGCGGGCCTCGCCGGTGGCGGCGGTGAGGACCGCCCGGGCCCGGGCCAGGCCGAGGAAAACGATGGTGCGGTCCAGGTGCCGGGCGTGCTTGTTGACCTCTTCGAGGACCTCGGCGGCCTCGGCGCGGGCGCCGGCACCGACGAGCGCCTCGATGAAGTCGGCGTGCCACGGCAGGACGCCCGGGTCGAGCCGGCCGAGCCGCTGGTCCAGGGCGTACGCCTCGCGCATCGCCTCGGCCGCCGCGACCGGGTCGCCGCGCAGCACGTGCACGAGGCCGGACGCGGCGTAGGCGAGCTTGATCCAGTCCTCGTCGCCGGCGGCGAGGCAGGCGGCGAGGCCGCGTTCGGCGTAGCCGGCGGCGGCGGTCGCGGTGCCGCCACCGCTCTCGGCGAGCGCGGCGACCAGGTAGCCGGGGCCCGGGGTGGTCTCGACGTCGACGTAGAGCCGCACGCACTCGCGGCCCGCGGCGACCGCGTCGGCGCAGCGGCCGGCCCGCCAGTAGACGCCGGCCACGGACACCAGCACGGAGGCCAGGTCACGCACGGTGCCGGCCCGCTCCACGGCGATGCGCAGCGCCTCGATGCGGCGCACCGCCTCGGCGGTCTCGCCCTTGAACAGCCGGCTCATCGCGGCGACCTGCCGGGCCGCGACCGTCGCCGGGGTCAGCGACAGCCCGCGGGCGAGCTTCCCGGCCCGCTCGAGGTATTCGTCGCCCTGGGTGCCGAGCAGGATGTTGCCCTTCCAGCTGAGCACCTCGACGAGGCGTTCCATGTCACCGCACAGCTCGGCGGCCTCCTCGGCGCGCTTGAGCTCGGCGAGGGCGCCCTCACCGTCGCCGTCGTAGTAGGCCTTGACGCCCTTGTACAGCCGCACGTGGGCGAGCAGGTCGGGGGTGTCGACGGCCTCGACGAACGCGGCGTCCAGCAGCGGGCCGGAGTTGGAGTGGTCCTCGCCGGACATCTCCACCAGCAGCAGCCGGGCGCCGATGCGGGTGCGCCGGTCCGCGGCGTCGCGCAGCGCGGCGGTCGCGTGCCGCCGGGCGTCGACGGGCGAGCCGGCCGCGTACGCGTACTGCGCGGCGCTGAGCCGGCGGACCGCGCCGACGCCGGGGGTGTCGCGCGGGGTGCGTTCCGCGGCGAGCGCGGCGAGGTCGGCGGCCATCGCCGGGGCGCCGCGCAGCCGGGCGGCGGACGCGGCGTCGGCGAGGCACTCCGCGAGGGCCTCGTCGGGCTCGGGGCGGGCCGCGGCGAGGTGCCTGGCCCGGTCGACCGGGTCGGAGACGGTGTCGGCGAGCCGCTCATGCGCTTCGCGCCGGGCGGCGACCGTCGCGTCGGCGTACACCATCTCCCGCAGCAACGGGTGGCTGAAGCGGATCGCACCGTCGCCGTCGACGTCCAGCACCGACGACGCGAGGGCCGCGTCGAGGTGGTGCTCGGCGAGGCCGCACCGCCGCAGCAGCGCCAGGCTCGGCCGGGCCGCGGCGGCGACGACCAGCAGCGCGGGCCAGTCGGGTGCGGGCAGCGCGGCCAGCCGCGCGGTCAGCAGGGAACGGAGCCGGTCCGGGACGGGCAGCGGGTCGGTGGTGGGGAACGGCGTGGTGCCCAGGGCCCGGCCCAGCTCGACGGCGTAGAGGGGGTTGCCGGCGCTGGCCTCGTAGATGCGGTGCAGGTGCGCCCGGCCGGCCTCGGCACCGAACCGGGCGCGCAGCAGGTCGGCCACGTCGCTCTCCGGCAGCGGCGGCACGGGCAGCGTCGTGCCCGGCGGCGGGCACAGGTCCAGGCGGGTCGCCGGGTCGCCGTCGGGGACGCGTTCGGCGGCGAGGATCCGCACCGGCGTCTCACCGATCCGGCGGGCGACGAACCGCAGCACCTCGGCGCTGGGCTCGTCGATCCACTGCACGTCGTCGAGGACGAGCAGCACGGCGCGTTCCGTGGCGAGGGCGCGCAGCAGCTCCAGGACGGCGAGGCGCACCGCGAGCTGGTCGTGCGGGGTCGCCGGCAGCGCGCTGCGGAGCAGGGCGCCGTCCAGCGCGGCCCGCAGGTGCGGTGGCAGGTGCTCGGCGGCGTCGGGGGCGCCGTCGAAGAGGTCGACGAGCGCGAGGTAGGGCAGGTCGGCCTCGGCCTCGGCGGCCGCGGCGCGCAGCACGAGGGCGTCGGTCTCGCCGCCGGCGATGGCGTCGAGGATGGTGGACTTGCCGATCCCGGCGGGGCCGTGGAGCAGCACCCCGCCGCCGCCCGTAAGCCGCTCGCGGGCGTGGGCCAGCAGTTCAGCGCGGCCGAACGGCGCGGCCGGCCAGGTGCTCACCACCACTGTTCCACTCCTCGATGCCACTCAGACGCCGAGTCTCTCCCGAACGTCACCTCGCCGCAACGCCTGCCCAACGCGGGCGGACCTTCCAGCGACGCGATGTTGAACACTGTCAGCGAAGCCGGTCGCAGGGAAGGACGGCCTTCCAGCCGAGCACCGGCCACTGTGCGGTGTGGACCGTCACCCTCCGCAAACGTGGCTCCGCTTGGCATTGCGCGCGCGCCCCGGCGACGGTCGTGTCCCAGCGTGGCAGGGTGGCGGTGTAGCCGCCCGGTCGCAGATTGGCGATGCCGACGACGGCCACGAGTGTCGCCAACGCGACAAACGGGACGCTCCTGCCCGGCGGGTCGGCGGACCCGGCGAGGGCGACCGCGGCGGCGATGTTCGGCAGGGCGATCAGCACCAGGTAGCGGCTCTCGGGGACGCCGTGCACGGCGAGCTGGAACGCCCCGGCGAAAGCGGCGAACCCGGCGAGGAACGTGGCGAGCCGCCACTGCTGCTGGGACGTCCCGCGGAGCAGGGCGGCGACGACGACCGCGACCGGCACGGCGAGGCCGAGCAGGATGAGGCCACGGTGCCCGACGGGGTCGGTGACGGGCTCGGCCAGCCACGCGTCGCCGAGGAACGAGCGCGGCACCCCCCAGCGCAGGTAGGTCCCGGCGACGGAGAACGGGTCCAGGTCCGGTTGTTCCCCGACGTCCCGCCGCGACGCGCCGAGCAGCAACGACCCGAGTTGCAGCGCCGCACCGGGCAGCAGGGCCAGGGCGCGCAGCACCGAGTCGCGGTCCCGCCGTCGCGCCGTTCGCAGCAGCGCCACCGGCACGAGCAGCAGCCCGAGCATCGAGCTGAGCGCCGCCAGGCCCGGCAGCGCGACGGCGACGACGCGGGCGGCCCGGGTCGAGGGCGTCCACAGCAGCATCCACAGCCCCGCGTACACGAGCGGGAACTGCAGCTGGGCCAGGGTGTTCGGCGCGTAGCCCATCGGCACCGCCGCGCTCGCGCCGATGACCAGGCCCGCCGCGGTGCCGAGCCGGTCCCGGGCGGCGGCCGCGACGAGACAGGCGAGCGCCGCGGTGAGCACGGCGGCGGTCCCGGCGTTCAGCGCCGCCGCCCACGGCACGGGGAACAGGGCGATGAGCGCGAAGCAGGCGCGGGCCAGGGTGTGGAAGTAGCCGTTGAACGGCGTCGCGAACGGCTCGAACCAGGGCAGGGTGAGCGCGTCGGTGAGGAACTCCTGCCCGTCCTCCGCCCAGACGCTGTTGAAGCCGCCCCGCGACAGGTTGATGACGACGAACACCGGGAAGGCCCAGCGAAGAACGGTCACGTCGGGTCAAACGAACGGGCGCCCCGCACCGTGATGCGAGGCGCCCGCCGGAGTTGCCGGGCCTTACAGCTTGCCGTCCTTGACGGCCTGGGTCACCCACGGGATGACCTCGTCGAGCATCTCGTCGAGCGAGGTGTTGGCCTCGTAGCCGAGGATCTCCTTGGCCTTCGACACGTCCGGGACGCGCTTCTGCACGTCGTACTCGTACGGGTCGTCGGACACGACGCTGAACGGCACGTCGGCGCCCTTGATCTTCTTCCAGATCACCTCGGCCAGCTCCAGCACCGTGGTCGACTCGGCGGTGGAGATGTTGAAGTCCTGGTTGGTCGCGTCCTCGTGCTCCATCGCGGCGATGATGCCCTTGGCCAGGTCACCGCCGTACGTGTAGTGGCGGACCTGGTCACCGGCGCCGAGGATGTGCAGCGGGTCCTGACCCTTGACGATCTTCTGCACCAGGTCGGGCACGACGTGCGACATCGCCAGCTTCACGTTGCCGGACAGCACCTCGACCTCGCCGAGCGCGCGGCCCTCACCGACGCCGACGCAGTTGAACGGCCGCACGATCGTGTAGGGCAGCTTGTACTGGTCCCAGGCGGCCTTCGCGTAGTACTCCACGGCCAGCTTCTGGAAGCCGTACGACGACAGCGGCGGCGGCACGAGCCGCTCGTCGCCCTCCTTCGACGGCCAGTGCGTGGTCGACTCGAACACCATCGACGACGACAGGTAGGTCATCTTCTTGAGGGTGCCGTCGCGGTTCGCCTTGATCGCCGCGTCGCACGAGGAGGCCATGATCCGCTCGTTGGTGGCGAGCAGGTCGTAGGCGTAGGCGTGGAAGTAGGAGATGCCACCGATCATCGCCGCGCCGGCGATGAAGTGGTCGCAGCCGTCGAGCAGCTCGGTGACCAGGTCGACGTCACGCGCGTCGCCCTCGACGAACCGGTAGTCGGGGTGCGAGTCGTAGCTACGGGTGACCGGACCGTACTTCGAGTAGTTGTCCAGGCCGACCACCTGGTAGCCGCGGGACAGCAGCTCCTCGACGACGTAACCACCGATGAAGCCGGCCGAGCCGGTGACCAGGACCTTTGCCACAAACACTCCTTAGTTCTGAACGGCGTTGCTGGAAAAGTTGGCGCGTGCGGCCTGCGCGTCGTCCCGCGCCGCCGACGAAGCGGGCCGCTTCGCGACCTGCTCCATGGTGAGGCGGCGACCGAACGCGAACCGCCACCACTTCAGGTAGCTGGGCAGGAACCGGCCGACGTCGAACCGGGACTCGCCGAGCTGCCGGTCGAGCCAGATCGTCGGGATCTCCGCGACGGGCAGCCGCAGCCGCGCCGCCTTCGCGGTCAGCTCGATGCCGATCTCGAACCCGGTCTTGCTCTCGATGCCGACCTGCCGGACGAACGTCGTGGAGTACGCCTTGAAACTGTTCGTCGCGTCGCGGGTGCCGACCCGGGCGAACATGTGCAGCGACCGGCCCGCGCCGCGGGACAGCGCCCGCTTGAACCGGGGACCGCCGACCTGCTGCCCGCCGGGCATGTACCGCGACGCCGCCGCCACGACCACGCCGCGCTCGACGAGCCGGGCGAGGTCCTCGATCTGGCGCGGGTCGTCGGAGCCGTCGGCCATGGTGACCACGGCGACGGGTGCCTGCGCCACGTCGATGCCGAAGCGGATCGCGTTGGCCGGGCCGCGACCGTACGTGTTGAGCACGGTGCGGACCCGGGGGTCGCGGGCCGCGACGGACTGCGCGAAGGCCACCGTGGTGTCCTCCGGCATGTCGTGCACGACGAGGACCTCGGCCGGCATCAGCACGGCCCGCAGGATCCGCTCCAGGCAGGGCACGATCGCCTCGCCCTCGTTGTACACGGGGATGACCACAGAGACCTGCGGCGTCAGCGTCATACACGAACCCCCTTGTTCGTGATCCCCCACATGTCCGCCACGGGAATGTCCGTCTGCAGGTCACGGTACTCGGGGTGCGGCGCGGCGATGATCAGCAGGTCGGCCTTGGCGAGGACCTCGTCCTGGGACACGAACCGGTCGTCCTTGACGTACGGGTCGCTGCAGAGGGTTTCCCTGGCCTTGAGCATGACGACCTTGCGCAGCTTGTAGGCCAGGGACTCGCGGATGTCGTCGCTGCCGCCCTTGAACGCCATCCCCAGGATGCCGACCGTCATCTCCGACAGGTCGAACCGCTCCTGCAGCTTCGACACCACGTACAGCGGCAGGCCCTCGTTGATCAGCATCGCGCTGTGACCGAGGACGAACGTGTTGTTGGTGAACGCCGCCAGCTGCATCGTGTCCTTGAGCAGGCACGGCCCGGCGGCGAACCCGGCGCCCGGCATGTCCGACGCGCGCGGGTACTGGAACCGGATGGCGTGCCGAATCCGCTCGAAGTCCAGCCCGAAGTCGTTGGACATCATCCAGAACTGGTTCGCGGCGGCGAACTTGATGTACCGCCACGTGTTGGTGAACAGCTTCGCCAGCTCGGCCTCTTCGGGTTCGAGGCGCACGATCTGGCTCGCGAGGTTGCGGAACAGCTTCTCCGCCCGCTCCGCCGCCTCCGGGTTGCGGGCGGCGACGATCTGCGGCAGCTCGAACAGCTCCGTCATCGCCTTGCCCTCGGCGATGCGCTCCGGGCAGAACGCGACGTCGGCCTTCACCCCGAGCCGCTTGATCAGCTTCTCGGTGAGGGCGGTGACGCCGGGGTGCACGGTGCTGCGCAGCACGATGAGCTGCCCGTCGCGCAGGAACTCCGCGCAGCGCTCGATGGCCGCGGGCACCGCGCCGATGTTCGGGTTGAGGTGCTCGTCGACGGGCGTACCCACGATCACGACGAGATGCTCGGCCGACGCGACGCTCGCCGGGTCGGTGCTGGCGACGAGCCTGCCCTCCTTGACGGCGGTCGCCAAGGGCTCGGCCGCGCCCTCCTCGTCGAACGGCAGGCGGCCTTCGTTCACCACCGCGACCGCGGCCGCGTTGATGTCGTACAGGGTGACCTGCAGACCGCGGGAGGCCATGGCGATGCCGAGCGGCAGTCCGACCCGGCCGCATCCTCCGATGACCACGACGTCGGTCGTGAAGCCTGCCGATGCACTATCGTCTGACACGCGCTGCCCCTCCAGGAGAGCCGAGATCGAAGCCGGCGCTTGGCGCGGGCCGAGCCTTCAGGATGACCTCACGCCTGGTGATCAATGGCGGAGGATGGCTCGGCGCCGTGACGGTATCACTTCCCAACATCCGGTTCCTGACCCGATCAGGGTGAAGCGTCCCTCCCCACCCGTTTCCCGCACCTTTCCAGCCAGCGCAAATGTTTCTCGGTCCGATATCTGACGGTGCCCTGACGGCGTGCTCGAACGGTGTGACCAACCGTTCGGGCGGCCGCATCTGACCGATGCGACCGCCCGTGTTCGGCTGTGCGGAGGGTCACCCTCCAACAGACGCGTCAGGCGCCGCGCAGCGTTGCACCGAACCGGTCGGCGGCGACGGCGACCGCGGCGTCGCGGGCCGCGAGGGCCTCCTCGCCGGTGAGCGTCCGGTCGGCGGCGCGGAACGTCAGCTTGTAGGCCAGGGACTTGCGCCCCGCGCCGAGCTGCGCGCCCTCGTAGACGTCGAAGAGCCGCACCGACTCCAGCAGCGCGCCCGCGCCCTCGGTGAGCGCCGAGGCGACGTCGCCGGCCGGGGTGGCCGCGTCGACGACGAGCGCCACGTCCAGCAGCGCCGTCGGGAAGCCCGACAGCCGCGGCGCGGTCGAGACGCCGGGGATCGGCACCGCGTCGAGGTCGAACTCCATCGCCACGGTGCGGCGGGGCAGGTCGAGGTCGGCGCAGACGGCCGGGTGCAGCTCGCCGGCGTAGCCGACGACGGTGTCGCCGACGAGCAGCGCCGCGCAGCGGCCCGGGTGCCACGGCGCGACCGCCTCCGGCCCCCCGGCGACGTCCACGCCGGCGCGGACGGTGAGCGTCACCCCGGCCGCCTCGGCGGCGACCCGGGCGGCGTCGACCGCGTCGGCCCAGTCGGCCGGGCGGCCCGCGCCCCACCAACCGGCCGGGTCCGCGTCACCGGCGATGACGGCGGCGACGTGCCACGGCTGGTGCGGCAGCAGCGCCTCCGCGGCCCGCAGCTCCTCGGCCGGCGGCGGCCCGTCGACGCCGGCGGACGGCGCGACCCGGACCGGACCGCCGGGCAGGAAGACCGTGCCGAGCTCGAACAGCGCCAGGTCCCGCAGGCCCCGGCCGAGGTTGCGGCGCAGCGCGCCGAGCAGCGGCGGCAGCAGCGTCGTGCGCATCCCGGGCTCCTCGTCGGACAGCGGGTTGCGCAGCAGCACCAGGTCGCGGCGCGGGTCACCGGCCGGGATCCGCAGCGCGTCGAGGACGCCCACGCCGACGAACGGGTAGCAGAGCGTCTCGGTGAACCCGGCGTCGGCGAGGGCCCGGCCCACGGTCCGCCGGCGGCGCTGGGTGACGGACAGCCCGGCCCCGGGCGGCGCGATCGGCAGGATGCTGGGGATCCGGTCGTAGCCGTCGAGGCGCAGCACCTCCTCGACCAGGTCGGCCGGGTCGGTGAGGTCGGGCCGCCAGCTGGGCGGGGTCACCACGGCGCGGCCGCCGTCGACCTCGACCGAGGCGCCGATCATCGTCAGCACCTCGACGACCCGCTCCTGGGTGTAGTCGATGCCGGCCAGCTCCGACGGCCGGGTGACGGCCATGGTGACCGGCGCGGGCGGCACGACCGCGTAGACGTCGGTGACCCGCGGGTCGACGGTGCCGCCACCGTGCTCGGCGAGCAGCGCCGCGGCCCGCGCGGCGGCGGCCGCGGTGATCTGCGGGTCGACGCCACGCTCGTAGCGCTTGCCGGCCTCGCTGGGCAGCTTGTGCCGGCGGATCGTGCGGGCCACCGACAGCGGGTCCCAGTGCGCCGCCTCGAGGAGCACGTCGACGGTGCTCGCCGACACCTCGGTGGTGCTGCCGCCCATGACGGCGGCCAGGGACACCACGCCGGTGTCGTCGGCGATGACGATGTCCTGCGGGTCGAGGGCCCGCTTGACGCCGTCGAGCGTGGTCAGCTTCTCCCCCGCCGCGGCGCGGCGCACGACGAGGGGGCCGGTGAGCCGCTCCAGGTCCCAGGCGTGCATCGGCTGGCCGGTCTCGATCATCAGGTAGTTGGTGATGTCGACCGGCAGGGAGATCGAGCGGATCCCGGCGACGGCGAGGCGCGCCGTCATCCACTGCGGGGTCGGCGCGGCCGGGTCGACGCCACGGACCGCGACGGCGGTGAACCGGTCGCAGGCGACGCTGTCGCGCACGTCGATGCGGTACGCCTCCTCACCCAGGCTGCTGCCGTCACCCTCGATCGGCACGACCGCCGCGACCGGGTCGTGGTACGCGCCGCCGAGCGAGTGCGACAGCTCCCGGGCGATGCCCCGCACCGAGAAGCAGTAGCCCCGGTCCGGGGTCACGTTGACCTCGACCACGATGTCGTCGAGCCCCACGACCGGCCGCGCCTCGGCACCCGGAGCGGCGGTACCCGGCGGGAGCACGATGATGCCCTCGTGCTCGTCGGAGACGCCGAGCTCCCGCGCGGAGCAGATCATGCCGTTGGAGATGTGCCCGTAGGTCTTGCGGGCGGCGATCGCGAACCCGCCCGGCAGGACCGCGCCGGGCAGCGCGACCACGACGAGGTCACCCTCGGCGAAGTTGCGGGCGCCGCAGATGATGCCCTGCGGTTCGGCGTTGCCGACGTCGACGAGGCAGTAGCGGATGGGCTTCTTCAGCCCCTGCAGCTCCTCGATCGACTCGACCCGCCCGACGACGAGGGGGCCTTCGACGGACGCGCCGGCGTCGGTCATCTCCTCGACCTCGAGGCCGACCTTCACCAGGGCCTTCTCCAGGCCGTCGGCGGTCAGGTCGGCCGGCAGGTCGACGTGCTCACGCAGCCATGACAGCGGTACGCGCATCTCAGGCCTCCCATCCGAACGCCCGCGCGTAGCGCACGTCACCCTCGACCATGTCCCGCATGTCACCGGCCGCGTTGCGGAACATCAGCGCCCGCTCGATGCCCATGCCGAACGCGAACCCGGAGTACTCGTCCGGGTCGATCCCGCAGGCGCGCAGCACCCGCGGGTTGACCATGCCGCAGCCGCCCCACTCGACCCACCGGGCCCCGTCGCGGTGGTGCGGGAACCACATGTCGATCTCGGCGCCGGGCTCGACGAACGGGAAGTACGACGGCCGCAGCCGGGTCTCCGTGCCCGGGCCGAACAGGCCCTTGACGAAGTGGTCGAGGGTGCCCTTGAGGTGCGCCATCGTGATGCCCTTGTCGATCACGAGGCCCTCGACCTGGTGGAACACCGGGGTGTGGGTCGCGTCGAGCTCGTCGGTGCGGTACACCCGGCCGGGGCAGACGATGTAGATCGGCGGCTTCCGGGTGAGCATCGTGCGGGCCTGCACCGGCGAGGTGTGGGTGCGCAGCACGATGCGCGAGTCGGTGTCCCGGTCGGCGCCGCTGGCCGCGACGAAGAACGTGTCCATCATCGAGCGCGCCGGGTGGTCCGGGTGCATGTTGAGGGCGTCGAAGTTGTACCACTCCCACTCGGCCTCGGGGCCTTCGGCGACCTCGTAGCCCATGCCGACGAACAGGTCGCCGACCCGCTCCATGATCGCGGTCAGCGGGTGCTGGGCGCCGCGCGGCCGGCGGCCGGTCGGGAGGGTGACGTCGACCGTCTCCTCGACCAGGACCCGTTCCTCGCGTTCCGCGGTCAGCGCCGCGAGCCGCGCGTCGAAGGCGGACTGCACGGCGACGCGGGCCTCGTTGACGCGCTTGCCGGCGTCGGCCTTCGCGGCCGGCGGCAGCGAGCCGATCTCGCGCCGGGCGAGGGAGATGGGGGCGCGGTCGCCGAGGTGCTGCGACTTGAGCGCCGCGAGGGCGTCGAGGTCGCTCGCCCCGGCGAACGCCTTGTCGGCGCCGGCCACGGCGTCGTCCAGGGCGTCCTGGGCGAGCAGCACGGCCTGCTTCGGGTCGTACGGATCATTGCGGTAGGTCATCGGACTCTTCCCACGCGGAATCGGGCCTCGGACAGTGTAGAGAGGGGCGCCCGCCGGCCGTGGGAAGGTGTCAGGAGGTGGTGCGTCCTGTCCGCCCACCGCTACCGGCGGGCCGCATAAACAGTGCGCTCACATCGACTCCTTCGAAGCTTTCAACGCTTTCGCTGAAGCGTACAAGCACACGGCGGCGGCCGCAGCCAGGTTCAGGCTCTCCGCGCCGCCGAGGATCGGCACCCTCACCCGGGCGTCGGCGGCGTGCTTCAGGTCGTCCGGCAGGCCGTGCGCCTCGGATCCGAACAGCCACGCCGTCGGCCTGTCCAGGTCGGACATTTCGAATAAATCCGATTCGCCGTATCCGTCGGCTGCCAGGACCCGGAGCCCGGCGTCGCGCAGCGCGTCGACCGTGGCCTGAGCGGACCGGGCCCGGACCACGTCGACGTGGAAGAGGCTGCCGGCGGACGCGCGCACGGCCTTGCCGTTGTACGGGTCGACGCTGTCGCCGGCGAAGATCACGGCGGTCGCGCCCGCGGCGTCGGCGGTGCGCAGGACCGTGCCGGCGTTGCCGGGGTCGCGGATGTCGGCGCAGACGGCGACGAGCCTGGGCGCCTTGCGCAACGCGTCGGCGAGGGGCACGTCCCGCTGGGTGCAGACGGCGACGAGGCCCTGCGGCTGGACGGTCTCGGTGAGTGCGGCGAGGGCGTCGTCGTCGACCGCGCTGACCCGGTCCACCCGCTGCAGCAGCTCGGCGTGACGGGCATACGCGTCGGTGGTGCAGAACACCTCGACGACCGCGCCGGCGGCGAGGGCCTCGCGGACGGCCTGGGGGCCCTCGGCGAGGAAGCGGCCGGTCTCGTCCCGGTCCCGGCGACGCTGGAGGCGCCGGGCAGCGACAACCCGGGGGGTCCGCGTGGTGAAGACCGCCCCGGGCTGCTGGATCACGTCAGGCTGCGGCAACGGCCGTCTTCGCCACCTGGACCAGGCCGCTGAACGCCTTCGCGTCGCTGACCGCCAGCTCGGCGAGGATCTTGCGGTCGACCTCGACACCGGCCAGGCGCAGGCCCTGGATCAGCCGGTTGTAGGTCAGGCCGTTCGCGCGGGCGGCGGCGTTGATGCGGGTGATCCACAGCTGGCGGAAGTCACCCTTCCGGTCGCGCCGGTCGCGGTAGGCGTACTGCATCGAGTGCAGCACCTGCTCCTTGGCCTTGCGGTACAGCCGCGAGCGCTGCCCGCGGTAGCCGCTGGCGGTCTCCAGGACGGTGCGGCGCTTCTTCTGGGCATTCACTGCCCGCTTCACGCGTGCCACGGTTCGTTACTCCTCATGCGAGACCGGCCCAAAGCGTGAGGGCCGGTCGGAAAAGTCCAGGAAAGGGGGGCTTGTGACGCCGCGTGTTACAGGCCGAGCATCTTCTTGACGCGCTGGGTCTCGGTCTTGGCGAGCTCGACAGTGCCGCTGAGCCGGCGGGTCCGCTTGCTGGGCTTGACCTCGAGCAGGTGGCGCTTGCCGGCCGGCTCGGCGAGGATCTTGCCGCGACCGGTGATCTTGACGCGCTTCTTCATCCCCGAGTGCGGTTTGAACTTCGGCATGGCTGATGTTGCCCTTCCATGTGCGGCACGCCAGAGCCGGCACCCTCCCCGACGGATCGGCTGGAGGGTGCCGTGGCGCACCGGCGCACAGGCCGGAACGCCGCTGTGCGGGTCCCGCCCGCACGACGCGGTCGTTGTGGTTGGTGCCGGTGGTGCGAGGTGGTGCGGTTATCCCTGGTCGGCGGTGACGACCTCGGGCAGGACGGCGACTGTCTCGCCCTCCGGCGCGGTGGTGTCCTCGGCGCCCTCGGTGCGACCCTCACGGGACGCGGTGGCCGCGGCCTTCACGTTGCGGTGCGGCGCGAGCACCATGATCATGTTGCGGCCGTCCTGCTTCGCGGAGGCCTCGACGAAGCCCAGCTCCGAGATCTCCTCCGAGAGCTTGCGCAGCAGCCTGAACCCCAGCTCCGGGCGGCTCTGCTCGCGGCCACGGAACATGATCGTTACCTTGACCTTGTCGCCCGCCTTCAGGAACCGCATGACGTGACCCTTTTTGGTCTCGTAGTCGTGCGGATCGATCTTCGGACGGAGCTTCATCTCCTTGATGACGGTCTGCTGCTGGTTACGCCGGGCTTCCCTTGCCTTGAGCGCGCTCTCGTACTTGAACTTGCCGAAGTCCATGAGCTTGCAGACGGGCGGGCGTGCCATGGGCGCAACTTCGACCAGGTCCAGGTCCACGTCGGCGGCCAGCTGGAGTGCGCGCTCGAGCGGGACGATGCCCACCTGCTCACCCTCCGGGCCGACCAGCCGGACCTCACGTGCCCGGATCTGTTCGTTGACGCGTGGCTCGACGCTGATGTGGCCTCCTCGATCGGTGCTGTCTGATGTGCCGACCGAAGCGGAAAAGCCCCCGGATGCGCAGCGCGCATGCGAGGGCCCACTCGACCACACCGTCCCTGGCGAGGGGCCGTGCGGTCAGACCGGACCCGGCTGCCCTGAGCTGCACGGGTGGGAGTGCTGAACTCCGCTTCGAACACGCCACGGATGCGACGTGCGGTCGACTCCGGCTACTCTACCACGCTGCTCGTCAGCGACGCGGTGTGCAGGGCCCGCAGCCGGCGCGCCGCCTTGACGGCGTAGTCCTTGTCGGTCATCTGCACCGCCATCACCGCGACCCGCTCGTCGTCGTGCAGGTCCAGGGTGAGCCACGGGCTGCCGCGGCCGAACGTGACGGCGCGCACCACGTCCCACGGCAGGTCGTAGGACCCGATGATGTTCTGGACCCGCACGCCGGTCTCGTCGGCCTCGACCTTGGGCCGGGCCATCAGCAGGATGGCGAGCGCGGCGCAGATGCCCAGCCCGATCATCGCGGCCTGGTCGCCGCGCTGGAAGTAGCCGGGGCCGTCGCCGGTCTTGCCGTGCAGCCCCAGCGCGATGAGCGTGAAAACCACCACGACCACGGCGGCGAGGATGAATGCGATGATCCTGGCACGCCGCGGACGGGCGAGAACGGTGCTGCTCACACTTCAGGAGACTACAGGCGGCAGGCGTGGATGCCGGTCACCAGGATGGCGCGGGCGCCCACCTCGTACAACTCGTCCATGATCCGGTGCACCTCGTCCCGCAGCACCATCGCCTGGACGGCCACCCAACCCTCCCGGTGCAGCGGCGACACCGTCGGCGACTCGATGCCCGGGGTCAGCGCCACCGCCGCGTCGAGCGCGTCGGCCCGCACGTCGTAGGCGAGCATCACGTAGCGGCGGGCCACCAGGACACCCTGCAGGCGGCGCAGCAGCTGCGTCGCCGACGGCGCCAGGTCGCCGGTCCCGCTGCGGCGCACCAGCACCGAGGACGACTTGAGGATCGGCTCGCCGAAGATCGCCAGGCCGGCCTGGCGCAGGGTCGCACCGGTCTCGACGACGTCGGCGATGACGTCGGCGACGCCGAGCCGGATCGCGTTCTCCACCGCGCCGTCGAGCCGGATCACCTCGGCGTCCACCGCGTGCTCGGCGAAGTAGCGCTGCATGACCCCCGGGTAGGCGGTCGCGACCCGCAGCCCGGCCAGGTCGGCGGGCCGGTCACCCTTGGTCGAGCCGGGCACCGCGGCGAACCGGAACGTGGCCCGGCCGAACCCCAGGTCGAGCAGCTCCTCGGCGCCGCTGTCGGCGTCGATGAGCAGGTCCCGGCCGGTGATGCCGAGGTCCAGGTCGCCGGAGCCGACGTAGGTGGCGATGTCACGGGGTCGCAGGTAGAAGAACTCGACGTCGTTGGCCTCGTCCCGGCAGAGCAGGTCCTTGGGGTCGGACCGCTGCCGGTAACCGGCCTCCTGCAGCATCTGGGCGGCGGGACCGGAGAGGGTCCCCTTGTTGGGCACGGCGATACGCAGCATCTGGGGCCTTTCGAAGACAGGAGTGACGGGGAACGGCTACCGGCCTACAGATGTCGGTAGACGTCCTCCAGCGACAGCCCTGTCGCCAGCATCAGGCACTGCACCTGGTACAGCAGCTGCGAGAGCTCCTCGGCGGTGCGCTCCCGCCCCTCGTGCTCGGCGGCCATCCAGCTCTCGGCGGCCTCCTCGACGACCTTCTTGCCGATGAAGTGGACGCCCTTCTCCAGCGCCGCGACCGTGCCGGAGCCCGGGGTGCCCGCGGCGGCCTTGGCGGTCAGCTCGGCGAACAACTCGTCAAAGGTCTTCACGGGCACGAATTCTCGCAGGCCCGGACGCGAAAGGGGAATCGAGATCACGACAGGCGTGTCCTGCCTCACGATGGCTCACCCGACCGTGAACCCGTGGTCGTCGACCCCCTGGACGCTGCTGTCGGCCTGGGAGATGTAGTACGCCTCCACGGTGTACCGGCCGGGCGGCAACGTCAGCGGCACCCGCGCCTCGCCGACCGCCGGCGCCCCCACGGACAGCCGCACGACCTGCTCCACGACGACCTCACCACCGGCGCCCCGCACCCGCAGGTTGGCGGTGCCCTCCCACACGATCCCGGCCAGGTGCACGGTGAACGACCGGCCGACCTGCTGCCCCTCCTGCGGGTCGATGACCCACATCGGCGCGTAGATCTCCGACGGGTGCAGCTGCTTGACCGGCCGGCTGGTGTCCACCGCGTCCCAGAGCCTGGCGACGGGCGCGCCGCCCACCGTGATCCGCACCCCGTCGATCCGCTTCACCGACGTGTACGACGCCGCGGCCGCGACCGTGGACACCAGCTGCTGCACGGCGAGCGCGGGCGTGCCGGCGCGCGGCACGGTGCCGACGTCGGTGAGGTCGACGACGACCACCCTGCCCTCGACGGTGACGCCCCGCACGGTCACCGAGTCCGGCCACAGCGTCTCGTAGTCCGGGTCGGCGGCGCTGCCGGCCCGCAACGCCTCCGTGACCGAGGCCTCGATGCGGTGCGCGTCGTCGTCGACGGGCAGCGGCAGCTCGTGGAACTCGCGGACGAGGCGGTCGTTGCGGGCGTAGTACACCGGCAGCTGCATCTTCGCGGGCTCCCCCGGGACCACCGGCACGGCCGTCGTCGCCGGCGCCGACGGCTCGACCGGCTCCTGCGTCACCGACGTGCCCGGCGGCCGGTCCGTCGCCCGGTCCGGCGGCACCCGCTCCGGCACGAACACCACGACGGCCAGGGCGATGACGGCCGCGACCGCCGCGCCGGCGGCGATGACCGCCCACCCGCCGCCGCGGCGCCGCTCCTGGATGCGCCCCCGGATCCGGGGCAGCGCGTCGGGCGTCACCTCGACCGTGTCGACCTGGGCGCGCAGCGCGTCGCGCAGCCGGTCCTCCGGCGACATCCTCATGGCGCCAGCTCCAGACTCTCCCGCAGGGCCGCCATGCCCCGCGCGGCGTGGCTCTTGACGGAGCCCTTGCTGACCCCCATCGCGTCGGCGATCTCGGCCTCGGACAGCTCCCCGTAGTACCGCAGCACGATCGCCTCCCGTTGCCGGGCCGGCAGGCGGCGGACCGCCTCGAGGACCTCCCGGTGCCGCAGCAACGCCAGGGCGCCGCTCTCCGCGCTGGCCACCGTCGGCTCGTCCACGAGCCGCCGGGCCGCCACGTACCGGTCGGCGACCCCCCGGTGCCGCAGCGCCGACCTGGCGCCGTTGACGACGCTGGTCCGCAGGTAGGCCAGTGCCTTGTCCGCGTCCCGCAACCGCCACCACCGCCGGTGCAGCGCCACGTACGCGTCCTGCACCACGTCCTCGGCCGCCGTCTCGTCGTGCAGCAGCAGCACCCCGAGCCTGACCAGGCCCCGGTAGTGCGCCGAGAACAGCGCCGTGACCGCGTCGTCGGCGCTCCAGGATCGGCTCAGCGCACGCGCGTCGTCACGGGCGGGCTCGGCTAGCACCGCCCTACCGTCCCATGGCGTGGTCCCCACGTCGGCTGTCACGCACCTACGACGCGCCAAGTGGCTGTCCGGTTTACCGCTGTCACCCGAAAGGCGAAGTCCACCCGCTCTGGATATCGTGGGCCGGTGGAAACCGTGCCGAAGTACACCGACGAAGAGTGGGGGCTCCTCGTGGGCCTGCCGCAGTCCGTGCTGATCGCCGCCTCGCAGGCCGAGCAGGACGGCAGCCGCCGCACCCGCGAGGAGTGGACGGCCGGCATGACCGCCATCGCCGACGGCCGCGACTCCGCCAGCGACCTGGTCCGCACGATCGCCACCGACGTGGTCGCCCGCCAGGGCGGCGACGAGGAGGACCTGGTCGGCGGCTTCGCGGGTGGGCTGGAACCACCGATCATCGAGTTCCCGGACCGTAAGGCGGGCATCGCCGACGTCATCGACCGTGCCCGGGCCGCGCACGAGCTCCTCGCCGCGAAGGCCACCGACGCCGACGCCGAGTCCTACCGCTTCTGGCTCGTCACCCTCGCCGACCAGGTCGTGAGCGCCGCGAAGTCCGGCGACGTCCTCGGCTTCGGCGGCGAGCTGGTCACCCCCGCCGAACGTGCCTTCCGGGACGAACTGGCCGCGGTCCTCGAGGTCTGACGTTCCCGTGATCCGGAAGACTTCGGGCACCCAGGGGCGCACGGGTCTTCCGGATCACGGACGTTGCGCTACGACTTGGCGACCTGGCGGAGGGCGTGGGCGGCGTCCAGCGCGGCCAGGGTCGCTGAGTAGCCCTTGTCCTCCGGGGAGCCGGGCAGGCCGGCCCGGGCCCGGGCCTGGTCGAGGTTGTCGACCGTGAGCACGCCGTGCGCGACCGGGGTCGACTCGTCCAGGGCGACCCGGGTCAGCCCGTCGGTCACCGACTGGCAGACGTACTCGAAGTGGGCCGTGTCGCCGCGGACCACGACCCCCAGGGCGACCACGGCGTCGAAGCGATGCGCCAGGGCCTGCGCGAGGACCGGCAGCTCGACGGCGCCGTCGACGCGGGCGACGGTGATGTGGTCGACGTTCGACGCCTCGCCGGCCTCGATCGCCCGGTTGAGCATGTGGTCGACGAGCTCCGCGTGCCACCGGGTGGCGACGATGCCGAGGGTCAAACCGGTGCCGTCCACGCGCTGCAGGACAGGCGCCCCACTACCAGCCAT
Source organism: Dactylosporangium siamense (assembly GCF_016862795.1). GTDB lineage: Bacteria > Actinomycetota > Actinomycetes > Mycobacteriales > Micromonosporaceae > Dactylosporangium > Dactylosporangium siamense. The sequence continues at coordinate 18,640 of NZ_BONQ01000099.1, read as the reverse complement.
TACGCAAGTCCTTCCGCGACCTCGTCGAGCTCGTCCAGCAGATGCCCCATGCGGTCCCGCTTGGTGCGCAGGTAGCGCACGTTCTCGGGGTGCGGCCGGGTCGGCAGGGAAACCCGAGCGAGCACGGACAGACCGTACCCCTCCAGGCCCGCCCGTTTGGCCGGGTTGTTCGTCAACAGCCGCATTGTCTTGATGCCGAGGTCCACGAGGATCTGCGCACCGGTGCCGTAGTCGCGGGCGTCGGCGGGCAGGCCCAGGTCGAGGTTGGCGTCGACGGTGTCCCGGCCGAGGTCCTGCAGCTGATACGCCTGCAGCTTGTGGATCAGCCCGATGCCACGGCCCTCGTGCCCGCGCATGTAGAGCACGACGCCGCGACCCTCGGCGGCGACCATCTGCATGGACGCGTGCAGCTGGGGGCCGCAGTCGCAGCGGACCGAGGCGAACACGTCGCCGGTGAGGCACTCCGAGTGGACCCGGACCAGGACGTCCTCGCCGTCGCCGAGGTCGCCGTAGACGAGGGCGATGTGCTCGCCGTCGCCGAACTCGGTGGTGTAGCCGACGGCCCGGAACACGCCGTGCTCGGTCGGCAGCCGGGTCTCGGCGACCCGCTCGACCTGCTTCTCGGTGTGCCGCCGGTACGCGATGAGGTCCGCGATGCTGATCAGCGCCAGGTCGTGCTGCTCGGCGAAGGCACGAAGGTCGGGCAGGCGCATCATGGTGCCGTCGTCGTTGACCATCTCGCACAGCACACCGGCGGGGCTCAGCCCGGCCATGGTGGCGAGGTCGATGGCGGCCTCGGTGTGCCCGGCGCGGCGCAGGACCCCGCCGTCCTTGGCCCGCAGCGGCACGATGTGCCCGGGGCGCGACAGGTCGGTCGGCTTGGTCTCCGCCGACGACAGCAGCTTGATCGTGCGGGCCCGGTCGGCGGCGGAGATGCCCGTCGTCCCGCCGAACCTGGCGTCGACGGTCACCGTGTACGCGGTGCCCCGGCGGTCCTGGTTCGTGCGGTACATCGGCGGCAGGTCGAGCCGGTCGGCCTCGGCCTCGGTGATCGGCACGCAGATGTAGCCCGACGTGTAGCGGACCATGAAGGCGACGAGCTCGGGCGTGGCGTGCTCCGCCGCGAAGATCAGGTCACCCTCGTTCTCGCGGTCCTCGTCGTCCACGACGATGACGGCCTTGCCGGCGGCGATGTCCTTGACGGCCCGCTCGATCGGGTCGAGGTCCGTGACGGGGGCGCTCATGCCTTCGCGCCCAGGAGCTTCTCGACGTACTTGGCCATGATGTCGACCTCCAGGTTGACCTGCTCGCCGACGCCCTTGGCGCCGAGCGTCGTGAGTTTGAGCGTGGTCGGGATGAGCCCGACCGAGAACGTGTCGTCGGTGATCGCCATGACGGTCAGCGAGATCCCGTCGACGGTGATCGACCCCTTCTCCACGACGTACCGGGCGAGCTGCGGCGGGAGGCTGAACGTGACGGTCTCCCACTGGTCGCCGGCCTCCCGGGACAGCACCGCGCCGACCCCGTCGACGTGGCCCTGCACGATGTGGCCGCCGAGGCGGGTGGCCATGGTCGCGGCGCGTTCCAGGTTGACGGCGGAACCGGCGGCGAGCGAGCCGAGGGTGGAGCGGTCCAGGGACTCGCCCATCACGTCGGCGGTGAAGACGCCGTCGGCGTTGTCCACGACGGTCAGACAGACGCCGTTGACGCTGATGGAGTCGCCGTGCGCGGCGTCGGAGGTGACGGTCGCACCGCGGATCGTCAGCCGTGCCGAGTCGCCGAGCGGGTCGATCGCGACGACCGTCCCGAGCTCTTCGATGATGCCGGTGAACACTGGGTCACGCACCTTTCACTGTTGCCGTCAGGCGCACATCGGGCCCGATCGTGGCAAGGTCGACAACGTCGAGCGTCAAGGCTTCGGAGATGGTGGAAATTCCCGCGGCGGCGAGCGCGGCCGGGCCGGCGCCGAGCAGCTTCGGGGCCAGGTAGGCCACGACCCGGTCGACGAGCCCCTCGGCGAGGAACGCGCCGGCGAGGGTCGGCCCGCCCTCGAGCAGCGCCGTGCGGACGCCCTGCTCGTACAACTCCCGCAACATGCCGCGCAGGTCGACCTTGCCGCCGCCGGGAGCGGTGGCGATCCAGGTCGCCGCAGCACCGTCGCGCACCTTGGCGGTGGGAGGTGTACGGCCGGCGCCGTCGACGACGACCCGCAACGGCTGACGGGCGGCGGGGCCGGTGGCGGTGCGGACGGTGAGCTGGGGGTCGTCGGCCAGGACGGTGCCGACGCCGGCGATGATCGCGTCGACGCCGGCCCGGATGCGGTGCACGTCGGCCCGCGCCTCCGGCGACGTGATCCATCGGCTGGTGCCGTCGGCGGCGGCGGAACGCCCGTCGAGCGTCGCGGCGAACTTCCAGATCACATACGGCGTGCCCCGCCCGACCGCGGTCAGCCAGCCGACCATGGCGTCCCGGGCGGCCGCGTCCTCGACGACGTCGACCCGGATCCCGGCGGCTCTCAGGGTCTCCGCGCCGCCGGCCGCCACGGGGTCCGGGTCGCGGACCGCGACGACGACGCGGGCCACGCCGGCCGCGATCAGCGCGGCGGTGCAGGGGCCGGTGCGGCCCGTGTGGTCGCAGGGTTCCAGGGTGACGTAAGCGGTGGCCCCCCGGGCCGCCCCGCCCGCCGCCGCAAGGGCACTGACCTCGGCGTGCGGCCCGCCGGCGGGTGCGGTGCGCCCCTCGCCGACGACCGTGCCGGCCGGGCTCACGAGGACACAGCCGACGTTGGGGTTGGGACTGGTCTCGCCCAGGCTGAGCAGGGACAGCTCGACGGCACGCCGCAGGTGCGTCTCGTCGGTGGCGTCTGCGTCCATGGCCCTCTCCGCGTGGTCTGCTCACACGCGGGGGGGCTGACGGGGACGGCTGCGGGCGGCGCCGACCTTCGCATACGCGCAGGCCGACCCCGAGGCGACCGCCGAAACGGACACCGGATCCCGCGCGCTGAACTCCCATCCGGACTATGACCGTCGGCTCTGGACTCACACCAGATCCACCGGTCGACGGCTTCGACCGGGTCGCGGGCTCGCGGACTTCCGCTTACCGCCGGTTCGGAATTTCACCGAGCCCCGCCAGCGCGTGGTGGGTACGTAACCCGAGTCTTGCACATTTCCGCGACGACCGGCCCGGTCCTTACACAGGGACGTACGTCACAGGCGTGTTTCGGCAATCTGCGAGAACTCGGCGCTTCGGTGCTTTGAAAGCTCGGCGCTTTGAGCTTCGGTGCTTTGAGCTTCGGTGCTTTTTACAGGTGCAGTGCGCTGCGGCGGTCGACCGCCACGTAGTTGCCGTTGTGCTTCTTGGCCACGGACTTCATGTCGGTGGCGATCGCGATGACCTCACGCGGGTCGGTCAGCTGCCCGTTGGCGATCTGCCCGATCGCGACCCCGATCGACAGGGTGACCAGGTTCGCCTGCTGGACCTCGCCGTTGCGCTGGACGACCTCGACGTAGCCGCGTTCGGCGTCGACCGGGTCGTAGAGGGCGTCCGACGCCGTCTGGAACTCCAGGATCGCCTTGGACGCCATCGGCTTGAGCTGGTCGGGGCTGCACACGACGAGGAAGTCGTCGCCGCCGATGTGGCCGAGGAACGCCGGCGGCAGCCCGACCTCGACGACGGCACGGTGCAGCGCCCGGGCAAGCGCGGTGATGAACTCGTCGCCGCGGGCGAACCCGTACACATCGTTGACGGCCTTGAACCGGTCGATGTCGACGTGCGAGACGGCGAAGTCGACCCCGGCCCGGGCCCGGTCGGTGATCTCGCGCAGGATCCGGCTGTTGCCGGGCAGCCCGGTGAGCGGCGAGACCTCCCGGTTCTCCTGGTTGCGCCGCAGCGTCGAGCGGACCCGCGCGACGAGCTCCAGGGTGTCGAACGGCTTCACCAGGTAGTCGTCGGCGCCCGCCTGCAACCCGATGACCTTGTCCGCGGTCTGCCCGCGAGCGGTCAGCAGGATCACCGGGATCGGCGCCGTCATCGGGTCGGCCCGCAACCGCCGGGTCAGCTCGATCCCGTCGAGCTGCGGCATCATCCAGTCGACCACGGCCAGGGCGGGCATGTGCTCCTCGACGAGGCGCAGCGCCGTCGCCCCGTCGTGGGCGAGCAGCACCCGGTAACCCTCCAGGCGCAGGTTGACCTCGATGAACCGGGCGATGTCGACGTCGTCGTCGACGACGAGGATGGTGTCGGGCTCGCCCATGCGATTCCTCTTTGGTCCGCTTCTGGTCCGCTTCCGGCCGCTTGCTTCGCTTCTGGTCCGCTTGTGGTTCGCTTTGCTTCGCTTGTGGTCCGCTTGTGGTTCGCTTTGGTTCGCTCAGCCGCTCGCCAGGGCGCGGAGCCGGCGCACCGCGGCGGCCGGGTCCTCGGCGCCGAAGACGGCGGTGCCCGCCACGAACGTGTCGGCACCCGCTTCGGCGCAGGCCGCGATCGTATCCTCGGCCACCCCGCCGTCAACTTCAATGCGCAGCTCGAGATGGCCGGTGTCGACGTGCCGCCGGGCCGCGCGGACCTTGTCGAGCAGCTCCGGGATGAACGCCTGCCCGCCGAACCCCGCCTTGATCGTCATGATGAGCAGCAGGTCGAAGTGCGGCAGGAGGTCCAGGTAGCCCTCGACCGGCGTGTCCCGGTCGATGGCGAGCCCCGCCCGGCTGCCCGCGGCCCGCAGGTCCTTCGCGATCGCGGCCGGGTCCGTCGCCGCCTCCGCGTGGAACGTGACGTTGTACGCCCCGGCCTCCGCGTACTGCGGCGCCCACCGCGCCGGGTCCGCGATCATCAGGTGGCAGTCGAACGGCAGCGTCGTCGCCTTGCGCAGGCTCTGCACCACCGGCAACCCGATCGTCAGGTTGGGCACGAAGTGGTAGTCCATGACGTCCACGTGCAGCCAGTCGGCGCTGCCCTCCACCGCTGCGGCGGAGTCGGCGAGCCGGGCGAAGTCCGCGGCGAGGATGGAAGGGGCGATCACGCTGTTGCTCACATCAGCACTCTAGGCGACGGCGCGGGTTCGGCCCGGTATGGGGGACAATCGCTGGATGGCTGATGTCGTCGATGTGATCGTCACCGATCATCTCAGGTTCGAGACGCTGCTCCGGGCACTGCGGGACCGTTCCCGCCCCGACCTCGCGGCGCACCGGCGGCACACCCTCAGCGAGCTCGCGGACCTGCTCGTCGCGCACGCCTCCGCCGAGGAGTCCGAGGTGTACCCGAAGCTGCGCGAGCTGACCGGCACCGACGACCACGTCGAGCACGGCGAGGACGAGCACCTGGACGGCCACCGCCGGCTCCTCGCGCTGCTGGACGTGCCGGATGTCGAGTCGGTGGCCTTCGACAAGGCACTGGGGAAGCTGGCGAACTCGCTGTACCACCACCTCGACGAGGAGGAGCGCACCCTGCTCAACGACGCGCTCCGCCTGGATCCCGCGGTCCGGCAGTCCCTCGGCGACGCCTGGGTCGCCGAGCGGGACCGCCTGATCGCCCTGTCCTGCGGCTCCCGCGCCGCCGTGGCCGCCCTCCTGCCCGACTGACCCGCGAGCCCCGGTGGTTGGCGATCAATCCCGTGGGCTGCTTAGACTACGTTCGGTAGCCGGGCTGGAGATCAATTTGCAGCGATGGGTTAGCGTGCAGATTGAGGCAGCCGGCGCGGGCACCACACACGTTCCGCCGCAGTGGATTGCCCCTGCGGCTCAGCTCAGCCTGAGTTCAGCCGGCGCGGCGCAGCTCAGCCGGCGCGGCGTACCTCAGGCGGCGCGCAGCTCAGGCGGCGCGCAGCTCAGGCGGCGCGCAGCTCAGGCGGCGCGCAGCTCAGGCGGCGCGGCGGAGCAGGGCGAGGAACATCGCGTCGGTGCCGTGCCGGTGCGGCCAGAGCTGCACCGTCGGCCCCGTGCCCAGGTCGGGCAGCGACGCCGGCAGGAACGGCCGGGCGTCGAGCAGGTCCACGTCCACCGGTGAGCGGCGGGCCGCCTCCGTGACCGACACCTCGGTCTCGGCCTGGTGCGGCGAGCAGGTGACGTAGGCGACGACCCCGCCGGGCCGGACCGCCCGGAACGCCGCCTGCAGCAGCTCCCGCTGCAGCCGGGTCAGCGGCGGCAGGTCCGACGGCTGGCGGCGCCAGCGGGCCTCCGGGCGGCGGCGCAGCGCGCCCAGGCCGGTGCAGGGCGCGTCGACCAGGACCCGGTCGAAGCCGCCCTCGGGCAGGTCCGCGTCCTTGCCGACGTCGCGGCCGTCGGCGTGGATCGTGTAGACGGGCAGGCCGTCGGTGGCCTTGGCGACCAGCTCCGCCCGGTGGTGGGCGACCTCGACGGCGGTGACGTGCGCGTCGCGGGTGCGGGCGAGCGCGCCGAGCAGGCCGGCCTTGCCGCCGGGACCGGCGCACAGGTCGAGCCACCGCTCGTCACGGCCGCCACCGTCGCCGCCGTCGAGGGGCGCCGCGGCGAGGGCGGCGGCGACGAGCTGGCTGCCTTCGTCCTGGACGTGGGCCCGGCCGTCGCGGATGGCGGGGATGCCGCCGGGGTCGCCGCCGCCGGCCAGCACGACCGTGAACGGCGAGTACCGCCCGACGGTCGCGCCGCGCAGCGTCGCCGCGAACGCGGCCGGGTCGAGCAGGCCGGGCCGCGCGCACAGGTGCACGGGCGGGGCCAGGTTGTCGGCGTCGAGGGCCAGTTCGGCCTCGTCGAGGGAGCCCAGCGCGTCGGTGAACGCCCGCACGATCCACTGCGGGTGCGCGTGGTTGAGCGCGGCCCGCTCGAACGGGTCGGCCGGGGCCAGCCGCGACAGCCACTCGTTGCGGTCGGACTCGGCGACGCGGCGCAGGACGGCGTTGGCGAACCCGGCTGCGCCCGGCGCCAGGGAACGGACCAGGTCGACCGTGGTCGCGACCGCGGCGTGCGCACCGACGCGCATGTTGAGCAGCTGATACGCCCCGATGCGCAGGGCGTCGCGGACGGGCGGGTCGATGCGCTCCACGGCCCGGTCCGCGGCGACGGCGACGATCGCGTCGAGGGTGCCGGTCTGGCGCAGCGTGCCGTAGGTCAGTTCGGTCGCGAACGCGGCGTCCCGGCCGGTGACCCCGGTGTCGCGCAGCAGTTTCGGCAGGACGAGATTGGCGTACGCGTCGTCGCGGTGCACGGCGGCCACGGCCTCGTACGCGGCCTCGCGGGCCGGGTCGATCGCCGGCCGTCCACCGCGCGGCGGCCGGACGAGGCGGTCGTCGCGGGCGCCCGCGGGGCGCGGCCCGGGTCCACGCCGGGGCGACCTCAAGAGGTGGCTCCCGGGGCGACGGATGACGTGCCGAGGACGGTGCCGGACTCGATGCGGGCGCCACGCGCCCAGGCGTCGGCAGGCATGGCCTTCTTTCCTGGGGCGGTGACGGTGCCGAGGACGACCGGGACGGTGCCGGTGCCGACGAGGACCCGGTTGCGTTCGACGGCGACGACACCGGGCCCGAGGGCCGTGCCGCCGCCGATGACCGACGCGGCGGTGACGGGCGTGACCGGGCCGAGCTTCAGCCGGTCGCCGTGCAGCGTCGTCCACGCGCCGGGCGCGGGGGTGCAGGCCCTGACCCGCCGGTCGACCGCGAACGCCGGGTCGTCCCAGCGGACGCGGGCGTCCTCGACGGCGAGTTTCGGGGCGGCCGAGATGCCCTCGTGCGGTTGCGGCACGGCGGTGACCGCGTGGGCCCCGATCCCGTCGAGGACCTGCACGAGCAGGCCGGCGCCGGACACGGCGAGCCGGTCGAGCAGGTCGCCGGACGTGTCGCGGGCGCCGACGGGCTCGGTGAGCGTGCCGAACACGGGCCCGGTGTCCAGGCCCTCCTCGAGCAGGAACACGCTGGCGCCGGTCATGTCGTCGCCGTGCAGGACGGCCTGCTGGACCGGTGCCGCGCCGCGCCACGCGGGCAGGAGCGAGAAGTGCAGGTTGATCCACCCGTACCGGGGGATGTCGAGCGCGGCCCGCGGCACCAGCGCGCCGTAGGCGACGACCGGGCAGCAGTCGGGTTCGAGGGAAGCCAGCTGCTCAAGGAACGACGGGTCTCGAGGCCGTGCAGGGGTGAGCACAGGAATGCCCCGCGAAGAGGCCCACGCGCTGACCGGGGACGGCACCAGCTGGCGGCCGCGGCCGGACGGCGCGTCGGGGCGGGACACGACGGCGACCAGGTCGTGCGAGGAGGCGGCGATCGCGTCGAGGGCCGGCAGCGCCACCGCGGGCGTGCCGGCGAAGACGAGTCTCACCGGCCGAACAGACCGTGTGGGCTGGCCTTCACGACCGGCGGGGCGTCGGGGTTGTACCACTCGGCGGCGCGGATCTCCTTCATCGCCTGCTTGCGCCGGTCGGCGTCGAGCCGGTCGACGAACAGGACCCCGTCGAGGTGGTCGGTCTCGTGCTGGGCGCAGCGCGCCATCAGCCCGGTGCCGACGATCTGCATCGGGTCGCCGTGCTCGTTGAAGCCCTTGGCGATCACGTTCTGGCGGCGTTTGGTGTCCACGTACACACCGGGGATCGACAGGCAGCCCTCGGGGCCGTCCTGCTCCTCCTCGTCGGGGAACTCGAGCACCGGGTTGACCAGGTGCCCGACGACGTCGTCGACGTCGAAGGTGAACACGCGCAGCCCGACGCCGATCTGCGGGGCGGCGAGGCCGGTGCCGTTCTGCTGGCCCATGGTGTCGAGCAGGTCCTTGACCAGCTTGCGCAGCTCACGGTCGAAGTCCACGACGCTGTCGGCGGGCGTACGCAGCACCGGGTCGCCGAAGATGCGGACGGACTGGACGGTCAAACGAGGCACCCCAAATCTGATTCGAGTCACGCAAGTCTAGTGTGGCCCGATGAGCAGCCTCCACCTGCGTGGCACCGTGCTGCCCGACGGTGACGTCCGCGACATCTGGGTGCTCGGCGACCGGCTCACCTTCACCCGCCCGAGGCAGGCGTCCACCACGGTGCACGACGGTGGGTTCATCCTGCCGGGCCTCGTCGACGCGCACGCCCACCTGGGGCACGACCCGGCGACGATGACGTTCGACCCGGCGCTGTTCACCGCCGCCGGTCTGGGGTACGCCGGCGACGGCACCACCCTGCTGCGCGTCCCGGGTCACCGGGTGCCGATCCCGCCGGAGCTGCGAAACCGCCCGGACCTGCCGCGCCTGGTCACGGCCGGTCCGTGGCTGGCGTGGGACGGCCTGCAGGACCTCGACGACCTGCAGACGGTGCCCGCGGACCTGCCCGCCGCCGGTGTGGCGGAGGCCCTCGCCAACGACGGCTGGTGCAAGACCTACGGCGACTGGGAGTTCGACCGCCCGAAGACACCGGAGCCGGTGCTGCGGGCGCTCTGCGACGCGGTGCACGCCGCCGGCGGGCGGGTGGCCGCGCACTGCCAGACGGCCGAGGGCACCCGCAACGCCGTCCTCGCCGGCGTCGACTCGATCGAGCACGCCTGGTTCCTCACCCCGGATCTCCTGACGGTGCTCGCCGCGCGGGGCGGTGCGGTCACCCCGACGTGGACGGGGTTCGTGCCGCACGTCGACGTGGTGCGCACGAAGCCGGAGGGGCCGCGCAAGGACTGGTTCCTCGACGGTGTCGCGAGCCTGCGCGCCGCGACCGTCGACGCGTGGGAGGCCGGTGTGACCGTCCTCGCGGGCACCGACTCCCTCGGTCACGGCGACGTCGCCGGCGAGGTCGGGCACCTGGTCGCCGCGGGGCTCCCACCGGCCGCCGCGGTCGGCGCCGCCTGCTGGGACGCCCGCCGCTACCTGGGGTTCGCCGGCATCGAGGAGGGCGCCCCGGCGGACCTGGTCGCGCTCGCCGCCGACCCGAGGGTGACGCCCGGGGTACTGCGACACCCGTCACTGATCCTTCTCAGGGGGCGCTCAGTGAAACGGGGCTAGCCTCGACGGGGTGGCCACCAAGAAGGACACCGTCTCGCTGCGCTCACTGCTGCCCTACCTGAGTGACCACCGCCGGACGCTCGCCGTCGTGGCCGTGCTGTCGCTGCTCGGGTCCGTCACGACCCTCGCCCAGCCGCTGCTGACCCGCGACGTCCTCGACGGGCTGCAGGCGTCGCGGGCGGTCGGGCGGACCGTCGCGCTGCTGGTCGTGGTCCTCGTCGTGGTGGCGCTGCTCAACGCGCTGCGCGACTTCCTGCTGCAGCGCACCGCGGAGGGTCTGGTCCTGACCGCCCGGCGGCGGCTGACCCGGCACCTGCTGCGGCTGCCGATCGCCGAGTACGACCAGCGCCGCACCGGCGACCTGCTGTCCCGCGTCGGCGCGGACACGACGCTGCTGCGGGCCGTCGTCACGTCCGGGTTGTTCGAGATCGTCACCGGCGCCGTGATGGTCGCCGGCGCCGCGACCGCGATGCTGCTGCTCGACCCGATCCTCTTCCTCACCGCCGGTGGTGGTCTGGCGCTCGGCCTGTCGATCGCGGTGATCTTCTCCCGCCGGGTCCGGCCGGCGTCGCAGGAGGCGCAGGCCCGCATCGGGGACATGACCAGCGCCGTGGAGCGGGCCCTCACCGCGGCCCGCACGATCCGGGCGAGCAACGCCGAGGAGCGCGAGGCCGGCACCGTCGAGGCCGGCGCCGAGGAGGCGTACCGCGCGGGCGTGCGGATCGCGAAGCTGCAGGCGCTCGTCGGCCCGGCCAGTGTCGCCGCGATCCAGGGCGCGTTCCTGCTGCTGCTCGGCGTCGGTGGCGCCCGCGTGGCCAACGGCAGCATCTCCGTCGGTGATCTCGTCGCGTTCGTGCTGTACCTGTTCTTCCTGGTCATGCCAATCGGTCAGGCGCTGCACGCGTACACCCAGCTGCAGACGGGGCTCGGCGCGCTGCAACGCATGCAGGACATCCTCGTCGTGCCGCTCGAGGAGGACGCGGGCACCGCGGCGATCGCCGACACCCCGGTCGCGGTCGCGTTCGACGGGGTGACGTTCGGCTACTCGGGCGCCCTGGAGCCGGTCGTCCGCGACGTGTCGTTCTCCGTCGCGTACGGGACCCGCACCGCCCTCGTCGGCCCCTCCGGCGCGGGCAAGTCGACGCTGCTGCAGCTCGTCGAACGGTTCTACGACACGACCGCCGGCGCCGTCCGGGTCGCCGGCGTCGACGTGCGGGACCTGCCGCGGCGGGTGCTGCGCGCCCAGCTCGGCTACGTCGAGCAGGAGGCCCCGGTCCTGGCGGGCACGCTGCGGGACAACCTGCGCCTGGCCGCGCCGGAGGCGTCGGACGCGCAGATGTTCGAGGTGCTCGACGCCGTGAACCTCGCCGACATCGTGGCGCGGACCCCGCTCGGGCTCGACGCGCAGGTCGGTGAGGGCGGCGTGCTGCTGTCCGGCGGGGAGCGGCAGCGTCTCGCGATCGCCCGGACGCTCCTGGCGGCGCCGCCGATCCTGCTGCTGGACGAGCCGACGTCCAACCTCGACGCGCGCAACGAGGTGGCATTGCGCCAGGCGATCGACACCGTGGCGCACAATCGGACGATGATCGTCGTCGCGCACCGCCTGTCGACCGTCGTCGACGCGGACCAGATCGTGGTCATGGAGGGCGGCCGGGTCGCCGCCGTCGGCCGGCACGCCGACCTCCTGGAGACCAGCGACCTGTACCGGGAGCTCGCCACCAACCAGCTGCTGGTCTCATGAGGGGCCGGAGCGCCACGGAGGCCGCCGGGTGAGCGAACCGGGCGCGGTCTGGGTGGTGGCGGGTCCGCCGGGTGCGGGCAAGTCCACCGTCGCGGACCTGCTGATCGGACTGCTCGACCCTCCCCCGGCGCTGCTGGACAAGGACACCGTCTACGGCGGGTTCGTCGCCGCCACCCTGGCCGCCGCCGGCCGGCCGCCCGGTGAGCACGAGGGTGTCTGGTACGACGCCAACGTCAAGCTGCACGAGTACGCGGGGCTGGCCGCGACGGCCCGCGAGATCCGCGCCCGCGGCTGCCCGGTCGTGCTGTCCGCGCCGTTCACCGGCCAGATCTCGGACCCCGGCAAGTGGGCGGGGTTCGTGTCCGCGCTCGGCGGCGAACCGGTCCGCCTGGTGTGGGTGCGGTCCGACCCGGCGACGCTGCGGGCCCGGCTGCTCGCCCGCGGCTCGCGCCGCGACGGGCAGAAACTCGACCGCTGGGACGCCTTCCTCGCCGCGATCCCGCCGGACCGCCCACCGGCCGTCGCGCACCTCGAGGTCGACAACCGTGACGGCGCCCCGCCGCTCCCGGAGACCGTGAGAGCCCTGATCGACCCGACCTGACCACACGGCCCGGCCCCGCCTGACCGCACCGACCGGCCCAACCGGCCCAACCGGCCCGACCGGCCTGGCCTGACCGCACGGCCCAGCCTGAACCCACGGCCCGGCCTGAACGGGTCGGCCTGAACCGGGCCGGCGCAACGTGGCGACGCGGGCTAGCCGGTGCGCTGTGCGGCCAGCAGCTCCTCCCGGACGGTGGTGACGAACGCTCTGGCGTCGCGGATCACGCCGACCAGGCCGGTGCGGGTGAACGGCGCGTGCCTGCCGTGCCGCTGGGCGGTCAGCGCCGCGCCGACGACCGGGTTCGGCCCGTGCCGGCGCAGGAACCACTCGCCGCCCTCGAGCTTCGAACCCAGCCGGTCCTCCGCCGCGAAGCGGCTGGCGCGGCAGGCGTTCAGCACCGCGTACACCGCGGCCTGCTGCAACGACGGCGCCGCCAGCTCGGCGATCATCGCCGCGAGGATCCGGCCGCGGTCGACGGCGCCGAACACGTCCGCGGGCGGCGGGCCGGTGACCGCGACGCCGTGCGCCCGGCAGACCGCGCTGTGCAGGATCAGGTCCGGGTCGCCGGCGTGACCGGCGCCGGGCACCACGAAGGGGGTGCCGGCGGTGGTGTTGACGTGCACCTCGAACGGGCAGTCGCCGAGGTCGGCGGCGGTCGCGGCGGTGATGACGCTGAGCTCGATCCCGCTGCCGGGGCAGCCGGGGACCGCGGCGAGGCGTGCGCCGAGCGCCCGCTGGGCGTCTTCGGGGCGGGTCGCGCGGACGACGACGAGGACGTCGACGTCGCTGGTCGGCGCCCGGAACCCGCCGAGGACCGCGGACCCGTGCAGGTACACCCCGACGACGTCGTCGTGCTCCCCCGCGAGCGCCCCGGCAAGGGCCGCGGCGTGGGCGAGGACGCCCGGCGGGGGCGTCACACCAGGTCCAGGGGGTCGACCTGGACCCGGACGGGGTCGCCGGCCTTGCGGGCGGAGCGGAGCCCGGCGGCGGTGCGCAGCGCGAGGGCCAGGGCCCGGCCGCCGGCCCGGCCGGTGCGCACCAGCATCCGTTCCTGCCCTTCGTCGGCGGGGACGGGGCCGAGGACCTCGGCGCCGGGTGGGAGTTTCGCGAGGGCGAGGAGGTCGGCGACGGCGGCGGGGGTACCGGTGAGCGACGCCATCCGCACCACCGGCGGGAAGCCGAGGTCGCGCCGGTCGGCGAGTTCGCGGGCGGCGAGCCAGCCCGGGTCGAACCGGACGAGCGCCTGCACGACGGCGAGGGACGCGTCGGCGACGACGACGACCTGGCCGGTGTGGCGGGCCAGGGACGCGGCGGTCAGCCACCGGCGCAGCGCCTCCTCGGTGCCGCGCAGGTCGGCCCGGGTCAGCAGGGCCCAGCTGTCGAGGAGGAGCACGGCGCCGTACCCGCCGGCGGCGACGGGTTCCGCGCCCGGGGTCGACACGACGATCGACGCGTCGCCGGGGACCGTGGCGAGGACGCCGTCGCGGCCGGACGTGCGCACCGGGGTGTCCGGGAACGCCCGGGCGAGTTCCTCCGCGGTGCGTCGCGCGCCGACGACGGACGCGCGCAGGCGCCGGCTGCCGCATTCGGGGCACGAGTACGCGGCGGCGACCCGGCCGCACCACCGGCACGACGGCGGCGCGGTCGCCGACGGCAGCGCGAGGGGTCCGGAGCAGTTGGGGCAGCGCGACGCGGTGTAGCACTCGGCGCAGGCGACCGACGGGATGTACCCGCGCCGCGGCACCTGGATGAGCACCGGCGTGTCCCGCAGCAGGGCGTCGCGGGCGGCCCGCCAGGCGGCGCTGGGCAGCCGGGCCGATACGGCGCCCGGGTCGCGGGCCATCTGGTCGTCCTCGCCGACGGTCACCACCTGCGGCATGTGCCGCCGCACGACGGTCCGGTCGGCGCTGACCTCGATCGCCCAGCCGGCCTCGACGAGCTGCTGGGCCTCCGCGGTGCGCGCGAACCCGCCGACGATGATCCCGCAGCCGGCCTGTTCGGCGCGGGTGAGGAGGACCTGCCGGGCGTGCGGGTACGGCGCCCTGGGTTCGGCGTGCAGGTCGTCGCCGTCGTCCCAGATGGCGACGAGGCCGAGGCCGGCGACGGGGGCGAAGCAGGCGGCGCGGGTGCCGATGACGACGCGGGCGACGCCCCGGGCGGCGGCGAGGAAGCGCCGGTACCGTTCCGCGGGGCCGAGCGCGGCGGACAGCGCGACGTGTGATCCGGTGCCGCCGAGGGCGGTGGTCATCGCGGTGTCGAGCCGGTCCAGGTCGCGGGCGTCGGCGACGACGATCAGCGCGCCGCGCCCGCCGGTGAGCGCGGTCGCGGCGGCCTCGGCGAGCCGGGCGGGCCAGTCCTCGCCGGGCAGCGCGGTCCACACGGCGTGCGGTCTGCGCCCGTCGCCGAGGGCCCGCAGCAGCGCGGTCCCGGCGGTGTACCTGCCCCAGCCGGCGCCCGGGACGACCGGCGCCTGGGCCTGGACTTGGGCCTGGACTTGGGCCGGCGCGACGACCGGAGCCTGGACCCGGTCCTGGCCGGCGGGTTGCGGAGCCGCTGCCGGGTCGGCGGATTCTGGGCCTGCGGGTTCCGGGGCCGCTGCCGGTTCCGGGGCCACTGCCGGTTCCGGGGCCGCTGCCGGGTCGGCGGGTTCCTGGCCGGCGGGTTCCGGGGCCACTGCCGGGTCGGCGGATTCTTGGCTGGTGGGTTGCCGAGCGTCTGCCGGGACGGCCGGTTCCGGGCCGGCGGGTTCCGGGTCAGCTGCCGGGTCGGCGGGTTCCAGGGTCGGGGCGGACTGCTCGGCGCGGACGTGCCGGGGCGGGATCGCCAGGCGCAGGACGTCGGACATGGTGCCCGCGTAGCGGTCGGCGATCTCCCTGGCGAGGGCCGCGATCTCCGGGCGCAGCACCGGCTCCGGCGAGACGACCTTGTCCAGGAACGCGAGCCGCCCCTCGTGCCCGGACTCGGCGACCCGTTCCAGGAGGTACCCGTCGACGAGCTGGCCGGCGAAGCGCACCTTCACCCGTACGCCGGGCCGGGCGGTGGCGTCGGCGGCGGCCGGCACGAGGTAGTCGAACGGCCGGTCGAGGTGTGGCAGGGGCACGTCGACGCAGATCCGCGCGACCGGCAGGTCCGCGGCGGCCTCGCGGGGTGGGGCCGACTTCGCGGTGCGGGCCTTCCCGGTGGTCTTCGCGCGTCCCGCGACCCGTTCCGCGGCGGCCTTTCCCGCGGGCTTTGTGGCATCGCGCCCGGCGGCTTTCTTCCCGATCGGATCCAGCGATGGGAAGAGACCGTCCTGTGATAGGGCGGAGGCGTCCTCACCGACCGGCCCAGAAATAGACGTTGGCCGATCAACCTGAGGATCAGACTGATCGGCCAACGTCGAAGTGGTGATCAGGCGCCGGCAGCGGACTTCAGCTCGGCGGTGCGGCTCGTCTGCTCCCACGTGAAGCCGGGCAGCTCGCGGCCGAAGTGACCGTAGGCCGCGGTCTGCTGGTAGACCGGCTTGAGCAGGTCGAGGTCGCGGATGATCGCGGCCGGGCGCAGGTCGAAGACCTCGTTGATGGCCTTCTCGATCCGCTCGACCGGCACGACCTCGGTGCCGAAGGTCTCCACGAACAGCGAGACCGGGTGCGCCTTGCCGATCGCGTAGGCGACCTGGACCTCGCAGCGCTCGGCCAGGCCGGCCGCGACGACGTTCTTGGCGACCCAGCGGGTGGCGTACGCGGCGGACCGGTCGACCTTCGACGGGTCCTTGCCGGAGAACGCGCCGCCGCCGTGGCGGGCGTAGCCGCCGTAGGTGTCGACGATGATCTTGCGGCCGGTGAGGCCGGCGTCGCCCATCGGGCCACCGATCTCGAAGCGGCCGGTCGGGTTGACCAGCAGCCGGTAACCCTCGGTCTCCAGCCCCAGGCCCTCGAGCTCGGGGGCGATGACGTGCTCGCGCACGTCGGGGGTCAGCAGCGACTCGAGCGAGATGTCGGGCGCGTGCTGGCTGGACACGACGACCGTGTGCAGCCGGACCGGGCGCAGCCCGTCGTACTCGATGGTGACCTGGGTCTTGCCGTCGGGCCGCAGGTAGGGGATCGTGCCGTCCTTGCGGACCGCGGAGAGGCGGCGGGCCAGCCGGTGCGCGAGCGCGATCGGCAGCGGCATCAGCTCCGGCGTCTCGCTGCACGCGAAGCCGAACATCATGCCCTGGTCGCCGGCGCCCTGCAGGTCGAGGTTGTCGCCGCCGGAGCCCTCGCGGACCTCGATGGCCGAGTCGACGCCCTGCGCGATGTCCGGCGACTGCGCACCGATCGACACGCTCACGCCGCACGAGGCGCCGTCGAAGCCCTTCTTGGACGAGTCGTAGCCGATGCCGAGGATCGTCTCGCGGACGATCTTGGCGATGTCGGCATACGCGGTCGTGGTCACCTCGCCGGCGACGTGGACCTGGCCGGTGGTGATCAGCGTCTCAACGGCGACCCGACTGCGGGCGTCCTGCGTGAGGAGCGCGTCGAGAATGCCGTCGCTGATCTGATCGGCGATCTTGTCGGGGTGACCTTCGGTGACCGACTCTGACGTGAACAGGCGGCGGGCCAATGGTGCTCCTCAGGGGTACGACGTCGGGTTACTAGGTTTCGCAGCAGTGTACGACCTGACACTCCCGCACCGGCAAACGCATGGGGACGTCCGGGCCGCCTCACCCTCGCAGAACCGGCACGATCAGGGCAAACGGGCGAGCACAGTGTCCAAAATCCTATCGGCTAAGTCGTCTTTGGACAGCTCGGGCAACGCGTCACGGGTGCCGTCGGCGCCCAGAATGACCGCCTGGTTGCGCTCGGCGCCGAAGGTCTTGTCCACGCCGACCTCGTTCACCACGATGAGATCCGCCCGCTTGCGGAGCAGCTTTTCGTGACCGTTGGCGACGGCCTGCTCGATCGCGGCGGTCTCCGCGGCGAACGCGACGAGCACCTGCCCCTCGCGCTTCGCGGCGCCGAGCTCGGCGGCGATGTCCGGGTTGGTCACGAGGTCGAGGGTCGGCGCCGAGCCGTCCACCTTCTTGATCTTGCCGGTGGCGAACACGGCGGGCCGGAAGTCGGCGGGCGCGGCCGCCATGATGACGACGTCCGCGGTGGCTGCGGCGGCGAGGGTCGCGACCCGCAGCTGCTCGGTGGTCTCGACCCTGACCAGGTCGACGCCGGCCGGGTCGGCCAGCGCGACGTTGGCCGCGACGAGCGTGACCTTGGCGCCCCGGGCGACGGCGGCCCGCGCGATCGCGTAGCCCTGCTTGCCCGAGGAGCGGTTGCCGATGAACCGGACCGGGTCGATCGGCTCCCGGGTGCCGCCGGCGGTGACGACCACGTGCCGCCCGGCCAGGTCGGGCGCCAGGTCACCGCGGCGCAGCAGCCGCTGCGCGACGGCGAAGATCGCCGCCGGCGCGGGCAGCCGCCCCTTGCCGGTGTCGGCGCCGGTGAGCCGCCCGACGTCGGGCTCCAGGACCACGGCCCCGCGGGCCCGCAGCAGGGCGACGTTGGCACTGGTGGCGGGGTGCTCCCACATCTCGGTGTGCATGGCGGGCGCGAAGAGCACCGGGCACCGGGCGGTGAGCAGCGTGTTGGTGAGCAGGTCGTCGGCGAGCCCGTGGGCGGCCTTCGCGAGGAGGTCGGCGGTGGCGGGCGCGACCACGACGAGGTCGGCCTGACGCCCGAGCCGCACGTGCGGCACCTCGTGCGCCGCGGTCCACACGTCGGTGCTGACCGGCTGGCCGGACAGGGCGGCCCAGGTGGCCTCGCCGACGAACGTGAGCGCCGCCGCGGTCGGCACGACCCGCACCCGGTGACCCGACTCGGTCAGCAGCCGCAGCAGCTCACAGGCCTTGTAGGCGGCGATGCCGCCGGCGACGCCGAGAACGACCCGCGGCCGGTCACCGGCGCCGTCGTCCTCGGCGTGCATGTCGGACTAGACCTCTTCGATGCGCTCGGCGGTCAGCAGGCCACTGTTGATCTCGCGGAGCGCGATGGACAGCGGCTTCTCCTGCGGCGTGGTCTCCACCAGGGGACCCACGTATTCGAGAAGACCCTCACCCAGCTGGCTGTAGTAGGCGTTGACCTGACGGGCCCGCTTCGCCGCGAAGATCACCAGCGCGTACTTCGAGGTGGTCTTCTCCAGCAGTTCGTCGATCGGCGGGTTGGTGATGCCCTGGGGGTCTGCCACGGTTCCGGCCACGAAACAACCTCACGACTTTCCAATTGACAGCGCGCGAACTGGTAAACCCTACCAGGTTGAGCCAGCCGGTTGTGCTGGCTGGCGCGCTGTGCTAGCTGCCGCAGCGGAGCTGCGGCGGCGGGGGTTGCTGTGCTAGCTGCCGCAGCGCAGCTGCGGCGGCGGGGG
>NZ_BONQ01000098.1 GCF_016862795.1 Dactylosporangium siamense | reverse complement strand
CGTGGTCGGGCTTTCTACCTGGCGCCACCTGGCCCTATCTGACCCTGTCTGGCGTTACCTGGACCTATCTGGCGCTGGCTGGCTGGGGTGGGCGGCGTGGGCTTTGACGGCGACGCGCCCGGGCCCCTGTGCGGGGTCCGGGCGCGTCGAGGTCTTCACACTGGTCCGGGGGGACCTACCTGGCGGCAGTCACTTGCCGCCGGCGAACTCCCCGAGCAGTGCCTTGCGCTGCTGGTCGCCGAGGCCGCGGAGGCGGCGGCTGTCAGCGATCTTCAGCTTCTCCATGATCTGCGTCGCGCGGATCTTGCCGATGCCGGGCATTGCCTGCAGCACGGCCGAAACCCGAAGCTTGCCGACGACGTCGTCGGACTCCGCACGATCGAGCACGGCAGCGAGGGTGGTCTTCCCCTGCTTCAGTTGCTCCTTCAGCTCAGCGCGAGCCTTACGAATCTCAGCCGCTTTTTCCAAAGCGGCCGCGCGCTGTTCCGGGCTCAGTGACGGGAGCGGCACCAGGTCTCCTCAGGTCCCTTGAAAAGAATGTTGATGGTCTAGCGCCGGGAAAACTAGCGGTCACGAGCCATTTCGGCAACGTGGGAATCCCATGATCGACGGCCGGTGTCGGCCCGATGATCAGGCGGTGACCGCCAGAGCGGCGGCGCATTCGTCACGCGCCCGCTCCGCGGCGGCACGCAGCGTGGCGATGCCGGGGCCCGCGCCGAGGACCTCCCGGGAGTACGACGGCAGCACGTCAGGGGCTTGATCACCGAACGCGGCGCGCAGTCCGTCGGCCCTTCCGCCCTGTGCGCCGAGGCCCGGCGCCAGGATCGGGCCATTGAGGTTCGTCAGGTCGTGTCCGTGCTGCCCAAGTGTGGCGCCGATCACCACTCCGACGTCGCCGAGTGGCATCACACCCGCGTTGACCTGCGAAATCTCGTCGATGACGGTCTGTGCGACGGTCTTGCCGGAGGCGCCGACGGCCCGCTGGACCGCGGCGCCCTCGGGATTGGACGTGAGCGCGAGGACGAACGCGCCGAGCCCATTGGCGGCCGCCTTGTCGATGATCGGGCGCAGCGAGCCGACGCCGAGATAGGGGCTGACGGTGATCGCGTCGGCGCACAACGGCGACGCCGGATCGAGGTACGCATCGGCGTACGCCGCGGCCGTTGAGCCGATGTCACCCCGCTTGACGTCGAGAACTACAAGAGTTCGGGTCCCGCTGAACTGTCGGATAGTTGACTCCAGGACCGCTATGCCCCTGGAGCCGAAACGCTCAAAAAAGGCAGACTGCGGCTTGATCACTGCGACCCGGTCGGCCAGGGCCTCCCCCACCGTCCGACTGAACGCTTCCAGGCCCTTGACATCGTCGGAGAGCCCCCAGGCAGCCAGGAGGGAGGGGTGAGGGTCGATCCCGACGCACAACGGCCCCAGCGTGTCCATGGCGGCCCGGAGCCGGGCCCCGAAACGCTCCGGTGAAGTCACAACCGCTCCCGAGTGGCTTGCACGGCCTGCTTCACGAGGCGGGGGCCGTGGTAGATGAGTCCGGTGTAGAGCTGCACGAGCGACGCCCCGGCGTCCAGCATCCGGGTCACGTCGTCGTGCGTGGTGATCCCGCCGACGCCGATCACCGGCAGCCCGCTCTCCTTGGCGACGAACCGCACGACCTCCAGGGCGCGCGGCGCGAGGGGCCGGCCGCTCAGCCCGCCGGCCTCGGCGGTGTCGACGCCGGGGCGGCCGACCGTGGTGTTGGTGGCGATCAGCCCGGCGACGCCGTGGCTGAGGCACACGTCGAGCAGGTCGCCGAGCGCGGTGTCGGTCAGGTCGGGCGCGACCTTCACCAGCACCGGCCGGCCCGCCGGGTTCTCCGCGCGCAGCGCTCCGAGCAGCGCCGACAGGTGCGCCTTGTCCTGCAGCTCGCGCAGGCCCGGCGTGTTCGGCGAGCTGACGTTCACGGCGAAGTACGCGCCCTGGTCGTACAGCTGCCGGAAGCTGCTGACGTAGTCCTCGACGGCGCCGGACAGCGGCGTCACCTTGGACTTGCCGAGGCTGATCCCGAGGGGCACCGGCAGCGGCCCGAGCGCCCGCAGCCGGTCCGAGAGGGCCCGGGCGCCGGCGTTGTTGAAGCCCATCCGGTTGACGACCGCCTCCTGCTCCGGGAAACGGAACAGGCGCGGGCGGTCGTTGCCGGGCTGCGGGTGCCAGGTGACGGTGCCGACCTCGACGAAGCCGAACCCGAGCCGCGGCCAGGCCCGCAGCGCCCGGCCGTCCTTGTCCATGCCGGCGGCGAGCCCGACCGGGTTCGGGAAGTCGATCCCGAACACGGTCCGGCGCGCACCGGGCGGGCTGTGGACGGCGCCGCGAGGCAGGCGGGCAAGCCACCGCAGGGTCAGCTCGTGCACCGTCTCGGCGTCGCCGCCGCCGAGACGGAACAGCAGCGGGCGGACCAGGCGTTCGTAGGTCACGCCGCCTCCGGCGTCGCCGCGAGCCAACCCCGCGGGCCCGGGACGCGCCGCTGGCCGCTCACCGCTGCCCGCGCAGGGCGGCGTGCAGCTCCTGCAGCGGCCGGACCGTCATCTCGCCGCGCAGCAGCGCCTCGATGCCCATGACGGCGGCCGCCGCGCCGGGCAGCGTGGTGATGCACGGGATGTCGGCGACGACCGCGGCGCTGCGGATCTCGTAGCCGTCCTGCCGGCCGCTGGAGCCCTGCGGCGTGTTCATGATCAGCGAGACCTCTCCCCCGGCGATCATCGACACCGCGTTGCGGCCGTTGCCCTCCTCGAAGTGCTTCGGCACGATCTCGCAGGCGACCCCGTACCGGCGCAGCACCTGACCGGTGCCGGCGGTCGCCACGATCGAGAAGCCGAGGTCGGCGAGGCGCTTCACCGGGAACACGATGCCGCGCTTGTCCCGGTTGGCGACGGTGACCAGGACGGTGCCGGTGGTCGGCAGCGAGCCGTAAGCGGCGGCCTGGGACTTCGCGAACGCGTGGCCGAAGGACGTGTCGATGCCCATGACCTCACCCGTCGACTTCATCTCCGGGCCGAGCAGGTTGTCCACGCCCTTGCCCTCGACGGTGCGGAACCGCTTGAACGGCAGCACCGCCTCCTTGACCGCGATCGGCGCGTGCTCGGGCGGCGTACCGCCGTCGCCGTCGGCCGGCAGCAGCCCTTCGGCGCGCAGTTCGGCGATCGTGGCGCCGAGCGCGATGCGGGCCGCGGCCTTCGCCAGGGGCACCGCGGTGGCCTTCGACACGAACGGCACGGTGCGCGACGCGCGCGGGTTGGCCTCCAGGACGTACAGGACGTCGTCCTTCAGCGCGTACTGGACGTTGAGCAGCCCCTGCACGCCGATGCCGCGGGCGAGGGCGACCGTGTAGCGGCGGACCTCGTCCAGGTGCATGCCGGCGAGGGTGATCGGCGGCAGGACGCAGGAGGAGTCGCCGGAGTGGATGCCGGCCTCCTCGATGTGTTCCATGATCCCGCCGACGTAGACCTCGCCGTCCTTGTCGCACAGCGCGTCGACGTCGATCTCGATGGCGTCGTCGAGGAACCGGTCGACGAGCACCGGGTGCGCCGGGGAGATCTCCGTGGCCCGGGCGATGTACCCGCGCAGGGTCTCCTCGTCGTAGACGATCTCCATGCCGCGCCCGCCCAGCACGTACGACGGCCGCACCAGCACCGGGTAGCCGATCTCGTCGGCGATGAGCTTCGCCTCGGCGAAACTGGTCGCGGTGCCGTGCGCGGGCGTGGTCAGGCCGGCCCCGGCGAGGAGCTTGCCGAACGCGCCGCGGTGCTCGGCCAGGTGGATCGCCTCGGGTGAGGTGCCGACGATCGGCACGCCCGCGTCCGCGAGCTGCTGGGCGAGGCCGAGCGGGGTCTGCCCGCCGAGCTGCACGACGACGCCGATGACGCCGGGGCCGCCGGCGGCCCTGCCGGACTCGTCCTCGGCGTGCACGACCTCCAGGACGTCCTCGAACGTGAGCGGCTCGAAGTACAGCCGGTCGGCGGTGTCGTAGTCGGTCGAGACCGTCTCCGGGTTGCAGTTGACCATGACGGTCTCGTAGCCCTTGGCCCGCAGCGCCATGACGGCGTGCACGCACGAGTAGTCGAACTCGATGCCCTGGCCGATGCGGTTCGGGCCGGAGCCGAGGATCAGCACCTTCGGCCGGTCCGACGGGGCGACCTCGGTCTCCTCCTCGTAGGTGCTGTAGTGGTACGGCGTCGTCGCACCGAACTCCGCGGCGCACGTGTCCACGGTCTTGTACACGGGTCGCAGGCCGAGGCGCTGGCGCAGGCTGCGGACCCCGTCCTCGCCGGCGAACTCGGGGCGCAGCGCGGCGATCTGCCGGTCGGACAGGCCGGCCCGCTTGGCGGTGCGCAGCAGCGGCTCGTCCAGCACCGCGGCGCTGAGGATCTCGGCGCGCAGGTCGACGAGCGCCGCGATCTGGTCGACGAACCACGGGTCGAAGCCGGAGGCCTCGGCGACCGCCGTGACACTGTGCCCTTCGCGGATCGCGCGTTCGGCGGTGTACAGGCGGCCGTCGTGCGGCACCTTCAGCGCTTCGAGGGCGTTCTCGCCGGGCTTGTCGGGCGTGGTCCAGAACCCCGCGGCCTTGGTCTCCATCGACCGCATCGCCTTGCCCAGGGCCTCCTGGAACGTGCGGCCCATCGACATGGCCTCGCCGACCGACTTCATCGTGGTCGTCAGCTCCGCGTCGGCCCCGGGGAACTTCTCGAAGGCGAACCGGGGGATCTTGACCACGACGTAGTCCAGGGACGGCTCGAACGCGGCCGGGGTCTTCAGGGTGATGTCGTTGGGGATCTCGTCCAGGGTGTAGCCGATGGCGAGCTTCGCGGCGATCTTCGCGATCGGGAAGCCGGTCGCCTTGCTCGCCAGGGCGCTGGAGCGCGACACCCGCGGGTTCATCTCGATGACGACGAGGCGGCCGGTCTGCGGGTGCACCGCGAACTGGATGTTGCAGCCGCCGGTGTCGACGCCGACCTCGCGCAGCACGGCGATGCCGAGGTCGCGCAGCCGCTGGTACTCCACGTCGGTGAGCGTCATCGCCGGGGCGACCGTCACCGAGTCGCCGGTGTGCACGCCCATTGCGTCGACGTTCTCGATCGAGCACACGACGACGACGTTGTCGTGCTTGTCGCGCATCAGCTCCAGCTCGAACTCCTTCCAGCCGAGCACGCTCTCCTCGATGAGGACCTCGTGCACCGGGGAGGCGACGAGCCCGCCGCCGGCGAGCCGCTCCAGGTCGGCGTCGTTGTGCGCCATGCCGGAGCCGAGCCCGCCCATGGTGAACGACGGCCGGATGACGACCGGCAGGCCGAGGTCGGCGACGGTCTGGCGGACCTCGTCCATGGAGTGGCAGACCCGGCTGCGCGGGGTCTCCCCGCCGGCCTTCGCCACGATGTCCTTGAACAGCTGGCGGTCCTCGCCGCGGCGGATCGCGTCGATGTTGGCGCCGATCAGCTCGACGCCGTACTTGTCGAGGACCCCGGCCTCGTGCAGCGCGACCGCGGTGTTCAGCGCGGTCTGCCCGCCGAGGGTGGCCAGGAGCGCGTCGGGGCGCTCCTTGGCGATCACCTGCTCGACGAACTCGGGGGTGATCGGCTCGACGTACGTGGCGTCGGCGAACTCGGGGTCGGTCATGATGGTCGCCGGGTTGGAGTTGACGAGGCTGACCCGCAACCCCTCCGCGCGCAGCACCCGGCACGCCTGGGTGCCGGAGTAGTCGAACTCGCACGCCTGGCCGATGACGATCGGGCCGGAGCCGATGACGAGGACGTGCCGGAGATCGGTCCGCTTAGGCATTGGTGTTCATCAACTCCGCGAATCTGTCGAACAGGTAGTCCGCGTCGTGCGGCCCCGCTGCCGCCTCCGGGTGGTACTGGACGGTGAAGGCCGGCGTGTCCAGGCAGCGCAGGCCCTCCACGACGTTGTCGTTGAGGCAGACGTGGCTGACCTCGACCTCGCCGAACTCGGTGCTGGTGCGACCGTCGAGCGGCGCGTCGACGGCGAAGCCGTGGTTGTGGCTGGTCACCTCGACCTTGCCGGTGGTCCGGTCGAGGACGGGCTGGTTGATGCCGCGGTGCCCGTACCCGAGCTTGTAGGTGCCGAACCCGAGCGCGCGGCCCAGGATCTGGCTGCCGAAGCAGATGCCGAAAAGAGGGATTTTCGCCGACATGACGGCTTTTGCCAGATTTACCGGTCCGTCCGCGGTGGCCGGGTCGCCCGGGCCGGGCGAGAAGAACACCGCGTCGGCGTTGAGCTCCTTGATGTCCGCGAGGGTGGTGCTCGCGGGCAGCACGTGCGTGGTCACGCCGCGGGCCGCGAGGCGGCGCGGGACGTTGCGTTTGATGCCGAGGTCGATCGCGGCGACCGTGAACCGGTGCTCCCCCTCGGCCTCGATCGTGTACCGCTGCGGCGTGCTGACCTCGGCGGACAGGTCGGCGCCGAGCATCTGCGGCTGCTGGCGGACCCGCTGCAGCAGGCCGTCGCGGTCGTCGTCGACGCTGGACACGCCGACCCGCATCGCGCCGCGCTCACGCAGGTGCCGGGTCAGCGCCCGGGTGTCCACGCCGCTGATGCCGACGATCCCCTCGACCGCGAGACGGTCCTGGAGGCTGCCGGTGGCGCGCCAGTTCGAGTACGCCCGCGACGGGTCCCGGACCACGTAGCCGGCGACCCAGACCCGGTCGGACTCGTCGTCCTCGCCGTTGATCCCGGTGTTGCCGATCTGCGGCGCGGTCTGCACGACGACCTGCCGGTGATACGACGGGTCGGTCAGCGTCTCCTGGTAGCCGGTCATGCCGGTGTTGAACACCGCCTCGCCGAAGGTCTCCCCGATGCTGCCGAAGGCCTCGCCGTGGAACGTGCGGCCGTCCTCCAGTACCAACAATGCTGCTCTGCGCTTCACCGAGTCGCCTTTCCGTTCAACACCGTCGGCTCGCCGCGCAGGTAGGTCGCCTCGACGCGACCGCGCAGCTCCATTCCGGCGTAAGGGGTGTTGCGCGACCTGCTGGCCAGTGCGGTCGGGTCGACCGTCCACCTGACGTCCGGGTCGAAGATCGTGATGTTCGCGGGCTGCCCCGGCTGGAGTGCGTGCCCGTGGCCGGTCAGACCGGCGATCTTCGCGGGCGCGACGGACATCCAGTCCGCGATCCTGTCCCACTGCGGCCCCATCGTCTGTACGACGATCGCGAGAGCGGTCTCCAGGCCGAGCATCCCCGGTCTGGCGTACGCCCACTCGCACTCCTTGTCCTCGACGCTGTGCGGGGCGTGGTCGGTCGCGACGCAGTCGATCGTGCCGTCCTGCAGCCCCTTGCGCAGCGCGAGGACGTCCGCCTCGGTGCGCAGCGGCGGGTTCACCTTGTACACCGGGTCGTAGTCGACGGCGAGGTCCTCAGTGAGCAGCAGGTGGTGCGGCGTCACCTCGGCGGTCACCCGCCAGCCCTTCGACTTCGCCCAGCGGATCAGCTCGACGCTGCCGGCGGTCGACACGTGGCAGATGTGCAGGCGGGCGCCGACGTGCCCGGCGAGCAGCACGTCCCGGGCGATGATCGCCTCCTCGGCGACCGCGGGCCAGCCGACCAGGCCCAGCCGGGCGGCGACCTCGCCCTCGTTCATCTGCGCGCCGGTGGTCAGCCGCGGCTCCTCGGCGTGCTGGGCGATCACGCCGTCGAACGCCTTCACGTACTCCAGGGCGCGGCGCATCAGGCGCGGGTCGCTGACGCAGTGCCCGTCGTCGGAGAAGACCCGGACCCGGGCGGCGGAGTCGGCCATCGCGCCCAGCTCGGCGAGCTGCTCGCCGCCGAGGCCGACGGTGACCGCGCCGATCGGCTGCACGTCGACCAGGCCCGCCTCGCGGCCGAGCCGCCATACCTGCTCCACGACCCCGGCGGTGTCGGCGACCGGGGAGGTGTTGGCCATCGCGCAGACCGCGGTGTACCCGCCGAGCGCCGCCGCCCGTGAGCCGGACTCGACCGTCTCGGCGTCCTCGCGGCCCGGTTCGCGCAGGTGGGTGTGCAGGTCGACGAGCCCTGGAAGTGCGATCTTGGGACCTTTTTTGTCCGGATTTATGCTAACAATGACCCCGTCCTCGACGGTGATCTCTCCCAGGTTCGTGATCACGCTTTGCCTCCGAGCAGCAGGTAGAGGACGGCCATCCGCACGGAGACCCCGTTGGCGACCTGTTCGACGATCGTGGAGCGCGGCGAGTCGGCGACCTCCGGCGCGATCTCCATGCCCCGGTTCATCGGGCCGGGGTGCATGACGATCGCGTGCTCGGGCAGCCGGCGCATCCGCGGCACGTCGAAGCCGTAGCGCCGCGCGTACTCCCGCTCCGAGGGGAAGTACGCCTGGTTCATTCTTTCCCGCTGGACCCGCAACATCATGACGACGTCGGAATCCGGCACCACCGCGTCCAGGTCGTAGGACGTCGCCGCGGGCCACGCGCCCACACCGACCGGCAGCAGCGTCGGCGGTGCGACGAGCGTCACCTTCGCGCCGAGGGTGTGCAGCAGCTGCACGTTGGACCGGGCGACCCGTGAGTGCAGCACGTCGCCGACGATCGCCACGTTCAACCCGGCGAGCCGTTTGAGGCGGCTGCGCATGGTGTACGCGTCGAGCAGCGCCTGGGTCGGATGCTCGTGCGTGCCGTCACCGGCGTTCACGACGCTGCCCTCGACCCAGTTCGCGAGCCGGTGCGGCGCGCCGCTGGCCGGGTGCCGGATGACGACCGCGTCGGCCCCCATCGCCTGCAACGTCAGGGCGGTGTCCTTGAGACTTTCACCCTTGGAGACGCTGGAGCCCTTGGCGGAGAAGTTGATGACGTCGGCCGAGAGCCGCTTCGCGGCCGCCTCGAACGAGATCCGCGTCCTGGTCGAGTCCTCGTAGAACAGGTTCACCACGGTGCGCCCCCGCAACGCGGGCAGCTTCTTCACCTCGCGCCCCGCGAGGCTCGCCATCTCCGCCGCGGTGTCCAGAACCAGGGTCGCGGCGGCCGCGTCAAGGTCGGCGGCGCTGAGCAGATGCTTGATCATGTCTGGGCACCCCTGTTTTTGATCACCACGGCGTCGGTGCCGTCATGCTCGGCGATCGACACCCGCACGCTCTCCTCGATCGAGGTCGGGATGTTCTTGCCGACGTAGTCCGCCCGGATCGGCAGCTCCCGGTGACCCCGGTCGACGAGGACCGCCAGCTGGACCGTCCGCGGCCGGCCGAGATCCTTGAGCGCGTCGAGCGCCGCGCGGACCGTGCGCCCGGAGAACAGGACGTCGTCGACGAGGATCACCCGCCGCCCGTCGAGACCGCCCGGCGGCACCTCGGTGTGACCCAGCGCACGGGTCGCCTGCAGGCGAAGATCGTCCCGATAGAGGGTGATGTCCAACACACCCACGGGGATCTCGGCGCCCTCGAACGTGGCGATCCTCGCGGCCAGCCTGCGCGCGAGGGGAACACCCCGGGTAGGTATGCCCAGCAGCACCGTTTCGGCCGCGCCGGACGTCTTTTCCAGAATCTGATGGGCAATCCGGTCCACCACCCGGGCGACATCTGCCGCCGTTAGGATGGTTTTGCCCAGCTCAGCGCCGGTTGTCGGAGACGACAAACCAGACCCCCTTCCCCGCCTCACCGGACGGGTCGTTAAAGGACGTCGAACGGCAACCACCCTAACAACCGCCCTGACCTGGGCAACGGATGGGTCTCGACCACTTGACCACGCGTCTTCCGCCAGTTACGGTCACGCTCCGTAGCGATCGCTGGGGAAACCCCTCAGGCCAGTGACTGGGAGTGTCCGTATGCCGTCTGAGTACGCCAAGTCTCTTGGTGCTCGCCTGCGCTCCATCCGACAGCAGCAGGGGCTGTCTCTGCAGGGTGTCGAGGAGAAGTCGGCAGGGCGTTGGAAGGCCGTCGTCGTCGGTTCGTATGAGCGGGGCGACCGCGCCGTCACCGTGTCCCGCCTGGCTGAGCTGGCCGAGTTCTACCGCGTCCCCGTCGCCGAGCTGCTGCCCGAGGGCAGCGGCGTGCGGCACGAGCCCACCAACAAGATCGTCCTGGACCTGGAGCGGCTCTACGACGCCGGCGCCGAGGACCTTGCCTACGTGGCCCGCTACGCGCGTGCCATCCAGCAGCAGCGCGGCGACTACAACGGTCGCGTGCTGTCCATCCGCGCGGACGACCTGCGCGCCCTGGCGATCGTCTACGACGCGTCGCCGTCGGGCCTGGTCGAGCGGCTCAACGAGCACGGCGTGCTCGTCACCGACCCGCGCAGCCTCTTCCAGTCCTAGTTTCTGGTCGAAAGGGGGCCGCTGACGCGGCCCCCTTTTCGCCCTCCAAGTTGACCTTGGAGACTTTGTCTGGTCAGGGCACGACAAACTCTCCAAGGTCAACTAGGCCGCCACCCCGCCGCCCGCAATGCCGCGCGCAACTGGCGCACAACGGTCTCCGGATCACGGCGGACCTGCCATGCGGTGAACCGCAGCAGCCGGTCGCCCGTGATCGCGATCTCGTTGTGCTGCACCATGTCCGCGGACCAGGCCCGCACCTCCATGTGCTGCGCGCCGTCGATCTCGACGTGGATCCCGAACTCCTCGAACAGCGCGTCGCGATAGCGCTTCCGCCCCCGGCCGTCCCTCCGCACCACCTGGCGGGTCGGATCGGGAAGACCGTTGCGCCGGCACAGCTGCAGGAACTGCACCTCGGAGATCGAGTGCGACCCGCCCCGGGCGTCCTCGACGGTCTGCCGGATCAACGCCTCTCGACGCACCCCGTGCAGCCGGCCGAGCACCGCGAGCACCTCGTCACCGCTCACCAGCCGCTGCTGAAAACCCGCCGCGACCACTGCCACGGCCTCCGCGTCGTCACGGGCCCATTGCGCGGCGTCGACCAGCGACCGGGCCGCCACCGTCGACGGCGGTGACCCACGGGTAAGGACATCCTCGGTCGTCAGGCACGCGGACCGCCGGATCACGGTGTCCGGTGGGGTCAACGTCACCCTCCGCCGCGCGGTGATCAGTATCTCGGTGTAGGGCTTGCGGTACCCCTTGAGACCGAGGACCTCCAGCGCACTGAACGCGGCCAAGGGACCACGGCTGGCCAGCACCCCGATCCAGCGCTGCTGCGGTATGCCGAGCGGCCCGGTCTGCGCCACGAAGATCGACCGCACCGGCTGCTGCCATCGACCCGACGACACCCGGTGATACAGGGCGTTCCGGGTCAGGTGCCGCAGGGCCTGGCGGCGGGAGATGACGTTGTGCTGGCGGAACAGCAGATGGTCGAGCGGATCCGCGTCGTGCGACGGCGGATCACGCTCGACGTTCGCCCAGCCCACCGCACGACCTACGTGGCGTAGTCGGCGATCCGGCCCAGGATGCCGTTGAGGAACCGCGGCGAGTCATCGGTCGACAGCGTCTCCGCGAGCTCGACCGCCTCCGTGATCGCGACCGGGTTGTCGATCTCGTCGTTGTACAGCAGCTCGTACACCGCGATCCGCGCCAGGTTCCGGTCGACCACCGGCATCCGCTCCAGGGTCCACCCCTCGGCGTAGCTGGACAGCAGCTCGTCGATGCGCACCGAATGACTCTCGACACCCTCGACCAGCTGGACGGTGTACGGCAGGTAGCCGGGCTTCGGCTCCTCGAGGTTGGCCACATACGCGGCCAGGGTCGACGCGCGCGACTCACCCCGGAGGTCAGCCGAGTAGAGCACGTCCAAGGCCCGCTTCCGGGCCTTCCGACGCGCCGTCATCTGGGCGGTGACGTCACCACCCAGGAACGAACCCCCCGAAAAGGTCACGACCGACCGAGGTAACGGCTGTCGCGGGTGTCGACCTTGATCTTCTCACCGGTGGTGATGAACAGCGGCACGTTGACCGTGGCGCCCGTCTCGACCGTCGCCGGCTTGGTGCCACCCGTGGAGCGGTCACCCTGCAGGCCCGGCTCCGTGTACGTGACCTCCAGGATCACCGACGTCGGCAGCTCGACGTACAGCGGCACACCCTCGTGCGTGGCCACCGTCACCTCGGCCTCGGGCAGCAGGAACTTGGTCCCCTCGCCGACCGTGCCGGACGGGACGGAGATCTGCTCATACGACTGGAGATCCATGAACACGTAGTCTTCGCCGTCGATGTACAGATACTGCATCGTGCGCTTGTCGACGGTGGCGGTCTCGACCTTCGTGCCCGCGTTGAACGTGCGGTCGACCACCTTGCCGGACAGCACGTTCTTCAGGGTGGTCCGCACGAACGCGCCGCCCTTGCCCGGCTTGACATGCTGGAACTCCACAACGGCCCACAGATCGCCGTCGAGGTTGAGCACCAGGCCGTTCTTCAGGTCGTTCGTGGTTGCCATGTGGATAGACGTCACTTTCGTCAGTTGGTCCGTGCGGCATGATGCCGGCGGAAAGGCCCGAAGCAGTGTACCGGCCCGTTCATGTGTGCGTCGCCACGAGGTCACGCGACTGCGCGAGTGTGCCGGGATGGGAGTCAACCGTACCCTGGGTTTCGCGGGTTCCGTCGCCATCGCGGTCGGTGGCATCTCCGCCGGCGCGTTGCCGCAACACGACCCGTTCGGGCACTGGCCCCTGATCCGCGAGCTGCGCACCTTCCCCCTCGCCGGCGTCGCCTGCACCTACTTCGGGCTGGCCCTGCTGTGCGGCGCGTGGCTGCGGATGCGCGCGACCGTCGACGGGCAACGCCCAGCCGACCTGGTCAGAACGATGCTGTGCTGGGCCGCCCCGCTCGCGGTGACCGCCCCCATGTTCAGCCGCGACGTGTACAGCTACCTCGCCCAGGGTGAGATGGTCCGTCGCGGCCTGGACGCGTACCGATGGGGCCCTTCCTCTCTCGGCGGCCCCCTCGCCTTGAACGTGCCGGCGATCTGGCAGGACACCCCGGCGCCCTACGGCCCGGTGTTCCTGCGCTGCGCCTCGGCGATCCTCTCGGTCACCGGCGAGCACACCGTCGCCGGGGTGTGGGCGATGCGGCTCGTCGCCCTCACCGGCGTCGCCCTCGTCGTGGCCTGCCTCCCCGGCCTCGCCGCCCGTTTCGGCGTCCCCGTCCAGCGGGCCCTGTGGTTCGGCGCGCTCAACCCGCTGCTCCTGCTGCACCTCGTCGCCGGCGCCCACAACGACGCCCTCATGGTGGGGCTGCTCGCCGCCGGCCTCCTCGCCGCCGTCCGCGACCGGCCCCTGCTCGCCGCCGCCCTCATCGTCGCCGCCGCCCTCGTCAAGGCCCCCGCGATCCTCGCGCTCATCACGATCGTCGCGCTGTCCCGCGGCCGTACGCTCGCGCTCGTCCGCACCGCCGCCGGCGCCGCTCTCGCCTTCGTCGCCCTGCAGGCCGCATCCGGTCTCGGCCTGGGCTGGATCGCCGCCCTGCACACCCCGACCACCGTCCGCAACGGCCTGTCCCTCAGCACCGACATCGGCATGCTGCTCGCCGAGGCGGGCCACCCGTCCGCGATGGCGGTCATCCGGCTCGCCGCGGCGGCCCTCGGCTGCGCGCTGGCCGGCTGGGCCCTGCTGCGCGCCCCGAACCCCATCGCCGGGCTGGGCCTCGCCCTGGGCGCGATCGTCCTGTGCGGCCCGGTGGTGCACCCCTGGTACCTGCTGTGGCCGATCGTCCCGCTCGCCGCCGGCATGCCGGACCCCCCACCGGCCGCGATCCGCCTGACGGTGGGCGTCGCGATGTTCCTGCTGCCCTTCGGCGCGCCCGGCTACCCGGAGGCGGTGGTCGCCGCCATCTTCGGCACCGTGGCGGGCGTACTCTATCTACGCCTGCGTCCCCCGGTCCCAGCCCTCGTTCCCGCCACCTGACCCTCGCCGATCCATGATTTGGCATACAGGTTGAGCGGTGCAAACTCCGGAAAGTGACGACGTGGTGACGGCTTTATAGATCGATTAGATGGGGCGGTGTAGGGTGCTTGAGAAAGCGGTCGGCACCACCACCTAGGTCCCGCATCACTGGCCACCGCAACGAACCCCCGACACCAGCCCAGCGCTCGACCCACTCACCCCGCAGCCCTCCCCCACGCCCGCGCGGGTCAGGGGCGCCGCCCGCGGATCGGCAGCGCCGCCCCCGAGCCAGGCGCCGCCTCCGGAGTCAGGCGCGACGGCCCCGAGTCAGGCGCGACGGCCCCGGCGGTGGCCGCGGTCAGGTGCGGTGGCCGCGGGTCGGGTCAGGTGCGATGACTCCGAGTCAGGTGCGGTGGCCGCGGGTCGGGAGGCGACGGCTGGTTGCGCAGGAGGCGGCGGGCACGGGTCAGGAGGGCGGCGGTGCGGGTCAGGAGGCGACGGCCGAGTACGCCTGGAAGAGCAGCTCGTCCGGCGGGCCGGCCAGGGTGCCCGGGGTCGCCAGGCCGTCGAGGACGACGAAGCGCAGCGTCGCGCCTCGGGCCTTCTTGTCGACCCGCATCGCGGCGTGCAGGTCGGGCCAGGCGGCGGCCGCGTACGTGACCGGCAGGCCGAGCAGGGTCAGCACGTGCAGGTGCCGGTCGGCGACGTCGGCCGGGAGGCGACCGGTGAGGCGGCCCAGTTCGGCGGCGTAGACCAGGCCGACGCTGACCGCGTGGCCGTGCTTCCAGCGGTACTGTTCGCGGCGTTCGATGGCGTGGCCGAGGGTGTGGCCGTAGTTGAGGATCTCGCGCAGGCCCGACTCGCGCAGGTCGGCGGTGACGACCTTGGCCTTGACGGCGACGGCCCGCTCGACCAGCTCAGAGAGCACGACGCCGTGCGGGTCGAGCGCCGCGGCCGGGTCGGCCTCGACGAGGTCGAGGATGGCGGGGTCGGCGATGAAGCCGCACTTGACCACCTCGGCCATGCCGGCCCGCAGGTCGTCGGCGGGCAGGGTGTCCAGGGTCGACAGGTCGCAGACGACGCCGGCTGGCGGGTAGAACGCGCCGACGAGGTTCTTGCCGGCGGCGGTGTTGATGCCGGTCTTGCCGCCGACGGCGGCGTCGACCATGCCGAGGAGGCTGGTTGGGACCTGGACCAGGCGGACGCCGCGCAGCCAGCTCGCGGCGACGAACCCGGCGAGGTCGGTGACGGCGCCGCCGCCCACGCCCACGACGGCGTCGCTGCGGGTGAACGCGGCCTCGCCGAGCGCGTCCCAGCAGCCGGCGGCGACGGCGATGTCCTTGCCCGCCTCGGCGTCGGGGACTTCGAGGGGCAGGACGCCGTGGCCGGCGGCGCGCAGCGCGGCCATGACCTGCTCGGCGTGCCCGCGGACCGGACCGGCGAACAGGACCGCGACCTGCGCGGCACCGCCGACGAGCTCAGGCACCCGGTCGACCAGCCCCCGCCCGATCAGCACCGAGTAGCCCCCGACGTCGACAACGGAAGCCGCAGAACCCGCGGAACCCGCCGAAGACGCAGCGCCCGCGGAAGACGCAGAGCCCGCAGAGGACGCAGAGCCCGCAGAGGACGCGGAAGCCCCGGTCACAGCTTGCCCGCCAGCTCGGCGACGATGTCCTCGGGCGTCCGGCCGTCCGTGACGACAGTGACCGTGGCGGCCTGCTCGTACAGCGGCCGGCGCTGGTCCAGCAGGAACTTCAGGGTGGCCCTGGGGTTGAGGGCCAGCAGCGGCCGGCCCGCCCCGAGGCCGACCCGGGACACGGCGTCGGACAGCTCGACCGACAGGTACACCACCGTGTGCCCGGTGAGCAGCTCGCGGGTCTCGGCGGCCAGGATCGCGCCGCCCCCGAGGGCCAGGACCCCGTCGAACGAAGACAGCGCGGCGGCGACCGCGGCCCGCTCGAGCGCCCGGAAGTGGTCCTCGCCGAAGTCGATGAAGATCTCCGGGATCGGTTTGCCGGCGGTGGTTTCGATGTCGGCGTCGACGTCGCGGAACGGCACGCCCAGGGCCGCGGCGAGCAGCGTGCCCACGGTCGTCTTGCCGGCACCCGGGGGCCCCACCAGGACGGCCCGGGGGCTCATCGGATCACCAGGTGGGTGAGGTAGCCGGAGACGTTGCGCTGGATCTCGGCGACCGAGTCGCCGCCGAACTTCTCCAGGGCGGCCTCGGCGAGGACGAGGGCGACCATCGCCTCGGCGACGACGGCGGCGGCCGGGACCGCGCACACGTCGGAGCGCTGGTTGATGGCGGTCGCGGGCTCGCCGGTGGTGACGTCGATGGTCTGCAGGGCGCGGTTGAGCGACGAGATCGGTTTCATCGCGGCGCGGACGCGCAGCGGTTCGCCGGTGGTGATGCCGCCTTCGAGGCCGCCGGCCCGGTCGGTGACGCGGCGGACACCGTCGGCGGTGGGGATGATCTCGTCGTGGGCCTGGGAGCCGCGGGAGCGGGCCTGCGTGAACGCGTCGCCGATCTCGACGCCCTTGATCGCCTGGATGGACATGAGGGCGGTGGCGAGGCGGGCGTCGAGTTTGCGGTCCCATTGGACGTGGCTGCCGAGGCCCGGTGGCACGCCGTAGGCGAGGACCTCGACGATGCCGCCGAGGGTGTCGGCGTCCTTCTTCGCGGCGTCGACCTCTTCGACCATGCGGGCGCTGGCGTCGGGGTCGAGGCAGCGCAGCGGGTCGGCGTCGATGCGGTCGAAGTCCTCGGGGCGGGGCAGCAGGCCGGGTTTGGCGGCGACGGAGCCGAGCTCGATGACGTGGGAGACGATGTCGATGCCGAGGGCCTGGCGCAGCAGGGCCTTGGCGACGGTGCCGACGGCGACCCGGGCGGCGGTTTCGCGGGCGCTGGCGCGTTCGAGGATCGGCCGGGCGTCGGTGTGCCCGTACTTCTGCATGCCGGCGAGGTCGGCGTGGCCGGGCCGGGGGCGGGTCAGCGGCGCGTTGCGGGCCTGCGCGGCGAGCAGCTCGGGGTCGACGGGGTCGGCCGCCATGACGGTCTCCCACTTCGGCCATTCGCTGTTGCCGACGCGGATCGCGACGGGGCTGCCGAGGGTGAGGCCGTGGCGCAGGCCGCCGACGAACTCGACCACGTCCTGCTCGAACGCCATTCGCGCGCCGCGGCCGTAGCCGAGACGTCGACGGGACAACTCTGCCGCCACTGACGCGCTCGTCAACTCGATGCCGGCGGGAACACCCTCCAGGATCGCGACGAGTGCCGGGCCATGCGACTCACCTGCGGTCAACCAGCGCAACACGTCGGCAAGTCTGTCACGGCGCGAAAGCGACGCCACGCCTGAGGTGACACCAGCCCGTCAGGCGGGACAACCCTAAAGCGCGGCGCGCATCGCCGCCACCGGCGCGGCCACGCCCGTGAACAGCTCGAACTGGTCGACCGCCTGCCACAGCAGCAGGTCCAGCCCGGACACGATCGCGCACCCCGCGTCCGAGGCCGCGGCAGCGAGGGGCGTCGGCCACGGCTCGTAGATGGCGTCGAACACGACGGGCCGCCCGGACCAGTCGGCGAGCGCCAGGGAGTCCGCCGCGCCCTTCGGCACCGTGGAGATCACCACCGGGAACGCCGAGCACTCCGAAACAGACGCCCAGTCACCCCAAACCAGCTCGACGTCCAGCGCGGCGGCGACCGGCAGCAACTCTTCAAAGGCCGAAAAGCGGCGGGTGTACAGGGTGACGTCGGCCGACAGCGACGCGGCGGCCGCGAGGGCCGCCCGGGCTGTCCCGCCGCCGCCGAGCACGGCGAGCCTGGGCGTGCGGGCGACCCCCGCCTCCAGCAGCGCCCGGACCATGCCAGGCGCGTCGGTGTTGTACGCGTGCCACCCGTACGCCCGCCGGACGAGGGTGTTCGCGGCGCCGATCGCCGCGGCGAACGGGTCGACCATCGCCGCGACCGTGAGCGCCACCTCTTTGAGCGGCATGGTGAGCGACAGCCCGGCCCAGTCGGGGGTGAGTCCGGCGACGAACCCGGGCAGGTCGGCGGTGCCGCATTCGATCGCCGTGTACGTCCAGTCGCGCAGGCTCGCGGCCGCGTAGCCGGCGTTGTGGATGGCCGGTGAGCGCGAGTGGCTCACCGGCTGGCCGAGGACCGCGGCACGCACCTATTTGACGCCGTTCTTCTTCGCCTGTTCCCACATCTTCTGGAACTCCGTGTACGTCTTCGCGTAGCCGGTGTTGCCGGCGGTGTCGATGGCGCAGAAGTAGTAGAAGTCGTGCTTCGGCGGGTTGATCGCCGCCTTCAGCGCGCTGGTGCCGGGGTTGCTGATCGGCCCGATCGGCAGGCCCGGGACGTCGTGGGCGTTGTACGGGTTGTTCTTGTTGTGCAGTTCGGAGTTGAGCAGCTCGGTCGAGGGCTTGGCGCCCTTGCCGGTGATGCGCAGGTAGTAGTTGACGGTGCTGTCGACCTGCAGGCAGTTGCACTGGAACTTGCCGGAGTAGACCCGGTTGTAGAGGACCCGGACGATGCCCTCCTGGTCCTTGTCGAGGCCTTCGACCTGGGCGATCGACGCGGCGATCAGCGCCTCGTAGGGCGAGATCTTCAGCGAGTTCTGCACGCCGTCGATGAACCCGGTCGCGTCGATCTCCTGGTTGAACCGGTTGATGATGATCTTCAGGACGCCGGCGGCGTCGACGTTCGGCGGGAAGTCGTAGGTCGCCGGGAACAGGAAGCCCTCGATGCTCTTGGCGACCTGCTTCTTGTCCTGGCGGGTGAACCACACGTCGCCGAGGCCGAGCGCCTTGGTGTCGGCGGCGGCCTTCTCGAACTCCTCGTAGGGGATCTTGGTGAACTCGGAGAGCTTCTTGAACGTGTCGACGTAGGTGAGGCCCTCGGGGAGCGTGACCTTGTTGACCAGGCGGCTCTTCGGGTCGAGCATCAGCGACAGCGCCTGCGCCGCGGCCATCTGCTTGCGCAGCTTGTAGAAGCCGGGCTGCAGCTTCTTGCTGCGCTCGTCCTTCTTCGCGGCCTCGATGAACGCCTTCGCGCTCTTCACGACATCCTTTTCCTTCAGCGTGGCGGCGATGTCGGCGGCATACTGGTCAGGGAGCACCTCGACCGTCACCTCGCCGGTGCCGCCGCCGTTGTAGTCCTCGGCGGTGAACATGTTCTTGATCTTGTCCACGCCGATGAAGGCCCCATACGCGAGCCCGCCGAAGACCAGCAGGCTGAGGAAGAGCGCGACGAAGGTCCGTCCGCCGCGGCCCTTGCGCTTGCCGCGCGGAGACACGGCGCGGCGCCGATGTCTGTTGGGCCGTTCCTCGTCGTCCCAGCCCAGGTCGAGCTCGCCCATCTGTCCTTCGCCTCCTGGCACTCAGCCGCGAACGGCCCGTCGCGCGTCGAGCCATCGTTGCAGAATCTCCACCGCGGCCACCTGGTCGATGACCGCGCGTTGCCGCCTGCCCCGGACGCCACGCTCCGACAGCCTACGTGTTGCCGCCGCGGTGGACATCCTCTCGTCCGTCAGCAACACCGGCACAGGGTCCGCCAGCGCGGCCAACCGGTCGGCGTATTGCCTGATCAGGACCGCTGCGGGCCCTTCCTTGCCGGCCAGGTTGATTGGCAGGCCGACAACGATCTCGACCGCTTCGTGCTCCGCGACCAGTCGCAAGATTTCCGACATGTCCGAAGGAATGCGGTCACCCTCGGTGACCGGGTCGCGCGGCAGGGTGGCGACGGGGGTCGCGAGGATCCCGTCCGGGTCGCACAGCGCGACCCCGACGCGGACGCTGCCGACGTCGATGCCGAGACGTCGACCACGGACCCACGGCTGCGCTCTCACGCCCGTCACCCTATGCGGCCCGCGCACACCGTGAACGCCCGCGGGTAGGTGAATCGACGAATTCACCTACCCGCATACGAGACAACAGCTACAGCGCGCGCTCGACCGCCGCGAGCAGGTTCGCGGCCTCGGCCGCCGGCACGCCGCCGCCCTGGGCGAGGTCGGCGTTGCCGCCGCCACGGCCGGACAGGGCGCCCTTGACCAGGTCACCGGCGGACAGGCCGCGGCTCTTCGCGGCGGCGTTGAGGCCGACGACGAGCGACGCCTTGCCGCCGGCGCGGGCGGTGACGGCGACGACCGCGGGCCGGTCCGCCGGGATCCGGCCGCGGATCTCCTGCACCAGGGTCCGGACCTCGTTGGCGGAGGTGCCCTCGGGCGCCTCGGTGCCGACGTAGGCGACGCCCCGGATGTCCTTGGCCGCGTCGGCGAGCCCGCCGGCGCCGGCGAGGACGAGCTGGGTGCGCAGCTTCTCCAGTTCGCGCTCGGCGTCGCGCAGCTGCGCGACGGCCTGCTCGACCCGGTCGGCGACCTGGTCGCCGGGGACCCGGAACAACTCGGCCAGGCGCGACACGAGGACGTGCTCACGGGCCAGGTGACCGAAGGCGTCCAGACCGACGAGCGCCTCGACGCGGCGTACCCCGGAACCGATCGACGACTCGGACAGGATCTTCACCAGGCCCAGTTGGCTGGAGCGTTCGACGTGGGTGCCACCGCACAGTTCGCGGGCGTAGTCGCCGACCTCGACGACGCGGACCTCGTCGCCGTACTTCTCGCCGAACAGCGCCATCGCGCCGATCTTGCGGGCCTCCTCCTGCGAGGTGATGAACGCGTTGACCAGCAGGTCCCGCAGGAGCACCTCGTTGACCTGCTGCTCGACGTCGTGCAGCACGCTCTGCGGGACGGCGCCTGGGGTGTTGAAGTCGAAGCGGAGCCGGCCGGGCGCGTTGAGCGAGCCCGCCTGCGTCGCGGACTCGCCGAGGAAGTTGCGCATCGTCTGGTGGATGAGGTGGGTCGCGGTGTGCGCCCGGGACACGGCCCGCCGGCGGGTGGTGTCGATCTCGGCGAACGCGGACTCGCCGGCCCGGATCTCGCCCTCGAGGACCTTGACCCGGTGCACGATCAGGCCGGGCAGCGGCGTCTGCACGTCGAGGACCTCGACCTTGCCGCCGCCGGTGGTGATGACGCCCAGGTCGGGCATCTGGCCGCCGCCCTCGGCGTAGAACGGGGTCGCGTCCAGGACCAGGGACACCTCGTCACCGACGGTCGCGGCGGCGACACCGAGCAGCGACCGCACCGACGACTCGCGGGCGACCTCGCGGTACCCGGTGAACTCGACCGGCCCGCCCTGCTCGAGCGCGGCGCGGAACTGCGACAGGTCGGCGTGGCCGGTCTTGCGGGCCTTCGCGTCGGCCTTGGCGCGGGTGCGCTGCTCCGCCATGAGCCGGCGGAAGCCGGCCTCGTCGACGGTGAGGCCCTGCTCGGCGGCGATCTCCAGGGTCAGGTCGATCGGGAACCCGTACGTGTCGTGCAGCTGGAACGCCTTCTCCCCCGACAAAACCGACTTGTCGGACTTGCGCGCTTCCGTCACCGCGGTGTCGAGGATCGTCGTACCCGCCCGGAGCGTCTGCAGGAACGCCTCCTCCTCGCCGTACGCGTAGGAGGAGATCCGGTCGAAGTCGGCGGCCACCTCCGGATACGACGGGGCCATGCAGTCCCGCGCGATCGGCAGCAGGATCGGCAGCGCCGGCCCCTCGTGCCAGCCCAGCAGGCGGATCGACCGGATCGCCCGGCGCAGGATGCGGCGCAGCACATACCCGCGGCCCTCGTTCGACGGCGTGACCCCGTCGGAGATCACCATGAGCGCGGTCCGGACGTGGTCGGCGATCACCCGCAGCCGCACGTCGTCCGGGTGCGACTCGCCGGCCACCTTCGACGTGGCCTGCCCGTAGCGCTTCCCGGTCATCTCCGCGGCCTTGGCGAGGATCGGGTTGACCTCGTCGATCTCGTACAGGTTGTCCACACCCTGCAGGATCGACGCGATGCGCTCCAGGCCCATGCCGGTGTCGATGTTCTTGTTCGGCAGCTCACCGACGATGTCGAAGTCCTCCTTCGACCGCACGTTGGTGATCTCGTACTGCATGAAGACCAGGTTCCAGAACTCCAGGTAGCGGTCCTCGTCGACCTCCGGGCCGCCCTCCTTGCCGTAGGCGGGGCCGCGGTCGTAGTACAGCTCCGAGCACGGGCCGGCGGGGCCGGGGATGCCCATCGACCAGAAGTTGTCCTTCTTGCCGCGGCGCACGATCCGCTCCGCCGGCAGGCCGGTCTTCTTCCACAGCTCGATCGCCTCGTCGTCGTCGAGGTAGACCGTCGCCCAGATCCGCTCCGGGTCCAGGCCGAAGCCGCCCTTGTCGACCGGGTTCGTCGACAGCTCCCAGGCGAGCTTGATCGCGCCTTCCTTGAAGTAGTCGCCGAAGGAGAAGTTGCCGTTCATCTGGAAGAACGTGCCGT
Source organism: Dactylosporangium siamense (assembly GCF_016862795.1). GTDB lineage: Bacteria > Actinomycetota > Actinomycetes > Mycobacteriales > Micromonosporaceae > Dactylosporangium > Dactylosporangium siamense. The sequence goes on along the minus strand of NZ_BONQ01000098.1, from coordinate 2,762 downwards.
GCCGGCTGGTCTTGCCGACCTCGTCGATGTCGGGGGTGCGGATGCACTTCTGCACCGACGCCGCCCGCGGGTAGGGCGGGGTGCGCTGGCCGAGGAAGAACGGCACGAACTGGACCATGCCGGCGTTGATGAACAGCAGGTTCGGGTCGGCGATCGCCGGCAGCGGCGCGCTCGGCACGACCGTGTGCCCCGCCGCCTCGAAGTGGGCGAGGAAACGACGCTTGATCTCCGCGGTCTTCATCGGTGCTGCCGGCCTTCCGGGTAAAGGTCCTCGTCGAGGGTCGAACCGTCGGTGAACGCTGCGTTGATCTCGGCCTCACGCTCGGCCATGCCGTCGCGGACGTCGTCGACGAACCCGCGGACCGACCCGGCGAACCCGGCAGCCGAGTCACGCGCCTGCGCGGCGATGCCCTGCGGCGTGAACGCCTGCGCCTTCTTCGTCACCGCACGGACCACCAACGCTCCGACGGCAAGTCCGATCCCGAGCCACAGCAACCGCCGCATGGCTCAACCTCTCTGTTCTCGTTTTGGATGGTGTACAGGCAGCGCCCGGCCGGACTAGGCCCGCTTACGCCGCGACTGCTTGATCTGCTCCCGCACCTCGGCCTCGTCGGCGGCGGCGCGGCGGTTCGCGGCGGCCTTGCGCACGCCGTAGCCGAACGCGGCGACCTTCACGAGCGGGTTCGCCGCGGCCGCGCTGACCACTGTGGACAGGTTGGCCACGTTGGCGCTCACGTGCGACACGTTCTCGGTGATCGTGTCGATGCGGGCCAGCTGCATGTTGACCCCGTCAAGCGTGGTGTGCACCTGGTTCAGGGCGACGTTGACGTTGTCGATCGTCATGTTGACCCGCTCCAGCATCGGGGTCGTCTGGTCCGCGACGTCGCGCAACGCGCCGGTGGCCGCGTCGATCGTGTGCCGGACCCGGAGGATCGGCACGGCGAGCACGAGCACGAGCACGAAAAACCCACCCGACGCCACCAGCGCCGCGATACCGCCCACGGACACGGACACGCCCGACCTCCTTCACCCGCGTGGATGCGCTCATCCAACGGAGGAACCCTACCCTCCGTGATGTAGCAGCGCTTCTCGACCGGCCGGTATCGGCGTCAGCCGCCGCCCTGCGTCCCGCCCGGCCCGTAACTGATCCGGTTGAAGACTTTGATGGTGGCCACTGCCAGTGGGCAGATCGCCGTCGGTCCCGGGCCGGGGCTGTCCAGCTCGGACGGTTGCGGCGCCGGGTCCTGCGTCATGGACGGGCTCGCTGGCGCCTTGGCCGTCGGCTTCCCCGGCGACACCGGTGGCTGGGACGGGTTCACCGTCGGCCGGGCGTTCTTCACGTCGCAGACGGCGGCACGTACCCACAGGTCGAGGACGTACTCGTCGCGCTGCCAGCACGTCTCGATCCCGTCGACGCCCTCCGCCTGGCAGTCGGGGATGTCCCACTCGACCCAACCGGCGTCCTTGAGCTTGCCGACGAACGCCCGGTTGGTCTCCTCCGGCCCGCGCGCCGACTCCCACGTCCGCTGCCGGGACCGGCACTCGTGGATGCACCACCGGCTGCCCAGCGCCCCGTCGGTCGGGTTGCGCGCCGCCCACTCCGGCAGGTTGAGGTTGTCCAGCTCCACGAACACCGGGTCCCTGGTGAACTCGCGGATCACGAAGAACGCCGCGGGCGCGCTGACGACCGCGAGGACCACGAAGATGATCGTCGCGAGCCGCAGCTGCCGGACCCGCTTGGCCTGCGCCAGCTGCAGCAGCCCGAACGGCGCGATCTGCGTCGTGGACTCCCAGTCGAACGCGCCCGGCGTGGTGGCCGTCCCCCGGTACGTGGTCGCCGGGTTCGGGTCGAACCGGGCCAGGTCCACGAACGGCTTCGGGGGCGCCTCGCCGGGCTGCCTCGCCACGCCGTACGGCGACGGCCGCCCACCGGGACCCCCGGCGCCCTGCGGCCCGCCGTGGGGTCCACGCTGCAGCGGCCCGCCACGGGACGCGCCCTGCGGGCCGTTGCCCCGCTGGAACCCCGGCGAGCCGGGCTCCTGCGGACCGCCACCCGGATGCGACCGCCCCTGCGGCCCGGCACCGTGCGGCCCCGCGCCCTGCGGCCCGCCACCGTGCGAGCCCGCGCCCTGCGGCCCGCCGCCGTGTGGGCCGGCACCGTGCGCTGCGGCGTTGTGCGGTCCGCCGCCCTGACCGCGGGCGCGGAGGTCGCCGCTCTGACCGCGGCCCTGGGGATCGCCGCTGTGACCACGACCGTGGAGATCGCCGCCCTGACCACGACCGTGGGAGTCGCCGCCCTGACCACGACCGTGGGGATCGCCACTCTGACCGCGACCGTGGGAGTCGCCGTGCTGTAGGCCGCCACCCGGCGCGGCACCGGCGGGCGAGGCCTGGAACGGGGCGCTGGCCTGCGCGCGCCCGCCCCGGCCCGGCGCCCCGGCGGGGCCCGCGTCCGCGGCGAAACGACTGGTCAGCTCGGCACCGGAACCGCCGCGACGCTGGGCCGGCGGAGCGGATTCGCTGGCAAACCGGCCGGGACCGTCGCCGGCGGCCGCCTCGAAGGCGCGGCGCCCGCCGCTCTGCTCCAGGTCGGGCTCGCCCCGACGCGGCTCAGGCACGGCCCGACGACCACGCGACGGCGACTCATCGTCCACACGCGGCTCAGGCACCGCCCGACGACCACGCGACGGCGACTCCTCATCAGCGCGCGGCTCAGGCACGGCCCGACGACCACGGGACGGCGACTCGTCGTCAACGCGCGG
>NZ_BONQ01000097.1 GCF_016862795.1 Dactylosporangium siamense | reverse complement strand
TCGTCGTCGGCGCGCCGCTCGTCGACGGGCGCGCGGTGCCCACCGGCCGGCGCTTCCCGGGCCGGGGAGTCCCATGCCGACGGCGCACCGCCGGGCCCGGTGACCGGCCCGGTGTGAGGAACGGCACCGGAACCCGCACCGGGCCCGACACCGGGAACAGCCGAACGACCGGTGCCCGGCACCGGCGGACGGCCGGCGGGTGCGGCACCCGCGCCTCTCGCCCCGGGGTCGCCCCCGGGCGCGGACGGGCGGCCGGTGCCGGACGCGGCCCCCGGCACCGTGGTGCGACCGGCGGCCGGCGCGGCACCGGAAGCGGCCGCACCGGGAACAGCCGAACGACCGGTGCCGGGTCCGGCACCGGCGCCGCGGCCCATGAGGTCGCCGCCCGGGACGGACGCGCGCCCTCCGGAGGGCGCGCCACCGGGCGCGGCGGCCCGGCCGGCCGGCGGCACGGACCCGGCCGGCGATGCGGTGCCCGCGGCGGGCACCGGGCCGGTCGACGGCTCGCGGCGCCCCACGGGGTCGGCCTGCGGCTGCCACGGGCTGGTGTCGGGCGCACCGCGGCGCCCGGTCGGCGGGGGCGGCTCGGGGGCGGCTCGGCGACCGGTGGACTGGGACGTCTCCGGCTGCCACGGCGACTCCGGGACGCTGCCCCGGCCGCGGGTGGGTACCCCACCGGACGGCGACTCGCGCTCCGCCTCACCGCGGCCCGCGACCCGCCCCTCACGCCAGCCGGGAGCCGGTTCGGCGGCGCGACGCCCACCGGCGGGAACGGCACCCGACGGCGACTCACGGTCGGCCGCGGCGCGGCGGCCGCCCGCGGGGATACCGCCGGACGGCGACTCGCGCTCCGCCTCGCCACGGTTCGCGGCCCGGCCACCGGACCAGGCGGTGGTCGGCTCGGCGGCGCGACGACCGCCCGCGGGCACACCACCGGACGGCGACTCGCGCTCCGGCTCGCTCCTGCCGGCGGCGGGCCGTCCGGCCTGCCACGTCCCGCTCGCCGGCGCCTCCCGCTCCGCGGGACCACGGCGGCCCGACGCGGGGACACCACCCGACGGCGACTCGGCAGGACCACGGCGGCCGGACGCGGGGATGCCACCCGACGGCGACTCGGCAGGACCACGGCGGCCGGACGCGGGGATGCCACCCGACGGGGACTCGCGCGGGGCGGGCCAGTTCTGGGTCGGCTCGGCCGGGCGCGGCGGGTCGGCGCGGCGGCGCGGGTCCGCCGGCGGCTGGTCCAGCACGTCGCGGTCGCCGGGGCGGGGGGCGGTCGTCGGCTGCTGAAGGACGTCCTCGTCGCCTCGGGCGTTGCGGAGTTCGGCGAGCCAGCCGAGGTCCTCGTCGCTCGGGCCTTCTTCGGCCTTGCCGCGGCCACGCCGCTTCTTGGCCTCGTCTCGACCCGATGTCACCGGTGCCGCTCCTCCACCATGCTGGTCGCGCCGTCGTCCGCAGGTCCGGCTGCTGGCTCTGCGGTCCCCCGCACGATACGCCGCAGTTTCGGCAATCGTTCCGCCACAGCGCGCTCAGCGCCATGGCCCGTAGGGCGGTAGTACTCCCGGTCGTCGAGCCCTTCCGGCGCGTACCGTTGCGGGACAACACCTCGGACGTCGTCGTGGGGGTATTTGTACCCTTTGCCGTGGCCGAGCTTGGATGCACCGCTGTAATGCGAATCGCGTAAATGCGCGGGAACTGCACCACCGTGTCCGGCGTGGACGTCGGACATCGCGGCGCCGATCGCGGCGACGACCGCGTTGGACTTCGGGGCGAGCGCCAGGTGGATCACCGCCTGGGCGAGGACGATCTGGACCTCGGGCAGCCCGACGAACTGCACGGCGTGCGCGGCGGCCGTCGCGGTCTGCAGCGCGGTCGGGTCGGCCATGCCGATGTCCTCGCTGGCGTGCACGATGAGGCGCCGCGCGATGAACCGGGCGTCCTCCCCCGCGACCAGCATCCGCGCCAGGTAGTGCAGGGCGGCGTCGACGTCCGAGCCGCGGATGCTCTTGATGAACGCGCTGGTGACGTCGTAGTGCTCGTCGCCGTCCCGGTCGTAGCGCAGCGCGGCCACGTCGATGGCCTGCTCGGCGGTGGCCAGGTCGACCTGGGTGGCCCCTTGCGCGAGCGCCGCGCCCGCGGCCGCCTCCAGGGCCGTGAGGGCCTTCCTGACGTCGCCGTCGGCGAGGCGGACCAGGTGTGCCTCCGCGTCGGGTGCGAGCGTCACCGTGCCGTCGAGCCCGCGGGCGTCCGCCACGGCGCGGCGCACGAGGGCGCGCACGTCGTCGTCGGTCAGCGGTTTCAGCGTGAGGTGCACGCAGCGCGACAGCAGCGGCTTGATGACGGAGAAGAACGGGTTCTCGGTGGTGGCGGCGAGCAGCGTGATGGTGCGGTCCTCGACGGCGGCGAGGAGCGAGTCCTGCTGGGTCTTGCTGAAGCGGTGCACCTCGTCGATGAACAGCACGGTCGGTGACCCGCCCCGGCGCCGTTCCTTGCGGGCCACGTCGATGACCGTGCGCACGTCCTTGACCCCGGCGCTGAGCGCGGACAGGGCCACGAACTTGCGGTCGCCGGCACCGGCGACCAGGTGGGCGACCGTCGTCTTGCCGCAGCCGGGCGGCCCGGAGAGGATCACCGACATCGGTGAGACACCGGTGACCAGCTGCCGCAGCGGTGAGCCGGCGACGAGCAGGCGCTCCTGCCCGACGAGCTCGTCCAGGGTCCGCGGGCGCATCCGCACCGCCAGGGGCGCGTCGGAGGCGACGTCGTCGAAACCACCGGGGAGCGCGGGGTCCGCGCCGCCGCCCGGTGGGTGCACCTCAAACAAGCCGTCCACGGCCCCAGACCCTACCTGTTTGCGCTGCGAAAGACCTTGGTCAGACGGTACGGAGAGTGAGGCCCAGAAGTTTCACTGCCGCCGACGAGTCGAGCACGACCCGGCCGGGACGGCGCAAACCGCTCGCCGCAAGGGTGGACGCGGGCACAGCGGCGGGGTCGAGGCCGTGCCGGGCCGCGACCCGGACGCCCAGTTCGTGGCGGGACAGGGCCTCGGGACCGGCGACGTTGAGCACGCCCGCATAGTCGGTCGCGGCCAGGGCGACCAGGGCCGCGGCCAGGTCGTCGACGGCGATCGGGCAGCGGATCTCGTCGGTGAACAAGGCGGCGCCCGGCGCCAGGTCGAGGCAGGTGCGCTCGTGCCGGGACAGTTCGCCGCGGCCGCCGGAGACGATCAGCGACGTGCGGACCAGGGCGGCGCCCGGGTCGACGGCGGCGACGGCTTCTTCGGCGGCGGCCTTCGCGGCGCCGTAGTCGAACACCGGCGACGGCACGTCCGCCTCCGTGTACGGTGCGTCACGACCCGCGAAGATCGCGTCGGAGGAGACGTGGACGAGCCGCGCGCCGACGGAACGGGCGGCGACGGCGACGTTCGCGGCGCCGGCCGCCACGACCGGCCACAGGTCCTCGGATGAGCCACCCTTGTTGCCGAGGGTGGTGGCGGTATGGATGACGGTCGCTGGCCGTACCACCGCGAACAACGCTGTCAGCGCGCCCAGGTCCCTGATGTCCACCCTGGGGGCCGGCACCGCCGCGCACCGGGCGGCGACGGCGCCTCCGAGATATCCGGAGGCGCCGGTCACGAGCACCGTCAAGCCTTGGCCCCTGATTCCGAGGCCGTCTTGGGTTTGCCGTCGACGCCGGCCTCGGCGCGCTGCTGCGCGGTGATCGGGGTCGGGGCGCCGGTCAGCGGGTCGAAGCCGCCGCCGGTCTTCGGGAACGCGATCACCTCGCGGATCGAGTCGGCGCCGGACAGCAGCATGCAGATGCGGTCCCAGCCGAAGGCGATGCCGGCGTGCGGCGGCGGGCCGTACTTGAACGCCTCGAGCAGGAAGCCGAACTTGTCCGCGGCGTCCTCGGCGCCGATGCCGAGGATGTCGAAGACGCGCCGCTGCACGTCGCCGCGGTGGATACGGACCGAGCCGCCGCCGATCTCGTTGCCGTTGCAGACGATGTCGTACGCGTAGGCGAGGGCCTCGCCCGGCGACTCCTCGAACCGGTCGATCCACTCGCGGTTCGGCGAGGTGAACGGGTGGTGCACGGCCGTCCAGCCCTTGGCGCCGCCGCCGGTGCCGCCGGCGTCGGGGTCGGTCGGCTCGAACATGGGCGCGTCGACGACCCAGCAGAACGACCACGCCGACTCGTCGACGAGCTTGGCCCGCTTCGCGATCTCGATGCGGGCCGCGCCGAGCAGCTCCTGCGCCTCGCGGCGTTCGGTGGACGCGGCGAAGAAGACCGCGTCGCCGGGCTTCGCGCCGACCGCGTCGGCGAGGCCGCCGAGGTGCTCGGCGGTGAGGTTCTTCGCGACGGGGCCCTTCGGCTCGCCGGTCTCGGCGTCGAGGACCACGTAGGCGAGGCCACGCGCGCCGCGCGCCTTCGCCCAGTCCTGCCAGCCGTCGAGCTCCTTGCGGGTCTGCGCGGCGCCGCCGGGCATGACGACCGCGCCGACGTAGCCCCCGGCGTCGATCGCGCCGGCGAAGACGCGGAACTCGGTGCCGCGCAGGTAGTCCGTCAGCTCGGTGAGCTCGACGGAGTAGCGCAGGTCGGGCTTGTCGGAGCCGTACCGGGCGAGGGCGTCGTGCCAGGTCAGCTTCGGGATGTCGGCGGTGATCTCGTGGCCGGCGAGGTCGGACCACAGGGCCCGCACGATCGCCTCGCCGAGCTCGATGATGTCGTCCTGGGTCACGAACGACATCTCGATGTCCAGCTGCGTGAACTCCGGCTGCCGGTCGGCGCGGAAGCCTTCGTCGCGGTAGCAGCGGGCGATCTGGTAGTACCGCTCCAGGCCGCCGACCATGAGCAGCTGCTTGAACAGCTGCGGCGACTGCGGCAGCGCATACCAGGTGCCGGGCTGCAGCCGGACCGGGACCAGGAAGTCGCGGGCGCCCTCGGGCGTGGAACGGGTCAGGGTCGGCGTCTCGACCTCGACGAAGTCCCGGTCCGCGAGGAGGTTCCGGGCGATCTGGTTGGCGCGTGAGCGCAGCTTCATCGCCTTGTGCGGGCCGGAGCGGCGCAGGTCGAGGTAGCGGTACCGGTAGCGCACGTCGTCGCTGGCGGCATCGCCGTCGTCGACGGGCAGCGGCAGCGGCGCGGCCTCCGACAGCACCTCGAGGGCGGTGGCGACGACCTCGACCGCGCCGGTCGGCAGGTCGGGGTTCTCGTTGCCGGCCGGCCGGGTGCGCACCTCGCCGGTGACGAGCACGCAGTACTCGTTGCGCAGCGCGTGCGCGACCTGCATGTCCTCGCGGAAGACGACCTGGACCACGCCGGAGGCGTCCCGGAGATCCACGAAGATCACGCCGCCGTGGTCGCGCCGGCGGGCCACCCAGCCGGCGAGCGTCACGGTCGTGCCGGCGTCGCCGGCCCGCAGGGCGCCGGACTGATGGGATCGGATCACGGGATGTCTCTCTCCTTCGAGGATGGGCAGGTCCGGTAACTCGCTCAGGTCATTCTGTCACCGCAGGGTCGGGGCGATGTCCTCGGCGGGGGGTGCCCACCCTTCGGCGTCGACCTGCTCCCCGCTGCGGATGTCCTTCACCTGGTCCGGGTTCTCCCCGTTGGCGGGGAACCAGACGAAGGGGATGCCCCGTCGCTCCGCGTGCCGGATCTGTTTGCCGAGTTTCGCAGGCGCGGGTGCCACCTCCGTCGCGATCCCCCGGGCGCGCAGCGAGGCGGCGATCCGGTTGCTGACCGCGCGTTCCTCCTCGCTCCACAACGCGACGAGGACGGCGGTCGGCACGGGCCGGGAGACGCTCAGCGCGTCGGCCTTGAACAGCAGGCCGAGCAGCCGGGACACGCCGATGGAGATGCCGACGCCGGGGAAGACGTCCTTGCCTGCGCTGGCGAGGTTGTCGTAGCGCCCGCCGGAGCAGATCGAGCCGAACTGCTCGAAGCCGGCGAGCTCGGTCTCGTAGACGGTGCCGGTGTAGTAGTCGAGGCCGCGGGCGATCTTCAGGGTCGCCCGGACCAGGCCGGGGCTGTGCTCGCGGGCGGTCTCGACCACCGCGGCGAGCTCGGCGACGCCCTCGTCGAGCAGCGGGTGCTCGACGCCGAGCTTGCGGACCTCGTCGACGAAGGACGCGTCCTGGGCCGAGATCCCGGCGAGCGCGAGGCAGGCGTCGGCCCGCGCCTCACCGTGCTTCTGGGCGATTTCGTCTTTTACGACGCTCGGACCTACTTTGTCCAATTTGTCGACTATTCTGAGAATTTCTTCCGGGTCTTCGATCCCGAGGCCCCGGTAGAACCCCTCACACAGCTTCCGGTTGTTCACCAGGATCGTGACCGGCGGGATCGGCAGCGCCCTGAGCGCGTCGCCGATGACCAGCGGGATCTCGGCCTCGTAGTGGGAGGGCAGGGTGTCACGGTCGACGATGTCGATGTCCGCCTGCAGGAACTCGCGATAGCGGCCCGCCGCCGGCCGCTCCCCCCGCCACACCTTCTGGATCTGGTACCGGCGGAACGGGAACTGCAGTTTGCCGGCGTTCTCAAGGACATACCGCGCGAACGGGACCGTCAGGTCGAAATGCAGGCCGAGGCTCAGCTCGTCGGCGTCGTCGTCGGTCGCCTGCAGGCGGCGCAGCGTGTAGACCTCCTTGGAGGTCTCCCCCTTGCGCAGCAGCTGGTCGAGGGGCTCGACCGCGCGCGTCTCCAGGGGCGAGAAGCCGTACAGCTCGAACGTGCGGCGCAGCCGGTCCAGGACCTGCTGCTCGGCCAGGCGCTGCTCGGGGAGCCACTCCGGGAACCCGGACAGCGGCGTGGGACGGGTCATCTGCTTCTACCAGCCTCGGTTTTGTGGCTTTTCGGACGCTTCGCGAAGGTACGGGTTGTACTGGCGCTCCCGGCCGATCGTGGTCCCCGGTCCGTGGCCGGGCAGCACGACGAGCTCGTCGGGGAGCGTCAGCACCTTGTCGCGCAGGCTGGCCCACATCTGCGGCATGCTGCCGCCGGGCAGGTCGGTGCGGCCGATCGAGTCCTTGAACAGCACGTCGCCGGTGAAGACCTCCTCGGCGCTGCGGAACATGACGGACCCGCGCGTATGGCCCGGCGCGTGGTCGACGATCAGCTCCAGCCCGGCTATCTTCAGGACCAGGCCGTCCTCCAGGGGCGCGACGTCCTCGGGCTCCGTCCAGGTCAGCCTGCCGCCGAACAACGACGTGAGGTCGGTGCTGAGACCCTTGGCCGGGTCGGCGAGCATCTCGCCGTCGTCCGGGTGGATGTAGGCCGTGATGCCGCGCGCGCCGCAGACCGGCGTGACGGAGAACGTGTGGTCCAGGTGGCCGTGCGTCAGCAGCACCGCGGCCGGCTGGAGCCGGTGCTCGGCGAGGAGCGCGTCGAGCCGGTCGACGACCCCGATCCCGGGGTCGATGACGACGCACTGCTCACCGGGTGCGGGGGCGACGACATAGCAGTTGGTCCCGAACGCTTCGGCGGGAAAGCCGGCGACGAGCAAGACGGCGCTCCTCCCTGTCTATTTCCGCGCAGAGATCCCTGTCAGACCACTCAGACCCTATCCGGAGGTCAGGCACAGCGAACCGTGACCGGGCGGCGACCACCATTCCGGTTTCTACCCGTACACTCTGGCGGGCGTGTGACGTGGCACCCAAACGTATTTTCCTGGAGGGGAGCACCGGTGGCTTCCAGTAAGAGCCGGCAACGCGCCTTGGCGCGGGCGAAGACCGAGCGGCAGATCGCCCGTCGGGCGGCAGCAGCACGGCGTCGTCGGCAATGGCAGGCCGGTATCGGCGGGGCGGTGGCACTCACCCTGCTGGTCCTGACCGTGATCTGGAAAACCGGGGGCTTCGACCCCGCGAAGATTCCGGCGGCCCAATGTTCGTGGACATCCATCGATCCCGGCGACGGCATCAAGGATGTCGGCAAACCGCGGACGAATGACGTCGTCACCAACGGCGTGAAGACGATGACCGTCGCCCTCACCCAGGGCACCGTGTCCGTCAAGCTCGACCCGAGCAAGGCGAAGTGCACGGTGGAGAGTTTCACGTACCTGGCGGGCAAGAAGTTCTTCGACGACACGAAGTGCCACCGGATGCTCAACAACTCGCTGCTGCAGTGCGGCGACCCGTCCGGCACCGGCAGCGGCGGCCCCTCGTACCGCTTCCCGGACGAGAACAACCCGCCGGCCAGCGTGCCGTCGGCCGACCCCTCGGCCGACCCGAGCGCCGCCGCCGGCGCGCCGGTGCTCTACCCGGCCGGCACCGTGGCGATGGCCAACTCCGGCGTCGACACCAACGGCAGCCAGTTCTTCCTGGTCTTCAAGGACATCCAGCTCCCGCCGAACTACACCGTCTTCGGCACGATCGTCGGCGGCATGGACGTCCTCACCAAGATCGGCGCGGACGGCACGAAGCCGGGTGCCGACGGCGCGGCGTCCAACGACGGCGAGCCGAAGACCGAAGTGAAGATCAGTTCGCTGACGGTGACCGACGTCGCCCCGCAGGAGGACCCGACGACCGCCCCGTCGGCGTCCACCTCGGCACCGGCGGCGTCCTCGTCCGCCTCGCCGGCCCCGTCGGCCTCCAGCAAGTCGTAAGTCCACCCCTCATCCCTGCTGAGCAAGGAGTACCAACCGTGACCTCCAACCGGGACCGCCAGCGCGCCGCAGCGCGTGCGCGGCTGGAGCGGGAGATGGCCGACCGCGCAGAGCGCTCAGCCAGCCGACGGCGCAGGAACACGACGATCGCCGCGACTGCCGGTGGGTTGGTGATCCTGCTCGGTGTGGCCTGGCTGGTGATCGTGCTCACCAAGGGTGACGACAAGGCGGCGCCCTCCGCCTCCGCGTCCGGCTCCGCGGCCCCGACCAACTGCACCTGGCTGCCGCTGGTCGACCCGTCGGCGTCGCCCGCGCCGGAGATCCCCAAGGAGGTGAAGGACGTCGGCACCCCGCCGACGTCCGGAGAGCCCCGCACCGGGTCTCAGACCATGACCATGGACACCAGCGTCGGCACCATCAAGATCAAGGTGGACACCGCCAACGCCCCGTGCGCGGCGGCCAGCTTCACCTACCTGGCCAGCAAGAAGTTCTTCGACGGCTCGAAGTGCCACCGCCTGGTGACCCAGAGCATCTACGTCCTGCAGTGCGGCGACCCGTCCGGCACCAGCCTCGGCGGCCCGACGTACCGCTACGCCGAGGAGAACCTGCCGACCGGCCGCCGCCCCGCGTACACCGAGGGCATGGTCGCGATCGCCAAGACGCAGAACCCGGCCAGCAGCGGCAGCCAGTTCTTCATCGTCTACAAGGACATCGAGTCCCTGGACGCGAACTACACGGTCCTCGGCCGTGTCACCGAGGGCCTCGACCTGGTCAAGAAGGTCGCCGAGGCCGGCACGGCCCCGGACCCCTCCGCCGACCCCGCAGCCGGCGGCGGCGACGGCGCCCCGAAGACCGAAGTGAAGATCAACGCACTGACGATGAGCGCCGCCAGCTGACGCTCCGATCCACCCGTTCCACCCGTTCCACCCGGAAGGGCCGCGGCACTCGCTCGTCGAGCCGCGGCCCTTCCGCCGTACCGTCCCCCAGCGCCTTCAACCACGGCAACCCGCCGCCGCGGGCCCCGGAGACGACGCCGGCACAGTCGGCATATTTTTCACAAACCAGACACCGGCCGCCCGCCCCCTTCCGGCCACCTGGCAACGCTCACCGAGGCAGAACCGCCCCAACACCGGCTCTGCCGTCGCCTCGACGATCTTGCTGCCGTGATCAAAGGGCCGCACCGGCCGCCCTGACGGCCCTCCACCCGACCCCGCGCGCCCGACGCGCGAACCGGCGCTGCCTAGGCCCGGATCAGCCGCTGCACCCCCTCGTTCCATGCCGGGAGCGGATCCTCCTGATGATCGAAGTCGCGGGCCGGCTGCCCGCACAACCCGTGCACGACTTCGATCACGCCCGACCGCCCGACCGCCCGATCGACGCGTGACCGCGCGGCAGGTGGCGGCCAGGCGTCGAACGCCGCGAACGGGTCACCATGCCAGCATCGGCGGAATGAGCCCCGCGCCGGAACGTCGCGCAGGTGTTCGCCAGAAAGCGCGAAGGGGTGGGGGCGGGTGGATGCCCCCTGCACTTCACGCTTTCACAGGAACACGGCGGCGGCTCGTGATCCAAGGCGCCACCGCGGCATCCGCCTGCCGCGCAGCCGCGTCGTCATCGAGGTCGCGAATCGGCCGTGCCGGCGACCACCGGACGACTTCGATCTGGCCGTGGGCGGGCATCACGACCGAGAACGTGGACCACAGGAAGGACGCAACACGGCCATACCCGGCCCGGCGCGAGCCCGCCACGGCACAACACGACCAGGCCCGACCATGGCTGATGCGCGGACCACAGGAACGACGCAACACGGCCATACCCGGCCCGGCCCGGCGCCAGCCCGCCACAGCACAACACGACCAGGCCCGACCGTCGCTGATGCGCGGACCACAGGAACGACGCAACACGGCCATACCCGGCCCGGCCCGGCCCGGCGCGAGCCCGCCACGGCACAACACGACCAGGCCCGACCATGGCTGATGCGTGGCCCGACGCAACACGGCCAGGCTCGGCGCCCGGCCCGAGCCCAACCCGGCCCGAGCCCAACCCGGCCCGAGCCCAACCCGGCCCGAGCCCAACCCGGCCCGAGCCCAACCCGGCCC
>NZ_BONQ01000096.1 GCF_016862795.1 Dactylosporangium siamense | reverse complement strand
CCCGGCCCGAGCCCAACCCGGCCCGAGCCCAACCCGGCCCGAGCCCAACCCGGCCCGAGCCCAACCCGGCCCGAGCCCGACCCGGCCCCGCCCAGGCGAAACCTCAGGCAGGCGGCCGAGTGCCCTCAGGTGGTGGTCAGGCGCCGGAGGTGACCCGGTACGCGTCGTACACGCCGTCGATGCGGCGGACGGCGGCGAGCAGGTGGTTGAGGTGCTTCGGGTCGGCCATCTCGAAGCTGAACCGGCTGATCGCCACCCGGTCGCGGGTCGTCGTGACGGTCGCGGAGAGGATGTTGACCTTCTCCTCGGACAGGACGCGGGTGACGTCGGCGAGGAGCTTGTGGCGGTCGAGGGCCTCGACCTGGATGGCGACCAGGAAGGTGGAGGCGCTGGTGGGCTTCCAGTTGACCTCGAGGACCCGCTCCGGCTGCTCCTTGAGGTCGCCGGCGTTGGCGCAGTCGTCGCGGTGCACGCTGACGCCCCCGGAGCGGGTGACGAAGCCGAAGACGGCGTCGCCGGGGACCGGGGTGCAGCAGCGGGCGAGCTTGATCCAGACGTCGTCGACGCCGAGGACCTCGACGCCGGGGTCGGAGGCGGCGGTGCGGGTGCGGGAGGGGCGGGTCGGGATGGCGGTCTCGGCGATGTCCTCGACGGCGCCCTCCTCACCGCCGTAGCCGGCGACGAGGCGCTGCACGATCGACTGGGCGGAGGCCTGGCCGTCGCCGACGGCGGCGTAGAGGGCCGCGACGTCGGCGAGGTGCAGCTCGCGGGCGATCGTCATGAGCGACTCGGAGGTCAGCAGGCGCTGCAGCGGCAGGCCCTGCTTGCGCATGGCCTTGACGATCGCCTCCTTGCCGGCCTCGATCGCCTCCTCGCGGCGCTCCTTGTTGAAGTACTGCCGGATCTTGGTGCGGGCCCGGGGGCTCTTGACGAAGCCGAGCCAGTCCTGGGTGGGGCCGGCGGTCTCCGACTTGGAGGTGAAGATCTCGATGACGTCGCCGTTGGACAGCGTGCTCTCGAGGGGGACGAGCTTGCCGTTGACCCGGGCGCCGATGCACTTGTGGCCGACCTCGGTGTGCACGGCGTAGGCGAAGTCGACCGGGGTCGAGCCGGTGGTCAGCGCGATCACGTCGCCCTTGGGCGTGAAGACGTAGACCTCCTGGCTGGAGAGGTCGAACCGCAGGGCGTCCAGGAACTCCGACGGGTCGCTGGCCTCCCGCTGCCAGTCCAGCAGCTGCCGCAGCCACGTCATCTCGTCGATGTGGGCGGGCGGGCCGGCGATCGTGGCGTTCTTGGACTCCTTGTAGCGCCAGTGCGCGGCGATGCCGTACTCAGCGGTGCGGTGCATCGCGTAGCTGCGGATCTGCAGCTCGACCGGCTTGCCGGTGGGGCCGATCACGGTGGTGTGCAGCGACTGGTACATGTTGAACTTCGGCATCGCGATGTAGTCCTTGAACCGGCCCGGGACGGGCTGCCAGTTCGCGTGGATGACACCGAGCGCGGCGTAGCAGTCGCGGACCGTGTCGACCAGGATGCGCACGCCGACCAGGTCGTAGATGTCGCCGAAGTCGCGGCCGCGGACGATCATCTTCTGGTAGACGGAGTACAGGTGCTTCGGCCGACCGGTGACCTCGGACTTGATCTTCGCCGACTTGAGGTCGGTGGCGACCTTCTGGGTCACGGTGCGCAGCAGCGAGTCGCGCTGCGGGGTGTGCTCGGCGATGAGCCGGCTGATCTCGTCGAACCGCTTCGGGAACAGGGTCCGGAACGCGAGGTCCTCGAGCTCCCACTTGATCGTGTTCATGCCGAGCCGGTGCGCGAGGGGCGCCAGGATCTCCAGGGTCTCCTTGGCCTTCTGCTCCTGCTTGGGGCGGGGCAGGAAGGTCAGGGTCCGCATGTTGTGCAGCCGGTCGGCGAGCTTGATGACGAGGACCCGCGGGTCCTTGGCCATCGCGACGACCATCTTGCGGATCGTCTCGGCCTTCGCGGCGTCGCCGAGTTTGACCTTGTCGAGCTTGGTGACACCGTCGACGAGGAGCGTGACCTCGCCGCCGAAGTCGACCTGGATCCGCTCGATGGTGTATTCGGTGTCCTCGATCGTGTCGTGCAGCAGCGCCGCGACCAGGGTCGTGGTGTCCATGCCCAGGTCGGCGAGGATCGTGGCGACGGCCAGGGGATGCGTGATGTAGGGGTCGCCGGACTTGCGGTACTGCCCCTTGTGGAAGTGCTCGGCCATGTCATACGCCCGCTGCAGCAGCCGCACGTCGGCCTTGGGGTGGCTGGCCTTGTGCTGCGCGATGAGCGGCTCGAGGACCTCGCTGACCGACGGGCTCTGCCACGGCGCGTTGAACCGGGCCAGCCGGGCGCGGACCCGCCGGCCGGTCGGCGCGGCGCCGACCAGGCCCAGGGCGGTGCCGGTCATCGAACCGGCCGCCTCGGTCAGGTCCTCGGTGTCCTCACCGAGATCGTCCACGACCCGCCGCGCCGGCTTGGCGGGGGCCGGAGTCGGGATCGGGGCCGGAGTCGGGGCAGGGGCCTGTGTCGGAGTGGCCCCGTTGTAGCCGGGGTCGGTGGACCGGCGGTTGTGCTGCACGCCACCGTCGGGGGTCGGGAACTGCAGCACCACACCGCCTGCTTCGGCCGTCTCCGGCTCGGTGCCCTGCGGTGCCTGTTGCTGGTCGTCCTGCACGTGGACCGCCTCCGGTGTCGACGCAGCGCCCATCCGCTTGACCGTACCCCCCTTCGGGGATGCGATGTCGCCGGTCACCGGCCACTCCTCATCGCCGTCAACGTATGAACCGCAAGCGTACCCGCCCCCACCGACATTCCCAGGCTCCAAAAGGCCCGAAGCCGGGTCAGGACACGGTCAGCAGGGCATGAACCGGACGAGGTGCGATCCTGGACCGGCCCCCGAGGAACCCGAGCTCCAGGATCACGCTGAAGCCGCTGACCTGTCCGCCGGCGCGTTCGACGAGTCCGAGGGTGGCTGCCGCGGTACCCCCCGTCGCGAGCACGTCGTCGACCACGAGGACGCGCTCCCCCGCGGCGAACGCGTCCTCGTGGACCTCGAGGACCGCTTCGCCGTATTCGAGGGCGTAGCTCGCGGAGACGGTCGCGCGGGGCAGCTTGCCGGCCTTGCGCACCGGGACGACGCCCTTGCCGGTGGCGTAGGCGACGGCGGCGGCGATCACGAACCCGCGGGCCTCGATCCCGGCGACGACGTCGAAGCCGTCCGCGCCGTGCTCGGCGATGATCGCTTCGATCACCGCCCCGAAGGCCGGGCCGTCGGCGAACAGCGGCATCAGGTCCTTGAACAGGATGCCGGGCTTGGGAAAGTCGGGCACGTCGACGACCTTGCCGGCGACCAGGTCCGAGATCTCCACGGGGTTACCTCCCGAATGTGAAAGCCAAAAGCGAAACGCGGCACGGGCGCCGCTGCGAAGCGACGCCCGTGCCGGGTGAACGATGGATGGTGGGGCTCAGCGCCGGCCGGAGCCCGGCCTGCCCCCGGCCCGGGGACGCTTCGCCTGTCCGGGACGGGCACCCGGGCGGGCACCCGGCCGCGGTGCCGCACCGGCAAGCTCGGACCGCTCCCCCGAACCCGAACCCGACCGCCCGATCGGCACGCCGTCGCTGTCGACGGGCGGTGCCTGGGTGGCCTGCTTCGCCAGGGCGACGCGGCGGTTCGCGACGCGGGCCTCGTGCGCCTGCAGGCGCGGCTCGCGGGTCTTGAACTCGGCGAGGACCGGCGTGGCGAAGAAGATCGAGGAGTAGACCGCGACGCCCATACCGATGAACAGCACCAGACCGAGGTCCTTCAGCGTGCCCGCGCCGAGGAGGCCGGCACCGATGAAGAGCAGGCCGCCGACGGGCAGCAGGGCGACCAGACCGGTGTTGATGGAGCGCATCAGGGTCTGGTTGACCGCGAGGTTGGCGGCCTCGGTGTAGGTGCTGTTGTTGTTGCCGGTGATGCCGCGGGTGTTCTCCTGCACCTTGTCGAACACCACGACGACGTCGTACAGCGCGAAACCGAGGATCGTGAGGAAGCCGATGACCGTCGACGGGGTGACCTCGAACCCGACGAGCGAGTAGACGCCGCCGGTGAGGACCAGGTTCAGCAGCAGCGACGCGAGCGCCGCGACGGCCATCCGCCACTCGAAGCGGAACGCCAGGTACGCCGTCACCAGCGCCAGGAAGATCACCAGGCTCTGCAGGGCCTTGGTGGTGACCTGGCCGCCCCAGGAGGTGCTGACGGCGCTGTCGCTGATCTGGGTCGGGTCGATGTTGAAGGTGTCGGCCACCTTCTCCTTGATCTCGGTCTGCCGGGCCGCGTCGGTGATCAGTTCGGTCTTGATGACGTACTGCTTGTCACCGACCGTCTGGCCCGTCTTGACCTCGACGCCGGCGTCGCCGAACGCCTTCTCGACCGACTCGAGCGAGCCGACGCTGACCGGCACGTTGTACTGGTTGCCGCCCTCGAACTCGATGCCGAGCGTGAAGCCCTTGAACACCATGCTGCCGATCGCGATCAGCAGGGCGATCCCGGCGACGGTGAACCAGAGCCGCCGGCGACCGACGACGTTGACGTTGGCTTCACCACGGTAGAGCCGGGCTGCGATGCCACCTGTGCCGCTCATCGTCAGACCTCCTTCGGGCGGTTACGACGGGGGGCGGAGGACGCCACACCGGTGCCTGGACGCTGCTCGACGATCCGGCCGAGACCGGAGACCCGCGGTGACAAGAACGCTTTGCTGCGCGCGAACAACGTCATGATCGGATGACGGAAGAGGAACACCACGACGAGGTCGAGGATGGTCGCGACGCCCAGGGCGAACGCGAAGCCCTTGACCGAGCCGATGGAGAAGAAGTACAGCACCGCGGCCGCCAGCAGGGTGATGGCGTTGGCGGAGATGATCGTGCGGCGGGCCCGGACCCAGGCACGCGGGACCGCGCTGCGGGGGCTGCGCCCCTCCCGGATCTCGTCCTTGAGCCGTTCGAAGTAGATGACGAACGAGTCGGCGGCGACGCCCAGCGACACGATGAAGCCGGCGAACCCGGCGAGCGTCAGGGTGAAGCCCATGGTCCGGCCGAGCACGATCAGGGCCATGTAGACCATCGCGCCGGACAGCACCAGGCTGAGCGTGATGACCAGGCCGAGGAGCCGGTAGTAGAAGAACGAGTAGAGCACCACCAGCAGCAGGCCGATGCCGGCGGCGAGCACGCCCGCCTCCAGGTGCGAGCTGCCCAGCGTGGCGGAGATGCTCTGCGCGTCCTGCGGGACGAAGGACAGCGGGAGCGCGCCGTACTGCAGCTGGTTGGCGAGCAGCTCGGTGTCACGCTTGGTGAACGAGCCGGTGATCCGCGCGTCGCCGGGGATGACGCTCTCGATGACCGGCGCGGACACCACGGTGTTGTCGAGCACGACGGCGACCTGCGCGCTGTCGGTGCCGTTGTTCCACGCCTCGCGGGTCAGGTTGGTCCACTTGTCCTGGCCCTTGCTGCTGAACGACATCGTGACGATCCACTTGCCGTTCGTCGAGTCGATCGACGAGTCGGCCTTGGAGACGTCGGTGCCGAGCACCTTCGCGACGTCGAGCATGTACTTGGTGCCGGGCTCACACGCGACGGCCTGCACCTTGTCGTCCCGGATGGAGCCGACCGGCCGGTTGTTGAGCTTGTCGCAGGTGATGAACGGGATGTTGTACTGGATCGAGGGCGGCAGGACCGCGACCTCTTCCGGGGTCAGCGTCTTGAACGGCGCGTAGAGCTGGGCCTTCGACGGGTCCGCGGACAGGTCGACCGGCGCGGTCTCCTGGCTCGCGGCGCCCAGGGCGGCCACGCCGATCTTCTTCTCGACCTCGGCCCGCAGCTGCGCCACGTCGGGCGCCACGGGAGCCGCGGAGGAGGACGCCGACGCGGCGGCGGAGGACGCCGGTGCCGAGGACGCCGACGCGGAGGGCTTGGCGCTGGCGGACGTCGACGCGGACGGCTTGGCGCTGGCGGACGCGGAGGCCGACGCGGGCGCGGAGGCCGACGTGGAGGCCGACGCCGACGCGGACGCCGACGCCGACGGGTTGGTGTCGCCGGTGTCGCCGGTCGAGCTGAGCACCTTACGGAAGCGCAGTTCGGCGGTCTGGCCGATCTGCTTCAACCGGTCGTCGCTCTTGCCCGGCAGGGAGACGACGATGTTGGTGTCGCCCTCGATGACGACCTCGGCCTCGGAGACACCGAGGCCGTTGACCCGGCTGTCGATGATGTCCTTGGCCGTGTTCATCTGTTCTTTCGAGGGCGGCTTGCCGGTGTCGGTCTTCGCCTGCAGCGTGACGGTGGTCCCGCCGATGAGGTCGAGGCCGAGGTTCGGCTCAAGCCGATTTCGCCAGCCGCCGTCACCACCGAACCACACCCAGATGGCGAGCAGAACGAAGATGGTGCCGAGCACACCGAGCTGACGGCCCGGGTGCATCGGTGCCTGAGGTTGTGCCACGGCTGTCGGGTCTCCCTGCACTAACGCCGGCGGGGTGCGCGGCGTGCTTGTTCGTGGTGGCGGCGGTCAGTCGACGGACTTGGGCGTGGTCCCGGGCGCCGGTGTCTCGTCGTCCTCCGTCTCGGTGGCGTCGTCGTCGACGGCGTCGTCGCTGACTGCCTTCTGGTTCACCTTGCCGATCGCGGCCTTGGCGTATCTGGCGGTGACGCCGGGCGCGATCTCCAGCAGGACGCTGTCTTCGTCGATGCTGCGAATGGTGCCATACAACCCACCGACGGTGATGATCTCGTCACCGATCCCCATGGCGGACTGCATGTTCTGGACTTCCCGGCGGCGGCGCTGCTGCGGGCGGATCATCATGAAGTAGATGAGGGCGAAGATCCCCACGATGAACAACAGGGAGGTGTACCCACCGCCACCTGAACCCTGTGCCTCGGCGAACAGCACGATCATGGCCTTCCGGTCGGCTCGGGACCCAGGGGCCTGGGCGGACCGAGCGAAAGTATGAAGTCCGCGCGGCGGACCGCGGCGAGTCTAATCGGTGTGTCGGAAGACACGCAGACCGGCGTCTATCACGGTCCGATCACGACAGCTTGGGACGCTACGGCTCCAAGCTGAAAAGATCGGGCATTTGCGGCGATGTTCCCCCTGCGTGGCTCCCGCCACCGACGGTACCAGCGGGAACCGGCAGTCCGAGATGACGCCATGCACTTGGCGTGGCCACTCGCCCACGCGGAGTACGCGCCAGCAGCCCGGTGCGCAGCAGGAACGGTTCACAGACCTCTTCGACGGTGTCGGGTTGCTCACCGACGGCCACCGCGAGGGTGGACAGCCCGACCGGTCCCCCGCCCTGCCGGATCAGCGCCCGCAGCACCGCCCGGTCCAGGCGGTCCAGGCCCAGCTCGTCGACGTCGTACACGGCCAGGGCGGCCTTCGCGGCGGCCAGGTCGACCACCCCGGTGCCGCGCACCTCGGCGTAGTCCCGGACCCGGCGCAGCAGCCGGTTGGCGATCCGCGGTGTGCCGCGGGAGCGCCGGCCGATCTCGGTGGACCCCTCGTCGGTGATCGGCACGTCCAGGATCCGCGCCGAGCGGGCGATGATCAGCTCCAGCTCGTCGGGGTCGTAGAACTCGAGCTGGCCGACGAACCCGAAGCGGTCCCGCATCGGGCCGGTCAGCAGCCCGCTGCGGGTCGTCGCGCCGACCAGCGTGAACGGCTCCACGTCGAGGGGGATCGCGGTCGCGCCGGGGCCCTTGCCGACCACGACGTCGACCCGGAAGTCCTCCATCGCGCTGTACAGCAGCTCCTCGGCGGGCTTCGCGATGCGGTGGATCTCGTCGATGAACAGCACGTCGCCCTCGGACAGGCTGGTCAGCACCGCGGCGAGGTCCCCGGCCCGCTCGATCGCCGGACCGCTGGTCATCCGCAGCCCGGCGGACAGCTCCGCGGCGACGATCATCGCGAGGGTCGTCTTGCCGAGGCCCGGCGGGCCGGACAGCAGGATGTGGTCCGGCGGGCTGCCGCGGCGCAGGGCGCTCTGCAGCAGCAGGTCCAGCTGCTCCCGGACCCGGTGCTGGCCGATCAGCTCGGCGAGCCGCTTCGGGCGCACGCTCTGCTCGGCGGCCTGGTCCTCCTCCGCCGCGTACGCACTGACGAGAGGATCGGTCACCGGATGGTGCCCAGCATGCGGATCGCCTGCTTCAGCAGCACCGGCACCGGCGGGACGGTGCCGCCGTCGAGCTGCTCGGCGACGGCGGCGACGGCCTGGTCGGCCTGACCGGCGGTCCAGCCGAGCCCGGTGAGCGCCTGGCGGACCTGCTCGGCCCAGACCGCGCCGCCGCCGACCCCGACGAGGGCCGCGCCGTCGCCGGGCAGCGCGCCGATCTTGTCGCGCAGCTCCAGGACCAGGCGCTCGGCGCCCTTCTTGCCGATGCCCGGCACCCGGGTCAGCGTGGACGTGTCGTTGCCGGCGATGGCGCGGCGCACCACCTCGGGGGTGTGCACCGCGAGGACCGCCTGGGCCAGCCGCGGGCCGACGCCGGTCGCGGTCTGCAGCAGCTCGAACAGCTGCTTCGCCTCGTCGTCGGCGAACCCGTACAGCGTCAGCGAGTCCTCCCGCACGACCAGCGACGTGGCGAGCCGCGCCTCGTGCCCGACCCGTAGCTCGGCGAGGGTGTGCGGCGAGCACTGCACGGCCAGGCCGACCCCGCCGACCTCGATCACGGCCCCGTCCGGCGACACGGCGGCGACCCGCCCCCGCACACTCGCGATCATCGTGCTCTCCTCAGTGCCGCCTGGATGCGGTCCCGGGTGCCGCCCCTCCAGACATGACAGATTGCCAGAGCGAGGGCGTCGGCGGCATCGGCGGGCCGGGGCGCGACCGACAACCGCAGCAGCCGGGTCACCATCGCCGTGACCTGTGCCTTGTCCGCGGTGCCGTTGCCGCTGACGGCGGCCTTGACCTCGCTGGGGGTGTAGGTCTGCACCGGCAGGCCGGCCCGGGCGGCGACCAGGATCGCGACCGCGCCCGCCTGCGCCGTGCCCATGACGGTGCGCACGTTGTGCTGGCTGAAGACCCGCTCCACCGCGACGGACTCCGGGCGGTGCTCCTCGACCAGCGCGGTGAGCCGCTGGTCCAGGTTGAGCAGCCGGTGCGCCAGGTCCAGGTCCGGGTCGCTGGTGACCACCTCGTAGTGGATGAGCTTGCACGGCTTGCCGGGCACGCCCTCGACCACACCGACGCCGCAGCGGGTCAGCCCCGGGTCGACCCCCAGCACGCGCACCGAAACCCCCTCATACGTGTGTTCGACACAGTAGCGGACGCGTCGAGGGGACCAGGAACACGACACACACATCGAGTGCGCCGAAGGTATGTGGGTGGGCCCCATGGGACGCGCGCACGAAGGCTCGTACGTTTCCCGCCATGACGACGCCACATCCCGTTCCGCCGCACCAAGTGGTCGCCTTGGACCTGCGTGGCCGGACCGCACTGGTGACCGGTGCGGGCAGCGGCATCGGCCGGGGTGTCGCCGTGCGCCTGGCCGCCGCCGGCGCCACGGTGGTGGCCGTCGACCGGGACGCCGAATCGTTGAAGCTCCTCGCCGACGACTTCGGTGTGGTGCCGGTGGTCGCCGACCTCTCCGAACCCGACGACGCCGAGGAACGGCTCGCGGGCCACTGGCAGGCCGACATCCTGGTGAACAACGCCGGCCTGCAGCACGTCGCGCCGCTCGAGGACTTCCCGCCGGAGCGGTTCGCCTACATCCAGACCGTGATGGTCGAGGCGCCGTTCCGCCTGACCCGCCGGGTCCTGCCGCACATGTACGCCAGGGGCTGGGGCCGCGTCGTCAACATCTCCTCCGTGCACGGCCTGCGCGCCTCGCCGTTCAAGTCCGCCTACGTCACGGCGAAGCACGCCCTGGAGGGCCTGTCCAAGACCGTGGCCCTGGAGGGCGCCCCGCACGGCGTCACCAGCAACTGCATCAACCCCTCCTACGTGCGCACACCCCTCGTCGAGGGCCAAATCGCGGCGCAGGCGGCCACCCACGGCATCGACGAGGCCGAGGTCGTGGAGAAGATCATGCTCACCAGCGCGGCGATCAAACGACTGATCGAGCCGTCGGAGGTGGCCGAGCTCGTCGCGTACCTGTGCACCGACGCCGCCGGATTCATCACCGGCACGTCGGTCGCGATCGACGGCGGCTGGACCGCGCACTAGCACAATGGGGGTGTGACGATGCTGGAGTACCTGGAGCTGCTCGCGCGGGAGGCCGCCGCGGTCGAGTTCGAGGGCCCGCTCGTCGCCGCCCGCAACGCCGGCCTGCCGCCGGACCGACTCGCCGAGCTCGAACAGGCGAAGATCGTCGCCCTGCGCGTGCGGGCGCTCCTCGAACGCCGCCGGCGCCGCGAGGAGGAGCTCTCCGGGCTGTTCGACACCGCCAGCGACCTGGCCGGCCTGCGCGACGTCGACGCCGTCCTCGCCGCCATCGTGCACCGCGCCCGGACCCTGCTCGGCGCCGACGTGGCGTACATGACGCTCAACGACGAACACCACGGCGACACCTACATGCGCGTCACCGACGGCTCGATCTCCGCCAAGTTCCAGGCCCTGCGCCTGCCCATGGGCGCCGGACTCGGTGGCCTGGTCGCGCAGAGCGGCAGCCCGTACGTGACGGCGAACTACCCCGAGGACGCCCGCTTCCGGCACACCGGCGACATCGACGCGGGCGTCGGCGAGGAAGGCCTCGTCGCGATCCTCGGCGTGCCGCTGCGGCTCGGCTCGCGCATCATCGGCGTCCTGTACGCCGCGAACCGCTCCGCCCGCCCCTTCGCCCGCGAGGAGGTGTCCCTGCTGGTGTCCCTGGCCGCGAACGCCGCCGTCGCGATCGACACCGCCCGGCTCCTCGGCGAGACCCAGGCGGCCCTGGAGGAGCTGTCCGCGGCCAACGGCATGGTCCGCGCCCACAGCGACTCCGTCGAACGCGCCGCCGCCGCCCACGACCGCATGACCGCCCTGGTGCTGCGCGGCGCCGGCGTCGAGGACATCGCCGAGGTCGTCACCGAGGTCCTCGGCGGCGCCCTGCTGGTCCTGGACGCCGACGGCCGCCGCCAGGCCAGCGTCGGCGCCCTGGAGCCCCCCGACGCCAGCGCCATCGCCGAGGCCCTCGCCGCGTCCCGGACGGAGGGCCGCAGCGTGCGCCGCGGCCCCCTGTGGCTCGCCGCGGTCGTCGCCGGCGCCGAGAACCTGGGCGCGCTCGTGCTGCGCCCGGACCGTCCCCTCGTCGACGCCGACCAGCGCATCCTGGAGCGGGCCGCGGTCGTCACCGCCCTGCTGCAGCTCTTCCGCCGCACGGTCGCCGAGGCCGAGGGCCGGGTCCGCGGCGAGCTGCTCGACGACGTCATCACCCGCCCGGTCCGCGACGCCGACTCCCTGCGCACCCGCGCGAAACGCCTCGGCGTCGACCTGGACGCCCCGAACGTCGTCGTGGCCGTCGGCGAGGACGCGGTCGCGGGCGGCTCGGCGCGCCAGCGCGCGGTGTCGTGGGCGCAGACGTACGCGCAGGCCCGTGGTGGCCTCGCCGCCGCCCGGGACGGGCACGTGGTGCTGCTGCTGCCCGGTGAGGCGGCCGGTCCGCTCGCCCGCACCGTCGCCCGCGACCTCGGCAAGCTCCTCGGCCGCCCGGTCACCGCCGGCGCCGGCGGCCCCGCGACGGGTCCGGCCGGCATCGCGGCCGCCTACCGCGACGCGGACCGGTGCGTCATCGCCCTGGCCGCGCTCGGCCGCGGCGGCGCCGGGGCCAGCACCGCCGAGCTGGGCTTCGTCGGGCTGCTGCTCGGCTCGGCCCCGGACGGCCGGGACCGCGACGTCGAGCAGTTCCTGGGCTCCACCATCGGGCCGGTCGTGGACTACGACGTGCGGCGCGGGACCGCGCTGGTGAAGACCCTCGAGGCGTACTTCGGGGTCGGCGGCAGCCTGGCCCGGGCCGCGGAACTGCTGCATGTGCACGTCAACACGGTGACGCAGCGCCTCGAACGGATCGGGCAGCTGCTGGGAGCGGACTGGCAGAAGCCGGAGCGGGCCCTGGAGGTGCAGCTGGCGCTGCGCCTGCACCGGTTGCGCGCCTGAGCCCGCCGATACACCGAAATTTCGGATATGTCGTCGGCGAATGCCGGCGACATATCCGGCGAGACATTCCGCGTGGACGGCCGGCGGCGAATGCCGCCGACCTGTCCGGCGGGGGCGGTCAGGCGCGGGCGCCGCGCAGGACCGCGTCGACCAGGTGCTCGGCGAAGCCCTCGTCGGGCACCGCCGGGTTCCACCGCAGCATGTTCTGCACGATCGCCGGGCCCGACAGCATCAGCAGCGTCAGCTCCACGTCGAGGTCCGCGCGCAGCTCGCCGCTCTCCACGCCGCGGCGCAGCACGCCGCGCATCACGTCGCGGCGGGGTTCGACGACGCCGGCCTGGTAGACCTTGTGCATCTCCTCGCTCTTGACGAGCTCGGGGAGCAGGCAGGCGGTGACCTTGCCGTAGCGGTGCATGCGCTTGGTGCGCATGCCGGCGAGCAGGGTGACCAGGTCGTCCCGGACGGAGACGCCGGCCGGCTCGGGGATCGGGCCCTTCATCGTGGTGACGGCGTCGATGAGCAGGGCTTCCTTGTTGGGCCAGCGACGGTAGATCGTCGCCTTGCCCACGCCGGCGGTCGCCGCGACCGCCTCGATCGACAGGGCGTCGGCGCTCTGGCCGGCGCTGAGCAGCTCCAGCACGGCCTCGATGATGGCCTCGTCCGCGCGCGCGGAGCGGGGCCGGCCGGGACCCTTACGGTCCTGGTCGGCCACCGCATCCACGCTCGCCGTCGTCATGGCTTCCATTGTTGCCGAGTTCTCACCCGGAAGCCACACGCAGCTGGCTGGCAGGTCATCACACGTCTACCAGCTCGACACCCTGTTCCTCCGCGAGGCTCTCCGCGGTGGTGGGTGCTGGGGCGGTCGCCGGGCGCTTGCCGGGCAACCAGACGAACGCGACGGCGGCACCGAGGACCGCGAAGACCGCGGAGCCGATCGCCGAGTAGTGCATCGCGGTGATGAAGGCGTCGTTGGCGTGCTGGATCAGCGCCTGCCCGGCGGGCCCGACGTTCGCCGCGACACCGTACGCACCGGAGATCGACTCGTCGGCGACCGCCTTCGCGGCGGCCGGCAGGCCGGTCGTGGAGTCTTCGACGCCACTGCGGTAGTAGGAGCTGATGACGGCGCCGAGCGCGGCCACGCCGAGGGCGCCGCCGACCTGACGGATGGTGTTGCTGACGGCCGATCCGACGCCGGCCTTCTCACGGGGCAGCGCGGCCATGATCGCCTCCGTGGCCGGCGGCATCACGTTGGCCATGCCGACGCCCATGACGAAGAACAGCGCGCCGACGACCCAGATCGGGGTGGTCGCGCCGATGAAGATCCAGCCGGCGAGGCCGAGCGCGACCAGGAGCAGGCCGGTGGTGCTGACCGCCTTGGGGCCGTAGCGCTTCACCATCGCGGCGCTGCGCGGGGCGAACACCAGCTGGCCGAGCGCGAACGGCACGAACAGCGCGCCGGAGGCCAGGGGGCCGTAGCCGCGGACCAGCTGCAGGTAGAAGGCGCTGGTGAACATGGCGCCCATGGCGGCGAAGAAGACCAGGCCGATCATCGCGGTGGAGGCCGAGAACTGGCGGTTGGCGAAGAGCCGCACGTCCAGCGACGGGAACTCGACGCGCCGCTCGTAGATCACGAACGCGGCGAGCACGACGACCGCGGCGACCAGGGTGCCCCACGACTTGAGCTCGCCGAAGCCGGACTCGCCGCCCTCGATGACGCCGTACGTGAGCAGGGTCAGGCCGATGATCGACAGCAGGACGCCGACGAAGTCGATGCGGCCGGGCCGCGGGTCCTTCGACTCGGGGATGAGCACGCCGACCAGGATCACGCCGACGACCACGATCGGGACGTTGATCAGGAAGACCGAGCCCCACCAGAAGTGCTCCAGGAGCAGGCCGCCGACGATCGGGCCGATCGCGACGCCGAGACCGACGGCGCCGGCCCAGACGCCGATCGCCTTGCCGCGCTCGCGCGGGTCGAAGACGTTGGCGATGATCGACAGGGTCGACGGCATGACCGCCGCGGCGCCGAGGCCCATCAGGGCGCGGGCCCAGATCAGCTGGCCGGGCGTGTCGGAGTAGGCCGAGACCAGCGACGCGATGCCGAACAGCACGAGCCCGACGGTCAGCGAGATCCGCCGGCCGAGGCGGTCGGCGAGGATGCCGGCGGTGAAGAGCAGGCCGGCGAAGACCAGGGTGTAGGAGTTGATCGCCCATTCGAGCTCGCTCTGGGTGGCACCCAGGCCGTGCTTCGGGTCGGCGATGGTGCGCATCGCGACGTTGAGCACCGTGTTGTCGAGCACGACGACGAGCAGGCTGATGACGAGCACGCCGAGGATGGCCCAGCGTCGAGGATGTCCGGTGTTGGCTGGTGCGGTTGTGGCTGCGTCCATGTGTGCATGCCCCCAGTGAGCGAACGCCTTACGATACGGAACAGTTCCGTATCCTCGACCAACCTAAGGGCTGGCGAAGCGATACGGAACCGTCTCGTATCAGAATGTGCGTACGGTCACAGCCGGGAATAGCGCCGTAACAGGGCCACCGCCGATCCCCACAGGCCGCGCCGGAAGAGCAGCACGACGAGCACGAAGATACCGCCGGTGACCAGGCCGATCAGCGTGAAGCCGGCCTGCGACAGCTGGTCCTCCAGGTTGACCACGAGCGCCGCGCCGACCACCCCGCCCCACAGGGTGCCGATGCCGCCGAGCACGACCAGGACCACGCCCTTGCCCGACGTCGTCCAGTGCACCACGTCCAGGGACACGAACCCGTGCGCCACCGCGAACAGCCCGCCGCCCAGCCCGGCGACGAACGCCGACAGGACGAATGCCAGGAGCTTGTACCGGTGCGCCGGATACCCCAGCGCCCGGGCCCGCGCCGGGTTGTCCCGGATCGCGACGAGGACCCGCCCGAAGGGCGAGTGCACGATCCGCCACGCGAGCAGCAGCCCGAGCGCCGCCATGGGCAGCGCCGCGTAGTAGAAGTAGTACGGGTCGGACAGGTCCAGCCCGAACAGCTCCCGCGGCACGCTCTGCAGGCCGTTCTCGCCGCCGGTCACCGACGACCACCCGTTGGCCACGAAGTACACCAGCTGCGCGAAGGCCAGGGTCACCATCGCGAAGTAGATCCCGGAGCGCTTGACCGCGAGGTAGCCGATCGGCGCCGCGAGGGCCGCCGCGGCCAGGGCCCCGCCGAGCACCGCGACCGGGAACGGCACGCCGAGGTGCGCCGCGATGAGCCCGGCGGTGTACGCCGAGGTGCCCCAGAACGCCGCGTGCCCGAAGGACAGCAGCCCGCCGTACCCCAGCAGCAGGTCGATGGCCACGGCGAACAGGGCCCAGCACAGCATGTCGACGGCGACCGCGGGGTAGAGCCCGTTGGGCAGCCAGAGGGCCAGCAGCGCACCGGCGGCCAGCAGCAGCCAGCCGGCCCACCTGGGGGTGCGGACCCGTTGCAGCAGGAGCGAGGTCATGTCGGCAGCTCCTCCCGCCCGAACAGCCCGGCCGGGCGGAACAGCAGCACCAGGGCCATGACCAGGAAGATGAGGGTCTGCGCGAGCAGGCCCGGGCCGTAGGCCTCGCTCCAGGCCTGCAGCAGCCCGATCCCGAAGCCGGCGGCGACGGAACCGAAGACCGACCCGAGACCGCCGATGACGACGACCGCGAAGACGCCGATGATCAGGTCGGCGCCCATGAGCGGGTTCACCGCCCGCATCGGCGCGGCGAGCACCCCCGCGAGGGCGGCCAGGGCCACCCCGAAGCCGAACACGGGCGCGATCCACCGCCCGACGTCGATGCCGAGGGCCCGGGTGAGCTCGGGCCGTTCGGTGGCGGCCCGCACGACGGTGCCGACCCGGGTCCGGGTCAGCAGCCACCACACGCCCACGCACAGCAGCACGGCCACGCCGAAGACGAACACCCGGTACGCCGGGAAGTCGAACAACCCGAGGTCGACGGTGCCGCGCAGCCCCGCCGGCGCGCCGTAGGGGTTGGACTGCGAGCCGTAGCGGGACTTCACCACGTCCTGCAGCATCAGGGTCAGCCCGAAGGTGAGCAGGAAGTTGTACAGCGGGTCCAGGGCGGACAGCCGGCGGATCAGCGTGCGCTCGAGCAGGATCCCGAGCAGGCCGAGCACCACCGGCACCGCGAGCAGCGCCCACCAGAAGGAGATCCCGGCCTCGGCGAGCAGCACGTAGGCGCCGAACGCGCCGAGCATGTAGAACGCGCCGTGGGCGAAGTTGACCACCCGGAGCATGCCAAAGATGACGGCCAGGCCGAGGGCGAGCAACGCGTAGAAGCTGCCCCCGACCAGTCCGTTGAACGTCTGGGTGAGAAATCCCATCGGACTACAGCTTGCAGTCGGCCGACGGGGCGCGGAACGCGTCCTGGGCGGGGATCGTCTTCACGATCTGCTCGTAGTCCCAGGGCTCCTTGACCTCGCTGCCGGGCTTCACCTTGGCGAGGTAGGCGTCGTGCAGGACCCGGTGGTCGGCGGCCCGGAACTCGCCGTTGCGGAGGAAGAAGTCGTTGACCTTCTTGCCCTCCAGCTGCTTGACGACCGCGTCGGCGTCGTCGGTGCCGGCGGCCTGGACGGCCTCCAGGTACTGCATCGCCGCGGAGTAGTTCGCGGCGTGCGCGAACGTGGGCCGCTGCCCACCGGTGCGGGCGGAGAACTTGTCGGCCCAGGCCCGGTTCTCGGCGTCGAAGTTCCAGTACCACGCGTCGGTGAACGTGGTGCCCGCCAGGGCGTCCGGGGTCAGGGAGTGGATGTCGGTGAGGAACATCAGGCCGACGGCGAGCCCGACGCCCTTGTCCCGCAGCTTGAACTCGTTGTACTGCTTGACCACGTTCACCAGGTCGGCGCCGGCCTGCATGGTGCCCAGCACGTCGGGCTTCGGGTTCAGCGTCGGGGCTTTGAGCAGGAACGTGGAGAAGTTGTCGTTCGGGAACGGGGTCGGGTCGCTGGCCACGACGGTGCCGCCGCCCTTGGTGATGGCGGCCTTGAAGGACTTCTCCATGTCCTGGCCGAACGCGTAGTCGGGGTAGACGATGTACCAGTTCTTCGCGCCCGCCTGGGTGGCCGCGGTGCCGGTGCCGTTGGCGAGCATCGCGGTGTCGTAGGCGTAGTGGAACGTGTACTTGTTGCAGGACTTGCCGGTCAGGTCGGTGGTGGCGCCGGAGATGTTGAAGTAGAGCTTCTTCTGCGCCTTGGCGACGTCGGCGACCTTCAGCGCGGCCGACGAGGTGGGCACGTCGAGGATCGCGTCGACGCCGAGCCGGTCGTACATCTCCGACGCGCGGGTGTTCGCCACGTCGGGCTTGTTCTGGTGGTCGGCGCTCTCCACGGTGATGTTCTTCGTGACCGCCTTGTCGCCGTACTTGGCCTTGAAGTCCTCGATCGCCATCTTCACGGCCTCGACGGAGTTCTTGCCCGACAGCTGGGCGTAGGTGGCGGACTGGTCGTTGAGCACGCCGAGCACGATCTTGTCGCCGGTGAGCTTCGAGTCGCCGCCGCCGCGGGGGCCGCCGCCGCCGCAACCGGACAGGGCGACGCAGAGCGCGGCACCGGCCGCGAGAGTCTTTTTCACGAAATATCCCCTAGATCCCGAGGTGTGCGAGGAGGTCGGCCTCGCGGGAGTGGATGTCGGTGTTGTCGAAGTGGCCGACGATCCGCCCCTCGGCGAGGAGGTAGTGGCGGTCGGCGACGGTGGTGGCGAAGTGGATGTTCTGCTCGACGAGCAGGACGGTGACGCCGAGCGCCTTGGCCCGCCGCAGGATCTCGCCGACCTGCTGGACCAGCAGCGGGGAGAGCCCCTCGGTGGGTTCGTCGCAGAGCAGGACCGTCGCGCCCATCCGCAGCACCCTGGCGAGGGCGAGCATCTGCTGCTCGCCGCCGGAGAGCTTCGTGGCCGGGCTGGCGCGGCGGGTGTACAGCGCCGGGAACGCCTCGTGGACCTGCTCCAGGCTCCACGGGGCGGGACCGACGACCGGGGGCAGGGTGAGGTGTTCCGCGACGGTCAGGGTGGCGTAGGCGCCGCGGTCGTCGGGCACCCAGCCGAGGCCGCGGCGGGCGCGCTGGTGGACCTTTCGCGCCGTGATGTCGTCGCCGTCGAGGTGCACGGCACCCGTCTGGTTGCCGTGCAGCCCCATGACGCAGCGCAGCAGCGTGGTCTTGCCGGCGCCGTTGCGCCCGCAGAGCGTCACCACCTCGCCGCGCTCGACGAACAGGTCGACGTCGCGCAGCACCTGCGCCTCGCCGTGCCACGCGGACAGTCCCTCAATGCGCAGCATCGGCGCTCCCTTCCGACGAGCCCAGGTAGGCCTCGATCACCCGAGGATCGGTGCGGACCTGCTCGTACGGGCCCTCGACCAGCACGCGGCCGGCCTGCAGCACGGTGACCGCGTCGGCGAGCCGCCCGACCACGCTCATGTTGTGCTCGACCAGGACCACCGTGCGGCCGTCGCGCACGGCGGCGATGAGCTCGACGGTCCGGTCGACGTCCTCCAGGCCCATCCCGGCGGTCGGCTCGTCCAGCAGCAGCACCTTCGGGTCCAGCGCCAGGGCGATGGCCAGCTCCAGGGCCCGTTTCCGCCCGTACGCGAGGCTGCCGGCGAGGGTGTCCCCGGCGTCGCCGAGCCCGACCAGGTCGAGCAGCTCACCGGCGCGGGCCGAGAACCGCTCGAGGAGCCGGTGGCTGCGCCAGAACCGCCAGCCGAGCCCGGTCCCGCTCTGCAGGGCCAGCTCGACGTGGGTCCGCGCGGTCTGCTGCGGGAAGAGGCTGGTGATCTGGAACGACCGGGCCACGCCGAGGCGGGCGACCCGCTCCGGCGGCAGCCCGGTGATGTCGTGGCCGTCGAGCTCGATCCGGCCGGCGGTCGGCGCGAGAAAGCCGGTGAGCAGGTTGAACAGCGTCGTCTTCCCGGCGCCGTTGGGCCCGACCAGCGCGTGCACGCTGCCGGCGGCGACGGTCAGGTCGACCTGGTCGACGGCGCGGAAGCCGCGGAAGTCACGGATGAGACCGCGTGCGGTCAGTGCGGCGGGACCGTCCAATGGGGACACACCTCCTCCTGCGATGGCGATGGCAATGGCGGTTGCGATGGCGGTTGCGTGGTGGGTGGTGGGTGGTGGGCGGTCACATGCGGCCCGCCTGTTGCGGCGAACGCTATGACCGGCGCCACACCCAGGCCATGGAGGCGATCCATACATTTACCGGCGTACGCGTGTGTCCGTCCGCCATACAAAAAAGACGCCGATCGATTCGAATGAGATCGAATCGATCGGCGCCCTTACGAGCAGGTGGATCCACCTAGCGGCGGTCGGGGATCCACCTGGCCAGAGGGCCGAGACGGGTCCGCAGACCGGCCAGGCCACCGGGGAAGAAGTACACCGCGAGGATGAACACCGTCCCCAGCACGAACAGCGGCTGCGACAGCGGGCCGCTCAGCACGCCCGGCAGGCTGTCGACCGCGTCGGAGCGGCCGAAGGACACCAGGCGGTAGTCGAGATACGTGAACAGCATCCCGCCGATCAGCGGGCCCCAGCGGGTGCCGGGACCGCCGAGGACCACCATGACCAGCAGCGTCAGCGTCTGGTCCGAGACCGCCACGTGCGGGGTGGCGCCGCCGATCAGCAGCGCGTACATGGCCCCGGCCAGGCCGGCCAGGCCACCCGCGACGGTGAACGCGAACAGCTTGTAGCGGTACGGGTCCAGGCCGAGGACCCCGACGCGGCGCTCGTCGTCGCGGATCGCCGCGAGGACCCGGCCGGCGGGCGCGTCCGCGATCGCGTGCACGACCAGGACGGTGATGACGGCGACGCCGACGGCCAGCCAGTACAGGTTGACGGTGTTGGTGACGCCGACGAGCGCGTCCGGCACCTTGGCGGTGTCCATCGGCAGCCCCTCCTCGCCACCAGTGACACCGCCCGGGTCACGGCCGATGGTGATCGCGCCGACCTGGGCGAAGGCGAGGGTGACCATCGCGAAGGCGATCCCGTTGGTGCGCAACGCGACCGCACCGAGCGCCGCCGCGATCGTGGCGGTGCCGACGACGGCGAACAGGACGGCCTGCCACAGCGGGTAGCCGGCCTTGGTGATGAGGACGTCGGTGCCGTAGACGCCGGCGGCGAAGTAGAGCGCGTGACCGAAGGACAGCAGGCCGGTGCGCCCGAACAGCAGGTCGTAGCCGGTGGCGAGGGCGCCGAACACCAGGCAGAGCGCGAGCAGCTGCAGGGTGCCGGGCTTGTTGATGGCCGTGTCGAAGACCCCGGGGATCTCGATCGACCAGTACGGCAGCGCGATGAGCACGGCCAGGACGACGAGGGGGCCGAAGCGGGCCGGATGCCAGCGTCGCTTCGCGGGGGTGGAAGTGCCGCCGGGGGTCACCGCGGTGTCCGTCATCATGAGGTGGCGACCTTTCCGGTGATCCCCTGCGGGCGGATGAGCAGCACGATCGCGAGCAGCGCGACCACGCAGATGTCGCCGAGGCCCGGCGAGGTGTAGTTGACGAACTGCTGGAGCAGCCCGACGGCGACGGCGGCGTAGGCGGCCCCGACGACGGAGCCCATGCCGCCGATGACGACGACGATGAACCCGAAGATGAGCAGCGAGCTGCCGCCGGTCGGGGAGATCGAGCCGGCGTAGACCCCGCCGAGCGCCCCGGCGAGGGCGGCGGCGGCGCCACCGATCGCGAAGACGAGCGTGAACGCCCGCCGCACGTCGATGCCGAGCGCGGTGACCATGGACCGGTCCTCGACACCGGCCCGGATGACCAGGCCGATCCGGGTGAACTTGAGGAACGCCAGGAGCCCGGCGAGCACGATCACCGCGGCGCCGATGAGCAGGAACCGGTCGTTGGGGACGCGGGCGCCGGCCACCTCGGTCAGCTCCTGGGTCCACTGCGGCCGCGGGTAGGTGCGCGGGTCGGCGCCCCACGACGCCTGCAGCAGCGCCACCCCGGCGAGGGACAGCCCGACGGTGACGAGCACCTGTTCAATGGTGCGCGAGTACAGGGGCCGGATCAGGACCAGTTCGACGAGCGCGGCCACGACGGTGCCGCACACCACGCCGAAGATCACGGCGAGGACGAAGCCCCAGCCGGACGCCCCGGCGCCGGGCAGGTTCCCGGAGGCCCACCAGGTGCCGTACGCGCCGACGGACAGGAACAGCCCGTGCGCGAAGTTCAGCACGTCGGCGAGGCCGAAGACCAGCGCGAGGCCGGAGGCGACCAGGAAGTACAGCGCCGCGAGCCCGAGTCCCGTCAGCGTCAGCAGCACAACGGTGCTCATCAGTGCTCCCCCTTGCCGACGCCGAGCAGCGCCTTGGTCTTCTCGGTGTAGTCGAGCAGGTCCGACGCGCCGCCGGTGTAGGCGACCCGGCCGTTGGCGATGACCACGGCGTGGCGGGCCATCCGGCGGACCACGGCCAGGTTCTGCTCGACGAGCAGCATCGGCACGACGGCGGCGACGGCCTCCAGGGCGGCGGCGACCTCGGTGACGACCTTCGGGGCGAGGCCCTTCGTCGGCTCGTCGATGAGCAGGAGCCGGTTCGGGTTGAGCAGCACCCGGCCGATCGCCAGCATCTGCTGCTGGCCGCCGGACAGGGTGCCGGCCCGCTGCCGGGCCCGCTTGCGCAGCTCCGGGAACAGCCCGTGGACGGTGTCGTAGTCGGGGGTGCTGCCGGCGCGCTCGGCGAGCCGGAGGTTCTCCGCGACGGTGAGCCCGGCGAAGACGCCGCGGTCCTCGGGCACGTAGCCGAGGCCCTGCCGGACCAGGCGGAACGTGGGCTGCCGGGTGATGCTGGCGCCGGCGTAGCCGACCCGGCCGGTGATCTCCGCGGCGCGCGGCATGAGGCCGAGCACGGCCTTGAGGGTGGTGGTCTTGCCGACGCCGTTGCGGCCGAGCAGCGCGGTGACGCCCTGCGGCTGCACGCTGAACGTGACGCCCTGCAGGATGTGCGACCCGCCCACCTTGACCGACAAATCGGAGATATCAAGGATGGCGGTCATGGTGTCACCTTCCCGGACAGGTCCGCTGCGCGAACATGTCCGACATTTCGGTTATGTCGGGGAGCGAAGCGAGCCGACATCACCGATGACAGAGGATGTCTCACAGCTTCTCCCCCAGGTACGCCTCCTGGACGGTCCGGTCGGCCATGACGACCTCCGGGGTGTCGCAGATGAGCAGGGCGCCGTGGTGCATGACCGCCACCCGGTCCGCCAGGTCCAGGACCACGTCCATGTGGTGCTCCACCATGAGCACGCTGCGCCGCTCGTCGCGGGTCAGCGTCTTGATCAGCGCCACCAGACCGGGCACGTCCTCGGCGCTGACGCCGGCCATCGGCTCGTCCAGCAGCAGCACCTTCGGCTCGCCGGCGAGCAGCAGCGCGATCTCCAGCTTCCGCTTCTCGCCGTGGGCGAGGGTGCCGGCCAGGGTGCCGGCCCGGTGGTCGAGCCCGACCCGCCACAGCACCCGGTCGGCGCGCGCGGCGATGTCCTTGTCCGAGCCCGGCAGCGGGAACGGCCGGATCGAGCCGCCGCGGCGGGCCTGCACGGCCAGGCGCACGTTCTGCGCCACGGTCAGCGACCCGAACACCGACGAGGACTGGAAGGTGCGCCCGAGGCCGCGGCGGGCCCGGCGGTGCGGCGCGAGCCCGGTGATGTCGTGCCCGGCGAGGGTGACCGAGCCGTCCGTCGGCCGGCGCAGCCCGGAGATCAGGTTGAACAGTGACGTCTTGCCGGCGCCGTTGGGGCCGATCACGGCGAGGAACTCGCCCTCGGCCAGGTCGATCGAGACGTGGTCGACGATCGCGACCTCGCCGATCTTCCAGGTCAGCCGCCTGGTGGACAGCAGGCCGGTGGCCGGGGCGTCAACCACCCCGGCCGCCGGTGCATTGCTTCGGGGGAACAACCCTCAGCCCTTCATCTGGACGACCGGCGGGGTCGCGTCGGCCGGGTCGATCGCCTTGACGAGCTCCGGCTTCAGGTCGGCGCCGGAGCCGGAGAACTTGCCCTGGAACATCGGCTGGAGCAGGGCGTGGTCCTCCTTGCGGACGGTCAGCTTGCCCTTGACGCCGTCGAAGCTCCAGCCCTCGAGCGCGGTGACCATCTTGTCGGCGTCGTCGCCGCCCTCGCCGGCCGCCCGCACGACCATCTGCGCGGCGGTGAAGCCGTCCGGGTGGAACAGGTCGAGCTTGCCGCCCTCGACACCCTTGCGCAGCGCGGTGGTGGCCTCGTTGTCGCTGGCGCCGTCGAAGTAGTGCGCGAGCAGCGACAGCTTGCCGCCGGCCGCGCCGAACGTCGCCCAGGACGCCCGCTGGTCGATGCCGGTGACGACCATGGTGGAGCCGAGCACGCCCTGCTGGTCCAGCGCCGTCCACATGGCCGGGGCGGTGGTGCCGGCCCACGCCACGAAGATCATGTCGGCCTTGGCGTTCTTGGCCTGCGCCGCGAAGCCGGTGAACTCGGTCGCGCTGGCGGGCACGAACAGGTTGTCGACCGTGGCGCCGGCGCCGCCGATGACGGCCTTCACCGCGTCGGCGTTGGACTTGCCGAAGGTGCCCTCCTGCGCGAACACGAGGACCTTCTTGCCCGTGGGCGAGGGCAGGTAGGACTTGGCCGCGAGGACGTCCTGGTAGGACTGGCGGCCGGAGCGGAAGGTGTACTTGTTGACACCGGTGACCGCGTCGGACGCCGCCGGGCCGGAGATGAACAGCACCTTGTTCTGCGCGGCGAGGGGCGCGACCTGGCCGGCGACGGCCGAGCCGGTGCTACCGGCGATGATCTTGTAGCCCTGGCCGATGAGGTCCTTGGCGGCGGAGACGGCCTTGGCCGGGTCGCCCGCGTCGTCGACCTCCTTGACCTCGACGGGCCGGCTGCCGACCTTGCCGGTGCCCTTCGTGGCGAACGCGAGGCCCGCCTTCCAGCCCTCGATGTACTGCTTGCCGTAGCCGGCCAGGGCACCCGTCTGCGAGTACACCAGGCCGACCTTGATCGGGGTGGTGTCCCCGGCCGGCTCGTTGGCCGCCTCCTGGGGACTGCTGCAGGCGGACGTGAACGCCGCCGCCATGCTCAAGCCGACCGCCGCGAACAGTAGCCGCCGCGGCGCACTCGTCTGCCGAATCACGATTCCTCCGTGTGAACGCCTGGTTAAGGCCAGCGCCTGCTGGCGGTGTTCGCACACGCTAGGAGTGGCGTAGGGCACCGAGCTATGTGGGCAGGCCACACAAGTCAGGCGGGTTGCCCGGTTCGCTGCCCTACGACAGCGTCACGAGGTCGAGGAACGCCCCCAACATCGGCAGAAACGCGGGTGAGTGCTCACCCTCCGCGACGAACAGCATGTGGTCGGCCCCCGGCAGGACGGCGATCGCGTTGCGCCCGCGGTGCAGCCCGGGCAGCCGCTCGGCGAGCACCGCGACGCTGCGCTCGACGGGCACCTTCTCGTCGGCGGCGCCGTAGAGCGCGAGGATCGGGCAGCGCAGGTGCGGGATCAGCGCCGCCGGGTCGAAGCTCAGCGCCCGGGCGAAGAACCCGAGGGTCTCCACCGTGTCGTACGGCGCGGCGGCGACGATGTCGTGCCAGACGCGACCGGCGTGCCGGCCCTGCGCGGCGAGGACGTCCGCCGGCGGGTCACCGACGGCGAGCCGGGCGGCGCGCTCGTCGACCCAGCGCATCGCCTCGTCGACGACGGCGGGCGGGTGACCGGCCCGGCGCAGGGACCGCTCGGCGGACACCCGTTCCTGCTCGGCGACGCCGACCGCCGGCCCGGACAGGGTGACCATGAAGTCGATCTCCTGGGGGCGGCGGGCGGCGGCGATGAGGGCGATCCAGCCGCCCTGGCTGTAGCCGATGACGCCGACCCGCTCGACGCCGGTCTCGGCGCGCAGCGTGGCGACGGCGGCCAGGGCCTCGGTGGCCCGGTCCTCGTAGGACTGCTCCCGCCAGTCGCCGGGCGACCCGCCACAGCCGGGCTTGTCGTGCCGCAGCGAGGCGATCCCACGTTCCGCCAACCACGAAGGGATGCCGACCCAGTCGTGCCGGGTCGCGGGCCCCGAGCCGTCGATGAGGACGAGACCCGCCACCGGCGGGCCAGAAGGAGCGGTGATGATCGCGTGCAGGTCGCCGACCGTGGTGTCCCGTTCCTGAAACGGCATGAGGCCCTCCCCACGCTGAACATAACAGCGTGGGGAGGGCCATCGACATGCGCCTACGGCTTCTTGCCCGCCGGCACCGACTGGTAGGACTTGAGCAGGTCCATCTTGGCCTGGTCGATGGTCTTCCAGTCGTCCTTCAGGACCCCGCCGGTGTCGCCGGAGTTCGGGTTCCAGGACCAGTACGTGTAGCTGAGCCCGTTGTCCTTCAGGTACGCGATCAGGTGCCGCTGCCAGATGCCCTCGAGGTCCTTCTCGCCCTTGGCGTCGGTCTCGGCGACGGAACGGCCGCCGAACTCACCCATCAGCACCGGCGCGACGTTGTTCTTCACGAGGTAGCCGAACTGCTTGTCCCACAGCGCCGGCATGTTGTTGGGGAAGTTCTTGTCGGTGAACCACTGCTGCGACCACACCTTGGGGCTGTAGTCGTGCGCGGAGTAGACCAGCTTCTTCGGGTCGGAGAGCCGGACCGGGTCCTTGGCCGCACCCTGCAGGTTGCCGCCCCACCAGTACCCGTCGCCGTCGTAGGACTCGATGCCCTCCACGACGATGAGCCAGTTCGGGTTCTCCTTGAGCACGGCGTTGCCGGCCCGCTCGGCGGCGGCCCGCCAGTCGGTCTTCTCGCCGCCGGTGCCCCAGGTGGCCTCGCCGTGCGGCTCGTTGTGCAGGTCGGCGCCGACGACCAGGGGGTTGTCGCGGTACTGCTTCGCGAGCTTCACCCAGTCGCTGATCCAGCGCTCCTCGCTGACCTTGTCGGTGTACCAGAGGTTGCTCTGGCCCTGCGAGGTCGGCCGGTGCCGGTCGAGGATCACCATCATGCCGCGCTTGGTGATGCCCTCGACGACCTTGTCCATGATCTGCGGGCCGGTGAGGCCCTGCAGGGTGGGGTTGAGCTTGTAGTCGACACCGTTGGGCTTGGCGGTGGCGTCGAACAGCTCGTTGCTGAAGGGCAGCCGCACCGAGTTGAAGCCCTGTGCCGCCATCTGGTCGAGCATCTCGTCCAGGGATCGGGACCACAGCCCGTGCGGGGCGAACGTATTGGTCTCCAGGCCGAACCAGTTGACGCCGGTGAAGGTGACCGTCTTTCCGGCGGCGTCGACGATCCGGTTGCCGTCGGTGTGCAACGGCAGCTTCAGCTGCCGGCCGACGGCCTGGGGTTCGGTGTTGTCAGCGGAGTTCATGGCGGTACAACCTGCGGTGACGGCGGCGGCAAGCGCCAGGGTGGCGCTCAGCCACACGAGACGGGAACGCTTCAACTTGACCTGTCCTCACGTACGACGACGTCGGGCAGGTCAAAACATTACGGATTCGGAAATTTCAGGTCAGCGTACGAATGTCCGAAATGCTCATGGTGCAACTGTAGGAGCGTCCCAGTCGGCCGCGCGTACCACCGCCTCCAGCTTGGATCGGGCACCCATCTTCGACAACAGGTGCCGCACGTGGCTGCGGACCGTGGTGTAGCTGATGCTCAGCTCCCGGGCGATGTCCCGGTTGTCCATCCCGGCCGTCATCAGGCTCAGGATCTGCCGCTCCCGCGGGGTGAGGCTGTCCAGCCGCCGGGCGTGCTCGGCGGAGCGGTGCGAGCGCTCCCGCCGCCGCGCCAGGAGCTTCGCCAGCTGGCGGGCCGGCACCAGGATCTCCCCGTCGACGGCCCGGCGGACCGCGTCGGCGACGTCGGCCCCGGCCGAGCTCTTCACCAGGTAGCCGGCGGCCCCGGCCTCCAGGGCGGCGAGGACCACCTCGTCGCTGCTGTCGGCGCTGAGGAACACGATCGCCACGTCCGGCAGGTGCAGCCGCAGCGCGGCGACCGCCTCCGGGCCGGTCCCGTCGGGCAGCCAGTAGTCGCACAGCACCACGTCGACTCGCTCGACGTCGGCGAGGTGCTCGACCTCCCCGACCCCGCCGGCGATCGCCACCACCCGCAGCTCGGGGTGCTCGTTGAGCAGGGCTGCGAGCCCTTCGGCGACCACCTGGTGGTCCTCGACGATCAGCACGCGGTAACGCATCAGGCGGCTCCTTTGGATTGCAGGTCGGCGCCGCGCGGCACCCAGAACGTGACGGTGGTGCCGCTGCCGGCGACGCTGCTGATCCGGATCCAGCCGCCGGCGAGCGCCGCACGCTCCCGCATGAGGATCAGGCCGAGATGCCCGGCGGGGGTCTCGAAGTCGGCCTCGACGTGCCCTTCGACATTCTCCGCGCCGATCCCGTCGTCGACGACCCGGACCAGGTAGCCGTCGTCCTGCTCGCCGAGGACGACCGTGCACTCGTCGGCGTCGGCGTGCTTGGCGACGTTGGCGACGGCCTCCTGCAGCATCCGGAACAGCAGCAGCCGCGTGGGCAGCGCCGGCTCGTCACGCAGCCGGTTGTCCAGGTGCACGACCAGCGAATGGTCCTCCGCGAGCCCGTCCAGGAGATCGCGGGTCGCCGCGGCGAGCCCCTCGCTGGACAGTTTCGGCGGCCGGAAGTCGAAGATCAGGCGGCGCAGCCGGTCGGCCGCGAGCGCCAGGCTGTCCTCCAGCTTGCCGAGCAGCTCCAGGTCCCGCGGCTCGCGCAGCCGGCGGCGCAGGTGCTGCAGCCGCAGCATCGCCGCGGTGATCACCTGCAGGCTGTCGTCGTGCACGCCGGCGGCGATGCGGGCCCGTTCCCGTTCCTGGTTGAGGATGACGTCGCCGAGCGCCTGCTCCTGCGCGACGCCCGCCTGTTGCAGGCGGGCGACGCGGTGTTCGAGGCTGGCCCGGGACAGCCCGCCGGACCCCTGGTCGTCGACGGCGAGCACGACCAGGCCGCTGGGGTCACCCGGCAGGGTCCGCAGCCGCACGTCCACCGGCAGCTCCGCCCCGTCGGGCTGGCGGATCGCGGACGTGGTGTAGATCGGCTCCCCGTCGGACTCCTGACCCCCGGACGGTTCGGGGAGGGCTCCCCGCGGATCGCTGATGAGCAGCTCGTCGACCCGGCGGCCGACGAGGTCGGCGGTCACCCGGCCGAAGAGCCCCTCCGCGGCGCTGCTGGCGAGCCGGACCACCCCGGCGGCGTCGAGCACGATCAACGCCTCCGGGGCGGCCCGAAAAGCCTGCCAGTACACCGGGGTTACTTCTCCAGATCCTTCGGCAGGACATACGGCTTCGGCGTCGGGATGTCGACCGGCCCGCCGGAACTGTCGACCTTGAAGTTGACCGTCGCGGTGGAGCCGCTGAGCTGCCCGCGCAGCTCGAAGATGACGCTGTTCTCGGTGTTGCCCGGGATCGTGTACTGGCCGACCGCGCGGGCCGTGCCCTTCTTGTCGACCCGGAACGCCGACACCAGGTCACCCTTGGCGCCCTTGGACGTCTTGGCGTAGACGTGCACGGCCTCGTTCGGCGCGAACTGGGTGGCGTAGAAGTTGACCACCGTGCCGGGCAGGCCACCGTAGGCGTTGGTGCGGGCCTGCGGCGTGTAGGGCAGGATCGTGAACCCGGTCGAGGTCGCGGCCCGGCTCTGCTCGCCGATGAACACCAGC
Source organism: Dactylosporangium siamense (assembly GCF_016862795.1). GTDB lineage: Bacteria > Actinomycetota > Actinomycetes > Mycobacteriales > Micromonosporaceae > Dactylosporangium > Dactylosporangium siamense. The sequence continues at coordinate 123,790 of NZ_BONQ01000096.1, read as the reverse complement.
GACTGGGCGCCCTTGAGCTGGTAGGGCATGGTCAGCCCGGCGCCCTTGAACCCGCCGGCGCCGTCGGTCGTCACCGCCATGACCGGCTGCCCGCCGGCCGCGTTCAGCCGCACCAGGACCCGCTCGCCCGGCGCGAAGCCGGCGCCGGAGAAGGTGATCGACTGGGTCGCCTTCACCGCGTACGGCGCGAGCTTGATCGACGGGTACAGCCGCAGCACCTGGAACGGGGCACTCGCCGCCGCGCCACTCGTCTTGCCCACGACCACCAGACTGGTCGTCCCGACCGCCGTGACCCCTACTTTGATCGGGGTCTTACCCACCGAGCCATCCTCGTCGGCCTTGAGGGTGAGGGCGGGGTCACCATTGATGCGGCCCCAGAAGACCTGCAGCTCCTCGCCCGGGGAGAAGCCCTTCACGGTCAGGTTGATGACGTCGCCGGGCTTGCCGACCACGGCGGACAGCGCCGCCTGCCCGGCGCCCTGCGCGACCGCCGCGTCGGCCTTGGCGACCTTGTCGCTGCCGCGCGCCTGGGCGGTCACCTCCAACACCGGCGTGGTCATCTTGGTGGGGAACGGGAAGTTGAGCGTGAAGATGCCGTACTTGCCGGCCTTCGCGGTGCCCACCATGACCGGCTTCCCGGCGGCGGCCTTGGACGGCTTGGACTTGCCCGACGGCTGGGCCGCGGTGGCGGACGGGCCCAGGTACACCTCGACAACGGACCCCTGGTCGAAGCCGGAGCCGTTGACCGTGACCGTGCCGCCGAGCCGGACCAGGCCAGGGTTCAGCGTGATCATCGGCTCGCCGCCGCCGGGCACCATGACCCCGTTCAGGTCGACGGTCGGCGCCTTCGGCGCCTTGGTCGTCGGCGCGTCGGTCGGCGTGTCCCCGCCGCCGCCGAACGACGGCAGCCCCGGCGTCTCGATGCCGAGCGCCGGCAGCACCGACCGGCCGACGCTGAACAGCAGGAACACGGCGACCACGGCCACCAGGATCCGGCGGCCGGAGATCTTCGGACGGGCCAGCCGCTTCCGGGACCGGCGCTTGCCGGCCAGGCCCGCGGATGCCGGACGGCGTTTCGCCGGGGCCAGGCGACGCTTCAGGGTCTGCATGGTCACTCCCGCTCGCTCACGATGTTCCACCGATCTTGATGATCTGCAGTGAGACGTCGCCGCGGGTCGCCTGCCACACGGTCTCCCCGTGCTGGTCGATCGCCTCGATGATCCAGGTCTCGCCGCCGCGTTCGAGGGCGTCGCGCATCTTGTTCGACATCACGACGTAGTCGACGTTCTGCCAGCTGGAGGCGAACACCTTGTCCCGCACGTCCGGGTCCGACGTGGCCTTGTAGTGCGGGTGCGCGTTCTTGTACGGCGGGTCGTTGTCGTGCAGCGCGACCCAGATGTCGTCGTCGATGATGAGCTTCGCGTCGGGCGGCACGTTCGCCTTGATCCAGGCGACCTGCTGCTCCTGCAGGCGGGTCAGCGGCAGCCGGTACGCGTCGCTGAACTCCAGCTCACCCTTGGTGTTGTACTTGACCATGAAGCCGCCCGGCATGACCACCACCGGCACCAGCAGGCAGGCGACGAGCACGGCCGCGCCGGCGGGCTTGGTGCGCCGGGTGAGCCAGCCGAAGAACATCCCGAGGTTCAGCGCGAACAGCGGGACCATCGGCGCGATGTAGAAGTCGAGCAGGGCGCTGCGGGTCAGGTAGAAGCCGTACCCCACGCCCATCAGCGCGCAGGCCAGCATCGGGCCGCGCAGCCGCTTGTTGCGCCGCCCCGCGAACAGGCCGAGCACCGTCACGGCGGTGCCGGCGATGAGCAGGTAGCGGTCCTTGAACAGCCAGCTGGCCTGCAGCAGCGTGGTGAACGACAGGCCGTTGCTGCTGTTGGAGTTGCGGTGCAGCTGCCACCACACGGTGTAGAGCAGCGACACGTGGTCGCCGGGGGTGGCCGCGGCGAGGTTGAAGTTGAAGTTCTGCGGGAACAGCTCGTTCTTGATCTGGGCGAAGAGCAGGTAGCCGACGACCGGGGCGAGGGCGGCGAACCACCAGAACGACACCCCGAAGCGCCGGTTCGGCTGGGACTTGATCGCGCGGTGCAGCAGGTACGCGCAGCCGGGCAGGATGAACAGCGCGTTCTCCTTGGTCACCAGGGCCAGGCCGAAGCACAGCCCGGCGCCCATGACGGTGACGATCCGGCCGTCCTTGCGGGCCAGCAGGTACAGGCCCAGCAGGATCCACAGCATCATCAGGTTGTCCAGCAGGACCTGGCGCTGGTAGTACACGCCGAGCGGCGACACGTTGAACACGAACGCCGCCAGGAACGCGCCCGCCTTGCTGCCGGTGAAGCGCCGGATGATCTCGTACAGCAGGAACACCGACACCAGGTGCACGATGAGCATCAACACCCGCCCGGTGTTGATCGCGTTGCCGAAGGCGTTGAAGCCGCCGGGCAGGATCGCGACCCAGCCCGCGATCGTGAGCCAGCCGAACGGCGCGTGGTCGTAGAAGTACGTGTACGGCGACAGCTTCGCCTCACGGAGCACGGACCACGCCTGCTCCATGTAGATGCCCTCGTCGGTGAGGTACAGCGGGTAGCGGAACATGTTCCAGCCGTGCGTCGCCAGGCCGATGACGAGGCTGACCACGATGAGCGGCCACCCGCGGGTCTGCGGGGGCTTCTGGGCGCCGGTCCCCTTGTGGGTCTCCGGCCGGTTCAGGACATCAGCCGACATTGGTCAGCTCCGCTGTCTCCGCCGCGGTGCGGTGCGCACCGACGTGGGCCGTCTTCTCCCAGTTGCGTTCGCCCTTGACCTGCCGCCACAGGGCGCGGGCCGCCGCGTAGGACAGCACCATCTGGTACGGGAACCAGGTGATCGCCATCTTCACGACCGTGCCGGGGGTGGCCTTCAGCCCGTGCGCGCCGGTGAACTCGTACAGCCCGACGACACTCATCACGAAGTGGGCGCCGAGCATGAGCACCGGCAGCCACGACAGCATCGCGATCGGCACCGGCACCGTCAGCACGAACGCGCTGAGCAGCGCCACCGGCAGGTACACCCCGAGCATCGCCTGCACGTGCGGGAACGCCAGGGTGTACCAGGCGAGGAACCGCTGGCGGCGGGTCGGCATCAGCTTCCAGGTGCCTTTGCCGAGGGTCTGCATGAAGCCTTGACACCACCGGGTCCGCTGCTTGATGAAGCTCTGCAGCGTCGGTGGCGTCTCCTCCTTCGTGACGTAGCGGTCGTCGTAGACCACCCGGACCTTCTCCCCCATGCTGGACAGGCGCAGGCCGATGTCGGCGTCCTCGGTCAGGTTCGACTCGTCCCAGCCGCCGAGGCGCTCGATCAGCGTCCGTTTGAAGAAGACGGTGTTGCCGCCGAGCGGGATCGCGCCGTTCTTCGCGTGGTAGTGCAGCCGGCTGCGGAACCAGAAGAAGTACTCCAGGACGTTGAACGTCGAGTACCAGTTGGACTGGAAGTTCATCAGCTGCACGCCGGCCTGCACACAGCCGACGTCCTCCTCCGACATGATGGTGTTGACGATGTCGAACAGCTGCGGCTGGACCTCGTCCTCCGCGTCGAAGATGGCGACGACGTCGTTCGTGGCGTACCGCAGCGCGGTGTTGAGCCCGTGCGGCTTGTTGATCGGCCCGTCGTCGAAGACGACCACCTCGACGTTGGTGCGGCCCATCGCGCGCAGCCGGTTCACCTGCGCCTGGGCCTGTTCGATCGTGCCGACGTCGTCGGCGGAGCAGACCACGAGGATCTGCACCAGGTGCGGCGGGTAGTCAGCGGACGCGGCGCGGGCGATGGTGTGCTGGATGACCTCCTCCTCGTGCCGTGCCGGGAGGATGGCGGTGAAGGAGAGTGCCGGCGTAGCACGTCGATCGGGCACCCGCGCCCTGTCGCCGGCCTCCGGCCGGTCCCACGTATAGATCATGAGGTACAACGCATGCGCCGCCTGCACTGTCAGCACCAGCGAGATCAGGGTGAGAATGGTCAACACCAGCTGTTCCATCGGTGCGTTCACTCCAAATCCACTTCGAGCTGACGGCGAAGTTGACGGCGAACCCGGCGACGATGCCGATCAGGTTCGCGGGCAGGTAGTGCATGCCGAGGGCGACCAGCAGCTGGACCGCTACGACGTTGACGGGCAACGCGGCGAGGCCGGCCAGGCTGAAGTAGGCGAAGCGCTGCAGCGACAGCCGGCGGCCGTTGGGTCTGTCGGAACTGCGTTGGTGCCGGAACGTCCACAGTTCGTGCAGCACGTAGTTGGTGACCATCGCGAGTTCGACCGAGGCGACGGTGGCGGGCAGCAGCGCCAGTCCGAACCCCCCGTGCAGCACGAGCAACGCGCTGTTGTTGACCACCACACCGCCGGCTCCCACCAGCGAAAACCGGCCCAGCCGGCGCAAGTTGGGCGTCACGGTGCAACGGTGCCCGCCTTCTCGGTGCCTTACATCACGCCACGGTCGGTCGGTGGCGGCGACCTTGGTCCTCCCCCATTCGGCGTACTCCGAACGGCACCTGGGACGTGGTGATTCGCCGCCGCACCGGGGTATAGCGCGCGGCGATGAGTATCAAGATCTTGATCGCCGACGACCACGCCATGGTCCGCGAGGGCCTGCGCGGCTTCCTGTCCCTCAGCGGCGACCTGGAGACCGTCGGCCTCGCCGGCGACGGGCGCGAGGCCGTGCGCCTGGCCCACGAGCTGCGACCCGACCTCGTCCTGATGGACCTGCTCATGCCGGTCCTCGACGGTATCTCCGCGACCACCGTGATCCGCCGCGAGCTGCCCGGGGTCGAGGTCGTCGCCCTCAGCGGCTATCTCGAGCCGCAGCTCATCGCCGACGCCCTGCACGCCGGCGCGGTCGGGTACCTGCTGAAGGACACCTCCTCGGAGGAGCTGCACCGGGCCGTGCGGGCCGCGGCGGCCGGCCAGGTGCAGCTGTCGCCGGCGGTCGCCGCCCGCCTGGTCCGGGACGTGCACGTGCCCGCCGCGCCGCCGCAGCTCACCCGCCGCGAGGAGGAGGTCCTGGTGCTGCTGGCCCGGGGCCGCGCCAACGGGCAGATCGCCCGGGAGCTGCACATCGCGCCGCAGACGGTGAAGACGCACGTGAGCAACATCCTGCAGAAACTCAACGCGGAGAGTCGCACGCAGGCCGCCCTGTACGCGATGCGGGTCGGGCTCGTGCCGGTCCACGCGGCGGCACCCAGTTGAGGCACCTCACGGCGCTGCACACGGCCCTGCGCGCCGGCACGCCGGCGGAGGAGGTCCTGCGGTCGGTGTGCGACCGGGCCGCCCTCGCCCTGCCGGCGGCGGCGGTCCTGGTCGTCGACGCGACCGGCCGCGTCCGGGCCGCCTCCACCTTCCCCGCCCGCCCGAACCGGGCTGGGGAGGAGGCGGTCGACGGGACCGTGGCCGGGATCGCCGGGATCGTGGCCGAGATCGCGGGCGCGGCGATGCGGTCCGGGCGGCCGGTGCGGCGCGGCGCGGTCTGCTGCGTGCCGCTGCCCGGCCAGGCCGGCGTCCCCGGCGCGCTCGTCGCCACCGGGCACCGCCGCCCGCCGCACCCGCGCCGGCTGGAGGCGTTCGCCGCGGCGGCCGCCCTGGCGCTGGGCACCGACGCCCCCCGGGCGACCCGCGAGCGTGAGCAGCTCGCCCGGGAGCTGCACGACTCGGTGGTGCAGACCCTGTACGGCATCAGCCTCGGCGCCGGCACCGCGGCGGAGCTGGTGCACGGCGATCCCGCCAACGCGCAGGCGTCCCTCGCCTGGATCCAGGAGACGGCCAGCGCCGGGCTGAGCGACCTGCGCGGCATCATCGTCCGGCTCCGCCCGGAGACCCTGGTCGGCGCCGGCCTCGCCGCGGCGCTGCGGCGCATCGTCGACGCGCTGCACTTCGCGCCCGGCACCGGTGCCGTCCCGCCCGGCTGGGGCCTGCAACTGGACGCCGAACCGGCCGTCAGCCCGCAGGTGGAGGAGGCGCTGTACCGCATCGCCCTGGAGGCCCTCGGCAACGCCGCCCGGCACGCGGGTGCCTCCCAGGTGACGGTGCGCCTCGCCGGCGACGACACCCGGGTGGTCCTCGAGGTCGTCGACGACGGCGTCGGGTTCCGGCTGAGCGCGTCAGGCGGCAAATCAGGCGGCGCGGCGGGCGGCGCGGCGGGGCGGCCCGGCCGGCTCGGGCTGCGCTCCATGCGGGAACGGGCCGAGCTCGTCGGCGGCACCCTCGACGTGATGAGCGCGCCGGGCGCCGGCACCGTCGTCCGCGCGATCCTGCCCAGTTCCGCCGCCGTCCTCGTGGGGTGAGGCGACCGCCGCGGCCGGGGGTGACCGTTGGCTCATGCGCGTGGTAGTTGATCTCACCAAGTGTCAGGGCTACGCCCAGTGCGCGTTCCTCGCGCCGTCGTCGTTCCAGATGCAGGGCGACGAGGCCCTCATGTACGACCCGTCCCCCGCCGAGGACCAGCGCGAACGCGTCCACCGGGCCGCGGCCGCCTGCCCCGTGCAGGCGATCCAGATCGACCGGCTGTCGGTGCAGGACATGCCGCCGGTGCACGTCGAGGACCGCCCGAACCGCATCGTGATCGTCGGCGCGTCCCTCGCCGGGCTGCGCGCCGCCGAGGCGCTGCGGGAGGAGGGGTTCACCGGGTCGCTGACCCTCGTCGACTGCGAGGACTGCGAACCGTACGACCGGCCGCCGCTGTCGAAGCAGGCGCTCAGCGGCCGGGTCGCGCCGCACGGGACCGCGCTGCCGCACCGCGGCGACCTCGACGCCACCTGGCGGCTCGGCGTCACCGCCGTCGGCCTGGACCTCGCCGAACGCCGGGTCCGCCTGGACGACAACACGTCCGTGCCGTTCGACCGGCTGCTGATCACCACCGGTGTCCGGGCCCGGCCGTGGCCCGACCCGGTCGAGGCGGCGCTGGACGGCATGTTCGTGCTGCGCACCCGCGACGACGCCATGCACCTGCACGAACGCCTCGCGGCCATCGCCCCGTACGGCGCCGCCGCCCACCTCAGCACCGTGCCGCCGCCGGCCGGCGACCCCGACCGGCCCTCCGGCCCGGCGCCGCGGGTGCTGGTCATCGGGGCCGGGTTCGCCGGTTCCGAGGTCGCCTCCACCTGCCGGTCGATGGGCCTGGACGTCATCGTCGCGGAGGCCGCCGCGACGCCCCTCGCCGGCGCGCTCGGCGGGGTCATCGGTGCCGTCGCCGCCGACCTGCAGCGGGAGCACGGCGTCGACCTGCGCTGCGGGGTCACCGTCGAGGCGATCGAGGGCGACCCCGACGGGCGGGTCCGCCGGGCCCGCTTCTCCGACGGCACCCAGGCCGACGTCGCCGTCGTCGTCGCCGCGCTCGGCGGGGTCCGCAACGTCGAGTGGCTCCGCGACTCGGGTCTCGCGGTCGGCCCGTGGGGGCTCGCCTGCGACGCCGGCTGCCGCGCCTTCGACGTCAACGGGCTCGTCCTCGACGACGTGTTCGTCGCCGGCGACGTGGCCCGGGCACCGAACGCGATGTTCGGCTACCAGTTCCTGGCCCTGGAGCACTGGGCCAACGCGGTCGCCCAGGCCGAGGTCGCCGCGCACAACATGGTCAGCGACGAGTCGGACCGCTGGCCGCACCTGCACATGCCGACGTTCTGGTCGCTGCAGTTCGGCACCAACATCAAGGCCGTCGGCGTGCCCACGTTCGCCGATGAGGTCGTCGTCACCCAGGGCTCGGTGGAGCAACGCCGCTTCGCCGCCGCGTACGGGTACAAGGGCCGGCTGACCGGCGCGGTCACCTTCAACCACGGCAAGTGGCTGCCGTTCTACGAGCGGCTGATCGAGCAGGCCGCGCCGTTCCCGCCCCGGTTCACCACCGTGGACCAGCCGGAGACGATGGTGCCGGTGGCCGCCGACGTGCCGGACCCGAAGTTCCTGGCCCGCGACGCGACGGTCGTGGTCACCGGGCACGATCCCAGCTCCCGGTCCGCGGCGTTCGTCGGGGGGACCCGATGACGATCTCCGTCGGCTCCGTCTTCGGCGCGGTCCTGGACCCGGTGAACCGGCACGACCCGTATCCGCTGTACACGTCGCTGCGGCGGACCCCCGTCGGCCGGGAACCCGACGGCACCTGGCTGGTGACCACGTTCCAGGAGATCTCCGCGCTGCTGCACGACCCGAGGGTCAGCTCCGCGTACGACCCGTCCACCGACCCGATCGGGCTGGTGCCGAGCTTCCTGCGGACCGACCCGCCCGAGCACGACCGGCTGCGCCGCCTCGCCACCCGGCAGTTCGGCCCGCCGCACCGCCCGACGCTCGTCGCCGACCTGCAGCAGTCCTTCGAGGGCATCGTCGACCGGCTCGTCGCGGACCTGCCGGCCTCCACCGCGGACCTCGTCGACCAGTTCGCCTACCCGCTGCCGGTCCTCGTCATCTGCGAGCTGCTGGGGGTGCCCCTGGCCGACGAGCCCCGCTTCAAGGCGTGGATCGACGAGGCCCTCGCCACCGCCGAGCATCCACGGCAGTCGGCGGCGTTCCGCGAGCTCGCCGACTACCTCGGCGACCTCGTCGACGCCGACCCGGAGCCGGGCCTGCTGCGCGCCCTCGCCAACGACGACGGCCCCGACGGCCGCCTCACCCGCGACGAACTGGTCAGCACCGCGCTGCTGCTGCTCATCGCCGGCCACGAGACGACCGTCAACCTGATCGCCAACTCGTCGCTGCTCCTGCTGCGCCAGCCGCGCTGGCTGGACCGGATCCTCGACGACCCGGCGTTCGTGGTCCCCTTCGTCGAGGAGGTGCTGCGCTGGGACCCGCCGGTGCAGTTCCTGCCGTGGCGCACCGCGCTCGACGACATCCCGATCGGCGGCACCACCATCCCGGCGGGTGCCTCGATCACCCTGGTCCTCGCCGCCGGCAACCGCGACCCGGGCCACGTCAGCGACCCGGACCGCTTCGACCCGGACCGCCGCCCGGTGCAGCACCTCGGCTTCGGCGACGGCATCCACTACTGTTTCGGCGCGCCCATGGCCCGCCTGGAGGCGCAGGTGGCGCTGCGGGCCCTCGCCCCGGTCCTGGCCCGGGCCCGCCTCCTGGAGGACCCGCCGGAATACCGCCCGAGCGCGGTCCTGCGCGGCCCCCGCCACCTGCGCGTCGCCCTGGACTGACGGCTGACTGACGGCCGGCTGACGGCCGGTGGCCGCTCAGGCGGCCACCGGCGCCGGCTCGGCCACCGGCGCCTCCCGGCGTGGGGGCAGCGCCCGGGCCAGGAGACCGTACCCGGCGAGGAGCAGCAGCGGGCTGAGCACCGACAGCGGACCGACCCCGACGGCGAGGAACGCCACCACCCCGAGCCCGGTCAGCACCGGCACCCACCAGCGGACCAGGCCGTCGGCGGCCGCGCCGATCGGCACCGCGATCAGCCCGAGCAGGCTCAGCAGCATCGCCGGGACCGCCCAGCCGACCGTGAACAGCGCGTAGCCACCGAACGTGTCGCCGACCTTCACGGCGGCGTCCTCCGGCACCGTGAGGCGCACCGCCAGGTCGCTGTAGTCGCCGACCATCAGCCCGCTGAAGTGCATCAGCGCGAACGCCGTGACCGCCGCCGCGACGGTCGTGAACCGCCGGCCGCGCCGCATCAGCAGCAGCATCCCCGGCACGAACAGCAGCCACGCCACGTGCAGCAGCCACGCGCTCGCCTGCGCCAGCCCCGGCTGCCGCACCGCCGCCGCGACGTCCGGCGTCAGGCCCGGCACGGTCAGCAGGCCCGCCCCGAAGACCACCGGCGCGGCGACCAGGCCGAAGCGCCCGACCCGGTCCTGGAACACGCCGAACGTCGCCGGTTCGGCCGGCGTGCGGAACCGGCCGACCTCCCACCCCGCGATCGTGTACGCGACGACCATCACCACCGGGCCGGCGAGGTTGACCGGCAGCGGGGAGATCGCGAACTGCAGGTACAGCACCGAGCCGAGCAGCGCCGCGCCCGCCGTCCACCACGAGATGACCTTCGCGTACGCCGCCGTGACCGGGGTCAGCAGCAGCGCGACGGCCCAGCCGGCGAGGCCCGGCACCTGCCAGCCCCACACCGCCCAGCCCATCCCCTGGAACGTCGCGTCGACCCGCGCCACGTCGCCGTCGGGCAGTGTCTGCTCCATCGCGAGCAGCGCCAGGTCGTACGCCATCAACGCGGCGAACGTCACCAGCCCGAACACGACCGCGCACCAGGTGATCCGGGCCAGCACCGCACCCCGCCGCCGGATCGGCGCGAGCAGCCCCAGGAACGCCGGCGCGAACAGCAGCCACGACCAGTGCAGCAGCAGCGAGTGCCACTGGGTCGCGTCCGGGTGCGCCCGGTAGACGCCGGTGCCCTGCGCGTCGCCCAGGGCGGGGTCGACGGCGGTCGCGACGGCGAGGACGGCCGGCGCCAGGAAGAGCAGGAAACGCAAAAGAAAGAGCCGCATCTGGTACCCCTGATTCGAAGTCGGACCGGCACCGTACGGACCCGCGGGCGCACCGGTCGCCCGCACCGCGACGGAACCTCCATCCCCCGCGAGGGGGACGCCCCGTCATCCGCCGGACGGGCTCACCCACCCCGGATCAGCCTCTACGGTCAGCGGGTGAACATGAGCCGGACGGACCTCGGGCTGGCGGGCGCGTTCGTGGCGTTCGCGCTGACGGAGGAGGTGGTCGCGCACCAGCCGGGCAGCTGGTGGCCGTTCGTCCTCGCCGCGTTCGTCCCGCTCGTCGCCCTGCGCCGGGCCGCCCCGCTCACCGCGCTGCTCGCCAACTGCGTCGCCGGCCTCAAGTACTGGTATCCGGACCAGATCGTCAACTACCGCCTCTGGCAGCTCGCCGCGATGATCATCGCCGCTTACACGGTCGGCCGGCACGTGCCGCTCCTCGGCGCCGCCGGCTGGCCCGCCCGCACCCGCGGCGTCGCCGGCCTGGTCCTCGCCGTCGCCACCGGAACGGCCTTCTGGCAGGTCGACCCGGTCGACCCGATGGGCGCGTTCTTCTTCCCCGTCGCCCCGTGGATCCTCGGCGCCGCCTTCGCCGTCCAGCACCGGCAGAGCAGCGACGCCGCCGCGGCCCGCGCCGCGATCCGCGAGCAACGGGTCCGCGAGGCGGTCATGGAGGAACGCGTCCGTATCGCCCGCGAGCTGCACGACATGGTCGCGCACAGCGTCACCGTCATGGTGATCCAGGCCGGCGTGGTCCGCCGCCGCCTCGACGCCGGCCTCACCGTCGAGACGGACCTGCTGCGCAGCGTCGAGTCCTCGGGCCGCGACGCCGTCGGCGAGCTGCGCCGCACCCTGGGCCTGCTGCGCGGCGACACCGGCACCACGGCCGGCTCCACCATCGTCCCGGTCGGCCTGGACCGCCTCGACGAGCTGCTCGCCCAGGTCCGCGAGGCCGGCCTGACCGTCGACTTCCGGCGCGAGGGCACCCCGGTCACGCTGCTGCCCGCGGCGGACCTGTCGGCGTATCGCATCGTCCAGGAAGCCCTCACCAACGTCCTCAAGCACGCCGGCCCCGCCGCCGTCACCGTCGAACTGCGCTACGCCGGAGACGGCGTGCACCTGTCGGTCGTCGACTCCGGCGGCCGCGCCGTCGTCCCCGTGCCCGGCACCGGCCAGGGCCTGATCGGCATGCGCGAACGCGCCACCCTCTTCGGCGGCGACCTCGACGCCGGCCCCCGCCCCGGCGGCGGCTTCGCCGTGCACGCCCGCCTCCCCCTGCTGGTGGCGTCGTGACCCCGGTGCATTCCCTGTCGCGGATCAGCGTCGTCATCGCCGACGACCAGCGCATGGTCCGGGCCGGCCTGCGCATGGTCATCGAGACCGAGCCGGACATGCAGGTCATCGGCGAGGCCGGCGACGGCGTCGACGCGGTCGCCCTGACTCGCCGCCTGCGCCCCGACGTGGTCCTCATGGACATCGCCATGCCCCGCCAGGACGGCCTCACCGCGACCCGCGCCCTCCTCGCCGCCCCGAACCCGCCCCGCGTCATCGTGCTCACCACGTTCGACACCGATGACAACCTGTACGAGGCGCTCCGCGCCGGTGCCAGCGGCTTCCTGCTGAAGGTCTCCTCCCCGGAGCACCTCATCACCGCGATCCGCGTGGTCGCCGCCGGTGAGGCCCTGCTCGACCCGGCGGTCACGACCCGGGTCATCGCCTCCTACGCCGGCACCCCGGGCCCGCAGCCGCCCCCGGAGCTCGCCGACCTCACCCCACGCGAGACCGACGTCCTGCGCCTCATGGCGCGCGGCCGGTCCAACGGCGAGATCGCGGCCGCCCTCACGGTCGGCGAGGCCACGGTGAAGACCCACGTGGCCCGCGTCCTGATGAAACTCGCCCTCCGCGACCGCGTCCAGGCCGTCGTCTACGCCTACGAGTCAGGCCTGATCCGCCCGGGCCAGTAATCCTGCGACAGGGGGTGGGGTGGCGTCCCGGCAAGCGGACACGGGACGAGCGGCGGGAAGCCATCGAAAGTCGACGCCGGGGAGGGCGGCGACAGGGTCTGCGTCCTACTCAGGGTCGGCGCTGATCCGCTGCTGGCGGAGTTCAGGGACATGCCTGGCGATGGTTTCGAAGTCGCCGTCCTCGTGCAGGACCGCGAGTTTGAGCCGGATCGCGGTTGCCGCGATCACCAGATCCGCCACGGACACGCCCTGATAGGCGCTCGGCAAAATCAGTTCGTGCCGAATGGCCTTGGTCAGAGACCAGATGCCGTCGGGAACGGCCGCCCACGGGTACAGCGCAAGAATGCGCTCTTCAACGGCAAGGTAGGTCTTCGCGTCAGCGATTGACAGCATCTCGGCGAGAACCGGCTCACACACCGCGATCAGCCCACGTTCGGCCAGATCGTCCCATGCCGCCGCGACCTGGTTCCGCTGAAGCCGGACAAGTGCACTGGTGTCGACGAGGTACCTCATGTGTCCACCTCGTCAAGCGCGTCGTAGTTGAACGCACCCTCGTCTGACATTCGTCGCAGGTCCTGCAGCGCCTGCCTGCGGCGGGCGCGTTGCTGGTCGACGAACTCCCGGAGGGCTTCGTTGATCGCTTCGTTGCGTGATGACGTGCCCAAGTGTCGCTGTGCCTCCTCGAGCAGTTCCTCGTCGATCGCCGGTTCGTCCCCGGCGGCCGTCTCGGCGTCTGCCTTGATGACGGTTTCGGTCATGTTCCACCTCCTCTCCGAACACTAGTCCACCATGTGGCCACACGGCAATTAGTGCGGTGCGGTCCTTCCCGACCAGCTTACGAGCAAGACATCAGACAGCGATCGGCACCGCGAAGACCGGGAACGGCGGCGGTTCCGGAGCCGGCTCGGCGGTGGCCGGGGAGAGCTCCTCCCACAGCACAACGCCGGGGTGCCTGTCGGCGGCGATCAGGGCGACCACCGCGTCCGGCCGCTCGAGCACCACGTGCCGCCCACCGAACGGCAACTCGTCCGGCGGCACGGAGCGCAGCGCGCAGCGGAGCTGGCCGGCCTGCCCGTCGTGCCAGGCGTAGAAGGTGACCGGTCCCGGTCCGGCGCCGAAGCGGACCCGCAGCCGCCGGCCGACCTCCTCCAGCGCCGCGGCCACCGCCGCCGGATCGACCGGCTCGTCGGGAACCCCGAACCACACGGTGTTGGCGTGCCACTCCGCGGCGGGGTCGTCCGGGGTCAGCCGCAGCGGCTCGTCCAGGAACGACCGCACCAGCGCGGCAAGAGCCTCGGACACGTGGCTCCTCACGACACAGAAGGGCGGGAGCCGTCCGGCCCCCGCCCCGCGCGTCGATGGTCAGGCTTCGACGAGCGCCATGACCTCGTCGGAGATGTCGAAGTTGGCGTACACGTTCTGCACGTCGTCGCAGTCGTCCAGGGCGTCGATGAGCTTGAAGACCTTGCGGGCGCCCTCTTCGTCCAGGGGGACGGTCACGCTGGGGACGAAGGAGGAGTCGGCGGACTCGTAGTCGATGCCGGCGTCCTGCAGGGCGGTGCGGACGGGCACGAGGTCGGTGGCCTCGCTGATGACCTCGAAGGCCTCGCCGAGGTCGTTGACCTCTTCGGCGCCGGCGTCCAGGACGGCGAGGAGCAGGTCGTCCTCGGTCAGCTCGCCGGCCTTGGGCACGATGATGACACCCTTCCGGGTGAACATGTACGAGACGCTGCCGGCGTCGGCGAGGTTGCCGCCGTTGCGGGTGAGCGCGACCCGGACCTCGGTCGCCGCGCGGTTGCGGTTGTCGGTGAGGCATTCGATGAGGATCGCCACGCCGCTGGGGCCGTAGCCCTCATACATGGCGGTCTGCCAGTCGGCGCCGCCGCCGATCTGGCCCGAGCCGCGCTTGACCGCGTTGTTGATGTTGTCGTTGGGCACGGAGTTCTTCTTCGCCTTCTGGATGGCGTCGAAGAGCGTGGGGTTGCCGTTGACGTCGCCGCCGCCGGTGCGGGCGGCGACCTCGACGTTCTTGATCAGGCGGGCGAAGAGCTTGCCGCGCTTGGCGTCGATGACCGCCTTCTTGTGCTTGGTCGTCGCCCATTTTGAGTGCCCGGACATGGCCTAACCCTCCGTCGTCTGGCCCGCCTCACGCGCCATCTCCACGAAGTACCGATGAACTCGGAGGTCGCCGGTGAGCTCGGGATGGAAGGCGGTCGCGAGCAGGTGCTGCTGCCGAACCGCGACAATCCTACCGGCGGCCGGTCCGGCGGTCACACGCCCCAGCACCCGCACGTCCGGTCCGACCTCTTCGACCCAGGGCGCGCGGATGAAGACGGCGGAGAACGGGCCGCCGTCGATGTCGGAAATGTCCACGGAGCCTTCGAACGAGTCGACCTGCCGGCCGAAGGCGTTGCGCCGGACGGTCATGTCGATCCCGCCGAAGGGCACCTGGTCGGCGCGGCCGTCCAGGATCGTGCCGGCCAGCATGATCATGCCGGCGCAGGAGCCGTAGGTGGGCATGCCGCCGGCGATCCGCTTGCGCAGCGGCTCGGTCATGCCGAACTCGAGCGCCAGCTTGCTCATCGCCGTCGACTCGCCGCCGGGGATGACCAGCGCGTCCACGGAGTCGAGCTCGTCGGGGCGGCGCACCGGACGGGCGATGACGTCCAGCTCGGCCAGGGCGTGCAGGTGTTCGCGGGTATCGCCCTGCAGGGCGAGCACACCGATGATCATGCCGGCGGTCACCAGCCGCGCTCGGCGAGACGGTGCGGCTGCGGGATCTCCTCGACGTTGATGCCGACCATGGCCTCACCGAGGCCGCGGGAGACCTTGGCGAGGACGTCGGGGTCGTCGTGGAAGGTGACGGCCTTGACGATGGCGGCGGCGCGCTGCTCGGGGTTGCCGGACTTGAAGATGCCGGAGCCGACGAAGACACCCTCGGCGCCGAGCTGCATCATCATCGCGGCGTCGGCCGGGGTGGCGATGCCGCCGGCGGTGAACAGCACGACCGGCAGCTTGCCCGTCTCGGCGATCTCCTTGACCAGCTCGAACGGTGCCTGGAGCTCCTTGGCGGCGACGAACAGCTCGTCCTCGGGCAGGGACGTCAGCCGGCGGATCTCGCCGCGGATCTTGCGCATGTGGGTGGTGGCGTTGGAGACGTCGCCGGTGCCGGCCTCACCCTTGGAGCGGATCATGGCGGCGCCCTCGGTGATGCGGCGCAGGGCCTCGCCGAGGTTGGTGGCGCCGCAGACGAACGGCACGGTGAAGGCCCACTTGTCGATGTGGTTGCTGTAGTCGGCCGGGGTGAGGACCTCGGACTCGTCGACGTAGTCGACGCCGAGCGCCTGCAGGACCTGGGCCTCGACGAAGTGGCCGATGCGGGCCTTCGCCATGACGGGGATCGAGACGGCGGCGATGATGCCGTCGATCATGTCGGGGTCGCTCATCCGGGAGACCCCGCCCTGCGCGCGGATGTCGGCGGGGACGCGCTCCAGGGCCATGACGGCGACGGCGCCGGCGTCCTCGGCGATCTTTGCCTGCTCGGGGGTGACGACGTCCATGATGACGCCACCCTTGAGCATCTCTGCCATGCCCCGCTTCACGCGCGCGGTGCCGGTGACTGACGTGCTGGTGGTGGGCGACTCGGACACGACGGAGCACTCCTAACAGGGGTGAGCGGGATTCACCCTCAGTTTACGCCCGCGGGTGGGCTGCGTCCGACGTCCAATGGCAACCCCGCGGCCCACGAATCAGGACAGCGACGGGTCGTCGACGTCGAAGTACGCCGGCCGCGGGTGTTTGCGCGCCAGCCGGAACAGCCGCACCAAGAGCCGCCGCCGCACCGCCAGGGCGTCGCGGACCACGTCGTTGTGCACCTGCCGGGCGAGCGCCACCCGGCGGCTGACCTGCACGAGCCCGCTGAGCTCCGGCTCCGGCACGGCCGCGTCCTCGTGCGCGTCGCGCAGGTGCCGGGTCAGGTCGTTCTCGGCGACCTCACGGTCCTCGGGCTGGGCGTCCACGGCGATGCGGGCCGCGTAGACGAGGGTGGGCAGCTGCGCGGCCTCGGCCAGGGAGACCGCGACGACCGCGCGCCGCAGCAGGTGGGCGTCGAGGGTGGCGTAGGCCGCGACCGCCCGCGCGTGCAGCCGGTCGACGCGGGCCGCGAGCCAGGTGAGATAGGTGGCCACCAGGACCACCACCGCCACCACCGTGATCACCCACCACACAGGGCGGAAGCCTACGGTACGCGCAGCGGTCACCCGGACCGGCCGGGCGGCCTACGGGACGGGCTGCTCCACCACCGCGCCCGCGACCTCGATCACCGTGGAGTAGACCTCGAGGACGCGTTCGGCGACGACGGGCCAGTCGTAGGCGGCGACGACTTCGGTCGCCCTGGCGGCGAGGGCGGCCCGCCGGGTGGGGTCGTCGAGCAGCCCACCGATCGTCGAGGCCAGGGCCGCGCTGTCGCCGACGGGGAAGAGCGCGCCGGCCCGGCCGCCGTCCAGGACCCGCCGGAAGGCGTCGAGGTCGCTGGCCACGACGGTGGTGCCGGCCGACATCGCCTCGGTGAGGATCATCCCGAAGGACTCGCCGCCGGTGTTGGGCGCGATGTACAGGTCGACGCTGCGCAGCATCCGCGCCTTGTCCTCCTCGGACACCTTCCCGAGGAACACGATCCGATCCCTATAAGGCGAAATGTCCGGAAAATCGGCCATCACCTCGTCGACGTCACCCGGACCGGCGACCAGCAGCCGCAGGTCGGGCCGCGAGCGTGCCAGCGTCGCGAACGCCTGCAGCAGGAACGGGAATCCCTTCCGCGGCTCGGTGAACCGCCCGAGGAACCCGAGCGTCCCACCCGGACCCGGCCACCCCGGCAGCGGCACGGCGGTCCGGTACCGCGACACCTGCACGCCGTTCGGGATCTCCCACGCGCTGCCGCCGAGGTGCTCGACCTGCACCTTGCGCGCCAGCTCGCTCACCGCGATCCGCCCGGTGATCTTCTCCAGGACCAGCTGGAGCAGCCCCTGCGCGGCCGCGAGGGCCCGGGAGCGGGTCATCGCGGTGTGGAACGTGGCGACCACCGGCCCGCGCGCCGACAGCACCGCGAGCATCGACAGGCTCGGGATGAGCGGCTCGTGCACGTGCAGCACGTCGAACCGGCCCGCCGCCATCCAGCGCCGGACCCGGGTCGCGGAGATGAGGCCGAACGACACCCGGGCGACCGAGCCGTTGTACGGCACCGGCACCGCCCGGCCGGCCGGCACGACGTAGGGCTGCTCGCCGCTCTCCTCGTCGCCGGGTGCCAGGACGCTGACGTGGTGGCCGAGCGCGATGAGCGTCTCCGCCAGGTCGCGGACGTGGTTCTGCACCCCGCCGGGCACGTCGAACGAGTACGGGCACACGATCCCGATACGCAACACGCCTCCTACGCCGGGTTCACGACGGCTGGGTCCGCGGCGGCGGGGGTGTCGATCCAGAGCCGCTGCAGCATGTGCCAGTCCTGCGGGTTGCGGGCGATGCCCTCGGCCAGGCCGTCCGCGATCCGCTGGGTGAGCAGCCGGACCCGCACGTCCAGGGCCCCCTCGCCAGCCCCCGGCAGCGGGATCGGCCCTTCGAGGCGACCGGCGGCCGCGTCCGGGTCGAACCACATCGACACCACGTAGAGCGGCGCGCCGGTGCGCAGCGCGAGCAGCGCCGGACCGGCCGGCATCCTGGTCCGGCCGCCGAAGAAGTCGACCTCGACACCCCTGGCGGTCAGGTCCCGGTCGGCGAGCAGCGGCACCACGTAACCGGCTCGCAGGCGCTCCTCCAGCACGTCGAACGCGGGCCGGTCGCCGCCGGTCGTCGGCAGGATCTCCATACCCAGCGAGCGCCGGAAATTCAGGAACCGCCGGTAGGCGCTCTCCGGCTTGAGCCGCTCGGCCACCGTCACGATCGGCCACCCGTTCGCGGCGACCCACGCGCCGGCCGCGTCCCAGTTGCCGGCGTGCGGCAGGGCGATGACCGCGCCGACCTTGTCCGCGACGTGCTGGCCGAGCAGCTCGCCGCGCTCCAGCCGGAACCCCGCCAGGTGCTGCGCCCTGGAGCGGCCCGGCAGCCCCAGCGCGTCCAGGTAGTAGCGCGCGTAGGACCGCAGCCCACGCCGGACCAGGTCGGCGAGCTCCGCGTCGCTGACCGCGGGACCGACCACCCGTCGCAGGTTGGACGCGAGCCGCACGGTGCCCTTGCCACCGGTTCCGCCGCGGTACCGGCGGGCGCCGTGCGCCGCGGCGGCCGCGAAGAGCGGCCACACCACGGACCGCGGCAGCTTCGGGATGAGCGTGAAGGCGGCTCCGTAGCCGAGTTCCGCCAGGTTCACAGACTGTCCCGATCGCCGGAGGAGGATGCGGCGGCGGCGATCTCGCCGGCCTGCCGGTACACGTGCGACATCCGCTGCCAGATGGTGATCACCGACAACAGCACCAGCAGCCACAGCGCCGCCTCCATGCCGTACTTCACGTCGAAGCCGAACAGCAGGCCGCCGATGCCGACGAGGATGAGCCGCTCGGTCCGCTCGGCCAGCCCGACGTTGGCGGTCATGCCCAGGCCCTCCGCGCGGGCCTTCACGTAGGACACGACCTGCCCCGTCAGCAGGCACAGCAGCGCCGCGGCGCACTCGCGCAGCTGCCCCTGCGAGGCGAACCAGAACGCCACGGAACCGAAGATGGCGCCGTCGGAGACGCGGTCCATGGTCGAGTCGAGCAGGGCGCCGAACTTGTTGCTGACGCCGAGCTGCCGGGCCATGGCCCCGTCGAGCATGTCGGTGAGGCAGCTCACGGTGACGATAACGAGCGCGATGACCATGTGGCCACGCGTGGCGAAGCCGACGCTGCCGATGAGCACGCCGACCGTGCCGGCGACGGTCACCGCATTAGGGGTGATCTTGGCGCGCAGCAATGCGGCCGCGACGGGGCTGACGATGCGGGCCAGTCCGGCCTTGATGTCTACGCTGAGGATCTTCGCCATGGCGCTCCCACGATAACGGCGGCGGAGCTTGCCGGATACCTGCGCGTGGGCCTGCTCACGGTGCTTGAGTAAACCGTATGGCGCCGGTGGGGTACGTCGGGCTTGTGTCGGTGATGGTTCGGGTGTGGGATCGGTGAACAGGTCGTGACTGTGAGACTGCTCACAGCTGGCAGGACGGGAGGCGCGTGATGGCGCAGAAGGTCCAGGAGAAGGGTGTCGCCGGCCCGGTGCCGGCGGTTGATGACCCCGGCAGGGTACGCAACGTGGTCGTCGTCGGGCACTCCGGCGCCGGGAAGACCACCCTCGTGGAGGCGCTGCTCGCGGCGACCGCGACGATCGGGCGGACCGGCACGGTGGCCGACGGCACCACGGTGACCGACCACGATCCGGCGGCGGTGCGGCAGCAGCGGTCGGTGACGCTGTCGTGCGCCCCGCTCGTGCACGACGGGATCAAGGTCAACCTGCTCGACACCCCCGGCTACGCCGACTTCGTCGGGGAGCTGCGCGCCGGCCTGCGGGCCGCGGACGCGGCGCTGTTCGTCGTGTCGTCGGTGGACGGCGTGGACGCCGCCACCGCGGCGCTGTGGGAGGAGTGCGCCGCCGTCGGGATGCCCCGTGCGGTCGCCGTCACCCGCCTCGACCACCCACGGGCCGACTTCCAGGACACCCTCGACCACTGTCAGGACGTGTTCGGCGACAACGTGCTGCCGCTGTACCTGCCGATGCTCGGCGACGACGGCGCGGCGGTGGAAGGGCTGATCGGCCTGATCACCCACCGGATCTTCGACTACTCCGCGGGCTACCCGCCGGTGGTCCGCGACCCGGAGCCGCAGCACCTGCCGGCGATCGAGGAGTCGCACAACAGCCTCCTCGAGGGCATCATCGCCGAGAGCGAGGACGAGACGCTCATGGAGCGCTACGTCAGCGGCGAGATCATCGAGACGTCGGTCATCATCGAGGACCTGGAGAAGGCCGTCGCCCGCGGCACCTTCTACCCCGTCGTGCCCGTCTGCGCCCAGACCGGCCTCGGCATCGACGCCCTCCTCGAGGTGCTGACCAGCGGATTCCCGTCGCCCCTGGAGCACGTGGTGCCGCCCGTCACCGACGTCGACGGCAACCCGCACGCCCCGCTGCGCTGCGACCCCGCCGGTCCGCTGATCGCCGAGGTGGTCAAGACGACGATCGACCCGTACGTCGGCCGGGTCTCCCTCGTGCGGGTCTTCTCCGGCACGCTGCGCCCCGACCACCCGGTGCACATCTCCGGGCACGGCATGGCCGAACGCGGCCACCCCGACCACGACGCCGACGAGCGCTTCGCGCACCTGTTCTCCCCGCTCGGCGCGACCCTGCGCGAGGTGCCGTACGCGGTCGCCGGCGACATCGTCGCGATCACCAAGTCGACGACGGCCGAGACCGGGGACACGATCTCCGGCAAGGACGACCCGATGCTCATGGCGCCCTGGGAGATGCCGGAGCCGCTGCTGCCGATCGCGATCGTCGCCAAGACCCGCTCCGACGAGGACGCCCTCGCCAAGAACCTCGGCCGGCTCGTCGCCGGCGACCCGACGCTGCGCCTGGAACGCAACGCCGAGACCCATCAGCTGGTGCTGTGGTGCATGGGCGAGGCGCACGCCGACGTGGTGCTGGACCGGCTGCGCACCGGCGGCGTCGAACTGGACACCGAGCCGGTGAAGGTGGCGCTGCGCGAGACGTTCGCCGCGCCCAGCCACGGCCACGGCCGGCACGTGAAGCAGTCCGGCGGCCACGGCCAGTACGCGGTCTGCGACATCAAGGTCGAGCCGCTGCCGCGCGGCACCGGCTTCGAGTTCGTCGACAAGATCGTCGGCGGGGTCGTCCCGCACAACTACATCCCGTCGGTGGAGAAGGGCGTCCGCCACCAGATGGAGCGCGGCATGGTCGCCGGTTACCCCGTCGTCGACGTGCGGGTCACCCTGGTCGACGGCAAGGCCCACTCCGTCGACTCGTCCGACGCGGCCTTCCAGACCGCCGGCGCCCTGGCCCTGCGCGAGGCCGCCGAGCAGGGCCAGACGACGCTGCTCGAGCCGATCGACGAGGTCACCATCCGGGTCCCCGACGAGTTCGTCGGCGCGGTGATGAGCGACCTGTCCGGCCGTCGCGGCCGGGTCCTGGGCAACGAGCCGGACCCCGCCGGGCAGGAGCGGACCCTGGTCCGCGCCGAGGTCCCCGCGACCGAGCTGGTCCGCTACGCGGTCGAGCTGCGGGCGATGACGTCGGGCTCGGGCACGTTCAGCCGGGCCTTCGCCCGGCACGACCCGATGCCGGCGCACCTGGCCGACGCGGTGAAGAAGGAGCACGCCGCGACCCGGTGATCAGCCCGGTGATCACCGCGGTGATCACCGTGGAGGGTCTGGCTGGATCTCCCGGTCCAGCCAGACCTGGTCGCGCAGCTCGATGCCGTCGACCATGATGCCCTCCGGATACCCCCTCGCCGGGGTGAACACGTCCCGCTCGACCGACCGGAACCGGAACCCCTGCCGCTGGTAGAAGCGCAGGTTGCCGACGTCGGCGGCACCGGTCGCGACGAGGATCGTGCCGCCGCCCTCCGCCCGTACCAACGCCGCGGCCGCCGAGATGAGCGCGGCACCGACACCGGACCCGCGCCGCCGCGGCACGACCGCCATGTTCTTGATCTCCAGGCCGACCAGCTGGAGGTGGCCCACGACGTGCCCGCCGTCCGGCGCCGTTTCCAGCGCCACCAGGACCCGGCCCTGGTCCAGGTAACCGTCGAGGAGCTCGGCGGAGTCCTCGGCCAGCTCGAACGACCACCGCAGCGCGGCCCGGTCGCCGCCGTACAGGTCCACTCGCATGACCCAGACCCTCGCAGGTCCGCCTAGACTGCGCGGCATGATTTTCTCGCGGGGCAGGAAGCAGGACCCGATCGTCGAGTTCTGGGCCTGGTGGCCGACGATCCGCCCCGCCGTCGTCGCCGCCATCGCCGGCGGTGGCTGGGGTTCGATCGCCGAGGACGTCAGCAAGCGGGTCGCCGCGATCCACAAGGAGCTCGCGTGGGAGTTCAGCGCTGGCCGTGAGTCCCGGCACGCGCTGGTCGTCTCCCCCTCCGGCAACGCCGAGCTGCGGGCCGTCGCCGCCCGCTGGGCCGCTCTCGCGCCCGCCGCCGACCCCGAGTTCGAATACCACACCAGCCGCCAGCCGGACCATTCGACGCTCACCGCGACGATCGAGATCGGCGGCGGCGTGAAGCTCGACATGTCGCAGCTGCGGTTCGCGTTCCAGCGCGACGACGGCGCCGCCGCGATCGACGTCGTCGGCTACCACCCCATGTTCCGCAAGCTGCAGGAGACCGTCCGGGGGCAGGTGACGTTCCTGGCGCTCGACTGGCTCCTCGGCGAGGAGGGCGTCGAGACGTGGGTCGGCGCGGTCGAGTTCGCGGCCGACGAGCCCGCCGGCGCCCGGGACCCGCTCGACCTCGTCGCCGCCGTCGACACGCTGCGGGAGGAGTACCGCGAGCCGCAGTGGGTCATCATGCGGGCCACCCCGCCGGGCGCGCCGATGATCCTCGCGCTCGCCGTGCGGCCGCTGCGGTCGGTGCGCTGGCCCCGCTTCGACACGCACGTCCCGGTGTCGCTGCCGTTTCCGCACCGCACCGACGAAGGGCTGCCGGACACCGCCTCCCTGGAGGCGCTGCGGGACTTCGAGGACGGTCCCCTCGCCGCGGCGCTGCACGGCGACGGCGAGCTCGTCGCCCACGAGAGCAGCGACGGCGTGCGGACCCTGCACTACTACGTCGACGGCACCACCAGCGCGGGCGCGGACCTCGCCGCCGCGGCGGCCACCTGGCAGCTCGGCCGGGCGCAGGTGGGGCGCGCCCACGACCCCGGGTTCGAGGCCGTGGCGCACCTGTCCTGACGCTTCAGTCCCAGACGGAGGCCAGGAGCTTCCGGGTGTCGGTGAGCAGCTGCGGCAGGACCTTGGTCCGGCCGACGACGGGCATGAAGTTGGTGTCGCCGCCCCACCTCGGCACGATGTGCTGGTGCAGGTGGGCGGCGATGCCGGCACCGGCCACCGACCCCTGGTTCATGCCCAGGTTGAACCCGTGGGCGCCGCTGGCCCGGCGGATCACCCGCATCGCGGTCTGCGTGAACGTCGCCAGCTCCACCGTCTCCCCCGGGGTGAGGTCGGTGTAGTCGGCCACGTGCCGATACGGGCAGACCATCAGGTGCCCCGGGTTGTACGGGTACAGGTTGAGCACCGCGAACACGAGCTCACCCCGCGCCACGACGAGGCTTTCCTCGTCCGGCAGGCCGGGCGCCCGGCAGAACGGGCACCCGGTCGGCTCGTCGTGGTCGCCGGCCCGGTCCTCCTTGATGTAGGCCATCCGGTGCGGCGTCCACAACCGTTCCAGATCATCCGGGGTGCCCGTCATGCCGCTGAGGGTCCCACATTCGTGCGGGAACGGACGACCTCCACCACGTGCGCCACGGCGTCGTCGAGGGCGACCCCGTTGCGCTGCGAGCCGTCCCGGTAGCGGAACGACACGGTGCCGCCGCTGACGTCGTCGTCGCCGGCGATCGCCATGAACGGGATCTTCTGCTGCTGCGCGGTGCGGATCTTCTTCTGCATCCGCTCGTCGGAGTGGTCGACCTCGACCCGGATGCCCTCCTTGCGCAGCCGCGCGGCGAACTCGGCGAGGTAGTCGCCGTGATCGGCGCGGACCGGGATGCCCACCACCTGCACCGGGGCCAGCCACGCCGGGAACGCGCCCGCGTAGTGCTCGGTGAGCACACCGAAGAACCGTTCGATCGAGCCGAACAGCGCCCGGTGGATCATCACCGGCTGCTGCCGGGTGCCGTCGGAGGCCTGGTACTCCAGCTCGAACCGCTTCGGCTGGTTGAAGTCGACCTGGATCGTGGACATCTGCCAGGTGCGGCCGATCGCGTCGCGGGCCTGCACGGAGATCTTCGGGCCGTAGAACGCGGCGCCGCCCGGGTCGGGCACCAGCTCCAGGCCGGAGTCGATGGCCGCCGCGCGCAGCGCCTCGGTGGCCTCGTCCCAGTCGGCCTGCTCACCGATGAACTTCGGCGAGTCGTCGCGGGTCGACAGCTCCAGGTAGAAGTCGGGCAGGCCGTAGTCGCGCAGCAGGTTGAGCACGAACTGCAGCAGCCCGCGCAGCTCGCCCGGCATCTGCTCCTTGGTGCAGTAGATGTGCGAGTCGTCCTGCGTCAGGCCGCGCACCCGGGTGAGGCCGTGGACCACGCCGGACTTCTCGTAGCGGTACACCGTGCCGAACTCGAACATGCGCAGCGGCAGCTCACGGTAGGACCGGCCGCGGGCCCGGAAGATGAGGTTGTGCATCGGGCAGTTCATCGCCTTCAGGTAGTACTCCGCGCCCTCCATCTCCATCGGCGGGAACATGGTGTCGGCGTAGTACGGCAGGTGGCCCGACGTCTGGAACAGGTGCGCCTTGCTGATGTGCGGCGTGTTGACGAACTCGTAGCCGGCCTCCTCGTGCCGCTGGCGCGAGTACGCCTCCATCTCCCGGCGGATGATGCCGCCCTTGGGGTGGAAGACCGCGAGGCCGGAGCCGATCTCGTCGGGGAAGCTGAACAGGTCCAGGTCGGCGCCGAGCTTGCGGTGGTCCCGGCGGGCCGCCTCCTCGAGCAGCTTCTGGTATTCCTTGAGCGCGTCGCGGGTCGGCCAGGCGGTCCCATACACCCGCTGGAGCTGCGGGTTCTTCTCCGAGCCGCGCCAGTAGGCGGCGGCGACGCGGGTGAGCTTGAACGCCTGGATCATCCGGGTCGTCGGCAGGTGCGGCCCCCGGCACAGGTCCGACCAGCAGACCTTGTCCGACTGGGCGTCGAGGTTGTCGTAGATCGTCAGCTCGCCGCCGCCGACCTCCATGACCTCGCTCTGGTCGACATCCGATTTCACGTCGACGAGCTCCAGCTTGAACGGCTCGTCCTTGAGCTCGGCCTTGGCCTGCTCGACCGAGTCGAACCGGCGGCGGCGGAACCGCTGACCCGACTTGATGATCTCCTGCATGCGCTTCTCGAGCTTGTCCAGGTCATCGGGGTGGAACGGCTTGTCGACCTGGAAGTCGTAGTAGAAGCCGTGCTCGATCGGCGGGCCGATGCCGAGCTTCGCCTCGGGGAACAGGTCCTGGACGGCCTGGGCGAGCACGTGCGCGGTCGAGTGGCGCAGCACGTTGAGCCCGTCGGGTGAGGACAGGTCGACCGCTTCGACCTCGGTGTCCTGCTCCGGCGTCCAGTCGAGGTCGCGCAGCCGTCCACCGTCTTCCCGGACCACGACGATCGCCTTGGGCCCGCTGGTCGGCAGCCCGGCCTCGGCGACCGCGGCACCGGCGGTCGTGCCGGCCGCGATCACGAGGGTGTTCGAGCGCACTGTGGACACGGTCTGCTCCCAAGCGTGAAGAGGTCTGATTCCTCCAGAACTCTATCCGCCGCACTACCGCAGGCCCGCGAACACCCCGCCCGCCACGACCGCGCCGACGAGCGCGCCGACGACGACCTGCGCCACGGTGTGGTCCTTCAGCGCCACCCTGGACCATCCGACGGCCGCGACCAGCGGCGCCGTGGCGGCGAGGAGCCAGCCGAAGACGAGGACGAGGATGACCAGCGCGCCGGCCGCGACCGCGGTGTGGATCGACATCTTCCACCAGTGGTTGACGGCGGCGGCGACGACGAGCCCGACCCCGCCGGCGGCGACACCCGCCAGGAGCTCCCGCTGCGCGTCCAGGCCGAGCAGCACGACGAAGCCGACCGCGACCGACGCCAGCCCGACGAGCAGCGGGCCGCGCCGCTGCCGGTGGTCACCGACGTGGATGTCGGTCAGGTCGCCGCGCCGCACGCCGCGCAGGATGTACAGGAACGGCAGCACGCTCTCGAACAGCGCGGCGACGACCCCGAGCAGCAGCCCCCGGCCCAGGTTCGGCTCGCCGTGCACGGCGAGCAGCACGAGGAGCACCGACACCAGCACCGCCGGTGCGAGGAGTTCGGTGACGGCACGGGCGATGCGCTGGGAGATCACCGCAGTACCGTACAGAAGAGCGACGCCGGCCGATGCACTCCTGCGTTTGCAGTACATCGGCCGGCGGTCCCGGTTGTCGTGCCGCTCAGCGCTTCCAGAACGCCCCGCGGGTGGCGGGCGGCTCCGGCTGGTCGCCGGCCACCGCGTCGAGCTCGGTCAGGACCTCACGCCACAGCTCCTCCAGGGGCCGGGCCGCGATCGCCGCCGGGGTGAGCCGCTCCGCGAGGGTCCGCAGGACGCCGATGCCGAGCACCGCCAGCCGCGACCCGAGGTCCTCGAGCAGCTCGCGCCGCTCGAAGTCGGGCCGGTCCTGGGCCTCCCGCAGCCGCCGCGCCTCGCCCGCCGCGAGCTCCCGCAGCTCCGCCGTGTCGGCCCGGCGCCGCTCCGCCTCGACCGACGGCTGCGCCGCCGCTGGCGCCTGCGGGCGCACGGGTCCCCGGCCGCGCAGCAACCGGGCGACCCCGCCCCCGCTGCCGGGCCGGACCGGCACCGACGTGCGGCTCGACACCTCTTCCCGCTCCGTCATGTCCCGCGCCGGCGCTCCCGCCGGCGCGCCGGACATCGGCGGCGGGGGTGGCGTCATCTGCGGCATCGGCGGCATCATCGGCGGCGGACCGCCGGGCGACGGCATCGCCGCGGACCGGCTCCGGTAGGGCGCGCTGGCGGGCGGGGCCATCGGCATCGCCGTCGGGTGCAGCGGCGGCGGTGGCACCGCCGTCGGCAGCTCCCAGCCGGCCGGCAGGTCGACGGGCTGCACCACCTGGCGCGGCTCGCCGCCCTCGGTGACGACCCGCTTGTCCACCGCGACATACGCGGTGAAGCGGCACAGCACCTGGAACCGCAGCGACACCCCGGTGATCCGCCGTTCGAGCTCGTCGCCGCCGGCGGGTCCGGAGACATAGGCGTCCTCGAGGTCACGCAGCAGCGCGCGGGCCCAGATCGCGGTCAGCGCCGGGTTGTCGTGCCGGGTCGCGGTGACCGTGGCCGACCAGGGCGTGCCGTCGCGCATGGTGCCGCCGGCGGTCAGCGAGCCCCCGGTCGCACCGTCCGCCGCGGCCCGATACCGCCCGGTGACCACGAACGGCACGCCGGGGAACACGTCGGGCAGCCGGGCCGGGGCCTGCGTGCCGTCGATCAGGTCGAGTCCTTCGGCGGTGACGGTGACGCCGCTGACGACCGGCGCGCCGATGCGCCGGTGGATGCGGTCCATCGCCTCGTCGAGCCGGTCCTCGCTCTCCACCAGCTCGCAGCGGCCACCACCGGCGATCGCGAGCCGGCCGAGGAACCCGGCGTTGACGGCCTGGTCGATGCCGACGGTGTGCACCCGCACCCCGCGCAGCGCCGTGGCGACGGTCCGCAGGATCTGGTCCTCGTTGCCGACCTGGCCGTCGGTGACCAGCACCAGGACCCGGTCGCGGCCACCGTTCGCGGTGGCGGTGGCGTCGAGCAGCTTCAGCCCGTCGATGAGCGGCTGGAGCAGCTCGGTGCCGCCGCGGGCGTCGACCCGCGCCAGGTGCTCCACGGCCCGGAACCGGTGCCGGTCGGTGCCGTCGGCCAGCCCGGACGGCAGCGACTTCGGCGTCTCGACCCGGTCGTCGAAGGTGAGGACGGCGAACCGGTCGCCGTCGGTGAGCGTGTCGACGATGCGGGCCGCGGCGCGGCGGGCGGCGACCATCTTCCAGCCGCCCATGCTGCCGGAGCGGTCCAGCAGCAGCACCACGTCCTTGGGCTTCGGCGGCGCCTGCGACGCCGGCGGCAGCACGGTCAGCCGGTAGGTGCCCTCCTCACCGGAGCTGTCGGGCACGAGCGCCAGCCCGGCCTCGCCGGACCCATACGCCAGGCGCAGCACGAAGTCCCGGTCGGCCCGCGCGCCGGGCACGACGGTGACGGTCCGCTCGGTCTGGTGGACGGTGTGCAGGCTGGAGCGGACCTCGCCGAGCGGCAGTCCCGCGGGGTCGATGTCGACGGTGATGCCCAGCCGCAGCGGGTTGGGGAACCCGGGCAGCAGCACCGGCGGCGTGATCCGGGACGCGTCGGGGACCGCGTCGGTGTCGAGCGTGTGCCCGACGCCGACACTGTCACCGTCGAGGGCCCCGCCGGGGATGTACCGCGGCGCGACGACGAGCGGGAACCGGAACGTGGCCTCGCCGTCCTCGAACGACAGCGGCCCGGCCAGTGACAGTGACACGCTGACCCGCTCGCCCGGCAGGATGTTGCCGACCCGCATGGTGAACACGTCGGGCCGCTCCTCCTCGGCGATCGAGGCGCGCTGACCGGCGGCGATCGCCCGGTCGTAGGTCTCGCGGGCGGCACCGCGCTCCTGCAGCTCCGCCTCGACGACCCGGCCGTCGGCGGTCATCGCCATGCGGATCACCGCGGCCCGGTCGGGCAGCGGGAAGACGTAGGTCGCCTCGAGGGCCTCGTCGTGGACGTTGACGAACTCCTGGGTGAGGTCGATCCGCGCGACCAGACCGGTGATGGCCGTGTGCACGTCGATCCGGTCGAGCGGCAGGTTGCCCCGCGCGGTGCGCAGCGCGCCGAGACCGGCGTCGTCCTTCGGCGCGGCGACCCGCAGGGCCTCCGCCTCACTCATGGTGGCGACTCTCATTGCACACTCCCTCGCTCGGCGCTCACATCGGGGCTCACATCGGGGCTCGGATCACGCGTCAGTCCACGTGCTGCCAGCAGGTCCAGCAGCGGCTTGGCGGCCGCCTGGATCGCGGCCACGTCGTCGGGTCCGGGAGTGCCGGGCAGCAGCAACGTCACGTCACCACTCAGCGGCACCCCGCTGAGCAGTGCGGGCGGCGGCGCCGGAGGCGGTGCGTGCGGTGCGGGCGGCTCGGTCCAGAACCTGTTGCGGGGTTGGTCGTGCTTCGGCAGGTCGGCGATCTCCCACAGGACCGCGTCGGGTGCTTCGGCAAGCTCGATCTGGATGTCGGCGATCCGCCGTCCTTCCGACTGGCGGCGTTTGATCGCCACCAGCTGCGCAAGGTGTCGCGGACCGTAGAGCGCGGTGCGGCCCCGCATGGTCGGGCGGTCGACGAGCCCGATCGTCGCATACCACCTGATGGCACGGGCGTCGGGAACGTCGCGCACCCGACCGTTGGGTGCGCCCGCGTAGGCGGTGCCTTCGAGCGCGGCGGCAACCCGTGCCGTCAGCTCGTCGAGCGTCCATCCTGTCGCGGTCACACGACAACTATGACACTGTCACATGACACTGTCAACAAAGCGGGGCAGCCGCACCTCGGCCCGCACCCCGGGGCGCGCGTCGAGCAGGCGGACCGTGCCGCCGTGCCGCCGCACCAGCTCCCGGACGATCGCCAGCCCCAGCCCGGTGCCGCCGGCGTCGCGGGCGCGACCGTCGTCGAGGCGGGTGAACCGGTCGAACACCCGCTCCCGCAGCGGACCGGGGATGCCCTCCCCGTCGTCGGTGACGGTGACCAGGACCTGTTGCCCCTCCGCCTCCGCCCGCAGCACGACCCCCGTGCGGGCGTGCCGCACCCCGTTGTCGACGAGGTTCAGCACGACCCTGATCAGCGCGTCCTGCTCGCCCTCCACCCACAGCGACCGGTCGGACTCCTCGACGGTCACGGTGGCGAACCGCTTCGCCAGGTTCGTCAGCAGGCTCCGCATCTCGACCGGCTCCCGCGCCACCCGCCGCCCGTCGCGCTCGTCCGCCCTCGCGAGCAGCAGCAGGTCGTCGACCAGCCGCGACAGCCGGTCCAGGTCGGTCAGCAGGTCGTCGCCGGCGGACTGCCAGTCGCCCAGCTTCTGCGCCACCTCGACCTGGATGCGCATGCTGGCCAGGGGGCTGCGCAGCTCGTGCGCGGCGTCCGCGATGAACGAGCGCTGCCGGGCGCGGGTCGTGGCGAGGCGGTCCAGCATGTGGTTGAGCGTCACCGCCAGGCGCTGGATCTCGTCGCTGGACGGCGGCACCGGCAGCCGCTCGTCGGTCGCCGCGCCCGTGATCCGCTCCGCGGACGCGCTGAGCCGGTCGACGGGCGCCAGGGCCTGCCCGACCACCCGCCAGGCGATGGCGACGAGGATCGTGATGAGCGCCGGGTACGTCACCCACAACGACGTCTTCAGCAGCTCCAGGCTGCGGTTGTAGTCCCCGAGCGGCACCGCGACCACGACGACCCGGCCGTCCGCGACCTTCCGGGCCGTGACCCGCAGCGGGTCCGGCTGCAGCGCCCGGTCACCGGGCACGGTGATCCGCTCGCGCTGGGCCCTGGCGATCTCATCGTCATGCAGCAGCGACACGAGCAGGTCGGCGTTGCGATCAGCGGCGACGACGCTGTGCTGGGTGTCGAGCACCTGCACCACCTGGCCGGCGGGCGCCGGCAGCGGCGACGGCAGCGTCGAACCCTCGTCCAGCAGCGCGGCGATCTCCGTGATGGTGGCGTCGGCCGAGCGGTCCAGGGTGCCCCGGAAGCTGTACGTCATCGCGGTCGCCATCGCCACGCCGGCGATCGCGAGCCCGACAATGAGCCCGCTGGTGCCCAGGAGCACCAGCCGCCCCCGCAACGACAGCCGCGACCACCAGTTCATGCGGATCGCAGCCGGTATCCGGCCCCGCGCACGGTCTCCAGGGCGTCACGGCCGAGCTTGCGGCGCAGGTAGCCGACGTACACCTCGACGGCGTTCGGCGCGGTGTCGATGCTCGCGTCCCACACGTGATCGAGGAGCTCCGTCTTGGACACCACCTGCCCCGGGCGGCGCATCAGGTACTCCAGCAGCGCGTACTCCCGCGCCGTCAGCACGATCTCCTCGCCGCCGCTGGTGACCCGCCGCCGCGCCGGGTCGAGGGTCAGCTCACCGACGGTCAGCACGCTCGGCCGCTCCGGCGCGCCCCGGCGCAGCAGCGCGCGGAGCCGGGCGACCAGCACCACGTAGGAGAACGGCTTGGTCAGGTAGTCGTCGGCGCCGCAGTCGAGCCCGTCGGCCTGGTCGTATTCGCCGTCCTTGGCCGACAGCATCAGCACCGGCACCCAGTTCTTCTCGGCGCGCAGCGCCGACACCACGCGATACCCGGACAGCCCGGGCAGCATGATGTCCAGGATCACCGCGTCGTAGCCGCCGTGTCTGGCCAGCTCCAGGCCGGTCGGCCCGTCCCCGGCGACGTCCACGGCGAACCCCTCCGCCTGCAGGCCGCGCTGCAGCGCCCCCGCCATGCGGATCTCATCCTCGACCACCAGCAGCCTCACGTGCACCAGCGTGGCACGCTGTGCTGTGGGAACGCACAGGCGGTCTCAGCGATGTCACAGCCGACCCCGCGCACCATGGTCGGCAGGAGGTGTTACCCAATGTCGAAGTTCACGTCACGACCTGTCCTACGGTGGGCGGTGCCCGCGATTGCCGCGGTCGCTGTGGTAGGTGCGGGCGTGGCCGCAAAGACCCTCGCCGTCGCCGCCGAGCCGAACCTGCCGCCGCGCACCGCCGCGCAGCTGCTGGTCGACCTGCAGACCGCGCAGCTGGACGGACTGTCCGGCACCGTCGTGGAGCGCGCCGACCTGGGCCTGCCGGCCCTGCCGTCCCTGCTGGGCGAGCAGAGCTCGGAGCTCACGTCGCTCGTGTCGGGCAAGCACACCCTGCGCGTGTGGTACTCGGGCCCGGACAAGGCCCGCGTGTCGCTGCTGGGCACGCAGGGGCAGAGCGACATCATCCACAACGGCGTCGACACCTGGACCTGGAACAGCAAGTCCGGCTCGGCGAAGCACTTCAAGAACAGCGGCGAGCAGGACCCGACCACGAAGGGTCCCGGCGCGATCCCGAGCGAGATGCCGAAGAGCCCGCAGGAAGCGGCCGACCTCGCCCTCAAGGCGATCGACCCGACCACGCAGGTCTCCATCGGCAACTCGGCGAAGATCGCCGGCCGGGACGCCTACGAGCTCATCCTGCGCCCGCGCGACACGGCGTCGCTCATCGGTCAGGTCCGCCTGGCCATCGACGCCCAGGAGAAGCTGCCACTGCGCGTGCAGGTCTTCGCGAAGGGGCAGGGGAACCCGGCGTTCGAGGTGACGTTCACGCAGGTGAGCTTCGCCCGGCCGGACGACAGCCAGTTCGTGTTCAACCCGCCGGCCGGCACCAAGGTCGAGGAGGCGGACCCGGCGAAGGCCGGCGCCGAGGGACAGCCGAAGGTCGACGAGTCGGCCTCCGGTGAAAAGCCCAAGAGCACCGTCATCGGTACGGGCTGGACCTCGGTCTTCGTCCTCCGGACGGGCACCCCGGCGCAGGCCGCGGGCACCGACGCGGAGGCGGCGAAGAAGGCACAGGACGCCATCAACCAGCTCCCGCTGGGCAACGGCGGCCGGACCTTCAACAGCAAGCTGTTCAGCGTGCTGCTCACCGACGACGGCCGGGTCCTGGTCGGCGCCGTGAGCCCCGAGCGCCTCTCGCAGGTGGCCGCCGACCCGGCAGCCGCACTGAAGTAGGCGATCACCGAACAACCGGTCACTGAGGGACCGCGGCCTTGCCGCGGTCCCTCTCCTCGTGCCGGGCCGCGGCGGCGCGGTGCAGGGTGGCGATCGAGTACATGTCCCTCGCCCGGCGCAGCAGTTCCTCCTCCGACGCGGTGTTCTGGCGGACCGAGAACCCCACCGTCGCGTACGCGAGGACGCTCAGCAGCAGGCACGCCAGGACGCACACCGGCGTGAGCAGTTCCAGCAGGCTCGTCCCCCGGATCTCCGCGGTGAGCGGGGCGGCCTGTACCCGTACCGCGGACAACACCGTGTAATGGGTGCTGCACGCGGCCACGGCCATGATCGCCGCGGCGACGACGAGGGCCTTGTTGCCGCGGACCGTCGACACGCACCACAGTGTCACCGTCGCCCCCACGACCGCCGCGACGGTGCCGGCGATCGCGGTCGCCGGGTCGTATCCGACCGTGCCGGCCAGCCGCATCGCCAGGGGCGCGGTGCTGTACACGGCGGTCAGGCCCAGGCCGGTGACGATCCCGGCCGGCACGACCTTCCACAGCGACGGGCGGCCGAACCCGACGATGTACAGGCCCAGGCAGTACACCACCACCGCGATGCCGAAACCGAGCGCGGTGATCGGCACGTCGTAGCGCACCACCGAGTTCGGCACGTCGGTGCCGAGCAACGCCATGAAGTGCGGCACCCAGGTGCCCGCTCCCCCGATCGCGACCGCGGACAGGGTCAGCCACCTGGCTCTGCTGCCGCCGCTGGACGCCCTGGACCGGGCGGCGATGAACACGCCGAGCAGGCAACCGAGGAACGACAGGGTGAGGGCGAGCGCGGGCGTGATGGCGCCGTAGGCGAAGTGCTCCACGGACGCCCATTCAGCCAGCCCGATGGGTGAGCCGGTCGGACATCTTGTGCGGGTTTGCCCTCACCCCGAGGGGGTAGCTGAGGGTGAGCACCGAAAGGAAGGGAAGCGCATGAGCCAGGTTGTGGAGACCGTCGACGTCGCCGTGCCCGTCCGCACCGCATACAACCAGTGGACCCAGTTCGAGCAGTTCCCCGCGTTCATGAACAGCGTGCGGGAGATCCGCCAGCTGGACGACACCAGGTTGCACTGGGTGGTGGAGTTCGGCGGGGTGCGCCGTGAGTTCGACGCCCGGATCACCGAACAGCACCCGGACGAGCGGGTCGCGTGGACGTCGACCGAGGGACCGAAGCACGCCGGTGTGGTCACCTTCCACCGGCTCGACGACACGCACAGCCGGGTCACCGCGCAGCTCGACATCGACCCCGAGGGCTTCGTCGAGAACGTCGCCGACAAGGTCGGCATCGTGGACCGGCTGGTCAAGTCCGACATGGCGAAGTTCCGCGAGTTCATCGAGCAGCGCGGCGCCGAGACCGGTGCGTGGCGCGGCGACGTGGAGCAGCCCGACGCGGCCGGGTTCGGCGCCGTCCCGAAGCCGGGTTCGTGGATCTCGCCGGGGAGCACGCCGCCCGGCGCGGCGGTGCGCTCCTCCGACGCCGTCCAGGCCGCCCCGGACCTGACGCAGTCGACCGACGTGCACCGCATGCCGGACCCCGACGACTCCCGGCACGCCATCTGAGCATTCCTCTCCACCGCACCGGAAAAGCCGGCCGGTCAGCGTTCGCGCGCTGACCGGCCGGCCCGTGTCACTGGACCGTGCCCCGCCGGGCGGTGACGAGCAGGCGGTCGCTGCCCACCGTGTACGGCGCACCGTCCGGCCCGCCGAACAGCGTCACGTCCGTGAACCCGCCGTCGCGCAGCAGGGCGCCGATGTGCCCGCTGGTGTAGACGTGGTGCACGGCCGTCGCGTCGAGCCGTTCGTCGCCGCGGATGAAGGTGTACCGGCTGAGCATCCGGCTGGTGAGCACGTCGTACTCGATGGCCGCCTCGACGGTGATGTCGCCGGTGCGCATCACCCGGTCCTGCCCCGTGAAGCCGGGCAGGACGGTCTCCGCCGTCGCGCTGAAGTCGACGACGAGCCCGCCGCCGGGCCGCAGCGCCGCGGCGGCCGCCGCGATGAACACGGTCAGGTCGGCGGGCTCCAGGTAGCCGAAGCTGTTGCCGAGGCAGAGCACCGCGTCGAAGTCGCCGGTCCGCGGGATGTCCCGCATGTCGGCGACGATGAACTCTGCTTCCACTGTTGCTTCTTCCGCGGTACGGCGGGCGTGCCCGATCGCCTCCGTGGAGATGTCGACGCCGGTGACCCGGTGCCCCAGCGCGGCGAGGGCGAGGCTGTGCCGGCCGCTGCCGCACGGCACGTCGAGCAGGCGCGAGCCGGGTGCCAGCCCGAGCCGCTCCTGCACGAACCCGACGTCGGCGGTGGTCAGCTCCGGCACCGCGGCGCGGCGCCAGAACTCGTTGGGCAGTTCGGTGAAGAAGTCCGCGTACCAGGCGGACCCTTTGTGCTCTGACAACTGAGGGTTCCCATCTCGGGTGTGCAACGGAATGGTCGTCGTTGCCCGGGCACACCTCGGCGCACCAGCGGACCGCAGCGGTCCGTGGTCACCGGCGACCCGGGACTGGGTCCCGGGCAGGCATGGCATCCTCCAAGATGAAAAGCTGCGCCGACGGTACCAGCGTCCGGCGCCGCCGCGAACCGGATTAGTCCACCGGCCGGCGCTGCGCGGGGATCGCGATCGCCCCGCCGCTCGGGTGCCCGGCGGGGGTGTCGTCGGACGGCGTGTAGCGCCCCGACTCCATCGACCAGTCGACGTTGCCGCGCACCCAGTGCACGAAGTCGCCGGCGACCGCGGTGACCGCCGGGTCCGCGGCGAGGGCTCCGGCCGCGAACCGCTCCCGGGCCGCCACGAAGTCCCCGACGAGGGTGTCGTGCTCGGCGACGGCGACCCGCACCGCAGCCTCGACCGGCAGGCCCCGCTCGTGCCGCAGCGCGAGGACGATGTTGTGGTGGTCGCCGGCGGCCTCCTCCTTCGGCCACGACACGAGGTCGTTGAAGATCGCGGTGATCATCCCGGCGGAGCGGCGCATCGCGGCGAAGTCGTGGTCGGCGAAGACCGCCGCGGGCAGTTCGACGCCGTGCATGGGCTCGATGAGGTCGAAGAACATGTCGATCGCGGCGGTGCGGAACCGCATCGTGCGGTATTCGGCCACGGGCGGCGGCCGGTTCGCGGCCCGGTTGCCGGCCTCCCAGACGGTGGCCTCGAGATAGTCCCGGACGTGGCCGGCGAACCGCTCCCGCCAGGCGGGGCTGACCCGCGGCCCGGTCCGGCGCCACACCTCACCGAGTGCCCGCAGGTGCCCCTTCGGCGGCTCGGACGGGTCCTCGACGAGCAGGGCCAGGACCTCGTCGACGAGGCGCCGGGTCGCGGCCGGGTCACCGGCCCGCTCCAGGCGGTCGTCGAGGGCGAAGACGCTGATCAGCCACGCGGTGGCGAGCTGCAGGTCGCCGACGCCGGCGTCCGGGTAGGTGCGGGCCATGAGGTTGGCGAACCTGGCACGGGCGAACGCGGCCCGGGCGCCCGGCCGGTCGAGCAGGCCGTGCCGCGTGGCCCAGTGCAGCGACCAGCGCTGCACGACGTCCACGTGCGGTGAGAGGCGCGGCGTGAACGGGCACAGGACCGCCAGCGTCGCCTGCATGATGCACCCCCTTGCGCCGCGAGGCCTTCATGGTCGCGTCTTTTCACGCTTTGCGCGACCCTGTTCGATGGCTTCAGCCCGAATTCATGGTTGTTGTCTTGATACGCATTCTCCGCATAGACGTCGCTTTGGGACTTGACCACCTGGGCACCCCTGGAACGCGGTCGCCCGGGTCCCGGCCCCGCGCAGAAATGTCGTACCCCCCGGCTATCGTGCGATCTGCTGGTTCGAACATCTGTTGGTTCGTCTGTCCCGCTGGGAGGTCCGACCGTGTATCGACAAGGTGACGTCCTGCTGGTGCCCGTCACCGCGGGCGAGGTGCCCGTGACCGCGGTGCCCGCCCCGCGCGACCGCTCCGGCCGCATGATCCTGGCCCGTGGCGAGGCGACCGGCCACGCCCACGTGATCGTCGGCCCCGACACGCTGCTGCTCGCCGACCGCGACGACATCGACCGGCTCTACGTCAAGGTCGTGTCGCGGGCGAGGGTCGTGCACGAGGAGCACGGCGCGATCACTATCCCGGCCGGGTCGTATCGGATCGTGCGCCAGCGCGAATACGTGCCGGGCTCGTGGCGTCCGGTGGCCGACTGATGACCACGACCCCGCTCACCGACGAGACCAGCGCCGCGGCGCTCGGCGCCAACGCGGCGAAGTGGCTGGCCGCCGGCCTGTCCACCGCGCCCGCGGACCGGGCCGCCGCCGCCGACGCGGTCCGCCTCGCGTATCGCTCCGCCGGGCTGCCCGGGCCCGCGCGTGTGGTGTGGTTCGCCTCACCGGCGGCGGGCGCGCGGGCGGCGGCCCTGCTCACCGGCCGCCGCGACCTGCCCGGCCCGGCGCCCGTCGCCGACCGGCCCATGACCACCGCGGCCCGCCGCGCCGCCCGGGCCGGTCTCACGCTGCCGACCGCCCGCCTGGGCGTGTCCACCACCGCGGCCCCCGGCGCCGAGGACAGCTCGGTCGTGCAGGACCGGGCCGTCGTGGAGGAGCTGCGGGCGCAGGGCTGCCCACCGGTCCCGGGCACCGCAGGGGTGTCGGTCCGCGCGGCCGTGCGCACCGCACCGTGGGCGGCCGCCCGCGCCGAGGTCCACGGGCTGCTCGGCCCCGACGGCTGGGCGCGCCTGTGGGCGGCCTGCGGCGCCGACGTGTGGCGGATGGTCAACGACCGCGTCGCCGCGCCGCTGCGCACCCACCTGCGCAACGAGCTGCCGACCCGGGTGCGCGCGGTGCTCCTCGACGCCGTCGGTGGTCAGCACGACGCGGGCTGGCTCGCCGCGTTCGACGCCGCCGCTTCCCGGGCCGACTCACGGGGTGAGACGCCGGCGGCGGTGCTGGGCGCGGCGCAGCGCCTCGCCGGGCTCGCCGGGGTGGCCCGCTCCGCCGGCTGGTGGTGGCCGTATGCCAACGTCGCGATCCTCACCGACCGCCCCGACGAGCTGCACCGCGACAACGTCGGCCGGCTGCACGCCGCGGACACGCCGGCGCTGCGCTACAGCGACGGGTTCGCGTTGCACGCCTGGCGGGGCATGCCGATCCCCTCGGATCTCGTCGACCGGCTCGCCCACCTGACGCACGCGCAGATCGCCGGCGAGCGCAACGCGGAGCTGCGCCGCGTCATGCTCGAGCACTTCGGCTACGAGCGCTACCTGCGCGAGGCCGGCGCCCGGCGCCTCGGCGCCGACGCGTGCGGCGTGCTGTGGCAGCTGACCTTCAACGACGACGAGCCGCTGACGATGGTCGAGGTCATCAACAGCACGCCGGAGCCCGACGGCACCAGCCGCGTCTACTGGCTGCGCGTCCCGCCGACGACCCGGACCGCCCGCGCGGGCGTCGCCTGGACGTTCGGCCTCACCGAGGAGGAGTATCACCCGCTCACGCAGACGTGAGCCGCCCGCGCCGCGAACGTGCGCCGCTCGCGCGGCCTGGGGTCAGCCACCCGCATCGCGAACGTGCGCTCACGCCGCAGACGTGAGCCACTCGCGCGGCCCAGGGTCGGTCAGCCACCCGCGCCGCGAACGTGCGCTCACGCAGGCGTGAGCCACTCGCGCGGCCCGGGGTCAGCCGCCAGCCCAGTAGGCGTTCAGCTGCTCGCGGCTCGGACCGTCGGGCCAGTCGCGCCGGGGGTCGGTCTCGACGAGCTCGACCATGTCCGCGGGCCGCACCCTGCCGGGCAGCTCGCCGAACCGGGCGTGCCGCAGGAACGCCAGCTCGGGATCGGTGAACCTGATCTCGCCGGCGCCGTCCCCGGCCGCGTCCACCTCAGTGGTCATACACCAATCGTCCGCCCTCGCCGCCACATCCCGCAAGCGCCGCACGTCCCGCACGTAACGCGAGCGCCGCACGTAACGCGAGCGCCGCGCGTCCCGCAAGCGCTCCGTCAGGACGCCGGCCTGTCGCTTGGTCCCGTCGCCGTAGGTCACGCGAGCGCCGTACGTCCCGCGAGCGCCGTACGTCCCGCGAGCGCCGTACGTCCCGCGAGCACCGCGGTCTCACGGGCCCTGGCGAGCCGGGCTGCGGGGTCGGGCGGGCGGCACGAGAATGGGGCGATGCCGACCGTCGGGCGGGCGAAGGTGCTCGCGTACCGGACCGTGACCAACCAGCTGCACGAACGGGTCGACGCCGACCCCGGTGACCTGGCGATCCTCGACCTCGGGGTGCCCAACGTGCCGGCCGGGACGGCGCGGCAGGCCCTGGCGGCGCGGACGAGCAGGTTCGACGGTGCCCTGAGCATGGTCTGGTCGACCCGGGGCGCCCGGCACCTGCACCGGCCCGGCGACCTGCCCGGCCTGGTCACGGCGCTGTGGCCGATCAGCGACGCCGACGCGGCGGCCCGGTTCGGCAGCCAGCAGGTCCCGGACGGCGGGAAGCTGGGGATCGCGGCGTTCCGGGCGGCCGCCGAGGCGTTCGCGGCCGTCGTCACCGGCCCGACCGCGAAGGGCGACGCGAGCCGCGGCGTCAGCGACCGGGTCCCGGAGGCACTCACGTACGACTGCGGCCCGTGCCGGGCGCGGCACGTCTCGGGCTCACTGTTCCAGCAGGCCGGGCTCGCCGGCGGGGTCCAGCTCGACGAGGACGCGCCGAGCAGCGTGCTGCTGCCGGTCGGCGGGCTGAGCATCCCCGCCGGGCCCGGCGACCCGTCCGGGCTCATCCGCGCGTACCTGCGGCTGCTCGGCCCCGCCACGCCCGCCGACGTCGCGAAGTACCTGGGCACGACCCGGACCGCGCTCAAGCCGGCCTGGCCGGACGGGCTCGCCGAGGTCACCGTCGACGGCCGCGCCGCGTGGATACCGCAGGAGGCCCTGGCCGGCCTGCTCGCCGCGGAGCCGGTGCGCGGCGTGCGGCTGCTGCCGTCGTCGGACCCGTTCCTGCAGGCCCGGGACCGGTCGGTGCTGACACCCGACAAGACCCGGGAGAAGGAGGTGTGGCGGATCCTGGGCAACCCGGGCGCGCTGCTGCTCGACGGGGACCTGGCCGGGACGTGGCGGGCGAAGACCGCGGGGAAGCGGCTGGCGGTGACGGTCACGCCGTGGGCGGAGCTGCCGGCCCGGGGCAGGGCCGCGATCGAGGCGGAGGCACAGTGGCTGGCGGCGGCGCGGGGACTCCCCACCGCCGAGGTCACGGTCGGGCGCGGGGATACTTGAGCGCATGAGTTACTTGATCGCGTTCGCGTCGCGGCGGTTGGTGGAGGACGAGTCGCTGCTCCCCGGCTACGTGTATCACGACCCCGAGGACGCCACCCTGCCGGCCGCGCCCGACGGGCGGAAGGCCAGCGGATGGAACCTGCTGGTCGGCGACGAGACCGACGAGCAGCTCGCCGACGCGGGTGAGCTGCTCATGCCCGACCTGGAGTGGCTCGTCGAGCGCTACCCGGCGTTCGGCAAGATCGTCAGCGCCGGTTCCGAGGGGCGGCAGTTCGAGTGGGACGCCGACGCCGGCACCTACACCGACGTCGGCCCGTCCACGTTCGAGGACTGAGCCGGCGGCTGCCGCTCCGGCGGATCCGGCGGCAGCACCGGCAGGCTGATCGACGACGGGGCCAGGATCTCCTGCCGGACGGCGCGCAGCTCCAGCTCATGGCCGAGCGGCGCGCCCGTGCCCGGGTTCCGGGAGAACCGCGGGTGCGCTCCCCCGCTGACCTGGACCCGGATGCGGCGGCCGGCCGCGAACCGATACGCGGTCGGCCACAGGTCCACCCGTACCGTCATGGGGCCGGTCTCGGTCCCGGTCTCATGGTCCGCCGCGGCGGTGGCGCGGGCCAGGCCGTCGCAGATGTTCCACGACCGGTCCTGCTCGTCGACCTCGCACAACCGGACAAACACGTCGAAGTGCGGCACGAGCTCCCGGGACCGGGGTGCCGCGCCGTCCGGGCGCACGCACGTCGCGTGGACGGTGATGTCGGCCGACACCGGGCCGACCACCTCGAGGGGCTCCGTCAGCGGCGCCGAGGTGAACGTCAGCACGTCGGGGCGCGCCTCCAGGGGGCCGTTGTCGCGGCGGCCGGCGATCTTGCCGACGAGCCGCGGGCCGCCGAGCGCCGGCGTCGGGTGTTTCGGGTCGTACGTGAAGCCGTCGAGGCGCTCGCCGTCCGGTACCGGTGCCGGACCTAACGCGGCGTCCCGCTGGAGGTACCAACGCTGCGGTTGGCTCGTGACGGGAGGCCACTCGGGCAGCTCCCGCCATGGTTCGGCCCCGGCGCCGATGCCGCCGACGTGGACCCGGACGGGGTGCTCGCGGATGGTCTCGGGCCCGCCGGTGTGGGCCCGGAACCAGGCGACGGCCTCGGCCGCGGAGTGCTGGAACAGCCCGGCGCTGCCGTGGTGCCACGGGCCGACGGTCAGGTGCGGCTGGAG
Organism: Dactylosporangium siamense; assembly: GCF_016862795.1. Lineage (GTDB taxonomy): Bacteria > Actinomycetota > Actinomycetes > Mycobacteriales > Micromonosporaceae > Dactylosporangium > Dactylosporangium siamense. The sequence continues at coordinate 82,431 of NZ_BONQ01000096.1, read as the reverse complement.
GCCGGCGGCCCGCAGCGCGGCGTAGTCGACCAGCTGCCACGGCAGGAAGATGTCGTGCCAGCCGCCGATCATGAGCACCGGCGCGGTGACCTTCGGCAGGCTGTGGGTGTGGCCGCGCTGGGTCCAGTACGCGGACGTGGGGTCCGCCTCGGCCAGCCACCGCTGGAAGAACTCGATCTCGGCGCCGGTGGTGATCCGGTCGGCCTCGGCGAGCGGCACCCGGGCCAGCCCGCGCTGCAGCCTCGGCTGGCCGCGCAGCAGCTCGACGGCGTTGTCCAGGCGCGGGCCGCGCTGCGCGTCCAGGAGCGCCGACCAGGTGAGGACGGTGTCGAGGGAGAACGCGCCACCCGCGTAGGTGGGCGGGCCGAAGTCCGACGCGGTGACGATCGTGGCCATCGCCTTGAGCTCGTCGCCGGCCTCGGCGGCCAGGGCCCACTGCACGAACCCGACGTAGCTGGGGCCGTACGTGAGGAGGCGCCCGTCGTACCACCGCTGCAGCCGCAACCAGTCGAGCGTGTCGAGGCCGTCCTCGCGCTCCTGCAGCAGCGGCTCGAACGTGCCGCCGGAGTCGGCGGTCCCGCGGCAGGACTGGATGAGCACGTTGAAGCCACGCTGGGCGACGGCCCGGCAGAGCAGGTTCGTCGGCGCGCCCCGGCCGTACGGCGTGCGCACCAGCACCGTGGGCAGCGCGGCGTCCAGGGCCGGCCCGTAGTGGTCGGCGCGCAGGATCGCACCGTCCCGCATCCGGACCGGGATGCCCCTGGTGACGCGGATCCGTCCGGTCAGCGCGGGTGGCAGCTTCAGCAGTCGGCCTACCGGGTCGAGCCTCATGCCGCCCTACGCTAGTAGGTGTTGCAGCACCTGCCCATGAGCGCCTTGACGTTGTTGACATATGTCCAGTTGGTGATGCCGGCGTCACCCTTGGTGAGGTCGACCGCCCCGGCGCCGTTGTTGTACGCGGAGATCACCGCGTTGAGCAGGGTCTGGTCGGCGCCCAGGACGTCGAAGGTGCCGAGCTGCTCGCCGAAGTAGCGGATCGCCCAGGCGAGGTACTGCCCGCCGAGCATCACGTTGTCGTTCGGGGTGCCGATCTTCCACGACGTGCCGAACCGCTGGTTCATCCACGTCTCGGTGTTCGGCATGATCTGCATGACGCCGACCCCGCCGTCGCAGGCGTAGATGTTGGACTGCCAGCCGCTCTCCTGCTCGGCGGTGCCGTACAGCAGGCGCTTCGGCACCCGGATGGCCTGCACCTCGGCCGGGGTGGCACTGCCCCAGAACTGCTTCACGGCGGCGGCGTCGAGATACTCGCGGACCGTCGACTTCGGCAGCTGCGTGCCCTTGTACTCGGGCTGGCAGCCGGGCTTCGTGCTCACCTTCGGCGGCGGCGGGGGCAGCGCCGTCTGCTTCGGCGGCGCGATCGACTTCTTCGGCGCGGCGCTCTTCGACGGCTTGGCCGACGGCGACGGGCTCGGCGGCGCCGACGTGGTCTCCACGACCGCCTCCACCGGATCGGCGCTCGCCTCCGCCGGCGACTTGGACGAGCCCGTCGCGACCGACGCCGGCTTCGCGTCCTGGCCCTTGACGAGGACCGCCAGCCCGCCGACGGCGATCAGGCCGACCACGACCAGCCCGCCGACCAGGAAGATCATCCCAGCGCGCCGCCTGCGCGGCTGGTCCTCCTCGACGCCCCACGGCTGCTCAGCGGTGTCGTCGTCGTAGAAACTGCCGTAGCTCATCGATGGCCTCCCCGTCCTGGCACGCTATCGCGGACGGGCGGCGCCCGCTGTCCCCCGTTGTCCTTTCAGACGCCGCACGGTGGTGAAAACGATGACCGGGGGCGCGGAACGTCACATCGCGCACTGTGCGTGACGGCGATCTGGAACCGCCTGGAACAATGGAGGTCATGCAGACCCGTTCAGACCTCCGCAACGTCGCCATCGTCGCTCACGTCGACCACGGCAAGACCACCCTTGTCGACGCGATGCTGCGGCAGAGCGGCGCGTTCCACGCGCGCGCGGAGCAGGTCGACCGGGTGATGGACTCGATGGACCTCGAGCGCGAGAAGGGCATCACCATCCTCGCGAAGAACACCGCCGTGCGCTACGTCCCCGCCGACGGCGGCACCCCGACCACGATCAACATCATCGACACGCCCGGCCACGCGGACTTCGGCGGTGAGGTCGAGCGCGGCCTGACCATGGTCGACGGCGTGATCCTCCTCGTCGACGCCAGCGAGGGCCCGCTGCCGCAGACCCGGTTCGTGCTGCGCAAGGCGCTCAAGGCCCGCCTGCCGATCATCCTGGTGATCAACAAGGTGGACCGGCCCGACGCCCGGATCAAGGAGGTCATCGACGAGACGTATGAGCTCTTCCTCGACCTCGACGCCGACGAGCACCAGATCGAGTTCCCGATCGTCTACGCCTGCGCCCGCGACGGCGTCGCCTCGCTGAGCCAGCCGGAGGACGGCACCGTCCCCGCCGACAGCGACAACCTGCAGCCGCTGTTCCAGACGCTGCTGAACACGATCCCCGCCCCGTCCTACACCCAGGACGCGCCGCTGCAGGCGCACGTCACCAACCTCGACGCGTCACCGTTCCTCGGCCGCCTCGCGCTGTGCCGGGTCCGCGAGGGCAAGATCCGCAAGGGGCAGACCGTCGCCTGGATCCGCACCGACGGCACCGTGCAGAACGTGCGCATCTCCGAGCTGCTGATGACCCAGGGCCTGGAGCGCAAGCCGGCCGAGGAGGCCGCGCAGGGCGACATCATCGCGCTCGCCGGCATCCCCGACATCATGATCGGCGAGACCCTGGCGGACGCGGAGAACCCGATCGCGCTGCCCCTGATCACCGTCGACGAGCCGGCGATCTCGATGACCATCGGCACCAACCAGTCGCCCCTGGCCGGCAAGGTCAAGGGCACCAAGGTCACCGCCCGGCTGGTCAAGGACCGGCTCGACCGCGAGATGGTCGGCAACGTGTCGCTGCGGATCCTGCCGACCGAGCGCCCCGACACCTGGGAGGTCCAGGGCCGTGGCGAGCTCGCCCTGGCCATCCTCGTCGAGCAGATGCGCCGCGAGGGCTACGAGCTGACCGTCGGCAAGCCGCAGGTCGTCACCCGCGAGGTCGACGGCAAGGTGCACGAGCCGGTCGAGCGGCTCACCATCGACGCCCCCGACGAGTATCTCGGCGCGATCACCCAGCTCCTGGCCACCCGCAAGGGCCGCATGGAGCAGATGGTCAACCACGGCACCGGCTGGATCCGGATGGAGTGGCTGGTCCCGGCCCGTGGCCTGATCGGGTTCCGGACCGAGTTCCTCACCGACACCCGCGGCACCGGCATCCTGCACCACGTCTTCGAGAAGTACGAGCCGTGGTTCGGCGAGCTGCGCATGCGCGCGACGGGGTCCCTCGTCGCCGACCGGGCCGGCGTCGCGACCCCGTTCGCGATGATGAACCTGCAGGAGCGCGGTTCGATGTTCATCGAGCCCACCACCGAGGTGTACGAGGGCATGATCGTCGGCGAGAACTCCCGCGCCGACGACATGGACGTCAACATCACCAAGGAGAAGAAGCTCACGAACATGCGCTCCTCCGCCTCCGACGAGACGGAGAAGCTGATCCCGCCGCGCAAGCTCACCCTGGAGCAGGCCCTCGAGTTCTGCCGCGAGGACGAGTGCGTCGAGGTCACCCCGACCGCGGTCCGCATCCGCAAGGTCATGCTCGACCAGAAGGACCGCGAGCGCTCCGCCCGCAAGCGCGCGCACGCCTGATCAGCGTCGCGACCCGGGGGCCGGCTACACGGCTCCCGGGTCCGCTGCGGTGAGTACCACCGGCGGCACGGACAGCGGCAGCTCGTGCGGCCGCAACCCGGGGCCGGCTACACGGTCCCCGGGTCCGCCGCGGTGAGCGCGGCCGACCGCACGACCACAGCGGCAGCTCGTGCGGCCGCGACCCGGGGCCGGCTACACGGTCCCCGGGTCCGCCGCATTGAGCGCGGCCGGCGGCACGGACCACAGCGGCAGCTCGTGCGGCACCCGCTCCAGGACGCCGCCGGCGAACACGTCGTAGAGCGGCAGCGTCCGCAGGTGCACGTAGCCGATGTGACAGTCGCACTCGCCCTTCGGGCAGGGTTGCGTGGTCCGCCGCCAGGTCCCGTCGTACAGGTTGCCGAGCGGCTCCGGCACGAAGTGGCAGCGGCGGACCGTGCCGTCACCGAGGACCGAGATCACCTCGTCACCCGTGCGGCAGGACCGGCCCCGGGACGCGTGCGGCCGCACGCTGTAGCCGAACAGCGGGTCGATCGCCGTCCACGCCGCCTCCTGCTCCGCCGGGTACGTGTGGCCCTCGGCGGCGTTGACCCACAGGTACACGTCGCCGGGCAGCGCCTCGCGCAACGCGACCGCCTCGGCGAGGTGCTCCGGCAGGCCGACCACGCCGACCGAGTGCCGGATGCCGTGCCGGTGCAGGATCTCGACCTGGCGCAGGAACCGCTCCCGGCTCACCTGGCCCGGGTGGAACGTGCACCACAGCGCGAGGGTGCCCGGGTCCGCGCCGGCGACCCAGCCGAGCCGGCCGGCGAGGTTGGTCTGGATCGCGGCGCGCCCGACGTGCGGCAGGTGCGACAGACGGACGAGCGCCTCCCGGTACCAGGACCGGGTCAGCCCCTCACCCCACGGCGTGAACAGCACCTCGATCGGCTCGGCATCGATCGGTTCAGGGTGGGCCTCGACCCACGCCACGAAGCGTTCCAGGGCGGCCCGGTCGGCGCGCAGCAGCTCGGGCGGATCGCGCCGCTTCGCGAACGGGCAGTACGCACAGTCGTAGTTGCAGCTGGCCAGGGGACCGCGATACAGGATCCTCATCGCGGCACGTGCCCGGCCATGGCGGCGCGGACGCCGGCGGAGGTGAGCCACGGCCCGATCGCGTCGGAGTGCGCGAGCCCCTCGGCGGTGAGCCGGTGCCCGTCGAGGTGGCCGCTCTCGCGGAGCCGGCGCAGCGCCGGGAAGTCGTCGTCGACGGTGGTGCCGAACCGCGCCAGGTAGTCGCCGGGCACGACCCCCGACGCCCGCAGCAGCGACTTGAGCAGCCAGCGGCGGCGCTGCTCGGTGCCGTCGAGCACGAACCCGACCTCGGCGACGTCGAAGTCCTCCGCCGGCCGCGCGAGATAGTCGTCGAGGATGCCGCGCACCTGCCGGACGCTCACCGCGTAGTCGAACGAGTAGTGCAACGACGACGTGTACGACCTGGCCCCGCACCCGAGCCCGACCATCCCGTCGTCCTGGCAGCAGTAGCCGGGGTCTCCGGCGTCGTCCGGCGGTGGCGCGTCCCGCCGCCGGAACGCACGCATCGACTGCTGCTCGTAGCCCGCGTCGGCGAGCAGGTCCACGGCATGCCGGTAGAGCCCGAGCCGTTGCGCGTCCCACTCGGGGTCGTGCGCGCCGGGCGCCCGCCGGCCGAGGCCGGTCATCGGGCGCACGTAGAGCGGATACAGGTACAGCTCCTCGGGCCGCCAGGTCAGGGCGGTCCGCAGCGAGCTCGTCCAGGTCTCGGCGGTCTGGCCGGGGATGCCGTAGATGAGGTCGATGTTCAGCTCGACCGGGCCGGCGGCGCGGATCGTGTCCAGGGCCCGGTCGACCTCGGCACGGTGCTGCGGCCGGCCGGCGGCGTGCGCCTCGGCGTCGAGGAAGCTCTGCACGCCGATGCTGACCCGGGTCGTGCCGCGCTCGACCAGGACCGCGAGCCGGTCGGCGGTCGCCGTCGCCGGTGACGTCTCCACCGACATCGGCACGGCCCGCAGGTCCGCGCCGGTGGCCCGTTCGACGATGTCGAAGAGCCGGGTCAGCTCCGCCGCGGTCAGATACGTCGGGGTGCCGCCGCCGACCGCGGCCCGGGCGTAGGACGCGGCGGGCACCGCGGCCGCGACCCGCTCCGCCTGCCGCCCCAGCTGGTCGAGGTAGGCGGTGACCTGCGCGGCGGGCGGCAGCGCGCGGGTGAAGAGGTTGCAGAACCCGCACCGCATCTCGCAGAACGGCACGTGGACGTAGAGGAACAGCGCCCCGGTCGGCTCCGCCGCCCACACGTCGGCGAGCCTCGGCCGGGGCCGCAGCGGCCGGTACGCGGTCTTGTGCGGATACGCATACAGGTAGCCCTGATACGGGGAACCGAGCATCACCACTCCCCCGGTTCGAGCGTGAACTCGGCATACGGCACGGTCCACACCACCTCGTGCGCGAAACGGTGCCCGGTGTGCCCGTCCTCGCCGTAGGCGGTGCCGTGGTCGCTGCACATGATCACATGGCAGGGCCGGCCACGGGACGTGACGAGCCCGAACAGCACCGGCAGGTGCCGGTCGACATACGCCAGCGCGGCGCCGTGCGACGCCAGGCTGTCCTCGCCGGCGCCGGGCAGGTAGTGCCGGTTGGGCTGGTGCATGGCGGCGACGTTGACGAACGTGAACAGCGGGCCGTCCCCGTCCTTCTCCTCGCGCAGCACGGTGGTGAGCCGGTCGAGCTGCGCCTCGAAGCAGGACGGGTTGGTGACGCCGAAGTCGCGGGTCCAGTGCGCCTCGTCGAACAGCGCCGGCAGCACCCCGCCCTGCGCGCTGGTCATCGCGAAGAAGCCGACCCCGCCGATGCAGATCGTGTGGTACCCGGCGGCGCGCAGCCCGGTGACGACGTCGGCCGCGTCGAACTCCCAGGTGTCCCCGCCGACGCTGGTGCTGCCCGGGAACCTGGCCGCGAACGGCCGCTCGTGCGGGCCCGGCGTCACCGGCGTGGGCAGGAACCCACCGAAGAACGCGTGGTGCGCCGCATACGTGAACGACGCCGGCGTGTGCCGCCGCTGCCACGCCCCGCCGGGCAGCACCCTCGCGAGGTTGGGGGTGCGCCCCGCCGCGAGCTGCGCGGCGGCGACGTCGTGGCGCAGCGTGTCGAGCGTGACGAAGAGCAGGTCGTGGCTGCCGATGAGCGCCTTCACCGGGCGGCGACCACGGCGGCTGTGTGATCAGCGGCGGGCTCAGCGGCGCGGAACCGGCCGGTCAGCAGCGCGTCGATCTCCGCGGCGTACGTGTCGTGCCCACCGGCGAGCAGGCCCGGCAGCAGGTCGCCGAACGCGTTGACCTCGGCGACCGCGTGTGTGCGGTGGTCGCGGGCGAACATCAGGTCCACGCCGGCGTGCAGGCTGCCGGGGAAGCACGCGGCGGCGGCCTCGCAGGTGCGCATCGCGGCGGCCCAGTGCTCCTCGCCCACGGCGGCGCGGACGCCGGCCAGGTCACCGCGGGCGTTGCCGAGGTGCAGGTTGGTCATCGGGGACCGGCCGGTGCGCACGACGACGTGGCTGACCCGCCCGGCGACGACGAGCACCCGCAGGTCGAAGGTGAGCCCGTCGTGGGACGCCTTCGGCAGCCAGCGCTCCACGTGCAGGGCGCCGCGCTCGGCGGGCAGGACGCCACGCTCCACGGGCAGGGCGCCGCTCACGGCCGGCAGCACGCCGCGCTCCACGTGCAGGGCGCCGTTCACGGCGGGCAGGGCACCGCGCTCCACGTGCAGGGCGCCGCTCACGGCCGGCAGGCCGCCACGCTCGGCGGGCAGGATGCCGCTCACGGCCGGCAGCACGCCGCGCTCCACGTGCAGGGCGCCGCGCTCGGCGGGCAGGGCGCCGCTCACGGCGGGCAGGACCCTGCTCTCGGCCGCGAGCCGGTCGATGATCGTGGCGACGGTCCGCTCGTCGGTGTGGTGGCGCACCCGCAGCTCGTTGTAGAGCCGGTCGCCGTCGAGCACCGCGGAGGTGTAGGCACTGACCCGCCCGCCGCCGCGCTCGCCGCCGAACGCGAGGGCCACGACCCCCGACGCCGACGACCCGTGCGGCGGTTTGACGAACACCCTGCGCCAGCCCTGCTCCCGGCCCCGGTCGCGGATCTCCTCGTAGCCGCCCGCGGCGAACGCCTCGGGCACCGCCACACCCCGGGACCGCAGCAGGGCGTGGCAGCGACGCTTGTCGAACATCACGTCGAGCTCGTCCACCGCGGTCAGCAGCGGCACCCCGCGCGCCTCGACCCGGCGGGCCGCGGCGACGAGACCGCGGTGCCAGGCGGCGAGCCCGACGATCTCACCGTGCGCGGCGGGCACGGCGGCACCGCGCAGCAGCCGGTCGATCTCCGCGTCCTCGCCGGGCGACTCCAGCCGCACCCACGCTCGTCCGTCCCCCGTGCCGCCGGCGTCCAGGTCGAAGTCGCCGGCGCACACGTCGCGCCAGCTCACCACCGCCGGCTCGGGCAGGCCCGCGGCGACGGCCGCGTCGCGGAACAGCCGGACGCGCCGGTGGCCGGGAACGCCGACGACGGTGACGGTGACGGTGACGGTGCTCATTCCGACACTGCCGTGTATCGCTCGCCGTCGTCCTCCTCCTGCTCGTCGGACAGGTCGACGTCGACGCCGGGCAGCTCGGCCCGGAGCCGGTCGGCCAGCTCGGCCGAGATGAAGTGGTGGGACAGGTCGAGCCGGCGCAGGTGGGTCAGCGGCTGGCCGAGCAGCAGCGCCTCGGCGCCCTGGTCGGACAGGATGCCCAGGGACAGGTCGAGCGTTTCGAGGCGGGGCACCACGGGCGCGCCGGCGAGCGCGGCCGCGACCTGGTCGGCGATCTCCGCGTTGCGCAGGGCGAGGCGGCGCAGCCGGGGCACGCCCGTGCCACTGAACACCGGCGCCAGGTCCTCGACGCTGACGTCGCCGCCGTATTGGCTGACGCCGAGCCACAGCTCCAGATCGGTCAGCGCCGGCAGGTGCGAGTCGGCGATGCCGCGCACGACACCGGCGGACAGGCCACCGCTCTCCACCGCCAGCTCCCGCAGCCGCATGTGCCGCACCGGGGACAGCTGCAGCCCGTCGGCGCCGCGGATGCGCAGGACCTCCAGGCCCGGAAACGCGGCGAGCAGCGGCGCCACGTCGGTGTGGTTGATCCAGGAGATCTCGCACTCCTCGCTGGTCATCTCGCCGAGGAACAGCGCCCGCAGGTGCGGCAGCCGCAGGCGGGCGGCGATGAGCAGGTGCAGCGGCGGCGGGGTGTCATAGGCCTCGCCCCACTGCCCGACGACGAGCGCCTGGACGGACTCGCCGCCGACGACGTCGAGGCACCGGTCCAGGACGGTCCGGAACGCCTCCTCGTCGGCCTCGTAGTCCGTCTCGATGCGCCAGGCGACGGCGCTGCGCGGGGTGCCCTTCGCGTCGAGCCGGTCGACGACGCCGGGCTCGAACTGGACCACCGGGAGCCCGGCGAACGTCGTGATGTGCCTCATGCGCGGGACCCTAACAGGACCCACCGACAATTCCCGGCGCCCGATCCGGCGGCCGGCGCGGCAACTGCGGCGCCGCGAAGGACCAGCCCCGCGCGAGCAACTCGTCGCAGGCCGCGAGCGCGGTGCGTAGCCTGTTGCGGTACGTCCCGGTCAGCTCGAGCCACGGCACCCGCCCGGCGGCGAGCTCGGCCCGGAAGCGGCCGGTCATCCAGCCGCGCAGGTGCTCGCCATCGCGCATCCCGTCGTCCTCGAACGGCACGCCGTCGTCCGCGGTCAGCAGGTACAGGGCCGGTTCGCGGGCGGCGGCGCGGACCCGCGGCGAGGCGGAACCCAGGTAGCGCTCCTCCCAGATCGCGGTGGCGAACGCGTCGGTGTCGCAGATCAGCAGCGGCCCGCCGGCCCGGGCGGCGGCGTCCTCGGCGGCATTCTGCTCGCGCACGACGGTCAGGAAGTCGTCCCGGTCCCAGACGAGGTCCTCGACCTTCACCCCGCCGGCCATCTTCAGCTCGGTGAGGGTCCGGCCGTACTCGGGCACCCACCGCGTGCCCGCGAAGGCCCCGCCGCGCAGCCGGAGCTGGGCGGCGAGGGCCCGGGCCAGGGTGGTGGTGCCGGTCGACTCGGCGCCGACGACGACCACCCGGCGGGCCAGCCAGGCGCGCACCGGCGGGGCCAGGAACGCCCAGTTGGCCACGGGATCCGCGCGGATCGCCGTCCCGGAGACCGGCACCCCGGCCCGGGGAGGGTCGACCGCCACGTGCCGGGCGTCGAAGCGCCGGGCGAGCTCGTCGCCGTACGCCTCGGAGGAGAAGACCACATCCACCGTCGCGGGACCGACCGCGCCGCGGAAGACCTCGTAGTGCGCCTGCCAGATGTCGGGGTCGTCGTAGTCGATGGGCAGGTCGCAGTACACGCCGGCGAACCGCACGTGCGGGCTCGCCGCGTGCACCTCGCGCAACCAGTCGAGCCGGACTTCGAGGGGGATGGACTCGGCGCTGGACGGCGCGACGACGACGGTGACCCGCTCGCAGGCGCGGGCGGCGGTGTCGATGAGGTGGTGGTGTCCGGCGTGCGGCGGGTAGAACTTGCCGACGACGAGGCCGTGCGTCACACCGGCACCGCGAGCCGCCGCGCCGTCAGCGCCTGCCGCCAGGCCCGCAGGCCCAGCACGCACAGGCCGAGGAAGGCGAGGTACAGCACCGCGGTGAGCCACAGGTCCTTGTACCCGTACAGCGGCACGTACACGACGTCGACGGCGATCCACAGCCACCAGCTCTCGACCAGGCGGCGGGTCTGGCCGTAGGTGGCGAGCAGCGAGACGGCGGTGGTCGCGGCGTCCGGCCACGGCACGGTGGAGCCGGTGAACCGGTCCAGGTACCACCACAGCGCCACGGTAAGCACCACGCCGGCCGCGGCGAGCGCGCCCCACTCGACCCGGGTCGTGCGGCGGACCTCCGTGGTCGCCCCGGGCCGCCAGCGCCACCAGCCGTAGGCGCCGAGGATCACGTAGACGACCTGCAGCCAGGCGTCGCCGTAGAGGCCGACGTGCTGGAACGCGACCATGAGCAGCAGCACGTTGGCGATCCCGACCGGCCAGTTCGCGATGTGCTGCCGCACCACCAGCCAGACCGTGCCGAGGCCGGTCACGAACCCGAGCAGTTCCGCCCACGTGGTCGGCGCACCGAAAGCATGGAAGGCGGCGGATGTGAGCCAGTCGAGCACGATGTCCTCTACCCTTTCCGGATGGTCTTGGAAGTTGCGCTCATCGACGTGCTCGCCGGCCGCGAGGAAGAGTTCGCCGCCGCCTATCGCAAGGGCCACGAGCTGCTCGTGACCACCCCCGGCTGCCGGTCGGTGCGCATGACGCGCGGCGTCGAGTCGGCGAGCCGGTTCGTGCTGCTGGTCGAGTGGGACTCCGTCGACGCGCACCTGGACAACTTCCGCGCCACCGACCGCTTCACGCGGTGGCGCGGGCTGCTCGGTCCGTTCTTCGACGGCGCGCCCACGGTCGAGCACTTCGTCGACGTGCCCGCCTGATCAGTCGCCGGCCTTCTTCCACACCGTGAAGTCGAGGTACGTGGTGTAGATCTGGCCGCTGACCACGGCGTCGCCGGAGCGCGGGCTGAACCAGCCGAAGCGCTGCTCACCGGTGCGCAGGCAGACCTTGGCGGTGGGCAGCAGGGCGGCGAGCAGGACCTTGTCGGTCCACTGCGCGGCCGGGACCGCCGAGCAGGCGGCGAGGGTCGGCGCCGACAGGACGGGGGCGAAGGCCGCACCGCCGACCGCGGTCAGGCCGAGCGCACCGGCGGCGATGTCGGCGCCCGCCGCCTGCTTGACGCCGCCGTCGAAGTCGAACGCCTCGTCGGGCTGCCCGGCCAGGACGGCCAGCCGCACGGTGCCGGCCCGCAGCACGTCGGTGACCGTGCCCGCCGGCACCGGGCTGGTCACCACGGCGCTCGGGTCGGGGGTGCCGCTGAGGCCGGGCACCGGTGATCCACTGGGGTCGAGGCTCGGACCGCCGCTCGCGCCGGCGGTGGCGGTGGTCCCCGAGGTGGCCGCGGCGGTGGTCCCGGCCACGGCCGGTCCGGTGACGGCGCGCCGCTCACCGTCCGGCTGGTCGGCGCCGCCGCCGGAGCCGCGGGTCGCCAGGACACCGCCGACGACCGCGACGAGCAGCACGATCAGGCCGATGACCAGTGCCGCGATCCGCCGCCGCCGGTGCGGGGCGACCGCCGGCACCGCGTCGGCGTCATCGAAGGTCTCGTGCCTGATCGGTTGGGTGGTGTACTGCGCCGCGTCCGCGACCGGGTTCTGAGCCGGCGGGTTCTGGGGCGCCTGCTGGGGCTGTGGGGTCGCCTGGCGGGGGACGATCGCATACGCCGACGTCGGCCAGCCGGAGCCGCCGTCGAGCGGCGAGTCCGACATCCAGCCGCGCCGGCTGCCGGGTCGCGGTGGCGACCCGTTGACCTGGTCGTGGCCCGGCTCCGTCGGTGGATCCTGCCGTGGGGGGTGTCCCGGCTCCATGCAGCGTGTCCTTCTGGTCCTGGCGTCGGTGCAGTTCGTGCACTTGCGCACGGCACTCGTGCACTCGCCCGGCAGAGTATCGCTGACACCCCGCGCCTCGCGCCACGGCTGATGGCTCAGCCTTTGGACGCCGGCCCGGTCACACTGCCGGTCCCGGTGCCGAACACGGTGCCGGACACAGCGCCGGTCACCGGGCCAGCATCTGCACGACGGCGGTGGCGCCCGTCGCCGTGTACCAGCCGCTGACCGCGAGCATGGCGAGGACGGTCGCGGCGGCGAAGATGCCGGCGGCCTCGGCCGTCGACCGGCCCACCGAGCGCCCTCGGCGGTGCCGTGGCCTGCGCCCGGAGACGTCGGCGGCGGCCACGATCATGGTGATGTCGCGGCGCCCGAGGCCCGGCCGGCCGATGCAGTGTCGCCCCTGTGTCATGTTCGCCCCGTTACGTTCGCCCCCGGGAAGTCTTTCCCAGGACGGACGTTATCTCTACAATTGCCGCTTTTCTTGTGGCCACGCCGGGCCGTCACCTGTCCGGTGCCCGGCGCCGCACCGCGGGCGCGGCAGTGATGTGATGGCCCGATGAGAATGGTGGGGCTGACCGGCGGCATCGGCGCCGGGAAGAGTGCCGTGGCGGCCCGGCTGGCCGCGCTCGGCGCGGTGGTCATCGACGCGGACCGGCTCGCCCGCGAGGTCGTGGAGCCCGGCACCCCCGGCCTGGCCGCGGTCGTGGCGGCGTTCGGCGACGGCGTGCTCACCGCCGACGGCGCGCTCGACCGGGCCGCGATGGCCGCCCGGATCTTCGGCGACGACACCGCCCGCGCCACCCTCGAGGGCATCGTGCACCCGCTCGTGCGGGCCCGGACCGCCGAGCTGATCGCGGCCGCGCCCGACGGCGCCGTGGTGGTCAACGACGTGCCGCTCATCGTCGAGAAGCAGATGTCCCGCCTGTACGAGACGGTGGTCGTCGTCTTCGCCTCCCTCCAGACCCGGCTGGACCGCCTGGTGCGGCTGCGCGGGATGACGCCTGAGGAGGCCGGCGCCAGGATCGCCGCGCAGGCCACCGACGAGCAGCGGCGGGCGGTCGCCGACGTGGCGATCGTCAACGACGGCACCCCGGAGGACCTGGACGCGGCGGTCGAGGCGGCCTGGCCGGCGATCGCCGGGCGGGCACACCCCTGAGACGCTGCACACCCCTGCGACGCAGGGGCGCTCGCGGCGGCCGGTCGCGCGTGTCGCGCGATCCCACCACGGTGCGCTCGCCGGCCGTGACGGGCCGGGGCAGCAACCTGGCGCCGGGAGGGCCGACCGTGTGGTGGCCGGCCTGCTCTCCGGTCGGCCGCCGCGAGCGGCCTACGGCTCTACGGTAGTCCGGTGATCTTCCCCACACAATCGTCAGGTTGAATACGATCAACCACCCAGGGCGAGGACCCCGAAAGTTGTCATACCCTCCGCGTACGGTTGGGTCATGGCGCTCGACATCCCCCGCTTGGACAACCGCTTCGAGGTGGTCAGCGAATACGTCCCGTCCGGTGACCAGCCCGCCGCCATCGAGCAGCTGGCACGGCGCGTGCGGGCCGGCGACCGGCACACGGTGCTGCTCGGCGCGACCGGCACCGGCAAGAGCGCGACGACCGCGTGGCTCGTCGAGCGGCTCCAGCGCCCGACGCTGGTGCTCGCGCACAACAAGACCCTGGCCGCGCAGCTGGCCAAGGAGTTCCGCGACCTCATGCCCAACAACGCGGTCGAATACTTCGTCAGCTACTACGACTACTACCAGCCCGAGGCCTACATCCCGCAGACCGACACCTACATCGAGAAGGACTCGTCGGTCAACGAGGAGGTCGAGCGGCTGCGGCACTCCGCGACGATGAGCCTGCTGACCCGCCGCGACGTCATCGTGGTCGCGACCGTGTCCGCGATCTACGGTCTGGGCACGCCCGAGGAATACCTGGACCGGGCCGCCAAGGTGACCGTCGGCGAGGAGCTGGATCGGGACAAGCTGCTGCGGCGGCTGGTCGACATCCAGTACACGCGCAACGACCTCGCGTTCAACCGGGGCACGTTCCGGGTCCGCGGCGACACCCTCGAGATCATCCCGGCCTACGAGGAGCTCGCGATCCGGATCGAGTATTTCGGTGACGAGATCGAGCGACTGTCCTACCTGCACCCGCTGACCGGCGACGAGATCCGTCAGGTCGACCAGTTGATGATCTTCCCGGCGACGCACTACGGCGGCGGTCCCGAGCGCATGGAGCGGGCGATCTCCCAGATCGAGGTCGAGCTGGAGGAGCGGCTCGCCGAGCTCGACCGAGAGGGCAAGCTCCTGGAGGCGCAGCGGCTGCGGATGCGCACCACCTATGACATCGAGATGATGCGCCAGGTCGGCTTCTGCAACGGCATCGAGAACTACTCCCGGCACATCGACGGCCGCGAGGCGGGCAGCCCGCCGCACTGCCTGCTCGACTACTTCCCCGACGACTTCCTCACCGTCATCGACGAGTCGCACGCCACGGTCCCGCAGATCGGCGGCATGTATGAGGGCGACGCCTCCCGGAAGCGGACGCTGGTCGAGCACGGGTTCCGGCTGCCCAGCGCCCAGGACAACCGGCCGCTGCGCTTCGACGAGTTCGAGGAGCGGGTCGGTCAGACCGTCTACCTGTCGGCGACCCCGGGACCGTGGGAGCTGGGCCGCACCCAGGGCGAGTTCGTCGAGCAGGTCATCCGCCCGACCGGCCTCATCGACCCGCAGGTCGTCCTCAAGCCGACCAAGGGCCAGATCGACGACCTCATGCACGAGATCAACCAGCGGGTCGAGCTCGACGAGCGGGTCCTGGTGACGACCCTGACCAAGAAGATGGCCGAGGACCTCACCGACTATCTGCTGGAGCACGGCATCCGCGTGCGCTACCTGCACTCCGAGGTCGACACGCTGCGCCGGGTCGAGCTGCTGCGCGAGCTGCGGCGCGGCGAGTTCGACGTCCTCGTCGGCATCAACCTGCTGCGCGAAGGCCTGGACCTGCCCGAGGTGAGCCTCGTCGCGATCCTCGACGCCGACAAGGAGGGCTTCCTGCGCTCCGGCACCAGCCTGATCCAGACCATCGGCCGCGCCGCGCGAAACGTCTCCGGCCAGGTCCACATGTATGCCGACAAGATGACCCCGTCGATGGCCCTCGCCATCGACGAGACGAACCGTCGGCGGGACAAGCAGATCGCGTACAACACCGCGAGGGGCATCGACCCGCAGCCGCTGCGCAAGAAGCTCGGCGACATCCTCGACGACATCTACCGCGAGGCCGAGGACACCGCCGGCGCCGTCGCCGGCCACGGCCCCGGTGGCGCCATCACGGTCGGCGGCGGCCGGCAGATGAGTCGCGGCAAGTCCCCCGAGAACACCCGCGCCCGGCAGAAGGGCGGCGGCACCAAGGGCTCTGCCGGCGCCGCCACCCCGGCCCGCGCGGGCATGGCCAGGGCCGAGCTCGCCACGCTGATCCAGGACCTCAGCGACCAGATGCTCGGCGCCGCCCGCGAGCTGCAGTTCGAGCTCGCCGCGCGGCTGCGTGACGAGGTCTCCGACCTGAAGAAGGAGCTCCGCGCCATGGACGTCGCCGGCGTCAAGTAAGCCGGCGTCAAGTAAGCGCGGTGCACAGCGCCGACTGCGGCAACAGCGAAAAGCCCCGCAGCCCAGCCACAGCAACAGCGAAAAGCCCCGCAGCCCAGCCACAGCAACAGCGAAAAGCCCCGCAGCCGGAACCGGCTGCGGGGCCTTTCTTGCGTGCTGTGACCTACGCGGTGCGAGCCGTCAGCTCTTGCCGCCGGCCAGCTTCTCGCGCAGGGCGGCCAGGGCCTCGTCCGTCGCGAGGGTGCCTGCCGGCTCCTCCGGGGCGCGGGCCGCGGTCGGCGTCGACGAGGTCACCGGACCGCTGCTCGTCGAGCCACCAGCCGCGGCTGCGGCGGCCGGCTCGGCGGCGTCGGCCTGGCGGGCCGTCTGCACCTGCTTGGTGTGGGCCTCCCAGCGCTGGCGGGCCTCAGCGTACTGCTGCTCCCACGCCTCGCGCTGCTTCTCGAAGCCCGCCATCCACTCGGCGGTCTCCGGGTCGAAGCCCTCCGGGTAGATGTAGTTGCCCTGCTCGTCGTAGGTCGCCGACATGCCGTAGAGGGTCGGGTCGAAGTGCTCCTCGCCCTCGACGAAGCCCTCGTTGGCCTGCTTGAGCGACAGCGAGATCCGGCGACGCTCGAGGTCGATGTCGATGACCTTGACCATGACGTCGGAGCCGACCTGCACGACCTGCTCCGGGATCTCCACGTGGCGCTCGGCCAGCTCGGAGATGTGCACCAGGCCCTCGATGCCGTCGTCGACGCGGACGAACGCACCGAACGGGACGAGCTTGGTGACCTTGCCGGGGACGATCTGCTGGATCGCGTGCGTGCGGGCGAACTGGCGCCACGGGTCTTCCTGGGTCGCCTTCAGCGACAGGGAGACGCGCTCACGGTCCAGGTCGACGTCGAGCACCTCGACCTCGACCTCCTGGCCGACCTCGACGACCTCGGAGGGGTGGTCGATGTGCTTCCAGGACAGCTCGGACACGTGCACCAGGCCGTCGACGCCACCGAGGTCGACGAACGCACCGAAGTTGACGATCGAGGACACGACGCCCTTGCGGACCTGGCCCTTCTGCAGCTTGTGCAGGAACTCGGTGCGCACCTCGGACTGGGTCTGCTCGAGGTAGGCCCGGCGGGACAGGACCACGTTGTTGCGGTTCTTGTCCAGCTCGATGATCTTCGCCTCGAGCTCGCGGCCGACATACGGCTGCAGGTCGCGGACCCGACGCATCTCGACCAGGGACGCCGGCAGGAAGCCACGGAGCCCGATGTCGAGGATGAGACCACCCTTGACCACTTCGATGACGGAGCCACGGACGATGCCGTCGTCTTCCTTGATCTTCTCGATCGTGCCCCACGCCCGCTCGTACTGCGCGCGCTTCTTCGAGAGGATCAGGCGCCCTTCCTTGTCCTCCTTCTGAAGGACCAGGGCCTCGATGTGGTCACCGACCGACACGACCTCAGCAGGGTCGACATCATGCTTGATCGACAACTCGCGCGAGGGGATGACACCCTCGGTCTTGTAGCCGATGTCGAGCAGGACCTCGTCCCGGTCGACCTTGACGACGGTGCCTTCGACGATGTCGCCGTCGTTGAAGTACTTGATGGTCTCGTCGATCGCGGCGAGGAACGCCTCATCAGACGCGAGTTCGTCGACGACCTTGTTGCTGCTGGCGCTCGAGGTGGCCTCGATGCTGCTCGTCATGTGGGTTGTTGCTCCGGTCGGTGGGTGACTTCGGTGGACCTGTGCTCCCGCGGATCATCGTCGGGCACAACTTGCCTGTCGCAGTGCAGGATCAGTGCATTGGAAGCTCAGGATGTGTCGGACGACCGTGAGCCTGCTCCATGCCGAGGCGCACAACCCACGAGTGCACCGATCAGCCTACCCTGCGCAATACCACATGGTCCAACCCTCCCCCAGACCCGATCCGCCGACTTTGCCGGGGCCTACCGTTGCAGTCCATGGAAACGTCACCAGACGCAGGCGTCACACGACGCGCAGTGAACCCAGCCGAGAGCCGCCGCGCGAGCCGGGGCTGGTGGGACGCTGACGCCGACGCCTACCAGGCAGAACACGGTGCGTTCCTCGGTGACGTCGACTTCGTCTGGTGTCCGGAGGGCCTGCGCGAGGCCGACGCGCGCCTCCTCGGTGCCGTCGCCGGCAAGGATGTCCTGGAGATCGGCTGCGGCGCCGCGTCATGCTCCCGGTGGCTGCGCACGCAGGGTGCGAGGGTCGTGGCCAGCGACCTGTCCGCCGGGATGCTCCGTCACGCGGGCGCCGGGTCCACCCGATCGGGTGTACGTGTGCCGCTCCTGCAGGCCGACGCGACCGCCCTGCCGTTCGCCGACGGCGTATTCGACGTCGTGTGCACCGCTTTCGGGGCGGTCCCGTTCGTCGCCGACTCGGGCCGGGTCATGCGCGAGGTGTTCCGCGTCCTTCGCCCCGGCGGCCGCTGGGCGTTCTCGATCACCCATCCGATGCGCTGGGTGTTCCTCGACGACCCGGGTGAGGGCGGCCTGGTCGCCGTGCACTCCTACTTCGACCGCCGCGCCTACGTCGAGCAGGACGAGGCTCGCGTCCCGACCTACGTGGAGCAGCACCGCACGCTCGGCGACCGCATCCGCGAGCTCGTCTCGGCCGGCTTCATCCTCGACGACCTCGTCGAGCCGGAGTGGCCCGACGACCACAAGGGCACATGGGGCCAGTGGAGCCCGCTGCGCGGCCGGATCTTCCCCGGCACGGCGATCTTCGTCGCCACCAAGCCAACCTGACGGCCCGACCGGCCAGACCGGCCCAGACGGCCCGGCCCGCGCCGCACCCGCTCGCCGCGGCCGCCCGAAATCGGCGGCCGCGGCGGACAGCGGGTCAGTGGTCGGCGGCGTTCCAGTCGCGGCCCGAGCCGACCGAGACGCCGAGCGGCACGTCGAGCGGATACGCCGCGCCCATCTGCTCGCGCACCAGCGCCTCGACCGCCTCGCGCTCGCCGGGGGCGACCTCGAAGACCAGCTCGTCGTGGACCTGCAGCAGCATGCGCGAGCGCAGGCCGGCGGCGCGCAGCGCCTCGTCGACGTGCAGCATGGCGACCTTGATGATGTCGGCCGCGGAGCCCTGGATCGGCGCGTTGAGCGCCATCCGCTCGGCCATCTCGCGCCGCTGCCGGTTGTCGCTGTTGAGGTCCGGCAGGTAGCGGCGGCGACCGAGCACCGTCTCGGTGTAGCCGTCGCGGCGGGCCTGCACCACGATCTGGCGCAGGTAGTCGCGGACCCCGCCGAACGTGGCGAAATACTCCTCCATGAGGACCGTGGCCTCGGCCGGGGTGATGCCGAGCTGGCTGCCCAGGCCGTAGGAGGACAGGCCGTAGGCGAGGCCGTAGTTCATCGCCTTGATCTTGCGACGCTGGTCCGGGACGACCTCGGCGGCGGGGATCGAGAAGACCGAGGACGCGGTCGCGGCGTGGAAGTCGAAGCCGGAGTTGAACGCCTCGATCAGCGCCGCGTCCTTCGACAGGTGGGCCATGATCCGCATCTCGATCTGGCTGTAGTCGGCGGTGAGCAGGGTCTCGAAGCCGTCGCCGACGACGAACGCGCGGCGGATGCGCCGGCCCTCCTCGGTGCGGATCGGGATGTTCTGCAGGTTGGGGTCGGTGCTGGACAGCCGGCCGGTGGCCGCGACGGTCTGGTAATAGGTGGTGTGGATGCGGCCGTCGTCGCTGATCGACTTCAGCAGCCCGTCGACGGTGGTCTTGAGCTTGGCCACGTCGCGGTGCCGCAGCAGATGCCCCAGCAGCGGGTGCTCGGTCTCCTTGTGCAGGCTCGTCAGCGCCTCGGCGTCGGTGGTGTAGCCGGTCTTGATGCGCTTGGTCTTCGGCAGGCCGAGCTCGGTGAACAGGATCTCCTGCAGCTGCTTGGGCGAGCCGAGGTTGAACTCCCGGCCGATCACCTCGTAGGCGCCCTGCGCGGCGGACTTGACGTCGCTGGCGAACCTCGACTCCAGCTCGCTGAGGTAGTCGGTGTCGGCGGCGATGCCGACCCGCTCCATCCCGGCGAGGACCGTGACCAGGGGCAGCTCGACCTCGGCGAGCAGCCGGGCGGAGGAGTCGCCGTCGCGGCGCAGCTCCTCGGCGATCGCCTCGGCCAGGTCGAGCGTGGCGCGGGCGCGGAGCATGAGGTTCTCCTCCGCCTCCCCGGTGTTGCCGCCCAGGCCGTCCAGCGCCAGCTGGCCGTTGTCCGGGGTGTCGACCCGCAGCTCACGCTTGAGATACCGCAGGGCCAGGTCGGTCAGCTCATAGGAGCGCTGATCGGGGCGGGCCAGATATGCCTCGATGGCGGTGTCGCTGGCGACGCCCCGCAGGTCCCAGCCCCGGACGCCGAACGCGAGCCGGGCCGGCTTCACGTCGTGCAGGATCTTGATCCGGTCCTCGGCGGCGAGCCACTGCCCCACGGCTGCGTCGTCGGCCGCGTCGAGCTCGGTCGGGTCGAACCAGGCGGCCGGGCCACCGGCGACCGCGAGGCCGACACCGGTGACATCGCCGGTGCCGCGGCCGAACTTGCCGGCCACGGCGACACCGACCCGGGTGCCGGCCGGCGCGTGCTCGGCGAGCCAGCCGCCGACGCCGTCGCCCTCACCGGAGCGCAGCACGCTGCCGGCCAGGTCGAAGCCGCTCTCGGCCTCCGGCTCGACCGCGTCGAGATACTGGTAGAGCCGGTCGCGCAGGATCCGGAACTCCAGGGCGTCGAAGACCTGGTGGACCGCTTCCCGGTCCCAGCCGCGCCACTGCAGCTCGTCCGGGGTGATCGGCAGCTCCAGGTCGTCGACGAGGCCGTTGAGGTCGTAGTTGCGCATGACGTCGGCGAGGTGGGCCCGCACGCTCTCGCCGGCCTTGCCCTTGATCTCGTCGACCCGCGCGATGATCCCGTCGAGGTCGCCGAACTGCACGATCCACTTGGCGGCGGTCTTGTCGCCGACGCCGGGCACACCGGAGAGGTTGTCGCTGTCCTCGCCGACGAGCGCGGCCTTCGCCCGGTAGAGCGACGGCGGGATGCCATAGCGCTCCTCGACCTTGGCGGGCGTCATGCGGTCCATCTCCGAGACGCCGCGCTTGAGGTAGAGCACCGTCACCAGGTCGGTGACCAGCTGGAAGGCGTCGCGGTCGCCGGTGATGATCGAGGTGTGGATGCCCTCCGCGGCGGCCTCACGGGCGAGCGTCGCGATGACGTCGTCGGCCTCGTAGCCCGGCTTCTCGATGAAGGGGATCCGCAGCGCGTTGAGGACCTCCTTGATCAGGTCGACCTGGCCGGCGAACTCGGGCCGGGTCGTGGACCGGTTGGCCTTGTATTCCGCATACTTCTCCAGGCGGAAGGTCTGACGCGACACATCGAAGGCGACCGCCACATGCGTGGGCTTCTCGTCCCGCAACATGTTGATCAACATCGACGTGAAGCCGAAGACGGCGTTGGTCACCTGCCCCGTCTTGGTCGAGAAGTTCTCCGCGGGCAGGGCGAAGAACGCCCGGTAGGCGAGGGAGTGCCCGTCGAGCAGCAGGAGCCTGGTGTCTGTTGAACCCGTCACACCCGCGAGCCTAGTCCGGGGGTATGACACTTCCCGGCAGTGGCCCGCACGGGACCCGCACGCAGTGACGCGACAAAGCGATTCCCGCGACGGTTGCGAACAGGAAGATTACGACTGCGCAACTTCCTAGGGCGTGTTGCCCCGAAGGCCTAGTGCCAGCCCAGGAGTTTCATTAGGTTCTGGCTTCATCAGCGTCTTGGCATCTAGGCGCAACCACGCCTACCGCGCTGTAAAAAGGAGACAGGTGATGATCCGCCCCAACCTCGCATGGCGCTCGGTCGCCGTGCTGAGCGCTGCCGTCCTGGCACTCAGTGCATGTGGTGACGATGCAGATAGCCCGAGCACGAGCGCGACCACCGGTGGCGCCACCCCCGGCGACGGCGTTCTGAAGATCGGCACGATCCTGCCGCAGACCGGTTCGCTGGCCTTCCTCGGCCCCCCGGAGTTCGCGGGCGTCGACGTCGCGATCAAGGAGATCAACGCCAACGGTGGCGTGCTGGGCAAGCCCGTCACGATCCAGCACATGGACTCGGGCGACACCTCCACGGACATCGCCACCCAGTCGGTGAACAAGCTGCTCACGGACAAGACCGATGTCATCATCGGCGCTGCCTCGTCGTCCGTCTCGCTGTCCGTGATCGACAAGATCACCGGCGCGGGCGTGGTCCAGATCTCGCCGGCCAACACGTCGACGGCGCTGACCACCTACAACGACAAGGGCCTCTACTTCCGGACCGCCCCGCCGGACACGCTGCAGGGCCGCGTCCTCGGTGACCTGATCGTCGCCGACGGCAACCAGACCACCGGCATGCTGGTCCTCAACGACTCCTACGGCACCGGCCTCGCCGAGAACGCCAAGGCGGAGATCGAGAGCGGCGGCGGCAAGGTCGCCGTGTCGGTGACCTACGACCCGAAGGCCGCGGACTTCTCGGCCGACGTCGCGAAGATCAAGGCGGCCAACCCGGACGCCATCGCCATCATCGGCTTCGACGAGACCAAGAAGATCGTCCCCAAGCTGATCGAGGCCGGCCTCAAGACCAAGAAGTGGTACTTCGTGGACGGCAACATCGCCGACTACTCGAAGGACTTCGCTCCCGGCACGCTGAAGGGCTTCAAGGGCACCCAGCCCGGCGCCGCGACCAAGGACGACTTCAAGAAGAAGGCCCTTGAGATCAACAAGGACCTGAAGGACTGGAACTACGCCGTCGAGTCCTACGACGCCACCATCCTCGCGGCCCTCGCGGCCATCGAGGCCGGCAGCGACAACCCGGGCGAGATCGCGAAGCACCTGGGCACCGTTTCCAAGGGCGGCGAGAAGTGCACGGACTTCAAGTCCTGCGCCGACCTGCTCAAGGCCAAGAAGGACATCGACTACGACGGCCTGAGCGGCCCGATCTCCTTCAACGACGCCGGTGACCCGGCCGAGGCCACCATCGGTGTCTACACCTACGACGAGAACAACAAGCTCACGTCGGACGTGAAGTACCAGAACGGCAAGATCTGATCTGAATAGCGAACAAGGGCCCCACCGCCACGGCGGTGGGGCCCTTTTCCATGTCACCAATGCCATAACACCGCTTGTATGGGGGCCACGATTATCACAATGCCCGGCGAAGCAGCGCCGGTGCACCGCAACGAAAATCCCGCGTCCCCCGAACGGGGAACGCGGGATTTCGTCCGACAAAAACGATGGTTCAGGCGCGGGCGAGCGTGCCCAGATACAACTCGATCACCCGCGGGTCGTTGATGAGGTCCTGACCCGACGCGGTGTAGGCGTTGCGGCCCTGATCGAGCACATAACCCCGGTCGCAGATCTGCAGGCACCGGCGGGCGTTCTGCTCGACCATCACGACCGTCACACCGGTCGAGTTGATCTGCTTGGTCCGGAAGAACACCTCGTCCTGCAGCGCCGGCGACAGACCCGCTGAGGGCTCGTCGAGCAGCAGCACGGTCGGCTCCATCATGAGCGCCCGGGCCATGGCGACCATCTGCCGCTCACCGCCGGACATGAGCCCGGCCCGCTGCTTGCGCCGCTCGGCCAGGGTCGGGAACAGCTGGGTCACGAAGTCGAAGCGCTCCTTGTAGCGCTTCGGCTTCAGGAACGTGCCCATCTGCAGGTTCTCTTCGATGGTCAGCGCCGCGAACACGTTGTTGTTCTGGGGCACGAAGCCGATGCCCCGCTCCACCAGCGCGTGCGCCTTGAGGTTGGTGATGTTCTCCCCGCGCAGGGTCACCTGACCCGAGCGGATGTTGACCAGGCCGAACATGGCTTTCAGGAGGGTCGACTTGCCGGCGCCGTTGGGGCCGATGATGCCCACGAGCTCGCCGTCGTGCACGTACAGGTCGGCGCCGTTGAGGATGTTGACGCCGGGCAGGTAGCCCGCGACGACGTCGTCGGCCCGCAGAACCGCCCCGTCGGCGTGCGCCAGGTGGTCGCCACGGTCGACGATCTCGTTGCTGGCCGGGGCGTCGTCCTCGATCGGATCGGTCATGCCGGCTCCTTCCTGAAGTCATCGTCGCCGGAAACCGGAGGCGACGGCACGTCGTCCTGCGACAGCTCGTCGACGGCGCCGATGAGGGTCACGCCGCCGCTCTCCTCGAGGTCACCGGCGTCCACCTCCTCGCCGCCGACGGTCTTGACCGCGCCGTCGTGGTGCGCGCCGAGGTAGGCGTCGATCACCCGCGGGTCGGCCATGACCTTGTCCGGGGTGCCCTCGGCGATGACGCCGCCCTGCCCCATGACGATGATCCAGTCGCTGATGTCGTGGACCATGTCCATGTCGTGCTCGACGAACAGCACGGTCATGCCGTCCTCGCGCAGCTGCTTGACGTGGCCGAGCAGCGACTGCGTCAGCGCCGGGTTGACCCCGGCCATCGGCTCGTCGAGCATGACCATCTCCGGCTGGACCATCAGGGCCCGGGCCATCTCCAGGAGCTTGCGCTGGCCGCCGGAGAGGCTGCCGGCGAAGTCGTCCTTCTTGGCGATGAGCTTGAACCGGGTGAGCAGATCCTCGGCGCGGGCCGTGACCTCGGCTTCCTGCTGCTTCCAGGTGCCGGGCAGCAGCGCCCGCCAGAAGGTCTCGCCGCGCTGCCCGGTGGCACCGAGCCGCATGTTGTCGATGACCTTGAGCTTGGACAGGGCCTTCGTGAGCTGGAAGGTGCGGACCATGCCGGCCCGGGCGACCTTGTGGGCCGCGACCCCCGACAGGGACCTGCCGTTGAACGTCCACGAACCCTCGTCGGGCGCGTCGAAGCCGGTGAGCAGGTTGAAGAACGTCGTCTTGCCGGCCCCGTTGGGGCCGATGAGCGCCGTGATCGAGCCGCGCTGGACCTCGACGTGCTTGACGTCGACCGCGGTGAGGCCGCCGAAGCGGCGCACCACGTTGTCGGCGATCAGGATCGGGTCCGGCTTGGGAACCCCCGGCTCGCAGGGCAGGCCCGCGAGCGCCTCAACGGCTCTCGAACGAGCAGCGCGATCAGCGTCCATCGAGCATGACCTCCCTCTTGTCGCCGAAGATGCCCTGCGGCCGGTAGATCAGCAGCAGGATGAGGCCGAGACCGACCAGGATGTACCGGACCGAACCGGCCTGCGAGGTGGTCATGAACCACTCCGGGAAGACCTTGTTGTTGGACGCCTCGCTGAGCGTGGAGTCGATGAAGACCAGCAGCACCCAGAAGATCATCGAGCCGACGACCGGGCCGAAGACCCGGGCCGCACCGCCGAGGATCACGATGGTGTACGCGAAGAAGGTGAACTCCGTGCCGTACGTGTCCGGCTGGACCGCCGCCCGGTCGAGGGCGAAGACGAAACCGCCGAGCGCGCCGATGACGCCGCCGAGGACCAGCGACTGCATCTTGTACGAGAACACGTTCTTGCCGAGGCTGCGCACGGCGTCCTCGTCCTCGCGGATCGCCTTCAGCACGCGGCCCCAGGGGCTGCTCATGAGCAGGTAGACCACGAGGCAGCTGAGCAGCACGAGGGTCCAGCCGACGACCAGGATCCACAGCTCACGGTCGGTGAACGTGATGAGTCCCAGGTCGATGCCCTTGCTCCCGGCGAACGGGTTGAGGTCGTAGAAGTCCTGCGAGAAGCTCTGCAGGCCGTCCGAGGCACCGGTCCACTTTCGCAGGTCGGTGGCGCGGTAGAAGAGCCGGATGATCTCGGCCGCGGCGATGGTGACGATGGCCAGGTAGTCGGCGCGCAGGCGCAGCGTCGGGATACCGAGCAGCAGCGCGAGGATCACCGCCGCGGCCAGGCCGATGGCGACGCCGAGCCACAGCGACTGGCTGAAGGTGGCCACCGTGATGGCGATGCCGTAGGCGCCGACGCCGAGGAAGGCGGACTGGCCGAAGTTGAGCAGGCCAGTGTAGCCGAAGTGGACGTTGAGGCCGATGGCCGCGAGGGCGTAGGCAATAGTCGTGGAACCGATGATGGCTTCCAGCGACACGCTGAAGATACTGCTCCAGTTCATGGTCGTCCCCTCAGCCGATCCGGGCCCGGCGGCCGAGGATGCCCTGCGGCCGGAAGAGCAGGATCACGATCAGCACCGCGAGGGCGCCCACAGACTTCAACTCGGTCGGGATCCACAGCGTGGAGATCTGGATGAACAACCCGATGACGAGGCTGCCGAGCAGTGCGCCCCAGGCCGTGCCGAAGCCGCCGAGGGTCACCGCGGCGAAGATGAGCAGCAGGATCTGGAAGCCCATACCGAAGCCGACGCCCTGGAAGGTGCCGAGGATGACGCCGCTGAGCGCGGCGAGGGCGCCGCCGATCGTCCACACGAGGCGGATGATGCGGTCGACGTTGATGCCGGACGCGGCGGCCAGGGCGGGGTTGTCGGCGACCGCGCGGGTCGCCTTGCCCAGCCGGGTGCCGACCAGCGCGAAGGACACCCCGGCGAGGGCGACGAGGGCGATGACGTCGCAGATCAGGTTCTTCGGCGCGATCAGGAACGGGCCGTACTGCACGCCGGCCTGGGCGTTGTAGTCGGCGTAGTTGCGCGACTCACCGCCGAAGAAGTACAGGTAGACGTACCGCACCAGCAGCGACAGGCCGATCGAGATGATCATGGTGGTCACCAGGTTGGTGCGGCGCTTGCGCAGCCAGCCCCAGAACGCACGGTCCTGGAAGTAGCCCAGCGCGGCACCGATCACCACCGAGATGACGCCCGCCAGCACCAGCGGCATCCCGATCGTCACGTTGAACAGGAACGTGAGCAGGCCGCCCAGGGTGACCATCTCGCCGTGGGCGAAGTTGGTCAGACCGGTGGTGCCGAAGATCAGGGAGATGCCGAGCGCCGCGAGCGCGATGATCAGCGAGAAGTGAATGCCGGAGTACAGCAGGTCGGCGAAGCGGTCGAACGACGAGGGGCCGCCCGAGTCCTTCGTCCCCGGCTGGCCGTCGCCGGTGGTGCCGCCGGCCGAGCCGAGCGGGAACAGCACGTTGCGTGCCTGCCCCTCCGCGACGGTCGGGGTCAGGGTGGGCCGGTTGTTGGTGACACCGACGCCCGCGGGCAGCGATGCGATATCGAGTTCCACCTTGTAGGTGCCCGGACCGGTTACCGGAATACTCCACTTGCCCTGCTCGTCGGAAGTGTCCTCACCGGCGGGCGCGCCGTCCTGGGTTGACGCTTTGATCTTGACGCCGGCGACCGGAGCGCCGTTGTTCGTCAACGTCCCCTGCAGTGCTTCCCCTTCGGCCCACGCGCTTGTGGCACCCAGACCGAAGGACAGCATCAGGCAGGCCAGGAAGGCCGTGAGCATGATCACGGCTCTACGCAATGGTGCTCCTCGAATAACTGATGGCTGCAATCCGTCCCGACCCTCGGGACTGGCGGATCATAGCCCGCGCCACAAGCCAATTGCGGGCTGTTACCAAGCCGTTATTCGACCATGAGCGTCACGTGCCCAGACGTGCCGTGCGCAGGTAAAAGGTCAGGACTCCGGGGTTACGGGGCTGTTACCGCCGGCGGTTTCCGCGATGATCCGATCGGCCACTTCCCGCATGGTCATTCGGTGGTCCATCGCGGTGCGTTGAATCCATTTGAAAGCCTGCGGCTCGTTCATCTGGTAGGTGGCCATCAGCTGCCCCTTGGCCCGCTCGACGACCTTGCGGGTCTCGAGCCGTTCGGTCAGCGTGGCGACCTCCTCCTCGAGCACCGCCAGCTCCGCGAACCGCGACACGGCGATCTCCACGGCCGGCACCAGGTCGCTCTTCTGGAAGGGCTTCACCAGATACGCCATGGCGCCCGCGGCGCGCGCCCGCTCGACCAGGTCCCGCTGGCTGAACGCGGTGAGGATGACGACCGGCGCGAGGCGGGCGCCGGCGATCTTCTCCGCCGCGGCCAGCCCGTCCATGATCGGCATCTTGATGTCCATGATGACCAGATCGGGCTTGAGCTCCTCAGCGAGACGGACGGCGGTCTCGCCGTCGCCGGCCTCGCCGACCACGTCGTAGCCCTCCTCGACGAGCATCTCCCGCAGGTCGAGGCGGATGAGCGCCTCGTCTTCCGCGATGAGCACCCGGCGGCTCTGTGCCTCGGCCACGCGCAACTCCCGATCCGACTCGACTGGACTGACTGACACTGGACTGACTGACACACCTGACGGCGGTTACCGCCGCGATCAGACTAGTGGGTACCCTGGTGCGGCGTACTCGTCCCGGTATCCCAATCGGCAGAGGAACGGAGCTCAAACCTCCGACAGTGTGGGTTCGAATCCCACCCGGGGCACGCACGATTCACTCGCTCCGGCGGTCCTGAGGCACCGTCATGGCAGCACGACAGGGTCCGCGCCGGCGGTCAGCAGGTCCAGTCCGGCACCGCTGACGACCTGCGCGGGCTGGCGGTCCCGGCCGAGGATCGCGGCCAGCCGCGCGACAGGCAGCCGGTCCGGCGCCTTCGCCGCCGCAAAAACCACGTTGCCGAAGCGCCGGCCCCGCAGGAGTTCCGGGCGCACCAGCAGGCACAGGTCGTCGAAGGCGGTGCGCAGCGTGGCCGCCTGCCCCCGGGAGAAGGCCAGCGGCGCGAGGTCCGCGACGTTGACCGCGTAGACCCCGTCGGGCCGCAGGACCCGGGCCACCTCGGCGGCGAACGTGACGTCCGACACGCTTTCCGGCATCTGCGCGGCGTCGTACACGTCGCCGATGACGAGATCGTACGAGGAAGCCGGAATGTCGGACACGACCCGCCGGGCGTCGCCGAACACGAACGAGATGCCGGCCGGGTCGCGCAACGGCACGACCCGCTGCACGAACTCGGCCAGCTGCCGGTCCCGCTCGACGATCACCTGCGTGGAGCCGGGCCGGGTCGCGGCGACGTACCGCGGCATCGTGAAGGCGCCGCCGCCGAGGTGCAGGACCTGCAGCGGCGCCTCGACCGGCGCCATGGTGTCCACGACCGCGGCGATGCGCCGGGCGTACTCGAAACTCAGGTGCGTCGGGTCGGCCACGTCGACGTAGGACTGCTGGACCTCTTCGAAGAGCAGCGTCCAGCCGCCCTTGCGGCGGGGGTCGCGCACCAGCCTGGCGTTGCCGAACTCGGTGCGCTCACCGATCCCGTCGACGATCTCGCGCCAGGTGCCCATCTACGCGGGTGCCTCGTCCACGAGCTCCACGGGCGGCCCGTCGGCGTAGCGGGCGGCGAACAGCGGCTTGGCCTTGTCGACCTCCTGCGTGCCCACCACCACGACCCCGCGCACGAAGTCCGAGGACACGCTGTTGACGTGCACGCCCTGCTCGCTCCAGTACGTGGTGTCGTCGCCGACCTGCTGATACCGCTTCGCCAGGTCGGCGGCGGAGAACCGCACGTCGTGCAGGATCACGCACGTGGCCGCGAACGTCGACTTCACCCACGCGTCGAGCTCGGCGGACGGCTTGCGGTAGACCTCGACACCCTCGTCGCCGACCCTGGCACCGGCGAACACGGCGGCGAAGTCGGCCTCGCCGCGGGTGCCGATCTGCCCGGCGACGTCCACCAGGCGCTCGGGGTCCGCCGCCGACGGCGGCGCCCCGCACCCGCCGGTGCGCACGGCCGCGCCGGAGGCACCCGGCGAGGCCGGGGAGGAGGTGTCCGACGCGGTGCACGCCGTCAGCGCACCCACCGTCAGACCCAGCAGCAGCGTCACCAGTACACGTCGCATCGCCGCCCAACCTACCGGAGCGACCCCACCCTCCGCCAAATGGCGATTACTCTCAGTTTCGGGCAATTACCCTCAGTTTCCGGACGCCCGGGTCGAACCAATGGACATGGACGGCACGGGCGCCCCCGACAGGTCGACCGCGGGCATCATCCGCGGCATCGGCGACGTCATCGACGCGCGGGCCGTCACCACCGTGTTCCAGCCGATCGTGCGGCTCGACTCGTGGCGCCGCCACCGGCCCGAGGTCGTCGGCTACGAGGCGCTGACCCGGGGACCGGCTGGCACGCCGTGGGAGGCCCCCCTCGAGCTGTTCGACGCCGCCCGCCGGGCCGGGCGCCTCGCCGAGCTCGACTGGGTCTGCCGCGCCGCCGCGTATCGGGCCGCGATCGACGCCGGCCTGCCGCTCGGGCTGACCCTGTTCGTCAACGCCGAGCCCGCCGCCCTCGGCGTGCCGTGCCCGCCGGACCTCGCCCCGACCATCCTCGACGCCCAGCTACGGCTCCGGGTCGTCGTCGAGATGACCGAACGCGCCATCACCGACGACCCCGCGACCCTGCTCTCCGCCGCCGAGGCGTGCCGCGGCTCCGGCTGGGGCGTGGCCCTGGACGACGTCGGCGCCGAACCGGCGTCCCTCGCGGTCATGCCGTTCGTGCACCCGGACGTGGTGAAGGTCGACCGGCACCTGACCCAGCAGCCGGACGGCGCGTACGCGGCACGGGTCGTCAACGCGATCGTCGCCTACGCCGAGCGGACCGGCGCCGCCGTCCTCGCCGAGGGCGTCGAGACCCGCGGGCACGTCGCCGCCGCCCTGGGCATGGGCTCGACCCTCGGCCAGGGCTGGCTGTTCGGCCGGCCGGGGCCGCTGCCGGCCGACGTCGCCGAGCGCAGCGCGACCCTGCCGGTGCCGTTCGTCGCCCCGCCCGCCGGCACCGGCACGAGGACGCCGTACGAGATCGTCGCCGCCCGGCGTCCCACGGCGGAGGCGACGAAACGGATGCTCATGCCGCTGAGCCGGTACCTGGAGGAGAAGGCCCTCGACCCGGCCGAGCCGCCGATCCTGCTCGGCTGCTTCCAGGAGGCCCGGTTCCTGACCGCGGCGACCGCCCGCCGGTACGCGACGGTCGCGCAGACGGCGGCCCTGGTCGGCGTCCTGGGCACGGAACTGCCGAGCGTTCCGGTGCCCGGTGTCCGCGGCGCCGCCATCGCCGGCGACGACCCGCTGCGGGGCGAGTGGAACGTGGTGGTCGTCGGGCCGCACTTCGCCGGCGCCCTCGTGGCGCGCGACCTCGCCGACGACGGACCCGACGCCGACCGGCGGTTCACCTACGCCCTCACGTACGACCGGGACCTGGTCCTCGAGGCGGCCCGTGCGCTGCTGCACTGGATCGTGCCAACATAGGCGGCTATGAGGCGGTTGGCGCTCGTCGTGGTGGTCGCACTCCTGTCCGGTTGCTCCGGCACCACTGGTAAGGCACCGGAGGACCCGGTCAAGCTGCGGGTCGAGCTGACCCAGGGCCGGGTCGACGAGGTCCGGCACACGGTGCAGATCTCGATGCGCAACGACGGCCCCGCGAAGATCACGGTCGAGCGGGTCGAGCTGCAGGCGCCGTCGTTCAAGGGCGTCGGGCCGGTCACCGTCGACGCCCCGCTGCCCGTCGGCGGCCTGCGCGTCGACGTGCCCGTCTCCTACGGCACCGGCGTCTGCCAGGGCGACGAGCTCAAGCCGCGCAGCGCCGCCTCGCACGTCGCGTTCGGGGTGCGCACCGAGGACGGCAAGCTGCACGACGTGCGGCTGCCGCTGCCCGACCCGGACCCGATGCTCGACAAGCTCCTCGCCATCGACTGCCAGCAGGCGTACCTGGACCGGCAGGTGACCCTCACCTTCGGCCCGTGGACGCACCTGCCCAGCGGCTGGCTCAACGGCACCGTGGTCCTGAAGCGCGTCGGCTTCACCGGGACGGTCACGCTGCAGGAGTTCGTCGGCAGCATCCTCCTGGAGGTCCTGCCGCTGCCCGCCCGGGAGCAGACGCCGAAGCCGTACGCCGTGCTGCAACCCGGGCAGCACGAGGTCAGCATCCCGATCGTGGTGGACGGTGAGCGCTGCACCCCGCACGCCCTCGCGGAGATCAAGAAGCCCTACGTGTTCCCCGCGTGGCTCAGCCTCGACGGCGGCCCGCCGCTGTACACGGAACTGAAGATCACCGACGCGGAGCGTGACGCCTTCAAGCCAGTCATCGATGCCTGCGCCGCCGGGCACACGCAGATGTGACACCAAACGTTTAAGCCAGACTTAGGCCAGTTGCGATGGGGTACGGCGGGTGCCATGCTCCAGAGCCATGTCCGAGGTCGGTGAGCGCGTTCGCGCCGCATTACCCGCGGTCGCGCTGCTGACTCTCGCAACCGCGGCCGTCCTCGGCCTGTCCACCCTGCTGGGGATCGCCCCCGCGCCGCCCGTGTGGCAGCTCGTGCTGACCCTCGTGGCGGGGCTGCTGCTCGGCGTCGCCGCCACCGACCAGGTGCGGGCCGCGCTGACCGACTGGCAGGGCGCGACCGCCGCCGAGTCGGGCACCCACCGGCGGGCCCGGCGCGGGGCCGCACCCGTACCCCCACACATGCCGCAGACGGACGAGCCGGAGCGTCTCGAGAAGCCGCGTCCGCCCCGGCCCGCGCGCCCGTCGTGGCCGCGGATCGGGATCATCGCGCTCATCGTCGCCGGGCTCGTCGCCCTGCTGTGGGTGCCGCAGGTCCCCGTCCACGGGGTCGCCACGGCGATCTTCACGTTCGTGGTCGGCTACGCGGCCTACGCCCTGCCCGTCCTGCCGCTGCTGCTGCTCTGGCCGCTGCCGCGGCTGCCCCGGGCCACCTGGCCGTGGCAGCTGCCGCTCGTGCCGTTCGTCGACCGGCGGCTGTGGACCGGCGCCGAGCTGCGCGACCTGACCGTCGCCACCCTGCAGTACCTGCGCGAGCGGGTGCTGACCCGCACCACCGGCATCGCCCTGGCCGTGCTCGGCCTGCTGCACCTGGTGCGCGGCAACCCGAGCCTCCTCGACGGCGGCGCGTCCCGCGCCGGCGGGCTGATCGGCTGGCTCCTCGCCGAGCCGCTGCGCCTCGTGTTCAGCGCCGGCGGCGCGATCGGGCTGCTCGGCGGGATCCTCGTCGGTGCGGCCGCGGTCATCGCCGCCTCGGTCGGCCGGGCCTGGGGCACCGTGACCGGCTACGCCGTCCTGGCGGTCGCGGTCGCCGTGCCGCTGCTCGGCGTCGGCGCCGGGCACTGGCTGGGCTTCGAGTACTACCTGCGCACCGAGCGGGGCAAGGTCGTCGTCGTGGCGGGCCTGTCCCCCACCCACCGGCAGGCGGTCCACGACACCGCCGTCCCCGTCGACGGCCTGTCACCGTCGCTCCTCGCGCTGCTGGACAAGGGGCTGCAGGTCACCGGCAACGCGGACGGCGACCGGATCGCGCGGGCCCTGGCCGACCCGTCGCAGGCGGCCGCCGACCTCTTCGTCGGCGACCAGTTCGAGCTCAAGGCCGGCGAGTGCTTCGACTGGATCGGCGGGTCGTCGCAGCTGCGGTACGTGACGCCGTGCAACGCCGCGCACATCGGCGAGGTCACCTACGTCGGGCACCTGCCGTTCCTCACCGACCCGGGCCGCGACGCCGTCGACGCGGCCGCGAAGGCGGTCTGCGAGCAGTCCTACGGCGCCTACCTCGGGGTGCCCTACGGCCAGTCGTTCCTGCCCCTGGAGAAGCCGATGCTGCCGCCGGGCTGGTCCGCGCGGCCGGTCATCGCGTGTTCCGTCGGCGCGGTCGGCCCGTGGACGCTGAAGGGCAGCAAGACGGTCGCCGCGCTGCAGCAGAAGGTGCCGTGGGGCGCCGCGACCGGCTGCAAGGTCGAGGTGCCGGACGCGCTGCGGGTCACCGCCGAGCAGCCGAACACCCGTTGCGTCGCGCCCGGCCCCGAGCAGCGCCTCGCGGTCCAGGGCGGCGGCTTCGCGATGGACCTGGAGTTCGCCGCGATCGGTAAGACCGCCGGCGGCGCCAAGATCGGCGCGGCCTGCCTGGACGGCGCGGACCTGGGCAACGGCTACACGTTCGAGGTCGGCGCCGACGGCGTCATCGAGATCTTCAAGCTGACCGGCGGGCAGCCGGCGAAGCTCGCCGCGTCGGCGAAGCCGA
Source organism: Dactylosporangium siamense (assembly GCF_016862795.1). GTDB lineage: Bacteria > Actinomycetota > Actinomycetes > Mycobacteriales > Micromonosporaceae > Dactylosporangium > Dactylosporangium siamense. The sequence goes on along the minus strand of NZ_BONQ01000096.1, from coordinate 48,637 downwards.
AGAACGCCGGCCCGCCGACCACCGCCTCGACCCCGCTGCAGGTCAGCTGCAAGCCGACCGCCGACGGCGGGATCGAGCTGGTCGCCTTCTCCACCGGCAGCCGCAAGGCGATCGCGGTCGACAAGACCAACCCGGTGACCCGCCTCTCCCCCCGGCTGATGCTGGCGAACGCGGCCACCGGCGGCGTCGTCATGACCGCGATGATCTTCAACGCCACGCTGGTCTGACACCGTCAGCGAGCGAACATTCGCTTTACAATGGGGGCATGCCCCGCGTCTCCGAAGCCCATCTCGCCGCCCGCCGTGAGCAGATCATCGAGGCGGCGACCCGCTGCTTCCTGCGCAACGGGTTCCACCAGACGTCCATGCAGGACGTCATCAAGGAGGCAGGCCTGTCGGTCGGGGCGTTCTACCGGTACTTCGACAGCAAGGCCGCCCTGATCAAGGCCATCGCCGGGGAGAAGATCGGCATCGTCCAGGCGACCGCGGACCACCTGCTCGCGCAGGACCCGGCGCCGCCGCTGCTCGCGGTGATCGACGACCTGCTGCGCCAGATCGACGTGAACCTCACCGACAACGGCACGGTCCGCATCGCCGTGCAGGTCTGGGGCGAGGCGGTGCACGATCCGGAGTTCGCCGCGCTCATCTCGGAGATCTACGGCCGGATCCGCGGCAACGCCGTCGCCCTCGCCCGGCGCGCCCAGGAGACCGGCCAGCTGCCCGCCGGCGCCGATCCGGCGGCGGTCGGCTCGGCGATCTTCGGGCTCATCCAGGGGTACATCCTGCAACGCGTCCTGATCGGCCAGGTCGACCGCGAGACCTACGTCGGCGGCGTCGGCGCGCTGCTGCAGGCCGGGACGGGGGCCGGCCGCGAGGACCGGCCCCCACCGGTCACGACTGCGTGATCTTCACGTCGTCGACGCCGGCCTCGACGAGGCTCGCGGTGCCCGAGTCGTTGGCCTCGACCAGGATCCGGATCGACTGGCCCGCGAACGCGGTCAGGCTGACGCTCGCCGCCGCCCACGCGCCGGCCCGGTTCGACGCCGCGCCCGCCTGGGTGAACACGGTCGTCGTGGTGGTCCCGACGATGCGCACCCGCACGAAGTCGGCGCTGGTGGCGTTGTTGAGGTGCGCCAGATACCAGGAGAACGTCAGCGTCAGCGTGCCACCCGACGGCACGGCCGGCAGCGTGATCGCGGGCGAGCGGATGCTGGTGATCCCGCCGTCCACGTCGTAGGTGCCCGCGCTGCTGCCCGCCGCCGCGCCCGTGACCAGGTCGAAGGAGCCGCTGACGGTGGTGCCGAGCTGCAGCGCCACGCCGGAGGACGTCGCCGCGGGGTCGGCCCGCTCGAACGCGCCGGCCGTGGCCGTGTCTGTGCCGGACGGGTTCACCGTCCAGCCGGTCGCCGTCTCGAAGGTGTCGCTGTACACCGTGCTGCCGGGCGGCGTGGTCGTGCCGGTGGCGAGGGTCCACACCGCGTAGGCGATCGCGTCGCTGTTGCGGTCCAGGGCCGTGTCGTCGATGTTGGCGGTGGTGTCGCAGGCGCGGTGGTAGCAGACGTCGAAGGCGGTGCCGGACGTGCCGCCCCACTTCGTCGCCTGCGCCGCGGTCTTGCGGCCCTCCGCGCCGGTGAAGATGCCGCCGGCGGGGATGCCGGCGCTGATGAACGGGCCGTAGTCGGAGCGGCCGTCGAAGTCGGTGCCCTCGGTCGGCACGCCGATCGACGTGAAGTAGTCCTTCAGCGTCTGCTCCAGGGCGGCCGAGCCGGCCGGGCCGGGTCCGGAGCCGACGCCGTCGGAGTTGTCGCCGTCGTACAGGAAGTAGCCCGGGTTCGGCGAGCCGACCATGTCGAAGTTCAGGTACGCCTTGATCTTCGCCTTCTCGGCCGCCGGCAGGCTGTTGACGTAGGCGGTCGAGCCGCGCAGCCCCAGCTCCTCCGCGCCCCACCAGCCGAACCGCAGGTGCCGGGTGGTGCTCAGCGCCTGCCGGGACACCTCGAGGGCGACCTCCAGGTTGGCCGAGGAGCCGGAGCCGTTGTCGTTGATGCCGGGCCCGGCGGTGACGCTGTCCAGGTGCGCGCCGACCATGAGCACGTCGTTCGGGTCGCCGCCCGGCCAGTCCGCGATGAGGTTGTACCCGGTGGCGCCGTTGTACGTGAACGACTGCACGACCGTGGTGTATCCGGCGGCGTCGAGCTGGCCCTTCACATAGTTGACCGAGGCCAGGTAGCCGGGGCGGCCGTGGGCGCGGTTGCCGCCGTTGGCGGTCGCGATGCCCTGCAGCTGCGACAGGTGGGCCTTCACGTTCGTGACGGAGATGTTCGGCGCGGCGGCGAGCAGGATCTTCGCGGGCGCGGCGGAAGCAGGGACGGGCGCCTGAACAGCGGTCGCCACCAGCACGGCGGCGGCGAACAAGGCGGTCTTCTTCACGTGGACGGCTCCCAGGGGTAGAGGGATGTCGACGTCATGGTCCCGTCACGCATCGAAGCTCGTCAAGCTATCGATGCGCCGGTGCGGCAACGCACGGGGCGGCATAGGGTGCCGGGAATGAACAACCCTTCAGGCACCTCACGGCGGACCGTCCTGGCCGTCGCGGCGGCCGCGGCGACGGCACCCTTCGTCGCCGGCGGCGAGGCCGGCGCGGCGCCCGCCAACGCGGCGCACCCAACCCAACCCAGGACCTGGGACCTCACGCTGCTGGGCACGTCCGACACCCACGGCAACGTCTACAACTGGGACTACTACAAGGACGCCGAGTACGACGACAGCGCCCACAACGACATCGGCCTGGCGAAGGTCGCCACGCTGGTCAACCAGATCCGGGCCGAGCGGCGCGGGAAGGCGACCCTCGTCCTCGACGCCGGCGACACGATCCAGGGCACGCCCCTCGCGACGTACTACGCGAAGCAGGAGCCGATCACCACGACCGGCGAGAAGCACCCGATGGCCCGGGCGATGAACATCATCGACTACGACGCCGTCACCCTCGGCAACCACGAGTTCAACTACGGGCTGCCGCTGCTCGCGCTGTGGATCCGGCAGCTGGGCTTCCCGGCCCTGGCCGCGAACGCGATCAACGTGAAGACGGGCCGGCCGGCGTTCGTGCCGTACGTGATCAAGAAGGTCGACCTCGGGAGGGGCGCGCCGAACTTCCGGGTCGGCATCCTCGGCCTCACCAACCCCGGCGTCGCCATCTGGGACCGGGCCAACGTCGAGGGCAAGCTGCGCTTCGACGACCTGGTGGCCACCGCCGCGAAGTACGTGCCGGAGATGCGCCGCCGCGGCGCCGACATCGTGCTCATCTCCGCCCACGGCGGCGACAGCGGCAAGTCCAGCTACGGCCCCGAGCTGCCCAACGAGAACCCGTCGGCGCTCATCGCCGAGCAGGTCCCCGGCATCGACGCGATCCTCTTCGGCCACGCGCACAGCGACATCCCGCAGCGCTTCGTCACCAACACCGCGACCGGCGCGCAGGTGCTGCTGTCGGAGCCGTCGCGGTGGGGTTCTCGGCTGACCCGCATGGACTTCCAGCTCAGCCGCGACCGCAACCGCTGGACGATCACGTCGAAGGCCTCGACGTCGCTGAACACCAACACGGTCGAGGCCGACCCGAAGGTCATCGCCGCGGTGCGCGCGCAGCACACCAAGACCGTCACCTACGTGAACCAGGTCGTCGCGACGTCGACGGAGACGCTGTCGGCGGCGGAGTCGCGGTACAAGGACACGCCGATCCTGGACTACATCAACAAGGTCCAGACCGACACCGTCGCCGCCGCGCTCGGCACGGCGCTGCCGGTGCTGTCGATCGCCGCGCCGTTCTCGCGGACCGCGGTGTTCCCGGCCGGCGACGTCAAGATCAAGGACGTCGCGGGGCTGTACATCTACGACAACACCCTCGAAGCCGTCGTCCTGACCGGCGCCGAGGTCCGCGCCTACCTGGAGTACTCGGCGAAGTACTTCGTCACGCTGCCGGTCGGCGCGCCGGTCGACCCGGCGACGATCAGCGACCCGGCGGTGCCGGACTACAACTACGACACGATCTCCGGCGTCGACTACGACATCGACATCAGCAAGCCGGTCGGGCAGCGCATCACGCGGCTCGTCCACCCCGGCACCACCACCCCGGTCGGCGACACCGAGCAGTTCGTGGTCGCGGTGAACAACTACCGGCGTTCCGGCGGCGGCAACTTCCCCGGCATCGTCAAGACGCAGGTGTACAACGCGCAGCAGGAGATCCGGCAGCTGCTGATCGACTGGGCCCAGGCGAAGGGCTCGATCAACCCGGCGGACTTCTTCACCCCGAACTGGCGCCTCGTGCGCGAGAACGTGCCGGTCTTCGCGTAACGCCATAGTCTGGGCGGATGCAGGAACGGATCTTAGGACGGACCGGTGCCCCGGTCGGCGTGGTAGGGCTCGGCGCCTGGCAGCTCGGCGCCGACTGGGGCGAGGTCGACGAGGACCAGGCCCTCGCCACCCTGACCGCCGCGCACGAGGCCGGCGTGACCTTCATCGACACCGCCGACGTGTACGGCGACGGCCGCAGCGAACGCCTCGTCGGTGCCTTCGTCAAGCACCGGACCGGCATCACCGTCGCCACCAAGATGGGCCGCCGGGTGCCGCAGGAGGCGGACCGCTACAACCTGGACAACTTCCGCGCCTGGAACGACCGGTCCCGGGAGAACCTCGGCGTCGACACGATCGACCTGGTGCAGCTGCATTGCCCGCCGTCGGAGGTGTACTCGACCGACGAGGTGTTCGACGGCCTGGACCTGATGGTGCAGGAGGGCCGGATGAAGGCCTACGGCGTGAGCGTCGAGACCGCGGCGGAGGCGCTGACCGCGATCGCCCGGCCCGGCGTCGCCACCGTGCAGATCATCTTCAACATGCTGCGGCTCAAGCCCCTCGACGACGTGCTGCCCGCGGCGGAGAAGATGGGCGTCGGGATCATCGCCCGGGTGCCCCTCGCCAGTGGCCTGCTGTCGGGCCGCTACGACGAGCACACCACGTTCGGCGCCGACGACCACCGCACCTACAACCGGCACGGCGAGGCGTTCGACCAGGGCGAGACGTTCTCCGGGGTCGACTACGGCACCGGGCTCGCCGCGGTCCGCCGGCTCGCGCCGCTCAAACCGGAGGGGCTGAGCATGGCCCAGTTCGCGCTGCGCTGGATCGTCGACCACCCGGCCGTGTCGGTGGTCATCCCCGGCGCCCGCAACGGCGACCAGGCCCGCGCCAACGCGGCTGTCGCCGCCGCCGAGCCGCTGCCCGGGACCACCCACGACGCGGTCCGCGGCGTCTACGACGAACTGATCCGCGGCTCGGTGCACAGCCGATGGTGACGCCGGGCGAGGTGCGCCCCGGCGACACGATCGGCGTCGAGGAGGAGTTCCACGTCGTCGACGCCGGGACCGGCGACCTGGAGCCGGCCGCCCGGCGGGTCCTGCGCGGCGCGGACGCCGAGCCGGAGCTGCACCGCTCGATGGTCGAGACGGCCACCGGCGTGCACACCGACCTGACCGGCCTGCGCGCCGACCTCCTGGAGAAGCGCCGGTCGCTGGTCGAGTCCGCCGGCCGGCACGGCCTCGCGGTCGTCGCCGCCGGCTCGGTCCCCGGCTCGGGCGCCGGGCCCACCCGGGTGTACCCCGACGAACGCTACGAACGCATGGCGCAGGAGTACCGGCAGCTCGTCGACGAGCAGCAGGTGGCCGCCTGCCAGGTGCAGGTCGGCGTGCCGGACAAGGACCTGGCGGTGCGGATCACCCGGCGGATCCGGGAGTGGCTGCCGGCGCTGCTCGCGCTCAGCGTCAGCTCGCCGTACTTCGCCGGCCAGGACACCGGGTACGCCTCCTACCGCACCGTCGTCACGTCCCGCTGGCCGACCGTCGGCCCGCCCCCGGACGTCGACTCCGACGCCGAGTACCAGCGGGTCGTGCAGACGCTCGTGGACAGCGGCGTGATCAGCGACGCCGGGATGGTCTACTTCGACGCCCGGCCGTCGGCGCGGTACCCGACGGTCGAGGTCCGGGTCGCCGACTCCTGCCCGCGGGTCGACGACGCGGTGCTGCTCGCCGCGCTGTCCCGGGGCCTCGTCACCGTCGCCGCCGAGGAGGACGCCGCGGGCCGGCCGCTGCCGGAGGCGCCGCAGGTGCTGCTGCGGGCCGCGACGTGGCGGGCCGCCAGGTCCGGGCTCAGCGGCCACCTCGTCGACCCGGCGACCCGCTCGGCGCTGCCCGCCGGGGCCCGGGTCGACGCGCTGATGGCGCACGTCCGCCCGGCCCTGGAGGCGCGCGGCGAGTGGGAGATCGCCGTCGACCTGCTCGAGGACCTGCGGGCCCGGGGCACGTCCGCGACCCGCCAGGGGGCACTCGAGGACCCGGTCGAGGTCGTACAGTCGCTGGCGAAGGAGACGGCTGACGGGACGGAGTCTTCGTGACACTGCGCGGGCTGCTGGTCGACTACGGCGGGGTCCTCACCTCCGACGTGTTCGCCTCCTTCGACGCGTTCTGCGCCCGGGAGGGCCTGCCGCCCGGCACCGTCCGGGACCTGTTCCGCGACGATCCCACGGCCCGGTCGCTGCTCGGCGGCCTGGAGGACGGCACGCTGCCCGACGCCGGGTTCGAGGCCGGGTTCGCCGACCTGCTGGGGGTGCCGCCCGAGGGCCTGATCGAGCGGCTGCTCGGCGCCACCACCGCGGACGTCGCGATGCTGGACTTCGTCCGGGCCGCCCGCGGCCGCGGCATCCGCACCGGACTGATCTCGAACTCGTGGGGTTCGCAGCGGTACGACCGGATCCTGCTGGACGAGTTGTTCGACGGCGTCGTGATCTCCGGCGAGGTCGGCGTGCGCAAACCGGACCCGGCGATCTACGTCCTGGGCGCCGCGGCGATCGGGCTGCCGCCGCAGGAGTGCGTCTACGTCGACGACCTGCCCGGCAACCTGAAACCGGCGCGGGCGCTCGGGATGACGACGGTGCGGCACCGCGCCCCGCGGGAGACCCTGGAGATCCTGGCGGCGTGCCTGCCATGAGCCTGCCGACGGCGCCGGTGAGGCGCAGGGTGCTGCTGGCGGGCGGCCTCGGCTGGGGCATCGGCGGCGCCCTGCTCACCGCGTGCGAGTCCGACGGTGAGGAGGCGACCGGGCAGCTGCGGATCGCGACCGGCAGCACGGGCGCGGTCTACTACGCCTACGGCAACGCGATCGCGAAACTCGCCAAGCAGTACCTGCCGAACGTGCACGCCAGCGTCCTCACCACGAACGCGTCGAAGGAGAACGTCGACGCGGTCCTCGCGGGCCAGGCGGAGGTCGGCTTCACCCAGGCCGACACCGCCGGCGAGGGCCACAAGGCCGCGCCGGGGCAGCTGGCCGCGCTCGCCCGGATCTACGACGACTACGTGCACCTCGTCGTCGCCCACGACAGCCCCATCCAGACCGTCGAGGACCTGCGCGGCCGGCGGGTGTCCGTCGGCGCCGCCCGCTCCGGCACCGCCGGGACCGCCGACCACATCCTCGACGTCGCCAGCACCGGCCCGAATGCCGACCTCAAGGCCGGCATCGTCCAGCTGCCGCTCAACCTGGAGGCGTCGGTCGACGCGCTGAAGAACGGGCGGATCGACGCGTTCTTCTTCTCCGGCGGCCTGGCCGTCGGCCTCATCCAGGGACTGGCCGAGAAGTTCCCGATCCGGCTCCTCGCCCTCGACCAGCTGGTCCAGCCGATGCGCGACCGGTTCGGCGACTACTACGCGGAGCGGGTCGTGCCGGCCTCGGCGTACCGGGGCATCAGCCCGACGGTCTCGATCGGCATCGCCAACTTCCTGGTCGTGCGGGTGTCGATGCCGGAGCCCCTCGCGTACGGCGTGACGCGGCTGCTGTTCGAGGGCCGCGACGAGCTGGCGAAGGCACACCAGGCGGCGGGCCGGCTCAACATCCGCTCCGCGATCAGCACCTCGCCGCTGCCGCTGCACGCGGGCGCGGCGCGCTACTACCGCACGCAGAAGGCCTGACCCGCGGCGGCCTGCCGCACGGCTTTCACGGCGCCGGGAACCACAGCCGGGCGTGCAGGCCGGTCGGTTCGTTGGCGAGCAGGTCGAGGCGGCCGGACGACGCCTCGACGAGGACCGCGACGATCGGCAGGCCGAGGCCGCTGCCGTCGACGTTCTGCGTGCCGGGCGCCCGCCAGAACCGCTCGGTGGCCAGGTCCCGCTGCTCCTCGGTGAGGCCGGGGCCGGTGTCGATCACGTGGACGGCGACACCGTCGACACCGTCGTTGTCGGCCGCCGCCGGGCGGATGGTGACGGTGCTGCCCTCGGCGGAGAACTTGACGGCGTTGTCGATGAGCGCGTCGAGCGCCTGGTCGAGCGCGGTCGTCACGGCCCGGGCCTTCAGGGCGTGCGGCGCGCGGACATACCGCAGCGTGATCTGCTTCTTCGCGGCGACCGGCTGCCACGCGACGACCCGCGCCCACGCGACCTCGCCGGCGTCGATGTCGGCGAGCTCGAACCGTCCCCGCTCGGCGCGGGCCAGGGCGAGGAGGCTGTCGAGGACCTCGCCGAGGCGTTCGACCTCCTCCAGGGCGAGCCGGTGCCCCTCGACCGCCTGCGGGTCGGTGAGGTCGAGGCCGAGGTCCTCGACCCGCAGCCGCACCGCGGTGAGCGGGTTGCGCAGCTGGTGGCTGGCGTGGGAGACGAACGCCCGCTGCCGCTCCAGGGAGTCCGCGACGGTCGCGGCCATCTCGTTGAACGCGGAGCCGAGCCGGCGCAGCTCCGGCGGGCCGTCGGCGGCGGGGACCCGGGCGGCGTAGTCACCGGCGCCGAGCTCGTGCGCGGCGGCGTCGAGCTCGGCGACGGGCCGCAGCGTCCACCGGGCGAGGGACCAGGCGGCGACGATGCCGGCGAACAGCACGACGAGCCCGCCGCCGGCCAGGACGCTCCAGGCGGCGCGGACCCCGGCGACGCGCTTGCCGACCGGTGAGACGGTGACGACGGCGCCGATGACCTCGCCGCCCCGGCCGACCGGGACCGCGACCACGAACGGCTCCAGCCGCCACGGCCAGATCGTGCCGTCGTCGCTGGCCTCGCGGCCTTCGAGGGCCCGGCGGGCCTGCCGCTGCACCGCCTTGTCGGCGAGGTTCACCCCGGGGCGGGATGCCACCACGCCGACCGCGTCCTGGTTGACCACGATCGCGGCGATGCCGTAGACCTCGTCGTAGCGGGCGAGCTCCGCGGTGAGCTCGTCGGTCTCCCGCGGTGCCCGCAGGGCCGGTTCGGCGAGCGTGGCGAAGCGGGTGGCGTCGGCCAGCCGGTCCGCGACGACCTGCTGGGTGTCGCGGCTGGCGATGCTGAGGGCGAACGGCACCTCCAGTGCCGTCAGCACCAGCAACAGCAGCAACAGGTAGGTGGCGACCAGACGGACCCGCACAGCTCCCCCGACCTGCTACAGACCCGGCACGAGGCGGTATCCGACGCCCCGGACGGTCTGCACCAGGCCCGGCACGTCGAGCTTCGCCCGCAGCGAGCCGACGTGCACGTCGAGGGTGTGCCGGCCGACGAAGCTGGTCTGCCACACCGCGAGGATCAGCCGGTCGTAGGACACCACCACGCCGGGGGTGCGCACGAGCACCGCGAGGATCTCGAACTCCTTGCGGGTGAGCGCGACGTCCCGGCCGGCGACGGTGACCTGCCGGGCGGCGACGTCGACGCGGACCGGACCGGCGGCGAGGACCTCGACGGCGGTCTGCGACGCCCGCGACGCCCGCCGCAGGACCGCCTCGATGCGGGCGTTGAGCTCGGCCATCGAGTAGGGCTTCACGACGTAGTCGTCGGCGCCGGTCTGCAGGCCGATGACCCGGTCACGCTCCTCGCCGCGGGCGGTGACGGCGATGATCGCGACCGCCTCGTCCTTGCGCCGCAGGGTGCGGCACACCTCGATGCCGTCGCCGTCGGGCAGGTTGAGGTCGAGCAGGATCAGGTCGAACGGCTCACCGGCGAACGTGTCGAGGGCGGTCTGCGCCGTCGGGCAGTGCGCGACGTCGTGCCCGCGCCGGCGCAGGGCGGTGGCCAGCGCGGCCGCAACCCGTGCGTCGTCTTCGACCAGCATCACTCGCATCGTGCGCTCATGGTAGAGGAGCGGCGCCCGGCTCACAGGAGCGCGCGCAGGGCCTTGCGGTTGAGCTTGCCGACCGACGTCAGCGGGATCTGTTCCAGGACGTGGATCTCCCGCGGCCGTTTCGTCGGGGCGAGGTGCGCACGGGCGTACGCGTCCAGGTCCTCGGCCGTGACCTGGGCCCCGCCACCCTCCCCGCCGGTCAGCGACACGAACGCGACGACCTCCTCGCCGAGCCGCTCGTCGGGGCGCCCGACGACGGCGGCCATGGCGACGGCGGGGTGGGCGGTGAGCACGTCCTCGACGTCACGCGGATACACGTTGAACCCGCCCCGGATGATGAGGTCCTTCTTGCGGTCGACGATGCTGAGGTATCCGTCGCCGTCGATCGTGCCGACGTCGCCGGTGGCGAACCACCCGTCGGCGATCCCGCTGTCCGTCCCCCAGTACCCGCGCATCACGTTCGGGCCGCGGACGAGGATCTCGCCGTCGTCGCCGAGCCGGACCTCGATGCCTTCCAGGGGTTTGCCGACGGTGCCACGGCGGGGCGCGTCCAGGGGGCTGCCGCTGACGATCCCGCCGGTCTCGGTGCAGCCGTACCCTTCCAGGACCCGTGCGGACGGCACGAGGCGCTCGAACGCCTCGGCCGCGGCCGGCGGCAGCGGGGCCGCACCGGAGAAGACGAACCGCAGGGCGCTCAGGTCGGTCGCGGCGAGGGGCTGGCCGAGCAGCATGACGATCATCGACGGGACCACGGCCGCGGTCTGCGCGCGCTGCTCGGCGGCGAGCCTCAGCCAGCCGGCCGGTTCGAACCAGCGTTGCAGCACGGCGACGGGCGGCTCCACGGCCTGCATCGCGCCGACGGTGACCATCAGCCCGTAGGAATGGGACAGCGGCAGCGCGGTGATGCCGGTGTTGAGGCCCGGCGTGTGGGCCGCCTCCCGGGAGACCCGGCCCGCGTGGGCGAGGTTGGCGTGGGTGAGCGCGACGCCCTTGCTGCGTCCGGTGGTGCCGCCGGTGTACAGCAGCGCCGCGAGCTCGTCGGGCCCCCGGTCGGTGATCGGGGCCGGGTCGGCGGCGAGGAGCGCCTCGAACGACGGGGTGCCCACGACGACCGCCGGCACGTTTCCCGCCTTCAGCAGCTCCCCGAACTTCGGCAGCAGCTCCGGCGAGGTGACCACGGCGACCGCGCCGGAGTCGCGCAGGACGTGGCCGAGCTCGTCGGCGGTGACCAGGAAGACGACCGGGGTGACGACGGCACCGGCCCGCCAGACCGCCTGATACACCTGCGACACCTCGGGGCAGTTGGCCATGACGACGGCCACCCGGTCGCCGGGGCGCACCCCGAGCTCCCGCAGGCCGCCGGCGAGGCGGGTCGCGCGGTCGTGGGACTCTCCCGACGTGTGCCAGGCACCTTCGAAACAGAGCGCAGGATAGTCGCCGTGCCGGTCCAGTGACGCCTCGGCGAGGCGGGCGAGGTTGACCATCGACGAACCTCCAGACCAAGGTACTGCCGCCAGGTTTTCTTACCGCCATGTTTCTACACTGCCTATGCCGATACTTGCGTGCTGTCAAGTGAAGTGAGGGACCACATGACGGATCGTCCGATCGCCGCCGGTGAGCGATTCGCCGACGTCGGCGACTGGAACAACAGCGGAGGCGTCAACGGAAGCTCCGGACCGAACCTGTGGCGGACCCTCGGGTTCCGGCGCACCGGGTGGGAACCCGGCGGCTCGACCGTCGAGTGGGACGCGACGGTCGAATACGGCTTCACCACCCCCGGCGGGCCGGTGATCCAGGGCGGCCTGGTCACCGCGGTCCTCGACTCGGCGATGGGCGGCGCCTGCTTCACCACGCTCGACCGCGACGAGCTGTTCCTGACCGCGGACCTGCGGGTCGAGTTCTTCCGCCCCACCCGGCCGGGCACGCTGCGGGCGGTCGGCACGGTGCTGCGCCGGACCCGGAAGGTCGTGTTCTGCGCCGCCGAGCTGTACGACGCCGCCGGGACCACGCTCGCCGCGAGCCGATGCACCCAGGTGCTCATGCCGGCCTGACATTCGGATTGGTTTCGTTTTCGGGGTGGTTTCGCAGCGTCAAGTTTCCCTCAAGGAACGACGTCCGCGATTCCGCCGGCCCGGTCCGAACCGCCACGGTGAACGGGTGAACATCGTGTCGACCGGCGAGCGCTCCTCAACCGGCGAGCGTTATCGGGCCTCGACCGTCGCCGCGTTCGAGGCGGCCGTGCTGGTGCGATGCACAGGGGTGTGCGGCGGAGGAGGACGGGCCCGGGCGCTGGGGGGCACCCGGGTCCGGACCGCCTTCGCACACGCGCCGTCCAACCTGCAACCGGGGGTGCTCGCCGAGTTCAACCGGTCCGTCGCCGCGGACCGGCTGGTCGAACTGCTGGAGGCAGCCGGCCACTCGGCGAGCGTGCACCGCTACACCGCGGGCACGCGGCACCGCTACGAGATCTTCCGGGTGCTCACCGGCACCGACACCGGCCCTTTTCTTGATCGCGCCTGGCAGCAGGGGTACGTCGACCTGTGCGGCGCCCCGGAGCTGCCCCGCTCGGCCCGCCAGGTCCGCCACGCCCGCCAGCTCGCCGAGTCGGCGTGGCGCGGCGTGCTGCTGGTGTCGGGCCCGTCCCGCTCCGGCTCCCCCGGCCTGCGGGTCCCCGACCTGGAGACCGCCACGGTCCTGATCCGGGCCGGCCGGATGCTGAGCATGCCCGTCCGCATGAGCACCCGCCCCGGCGGCCAGCTGCTGCTGGTCATGCCGCAGGCGGCGGCTGCCTGACGCGGCTGTTCCCACCTCGAAGGCGCTCGAAGCTCTCACCTCAAAGGCGCTCGAAGCGCCGTTCCAGCCCGTCCACCAGTGCCTCCAGGCCCAGCTCGAACGCGCTGTCGTCGACGTGGGCGTGCTGACCGGCGAGCCGGTGCGCGTCACGCAGGTGCGGGTAGTCGCGCGCGTACAGGTCCGGGTCGTCGACGAAGCCGAGCGCGAACGACCCCAGCGCCGACCCCGCGACGAAGAACCGCATGGTCGCGCCGATGCGGGTGGCGTCGCCCGGCGGCCAGCCGGCGGTGACGAGCGCGCCGTAGACCGCGTCGGCGAGACGCAGCGACGCGGGGCGGCGGGCCGGGCCTCGGGCCAGGAACGGCACCACGTTCGGGTGCGCCCGGAACGCTGAGCGGTACGCCCGCGCCCACGCCTTCAACGCCTCCGGCCACGGGTCCCGACCCAGCATGGACAGGTCGACGCCGGCCACGATGCTGTCGCCGATCGCGTCGACGATCTGCTCCTTGGTGGCGAAGTGGTTGTACAGCGACGGCGCCTGAACGCCCAGTTCGCGGGCCAGCCGCCGGGTGGACAGCGCGTCGAGGCCGTCGGCGTCGACGATCGCGGTGGCCACCTCGACGATGCGGTCACGACTGAGGAGTGGCGTTCTGGGGCGGACCATGGCTACGATCCTAGAAACTAACGGCGTTAGTTAACGGACCGGGTTAGGGACGTCCCATGGACTTCACGCTCAACGACGAACAGCGCGCGATCCGCCAGGTGACCGCCGAGTTCGTCGCCCGCGAGATCACCCCGCACGCCGCCGCCTGGGACCGGGCCGAGCAGGTCGACCTGTCGATCGTCAAGAAGCTCGCCGACCTAGGCATCTTCGGCATCACGATCCCCGAGGAGCACGGCGGCAGCGGCGGCGACCACACCACCTACTGCCTGGTCCTCGAGGAGCTCGGCAAGGGCGACTCGTCGGTGCGCGGCATCGTGTCGGTGTCCCTCGGACTCGTCGCGAAGAGCATCAACGGCTACGGCACCGCCGAGCAGAAGGCCGCCTGGCTGCCCCGGCTGTGCGCCGGCGACGCCCTCGGCTGCTTCGCGCTGACGGAGCCCGACACCGGCTCCGACGCCGGATCCCTCGCGACGCGGGCGACCCGGGTGGACGGCGGCTGGCGCCTCGACGGGTCGAAGATGTTCATCACGAACGGCACCTGGGCGCAGGTCGCGCTGGTCTTCGCCCGCACCGGCGAACCGGGCCCGAAGGGCGTCTCGGCGTTCCTGGTCCCGATGGACAGTGCCGGCCTGCAGGTCGAGGAGATCCACGGCAAGCTCGGCCTGCGCGGCCAGGCGACCGCGGCGCTGACCTTCGACGGGGTCACCGTCGGCGAGGACGCGCTGCTCGGTTCGTTGGGCGAGGGCTTCAAGATCGCGATGTCGGCCCTGGCCAAGGGGCGCATGTCCCTGGCGGCCGGCTGCGTCGGGATCATCCAGGGCTGCCTGGACGCGGCGGTGGACTACGCCAGGCACCGCGAGCAGTTCGGCCGCCCGATCGCGTCGTTCCAGCTGGTGCAGCAGCTGATCGCGGACATCTCGGTCGAGGCCGACGCGGCCCGGCTGCTGACGTGGCGGGTCGCCGACCTGATCGACCGGGGCCTGCCGTTCGCGACCGAGTCGTCCACCGCGAAGCTCTACGCCTCGGAGGCCGCGGTCCGCGCGGCGAACAACGCGCTGCAGGTCTTCGGCGGTTACGGCTACATCGACGAGTACCCCGTGGGCAAGTACCTGCGCGACGCGCGGGTCACTACCGTGTACGAGGGAACGAGCCAGATCCAGAAACTCATCATCGGTCGCGCCCTCACCGGCGTGAACGCGTTCGCCTAGGGGGGCTCTTGAGCATCGACGTCTACAACCCGGCGACCGAGGAGGTCATCGGGTCCGTGCCCGAGACCGCCGACGTGGGCCCGGCCGTCGCCGCCGCCCGGGCCGCGCTCGGGCCGTGGTCCGCGCTGTCGCGGGCCGACCGCGCCGCACACCTCGCCGCGCTGCGCGACCTCCTGGCGGCGCACGCCGACGAGCTCGCCGCGCTGATCACCGCCGAGATGGGCGCGCCACTCACCGTCGCCCGCAAGGTGCAGGTCGGCCTGCCGATCGCGGTGCTGTCCTCGATGGTCGACCTCCTGAGCGGCGACCTGCCGGAGGAGCGGATCGGCAACTCCGTGATCGTGCGCGACCCGGTCGGGGTCGTCGCGGCGATCACCCCGTGGAACTACCCGCTGCACCAGACCGTCGCGAAGCTCGCGCCGGCCCTGGCCGCCGGCAACACCGTCGTGCACAAGCCGAGCGAGGTCGCCCCGCTGTCCGCGCTGCGCCTGCGCGACCTGGTCCGTGAGGCGGGACTGCCGGACGGCGTCTACAACCTCGTCACCGGCTACGGCGACCCGACCGGGGCGGCCCTGGCCGGGCATCCCGGGGTCGACCTGGTGTCGTTCACCGGTTCGACCGGCGCCGGCCGTACCGTGGCGGCACTGGCGGCGAAGCATCTCACCCGGGTGTCGCTCGAGCTGGGCGGGAAGTCCGCGAACGTGATCCTTCCGGACGCCGACCTCGCCGCCGCGGTGAAGGTGGGCGTCGGCAACTGCTTCCTCAACTCCGGCCAGACCTGCACCGCGTGGACCCGCCTGCTCGTGCACGAGTCCCAGCACGACGAGGTGGTCGCCCTCGCCGTCGCGGCGGCGTCCCGGTACACCGTCGGCGACCCCACCGACCCGGCCACCCGCCTCGGCCCCCTGGCCTCCGCCGCGCAACGCGACCGGGTGCTGTCCTACGTCTCGCGCGGCCTCGCCGACGGGGCGAAACTCGCGCTGGGCAACGGATCCGTGCCCGACGTCGGCTACTACGTGGCACCGGTCGTGTTCGCCGACGTCGACCCCGCGTCCGCCATCGCGCAGGAGGAGATCTTCGGCCCGGTGCTGTCGATCATCCGGTACCGCGACGAGGACGACGCCGTGCGCATCGCCAACGGCACGCCGTACGGCCTGGCCGGCAGCGTCTGGTCCGGCTCGCAGGAGCACGCCCTCGCCGTCGCCCGGCGGCTGCGCACCGGCCAGGTCGACGTCAACGGCGGCTCGTTCAACCCTCTCGCCCCGTTCGGCGGGATCGGCGACTCCGGATACGGCCGCGAGCTCGGCGTCCACGGCTACGAGGAGTTCACGTCGGTGAAGGCGATCCAGCTGTGACCGCCGCGCTGGTCCTGCGGGCCGTCGACGGTCCCGCGGTCGTGGAGGACGTCGAGCTGAACCCGGTCGGGCCCGCCCAGGTGCGGGTGCGGCTGGCCGCGGCGGGCGTCTGCCACTCCGACCTGTCCCTGGCCAACGGCACCCTGCGGCAGCCGTTCCCGGTCGTCCTCGGCCACGAGGGCGCGGGAGTGGTCGTCGAGGTGGGGCCGGATGTCTCGGACGTCTCGGTCGGCGACCACGTGGTGCTGAACTGGTCGCCGCCGTGCCGGTCCTGCTGGTTCTGCGACGCCGGCGAGCCGTACCTGTGCGCGCACGCCGACGACGCCCGCGGGGTCCCGTTCGCCCGCGCGGCCGACGGTGCGGCCGTCTACGCGGGCCTCGGCACCGGCGCGTTCGCCACCGAGACCGTCGTCGGCGCCAACGCGTGCATCCCGGTGCCCGCCGACATCCCCCTCGCCGAGGCCGCCCTGCTCGGCTGCGCCGTCCTCACCGGCGTCGGCGCGATCCTCAACTCCGCCCGGGTGCGCGCGGGCGAGTCCGTGGCCGTCATCGGCCTCGGCGGCGTCGGCCTCGCCGCCCTGCAGGGCGCCCGCATCGCCGGCGCCTCGACGATCATCGCCGTCGACGCGTCACCGGCCAAGGAGGAGCTCGCGCTGTCCCTCGGCGCGACCCACTTCCGCACCCCAGGCCCCTCCCTCGCCAAGGAGATCCGCGCGCTGACCTCGGGCCGCGGCGCCGACCACGCCGTCGAGTGCGTCGGCCGCGCCGCGACGATCCGCGCCGCCTGGTCCGTCACCCGCCGCGGCGGCCGGGCCACCGTCCTCGGCCTCGGCTCCACCACCGACGAGGTCACGTTCAGCGCCCTGGAGGTCGCGTACTTCGCCCGGACCCTGACCGGCTGCATGTACGGCAGCACCGACCCCGCCGTGGACGTCCCCGTGCTGCTGTCGCACTACCGCTCCGGCGCGCTGAACCTGTCCGCCCTGGTCACCGACCACGTCGCCCTCGACGAGGTGAACGCCGCCTTCGAGCGGATGCGCAACGGCGTCGGCGCCCGCACCCTGATCCACTTCTAGCGCTGGGTCGTCCGCAGGATGACGCCGGCGACCAGGGCCGGGTCGTCGCTCATCGGGACGTGGCCGCAGCCGTCGAGGGTGACGTGCCGGGCGTCGGGAAGGCGGTCCCGGGCGACACCGGCCTGGACCGGCAGGAAGATCCGGTCGCGGGAGCCCCACGCGATCGTGACCGGGACCTCGGGTCGCACGGTGAAGGCGTAGTTCCGGCCGTGGCGGGCGACCGCGCCGAAGCCCTTGCCGCCGCGCAGCGCCAGGGTGTCGGCGAGGGCGCGCTCGGCGGTGAGGACGCCGGGGTCGCGGACCAGCCAGCCGAAGGAGAACGCCTTGCCGAAGCCGGTGCGGTAGAAGACCTTCAGCAGCGGCGTCGGGGTGAAGGCGCCGACCCGGTGGCCGCGCAGGATGCTCAGCGCCCGGCGCACCTGGGCGGGGGTGCAGAAGCCGGCCGGGGACAGGGCGGTGGCCGAGCGGGCGTGACCGGCGGCGGCGAGCTCCAGGGCGATGGCGCCGCCGAGGCTGTTGCCGGCGACGTGCGGCCGGTCCAGGCCGTTCTCGGCGAAGTACGCCGCGAGGGCCTCGACGGCGCTCGGCATGCCGCGGTTCTCCGCGGGGGCCGGTGACCGCCCGAAGCCCGGGAGGTCGATCGCGATCACGTCGTGGTGCTCGGCGAGGAGGTCGATGACGGGTTCCCAGGCGCGCCAGTGGTGGCCGATGCCGTGGATGAGCACCAGCGGCGCACCGGAGCCCTTCCGGACACTGTGCAGGTGGGTGCGCTGCGGGGCACTGTGCAGGGTCATGCGGTCACCTCGTATGCCGTGACGTCGAAGCGTTTCATCCGCTGGCGGAACCGCCAGGTGGACCCTGGCCAGAGGGTCGAGTTGCGGCCGGTCGCGTCGATGTACCAGCTGCTGCAGCCACCGGTCGCCCAGACGGTGCCCGCCATGCGCCGGTCGACGGCGGCGGTGAACGCCCGCTGCGCCTCCGCCCGCGGTTCGAGGCTGCGTGCCCCGCGCCCCAGGGTGCGCAGCGCGCCGAGGATGTACTCGATCTGCGCCTCGATCATCAGCACGACGGAGTTGTGGCCGAGGCCGGTGTTGGGGCCGAGCAGGAGGAACAGGTTGGGGAAGCCGGCGACGGTCGTGCCGCGGTACGCCTCTGGGCTGCCCTGCCACACCTCGGCGAGGCTGCGCCCGTCCCGGCCCCGGACCCGTTCGGCGATCGGCAGGTCGGTGACGCGGAACCCGGTGCCGAAGATGATCGTGTCGACCTCGTGCTCGACGCCGTCGCGGGTGACGATCCCCTGTGGACGGATCTCCGCGATCGGCTCGGTCACCACGTCGACGTTGTCCCGCGCGAGGGCCGGGTAGTAGGTGTTGGACTTCAGGACCCGTTTGCAGCCCATCGCGTAGCCGGGGGTGAGCCGTTCGCGCAGCGCCGGGTCGGTGACCGCGGTCCGCAGGTTGCGCAGCGCGATCCGTTGCGCCAGCCGCATCACCCCCGGCCGCAGGAAGCCGATGACGGTCGACTCGATCGCCCAGTAGACGAGCGTGCGCATCAGTCGTTGCGCGCCCGGGATCCGCCGGTACACCGTGTGCTCCCAGCGCCGCAGCGGCCGCTCGTTGCGCGGCATGACCCATGCGGCGGTGCGCTGGAAGAGGGCGAGCCGCTCGACGGACGGCTGGATCGCCGGCACGAACTGGACCGCCGACGCCCCGGTGCCGATGACCGCGACGCGGCGGCCGGTGAGATCGTGGTCGTGGTTCCAGCGGGAGGAGTGGAACGTCTCGCCGCGGAACGTCTCCAGGCCGGGCAGCTTCGGGATCACCGGCTCGTTGAGCGGGCCGCCCGCGCTGATCAGCACGTCCGCGGTCCACTCGCGCTGTGATCCGCGCTGTGACGTCTCGATCCGCCAGTGGCCCGCGGTGGCGTCCCAGGAGGCCTGTCGCACGTCGGTGTCGAAGCGGATGCTGGGCCGCAGCGCGTACCGGTCCGCGCAGTCGCGCAGGTACGCCCAGATCTCGGGCTGCGGCGAGTAGGTGCTGCTCCACGCCGGGTTCAGCGCGAAGGAGAACGAGTAGACGTGCGAAGGGACGTCGCAGGCGCAGCCCGGATACGCGTTGTCCCGCCACGTGCCACCGAGCTCCGCGGCCCGCTCGAAGACGACGAAGTCGTCATGGCCCCGCTGCTTGAGCCGGATCGCGGCACCCAGCCCGCCGAACCCCGCACCGACGATCGCGACCCTGACGTGCATGCGACCTCCCTGGTACCGACTGGTACCAGGGAGGCTACCACCGGGTAGCTTCGCGGGGAAGCCACCCGGTGGCGGTGCGCCTAGAGGCCGAGCAGGCGGTTGAAGAAGTCGCGGTACTGGCGGACCGCCGC
The DNA here is from genome assembly GCF_016862795.1 of Dactylosporangium siamense. Taxonomy (GTDB): domain Bacteria; phylum Actinomycetota; class Actinomycetes; order Mycobacteriales; family Micromonosporaceae; genus Dactylosporangium; species Dactylosporangium siamense. The sequence goes on along the minus strand of NZ_BONQ01000096.1, from coordinate 29,062 downwards.
CCGCAACTGCTCCGTGTCGTCGACGCCGTCCGTCTGCCAGGCGCTCAGCTGCGCCCGCTGCGACTCGAGCGCGCCGGTGACGGTCGAGACCACCTCGGCGACGAGCTGGTCCGCCTCGCCCGCCACGGACCGCGGGTCGTCGATGAACCGCAGCTGCAGCTCCCGCCACCGCTCCCGCAGCCCGTCCGCGGCACCGTCGGCCCAGATCGCCCCGATCGGCACCGCCTCGACCGCCCCGGGCAGCAGCCCAACGTCGGCGGCGGTGTCGGCGTCGGTGTCGGTGTCTGGGACGGGGACAGCGACCACGTCGCCGGCGTCGAGCGCCTCGCCGCCTTCGAGCGCCTCGCTGGTGTCGTCACGAGCCTCGTCGGCTTCGAGCGCCTCGCTGGTGTCGTCGCGAGCCTCGTCGGCGGCGGCGTCGGCGTCGAGCGAGCCGGCGCGCAACTGCGTCGCGTGCTCCGCCGCCCAGGCGCGATCCTCGGCGTCCTCCGCGTCCGCGGTCTCGGCCTCGTCGGTCTCGTCGGCTTCCGCAACCTCGTCGGTCTCGTCGGTCTCGTCGGCCGGCGGGTCGACGTCCGCGGGGACGAAGTCACCGTCGCCGCGCGCCTCGTTCTCCTCGTGCGCCTCGATCTCGTCGGCCTCGCGCTCGGCTTCGACCTCGTCGTCGCGCTCGGCTTCGGCCTCTTCGGCAGCGAGCGCCCGGTCGTGGTCGACCACTTCGACGTCGTCGCGGTCGGTCAGGTCGTCACGGTCGGCGTCGGCGGCCACCGAGCCCGACGCGTACGTGCCGGCCGGGTACGTCTCGTGCGTGCCCACGGCAGCGTCATCGGTCCGGACGTCATCGAGCCGGGCGTCATCGGTCTGGACGTCATCGGGTCGGTAGGTGTCGTCGGGTCGGTAGGTGTCGTCGGACGGGTCGCGGGGAGCGGGCACGTGGCCCTCGTCGAGATTGCCGCGTTGATCCTGCATCAGGGATTCCTTTCCCGGCCCTACGACCGGCGGCTGGTGTCGTGGGGGGCGTCCTCGGGATCGCGCTGCGCGGGCACGGCAGCCTCAGTCCCAACCGCGGCGGCGTCTGCGCCGAGCAGGTCGGAGAAGAGCGTGCGGTAGTGCACGACGGCCTGCCGCAGCTGCTCGGTGGTGGCCTCGCCACGGTCGCTGACCAGGCTGATCTCGTGCGCGTCGCGGTAGTGGCCGAGGGTGCGGGCATGCTCGACCGACAGGTGCGCGACCTGCTCCTCGTACTCGCCGCTCGGATACCCGCGCTCGGCGATCAGCTCGGTGACGAGCGCGTCGGCGTCGCGGACGGCACCGGCCGGGTCGTCCAGGAACCGGGCCTGGATCTCCTCCCAGGCGGCGGTGTAGCGGGTGCGCGCCTCGGGGGTGAGGTCGCGCAGCTCGAGCTCGGCGTGGCGCCGCTCGCGCTCGCGGAGTTCACGTTCGGCGGCGGCGCGGCTGTCACCGTCGGCGACGGCCCGGTCGTACTCGGGGCCGAACCGGTGCTGCAGCGCCCGCCGCCGGGTGACGAACCAGATGCCGTAACCGATCGCAGCGATCACCAGGAGCACGACGATCGTGATGAGAACTTGGGTGGTTGTCATGGCGGTCCTCCTTCACAGGAGGTATTCCGCATGACGCGAGGTATCAAACGAGAACGGTCATTCCGGGCGGTTCACTCACGGCCCGAGCAAGCTCACGGCCCGAGCAAGCTCACGGCCCGACCAGGCTCACGGCCCGACCAGGTGGGTCAGGAAGTCGCGGTACCCGTGCACCGCCGCCCGCAGCTGCTCGGTGTCGTCGCGGCCACTGGCCCGCCAGGAGCTGAGCTGGTCCTTGCGGGCGTTCAGCGACGCCGTCACCCCGGCCAGGGCATCGTCGACGAGTCGTTCGGCCTCACCGGCCGCGGTCTGCGGGTCGTCGACGAACCGCAGCTGCAGCTCCTGCCAGCGGGCGCGCACCTCATACGCGTGACCCTCCGACGTCAACGGGGACGTCGCCCCCGTGAAGTAGGACGACCCGGTCGCCGGGACCGACGACATGGGCGCGGGAACCGCCGGGGAGGCGGCCGCCCCGTACGCGGCGCCGTACGCGGCGTTGGGAACCTGCGCGCCGTAGCCGGGCGCCGCCATCCCGTTGGGTGCCGCCATCTGGTTGGGAGCGACCATGCCGTTCGGAGCGACCATGCCGTTGGGAGCGGCCATCCCGTTGGGAGCGACCATGCCGTTCGGAGACGCCATCCCGTTCGGCGCGGCCATGCCGGCGGCCGGCGGGCGGGGCGCGGGCGGGCCCGACGTGGTGGCCGTCTCCTCCTCGTCCTCCTCCTTGCCGCCGCGCAGCAGGATCCAGCCACCGACCGCCAGGGCCAGCACGACCAGGCCGATCGTGATCGTCGTCGAGTTCATGTGAAACCCTTCAGAGGCCGAGAATGCGGTCGAGGAACTCGCGGTAGTCGCGCAGCGAGGCGCGCAGGTTCTCGGTGTCGAGACCGCGGCCGGCCCGCTGCTGGTGCAGCTGGGTCCGCCGGGCGTCGAGGGAGGCGGTCAGGGACGTGACCGCCTCCTGGACGAGCCGTTCGGCCTCCCCGGCGACCAGGTGCGGGTCGTCGAGGAACTTCGACTGCAGCTCCAGCCACCGGCCGCGGATGCGCTGCCGGTCGGACTCGTTCCACATCGACGCGAGCGCGGCGGCGGACGTCCCGCCGGTCTTCGCGCGGTACGACCCCCCGTTGAGCTGTGCTGAACCAGACTGTGCTGAGCCGGACTGTGCTGAACCGGACTGTGCTGGGTTCACCGGCGCAGGACTGACCTGGGCAGGCTCGTTCGGTGCGGACTGCGGTGGCGCGGGCGCCGGCGGCTCGTCGTCAGGCTGCGTCGCCAGCTCCGGCACCGACTCGTCGGCTTCAGGTTGCATTGCGCGGTCCTACCCAGGTCTACGGAACAAAACCGTGAAGTCATGCCGTGAAGTCATGCGGGCGCCCGGAACACGTCGGCGGCGAGACCGGCCCGTGGGATGTCGGTGTTCAGGGCGATGACATCACCCAGGTTCCGGCGGAAATCCACCCTGTACACCCTCCGGATCATCTCCAGGCCCGGGTCGTTGCGGTAGAAGAACCGGTCGCCGTCGCGCAACGCCTCGAACTGGCGGGCCCAGATCGCCAGCTGCAGCTCACCGAACTCGGTGCCGCGCACGTGCGGCTCGGCGACCATCCCGACGAACGCGTCGACCCGGTCGACGGAGCCGTAGACCGCTTTGAGCCGGGCGGCCAGTGGTGTGCGCCGCACCCCACGGGTGACCGACGCCTCCGCCGCCTCCGAGGACGGGTCGACCCGCTTGCCGTCGGCGTCGAACAGGGCGACGAAGTCCAGCGCCGACGGGTCGTCGATCTCCTTGCCCGCGCTCAGTTCCGGGTCGCCCGGCCAGCTCTCCGACGCCTCGCCGGTGACGGCGCGGAACGTGCGGCGGGCCGGCAGCCCGTACGCGCGGCGCAGCTGGTTGTAGCTCGGGATGCCGTGGTCGCGGCCGCGCTGCACGTCGACCGCGCCGAGGTCCACGACCCCGCGGAAGCACTGCGGGAGGGTCGGCCCGTCGAGGCACTGCGGGTTGCCGGCGACCGGGACCTGGAACAGGACGCTGCGCAGCTGGTTGTCGATCTGCTCGTCGTTGCGGTATTCCGCCTCCGAGCCGATGCCCCGCAGCAGCGGCCCGAGCTGCAGCGTCTGGACGAGGTCCGGGTTGAAGTAGGCGACGTTGAGCGGCACCGCCACCTCGACCTCGTCGCCGACGATCTCCACCTCGACGCCGCCGCGCTGCAGCTGCCGCAGGGTCGCGGCGCTGTAGCGGCCCGCGTCCGACGCCAGTTCGAGCTCGCCGTGGATCATGCTGTGCGCGCGGTACCCGACGGTCGCGAACTCGTTGGACAGCGTCGCGTCGACGTCGGAGCGGTAGCCGCGGTACCGCGGCAGGGTGACCCCGAGCGCCGGCAGGAACTGCTCGTAGGTGATGTACTGCTGCTCGGCGATGACGACCCGGCGCGCGATCTGGAAGCGTTGTTCGGCGCTGAGCGACGCGGGCAGCAGGTCGACGATCCGGTTGTGCTCCCGGGCGAACAGGGTCTGCACGGCGGTGAGCGCGATGTTCTCGTTGGCCCGCTGGTCACCGGCGACGGCGGCGCGCCCGGGCCGGCCGAGCAGCATCCCGTCGACCGCCATCGCCGGTGCGGTGCCGGGGTCGCCGCGACTGTCGCGACGCGGCAGGTAGCCGCCCGGCAGCAGCAGGTGCGGCCCGTTGTTCGTCATGTCGCCGTCGACGGGGCCCTCCCGCAGCCACTCGAGGCGTTCCTGGGTGCCGCCGTACACGGCCCAGGCGTCGACGTAGGAGCTGACGAGGTTCGTCTGCTGGCGCGGCCCGGACACCCCGGCCGCGGGCTTCGAGCGCGTGAACGGGATGGCGCCGAGGGTGTTGGTGAACGACTCCAGGGGGTCGGCCGGGTTGAAGGCGATGTCGGCCGGCTCCGCACTGGAGTCCTTCGGGCCGGCCTCCTCGCGCAGGCCGATCGTGTGGTCGACGAACTGGCCCCAGACGAAGCCCCACTGGCTCACCCGGCGGTCGGTGAAGATGTTCTGGTTCGTGTCGTTGAAGACGCGGTTGCTGATCCAGCGCACGTCGGGCCCCTGGACCATCGCGCCGCGGCCGTCGGCGTAGCGGGCCGGTGCGACCCGGCTGTACGGCAGCCCGGCCCTGCCCCACCGGGGATGCGCGCGGTTGTTGCCGGAGCCGTCGAGGCTCTGCACCTCCAGGTCGACGCCGCCGCCGCGCCCGGGCGGACGGTGCCGGCCGGTGACCGCGTCGTTCACCGCGTCGTTCACCGCGGCAGCGGCGACGGCCGTGCCCCCGGCCGCGACGACCGCCACGATCACCACCTGGATCGAGAACGGGACGAGCTTGCCGATGCGATGACCCATGACTCCTCCACAGGTGCGACCGCCTCGCCGATGGCAATGCTTCGCCTACCCGGGTGGGAGCGTCAATGAAGGGGCCCTCAAGTCTGGGTTAAGGTTTGCCAGCTCATGTCGGATATTTCCGGTGACGAGCGCGGTCGATGCGTGACCCCGGCCACCCTTGAGGGCTTTCGCAAGCCGACCGCAAGTGGCCGCCAAGTCCCGCCCGGCAGAGTGCTCACCATGACGACGAAGCGCATCTGGGCCGGACCGACCTTCACCACCGACACCGCCGCTGTTTCAACCCCGCACTTGGACCATGGCAAAAGCGCCGCTGGTGCGCCATGACGCGGGTAGCCGCTCCTCGACGCCCGCGGCCAACCCGACGACCACGTCCGACTTCACCGTCCGCAGGGCCGCGACCGGCCCGGGAAAGTATCCGGTGACATCCGCGAACGACGTCTCCGGCGCCCAGCTGCGATCCCCGACCAGCCGCCGGTAGTTGAGATCGCCCTTGAGGATGGTCAGCGTCGCCGCCCCGAAGCGGGCGGCGAGGCCGGCCGGCAGCTGCGCGAACTCCAGCGGCGCGCAGTAGAACGGGTCGGTGACCAGCTCCAGGGTCCCCGCGCGCAGCGCCGCCCACAGCCGGCGGCCGATGGCGCTGTCCGCCGGGAAGCGCCGCAGCTCGGCGAGCACGTCGGCGGTCAGCGCGTCGGAGACGAAGTACGGCGCGGGCTTGACGTGCAGCTCGACGCGCCTGACCCGGCCGGCCCGCAGCAGGAAGTCGATGAGCACCAGGTCCGGCAGCAGCTCCCGGCCGGCGTTGTCCGCGACCACACAGACGGTGCCGCCACCGGCGAGCCGCTTCCAGAGCAGCTCGGTGTCGTCGGCGACGAGATCGGCCTGCGCCTGCGCAAGACCGTGCGCCAGCTGGAAGCCGAGGTCGGCCCGGTTGCCCCACAGCGCCGCCGCGACCAGCGCCGAGGCCTGCTCGTCCTCCGGGAGGTGCAGCAGCGCGTCCCCCGACTCCTGCACGGCGCGCAGCTCGTCCTCACCGGGCAGGTCCGCGGCCTTCTGCGGCCCGAACGGGTCGATCCCCCGCCACGGACCCGGCTCGTGATACCCGGTCGCGTGCAGCAGCCGCCGGTAGAAGTAGTTCTCCGCCCACAGGAACGGCACCTCGAACATCGACTGCCCGAAGTACGGCTCGCCCCAGCGGTCCCAGTCCTCATGGTCGTGGGCGTCACGCGGCAGCGGGGTCACCGTCGGGTCCTGCAAGAGGCCTGCAAGCCCGTCGCGGGCCGCCGCCGGGAGCGGAAGGTCCGCCAGGACCCGGGCGACGATCGCCGGGTGGCGGTCCCGCAGGACGGACGCCGCGAACGACGCCGGGTCGTCGCTGCGGATACGGGGCGGAGGCGCGTCGACAGGCATGGTGCGAGTATCGCCCGTAGACTCACGCCCATGGACGACACCGTGTTCTACGCCCTCATCGTGATCGGCGGCGCGCTGCTGATCGGGGTGCTGGTCGCCGCGATCGTCCTCGCCACCCGGGTGTGGAAGACCGGCAAATACCTGCAGGCGATGGGCGCCGGCGGCAAGTTCGCCTTCTGGGGCGCGATCATCTACACCGTGTCCCCGGTCGACCTGCTGCCCGATCCGATCTACCTCGACGACGTCGGCGTCCTGGGCGCGGCCCTGATCTACCTGACCCGCCTGGCGACGAAGGCCCGCGAGCGCCAGCAGCAGGGCGGCTCGCTGCTCCCGCCGCAGCTGCAGCGCCGCCCGCAGCAGAAGACCCGCTAGCTTTCACCCCATACGACTCTTTGTGCAGCACCACCGCCAGGAGTCCTTGATCCGACGCATGCTCATCCATGCCGGTCGATACGCTGCCTCCCCCTTCCAAGGATGGAGGCATCTGTATGAGGTTCAGACGACTGACGGGCACCGTCGCCGTCATGCTCGCGGGCGTGCTCGCCGGCGCCCTCGGCGCCGCCCGGCCGGCCGCCGCGCTGCTGCCCGACACGTTCGGTTTCGCGCTGTACTCCGGCGGCGTCGTGTCGCAGCAGTGGCCGGTCGCGACCACCGTCACCCCCGGCCCGCCCGGGCGGTGGACCGTCAGGTTCCCCGGTGTCGCCGCCGCCGGCGGCGTCGTGCACGTGACCGCCGTGCAGGACGCGATCAGCAACCCGCCGGGCCGCTGGTGCCAGGCCGACTCGTGGGGTCCCGTCGGCCCCGACGAGATCGTCCGGGTCAGCTGCTACCGGCCCGGCGGGTTCCTCGACGCGCTGCCCGGCTTCTCCGTGCAGTTCGCCCGCAGCTCCGGGGTGTTCGCCGCGACCCGGTTCGGCTACGTGGACGCCAACCCGGGCGGCGGCACGATCACCCAGTACAACTCCGTCGGTGCCGCCAACACCGTCGCCAACGTCGCCCCCGGCCTCTACTCCGTCTCGCTGCCCGGCCTCGGCACCGGCGGCCCGCAGGCCGGCGACGTCCAGGTCACCGCCGTCAACCCGGGCGTCGGCGCCCGGTGCAAGGTCGCGAGCTGGCAGTCGTCCGCCAACGGCCAGTTCTTCCGCGTCTACTGCTTCAACCCCGCCGGGGCGACCGCCAACACCCGGTTCACGCTCACCTGGCACTACCAGCGCGCGCTGTACGGGGGCGCCGCCCCGCCCTACAAGTTCGCGTACCTGTGGAACACCCCGCCGCTCGGCCCGCCGCTGACCAACTTCAACTCCGCCGGCCCGGCGGGCGTGCTCGCCCTCGGCCCGCCCGTGTGGACCGCCACGTTCGGCGGCGTCGCGTCCCCGCCCGGCAACGTCCAGGTCACCGCGTTCGGCACCACGCCGGACTACTGCGGCCTGCACCTGCCGTGGACACCCGGCGCCGGTGCGCTCGGCATCCGCATCAACTGCTTCAACAACGCCGGCGTCCCCGTCAGCAGCGGCTTCACCGTCGAATACAGCTCACGCTTCTGAGGCGTTGCCGAAGGGGTACACTCACCGCATGCACATCAGGCGCTTCTCCGCCGCGGCCGCGCGAGCTCACCGCTCGCCGGACGCCGCTGCCTGATCTCTTCCCGCTTCAGCCGGCGACCGGAAACGGTCGCCGGCGTTTTTTGTGTGCCGCGCGGTCCCGTTTCCGGTCCTTTTCGAGGGGACCCCCGATGACCAGCACGACCACACTGACCACCCGGCAGATCACCGACACGTTCCTCGACTTCTACCGGGAACGCGGCCATCAGGTCGTCGGCGACGCGACCCTCATCCCGCCGCAGGGCGACCCGGTGCTGTTCACCAGCGCGGGCATGCACCCGCTCACGCCCTACATCGAGGGCCGGCCGCATCCACTCGGCCGCCGCCTCACCGGCGTGCAACGCTGCCTGCGCACCACGGACCTCGACGAGGTCGGCGACGACACCCACCTGACCATGTTCCAGATGCTCGGCACGTGGTCCCTGGGCGACGTGTCCCTGGGCGGCTACGACGGTCCGCAGAGCCTCCAGTGGGGCCTCGAGCTGCTCCGGGACGGGTTCGGCGTGCCGCTGTCCAGGTTGCACGTCACCGTGCATCACAGCGACCCCGGCTCACTGGACACCTGGCAGCGCCTCGGCGTGCCGGTCGAGGTGCTGGGCGAGGAGAACTGGTGGTCCAACGGCCCGACCGGCCCGTGCGGCCCCGACTCGGAGATCTTCGTCTGGACCGGCGACGGCACGCCCACCGGCACCCCCTCGTCCGATGGTCGCTGGGTCGAGGTGTGGAACCACGTGATGATGCGCCACCGCCGCCATCCCGACGGCTCCCTGACCCCGCTCGAACAGCCCGGCGTCGACACCGGCATGGGCCTGGAACGGATGGCGATGGTCCTGCAGGGCCGTTCCTGCGTCTTCGACATCGACGTCTTCGAGCCGTGGATCCGGACCGTGTCGACACTGTGGACGCCGTCGCGGCAGTCCTCGATCGAGCCTTCGCTGCGCGTGGTGTACGACCACCTCCGCTCGTCCGTCGTCGTCATCGGTGACGGCGTCCACCCGTCCAACACCGGCCGCGGCTACGTGCTGCGCCGTCTCATCCGCCGCGTCCTCACGCACCTGTGGCGCGAGGACCCGTCCCGCACGCTGCTCGACCTGCCGACCGAGCCCATCGCGTCCACGGTCGACCACTACGGCCTGAGCATCGATCCGCTCTACGTCCAGGACGTCCTGGTCTACGAGGAACGCCGCTTCAACGCGCTGCTGCGCCGCGGCCGCCCCCTGATCGAACGGCTCCTGCTGCGCGGCCCGCTCACCGACGACGACTTCCACTACCTGCACGACACTCACGGCATCCCCCGCGACCTGGTCGAGGAGGTGCTGAGCACGGGGTTGCACTGAGCCTGGCCGGTACTGCCCTGGCCGGTACTGCCCTGGCCGGCACTGCCCTGGCCGGCACCGCCGGGCTCCGGCGCCCACCGGTGCACGGCGAACGCGGCGGCGAGCGTGGTGCCGGCCAGGAGCGACCACAGCAGCGCGGGCGAGGCGGCGAGGAGGGCGAGGAGCAGCGCGGGGGCGGCGGCGTTGGCCAGGCCGGTGGACAGCTGCCACTGCGCCAGGGCACGGCCGAGGCGGTGCGGGGGCGCCGCGGCGGTCACGAGGGCGGTGCCGCTGCCCGCGTACAGGATCTCGCCGATGGTGTACGCGACCGCCACGACGCAGATCGCGGCAACCCCGCCCATCCCGCCGCCCATCCCGTCGCTTGCCCAGAACCCCAGGTAGGAGGCCGCGAGGACGACTCCGGACCCGGCCAGGACGGCCCGGCGGGAACGGTGCGCGAGCCGGACGACCAGGTGCACCTGCAACGCGACGACGAGGACCGTGTTGCCGGCGAAGAGGATCGCCGACCAGGCGGCCGACGCGCCGAGGTGCTCGGTCAGCACGACCGGGATCGCCACCTCGAGCACCGCGAAGCACAGCGCGAACGGCAGGTTCGCCCACACGAGCACCGCCATGCCCGGCACCCGTTCCCGCGACCGCGGCGCGGCCGCCCTGCTCGCGGACGCCGGCACAGGTACCGCCGGCATGGTGACCGTGAGCACCAGGATCGCCGCGATCGCGTACCCCGCGGCGGTGCCGGCGGCCAGGAGGCGCAGCACGCCGGGCCCGCCCGCGACGGCGAGCGCCGCGACCAGCGCGCCGGCGCCGAGCCCGGCGTTGCGCAGGGAGCGGGCCGCCGCCAGCGGCGCGTCCGCCGACCCGGGCGCGGCCAGGGCCGCGACCAGTGCCGCGTGCGCCGGTGGCCAGACCTGGTTGCCGATGCCGAGCAGCAGCGACGCGACGGCGAACGCGGCGACACCGTGCGCGGCGAGCAGGACCCCGACGCCGGCGACCCGGACGACCAGCGTCGCGAAGACGGGCAGGAGCCGGTTCGCGTGCGCAGCGTCGATCCAGCGGCCCACGAGCGGGACGGCGAGGAGCCCGGCGAGCAACCCCGCGGACAGGGCGAGACCGGTGGCGGCGGGGTTGAGGTGGAGGACGCTCAGGCCGTACACGACGAGAAACGGACGCAACAGACCCGCACCGACGGCGTCGACGGTGAGGGCGGCCGCATACCGGGAACCGAATCGCATGACGGTCACGGTGCGGTGCCGGCGGCCGTGGATCACGCGGATTGACGGGACCCGTCAACGGTCGCCGGCAACGGGCCGCGCGCTGGCACGATGGTGCGGTGACGCTGACGATCGACATCACGGGGATGCCGGCGGAGCGGTGCGTGTTCGCGCCGTCGCCCCTCGCCGAGCTCACGTCGATGCTGCACGTGCTCGCCGAGCCGGCGCACCACCCCGCGGTGCAGGCGTGGGCGGCGGCGACCCTCGCCGGGTTGCGGCCGGCGCTCGCCGACCGGCTCCTGGAGGCCGAGTTCCTGTGGCGGTCCTCGCGCGCGGACTTCCTCGTGCCCGGTCGGCCGCGGCCGACCCTGACGGCGGAGCTCGACGCGGTCGACGCGATCCCCGACGAGACGTACGTGGCGTCGGCGCTCGTGATGACCTGCGGCTCGCCGCGGCTCACGGCGGGCGCCCTCGGCCGTGATCCCAGCCGTGACCTCGGCCGTGACCTCGATCGCGCGCTGGAGCTGGCGCAGGCGCGGGGGCCCAGGCAGGCGGCGTTCGCGGAGCGGCTGATCACCGACCCGGCGGCGGTGCGGGCCGCGGTCCGCGACCTCCTCGAGGAGTGCGCGGACGCGTTCTTCCTCGACGCGTGGCGACAGGTCGAGCACCAGCTCGCCGCCGACGCGCGGCACAAGGCGGACCTGTTCGCCCGGCACGGCATGCGGGCCGCACTCGCGGCGGTGTCACCGGCTATCACACTGACCACCGACGCCGGCGGCGAACGGATCCGGCTCGACAAGCTGCAGGACAACGCGACGAGCGCGGTCTCCGGACCGGCCGGCTCTTCTGGGGACGGCATCACGTTCATCCCGTCGGTGTACGGGCGTCCGCACCTGCTCACCGTCCACGCGCCGGGGTGGCGTCCGGTCGTGCAGTATCCGGTGGCGGAGCGGCACCAGGACTGGCATCAGGGCCGGCCCACGCCGATCGACCTGGTGCGGCTGCGCCTGGACGCGTTCGCGCATCCGGTGCGGCAGCGACTGTGTCGCACCCTGGCCCGCGGCCCGCACACGACCGGCGAGCTGGCCGAGGCGTGGCACCTGACCGCGCCCGAGGTGTCCCGGCACCTGGCCGTGCTGAAGAAGGCGGGGCTGCTGCAGACGACGCGCCGCGGCCGGTACGTGCGGCACCACCTCGACATCACGGCGACGGCGGCGCTGGGCGTGGACCTGCTCGCGGCCCTGCTGCGGTGAGTGACGCCGCCCGCGCGGGGTACTGACCCCGCATGCACCGCGACGACACCTCACCCGCCCTCGGCGTCCCGCCGGCCGCCCTCACCGACGACGAGCTCCTGCGCGAGCTGTCCACCCTGCACACCACCCGCCACGAGACCTTCCGCCACGGCGCCGCCGACGCCCTGACCAACCACTCCCGCCGCACCGACGAACTCGAACGCGAGTACCTGCGCCGCTTCCCCGACCGCGAGATCAGCCCTGCCCGCGTCCGCTGACCACCCCGCTCCCCCGGCACCACCCCCGACACCCCGGGATCCGACGTGCGGCCGGCGGGGTGGATCGGGTAGAGTGCACAAACGTCGCGGGCGATTGGCGCAGCGGGAGCGCGCTTCGTTCACACCGAAGAGGTCACTGGTTCGATCCCAGTATCGCCCACCGCAGGTCAGAGGCCGTTTCCGGTTGTCGGAAACGGCCCTTGATTCGTTCGAGGGGTCAAACCGGGGGTCTAGCTGGGCTCATCCTTCGGCGGAGGGGCTAGGAACAGCAGGTCCATCGCCTCCGCGCCGTGCTTCAGAACCGGGCGGAGCTGATGCCGGTAGACCTTCTCCGTGACCGCCGTGCCGGCGTGACCGACAAGGTCGGCAATTTGCTCGAGCGTGAGCCCGAGCGCGGACGCGATCGACACGAAGCTGTGCCGCATCTCCCGCGGCGTCCACTCCTTCTCGTCCAGCCCGGCGGCCTTGACCACCCGGCGGAACGCTCGCCGGACGTTCGCCGCGTCAAGCTCTGTCCCGACCTCCGACGTGAAGACCAGCCCGCTGTCCTTCCAGTCGTCCCCCGCCCGCTTCGCCGCACCCTGCTGCCACTCCCCCTGCAGCTGGAGGGCGTGGACGCACAGCGCCGGCAGCGCGAGCGTGCGGCGCGACTTCCTCGTCTTCGTGTCGCCACCCTCCCGGACCGAGCGCCAGACAGACACCGACGCTGGCACCGGTGGGTCGGCGTCGGGCTTCCCGTCGAGGTCGACCCGATCCCACTGCAGCGCCCGCACCTCTTCGGTCCGCAGGCCGGTGAGCAGCGACAGCACCACGTACGGGTAGAACTGGGTACCCTCCGCCGCCTTCACCACCGCGGCGGCCTGCTCCTGGGTCAACGACTTCGAGGGCCGCCCCGGCTGCCCTTTCGGGAGGTCGCACAGCTCGACCACATTGCGCTGCACCAGGTCGCGGGCCATGGCGCGGCGCACCGCCCGGTTGAGGCAGGAGTACGTCTCGCCGAGCGTCCGGGTGCTGAGCACCTTCGCCCGGTCGGCGAGCCAGCGGTCGACCTCGGCGGCCCGCAGATCGGCGAGCTTCCGCGCGCCCAGTTTCGGAACGATGTGTCCGTCACACAGGTGCCGGTTCTTCTCGACCGTCCTCGCCGATCTGCCGTTGAGCCCGAACTCCAGCCAGTCCTTCACCGCGTCGGCGACGGTGGTCCGGCCCGCGTCGACCTTCAGCCCTGCGAGGTACGCGTCGACCGCCATCTTCAGCTTGGCCTTGGCCTCGGGCTTCGTCTTGCCGACGCCCCGCCGGCGGATCCGCTTCCCCGTAGCCGCGCTGTAGCCCACATCCATCTCCGCGATGTACCGCTGCCGTGCCTCGTCCCAGTACAGAGCACCTTCGCCGCGTTCCCGGCGCTTGCCCGCCATCAGGCTGCCTCGCGTTCGAGCAGCGCAACGTACTCCGCGATCGCGCCGTCCGGCACGAGGCGGGCACGGCCCTGCGTCACCGTCCGGAGCCGGCCGGAGCGGATCTGCTCATAGATGACGGTGCGGCTCATGCTGAGCAGCGCCATCGCTTCCGGGATCTTCCAGAGCGCCTTACGAACCGAAACCTGCGCCGTCCGCTCCCGACGGTCGGCGAGGTTGATCGGGGTGTTCATGTCGCCTCCGATTGCTGATCACGTGCGCTGCCTTGCGAGGGGTTGCCGTCCCAGCCGTCCCAGCCGTCCCTTTGCAGGTCAGGGCTGGGACGGCTGTTTTCGCGGGACGGCTGAAGCCGTACCAGTGGCCACATGTGGGACGGGTCTAGCCGTCCCACTCAGAAAGCCGTCCCAGGGCTGACCTGGGCGGGGACGGGTGGGACGGCCGGGACGGCTCCCACGGGGGCGTCTTCACCTGAGTCGCCTCCATCGGCCGATTCAGGACTCGCGTAGCGGTCCCACGCGTCGATGAAGTCACCGCGTCGGTAGCCCTTCACCTGTCCGGTCGGAGCGGGAAATCGGATGTTGACCGACTTGATGCCGAACTCGCGGAGCATGCCGGCGAGCCTCGCCGCGCTGAGTCCGTTCGGGCCGTTCTCCGTCCACGGCGACTCGGGGTCGGCCTTGAGCAGGTCAAGGAGCACGGTGGTGGGGATGGCCGGGTGGTCGGCGAACACGGCCCGGCAGTCGTTGAGCAGCCGGACCCGTTCGGACACGGCATCGTCGTCATGGGCCTCGGTGAGCACCCGAGCGGCGAGCCGCGCCCGCGCGGGCCAGCTGCCGCCGGCGAGGTCGGCGACGGCGATGAGCGGTTCCCAGGTGTCCGCGGCACGATCTTCCAACGGCATCAGGGGTTCGGCCTTCTCCAGTTCGGCGAAGAACGGCCGCAGCCATGCGGTGATCTGTTCGCCCAGGTCCCGCAGCGGCGGTCCGTCGCGGCGGACGCGGTAGGGAGCGACCTTCTCCCCAGGAGCGCGGCGACGCATGCGGACGATCACGGCCCGGTCTTCGATGGTGTCGGGCATAGCGCCGATCCCGGCGAGGGCGGCCATCGCGAACGTCTGGATCCGCTCGAGGCTGCGGGTGTTGGGGTCCCATCGGATGGTGGGCCGGTTGCGCTGGTGTCCGGCGTTGAGCAGCCCGCGCAGGTCTTCGTTCGACTCGGCGACCTTCCCGCCGAAGATGGTGTCGGCCTCATCGATGAGCAGCGTGGGCGGGGCACCTTCGACCCCGATCGACCGGTACACGGCCGCGGTGGACGCGTTAACGGTGATGAGCGGGTTGAAGCAGACCGCTTCCACGATGTCCAGCAGCCGGGACTTCCCGCAGCGCCGTTCCGGCGCGCGGATGACCATCCGCGGGGCGTGCGCCCAGGCGGGCTGCGCGTGGGTGGCCGCGATCCACAGCGCGACGGCGTCGACCGCTTCCGGCACGGGGAGGATGACGTACCGGGTGATCGCCTCATGCAACGCGTTGAGCAGCGCCGCACCATCGATGGGCTCGAGGTCGGGTTCGAGGTGCGGCGGGTTGGGGTTCATACGGCGGCTCCGTAGGTGCGTGGCTGGGTAAGGGGCGCCGCAGCTGCGAGCATGCTGCGCCGCCAGTGCAGGGCATAGGGCAGGCAGTTGGCGCAGTTCTTGTGCCGTCCGGCGAGCACGCATTGGGCCAGGGCGGGACGGCGTAGCTTGCGGGCGGTGTCGGACCAGGCAAGGGAGTCGCAGGTGTCGCGGTTGGTGAGCAGGTCGGCGTGCTGGATGAGGCCGAGGACCTTGAACCCGAACAGGTGCAGCTGCGACAGGCCGGCAGCGCGGAGGCGTCGGATGATGTGGCCGGCCTCGGCGGTGCCCTGCCGCCGGCAGACCGACCCGACTCCAACCCGTCCGGCGGTGCTGAGGTCGATGCCGGCGAGCGTCCAGTACAGGTCGACGCATCGGGCGTAGTCGTCGGGTGTCCAGCCCTGCACGACCGGGATGATCGGCAGGTCAGGCGCGAGGTCGCGCAGCTGGACGTAGTTGAGCACGGTCCGCCGCTGGTGTTCGGCGACGGAGAGGCGGGTGCCGGCGAAGCGCTTGCCGTTGACGGTGCCGCCGTTGATGATCAGCGGTTCGCACATCCAGTCCTGCGGCGCCAGCCAGGCGAGCCGCCCGATGTCGTTGCGGTACCGACGTACCCGGGCAATGTAGTCGCGCGGCGTCACGGTCCACCGGCCGTACTTCTGCAGCTCCGTGAAACCGCCCGAATCCGCGGCCCACTCTTCCACCGCCTCAGGCAGCGCCTTGTAGACCCGCAGGCGAGGGTCGGCGACGAACAGCCTCACCCGCGCCTTGCGCAGCCAGCCAGGCTGGTGCGTGCCGAGGTAGAACACCGGCCGGTTCACAGGCCGACCCCTTCGGCGCGGAAGCCGCCTTTGATCGCTTCGCGGATCTCCCGGTCGGTCTGGTCGGCTTCGCGGCCAGCGTCGGTGAGCGCGGTAATGGCGTCGTTGTGGCTGATGGCGCCGGCGGTGACCATTCGGGCGACGCCGCGGGCGGCGCCGTAGAGGGTGACGCGGTGCCGGCCTTTCGGGGCCTGGGCGACGCGGTTGAGGATGGCGGCGAGCAGGGCGTCGGGGTTTGAGATGGCCCCGCCGCAGTGTGTCGTGACGGGTGTTCGTGGGGCGGTCGCGGTAGTCGCTGGTCGGGGTCGGGACGCGGCGAGCAGTGCGGGGGCCATCTCAGACATTGGGCGCTCGTCCACCCATCGGTAGGGCAGGTGCGTCAGGGGGTGCACCGATGGCGGCGCCACGACGTACCCGCCATCGGCCTTGATGTCCACGCCGGGCCGGTCGGCAAGCGTGGCGGCGAGGGTGCCGCCGGGGTGGCGGTAGTAGAGGTGCCAGCCTCCGCCGCCGGTGGCGACGCAGCGGGTGCGGGGCATGAGCTGCGGGTCGATCCGTCCGCCGTTGCGCGGGTCGATGTCGAGCACCGCGAGGTCGGCGATAGTGCCAGTGCGGACTGCGAGAAGCCCGTCCGGGTGGACGGTGCACATGGCCCGGATGCGGTTGGGGTCGAACGTCGCGGCGTAGAAGCCGTGGCAGGTGAGGCAGGCGCAGGTTTGTGGGTCGTGGTCGCGGGTGGCGTCTCTGCAGGGTGGGCAGTTGGCGATGGGTCGTTTGGTGCGGCCGAGCAGGAAGACCGGCCAGCCGTGTTCTGCGGTGGCCAACGCGTTGCGAAGCAACGCCGGGAAGTGAGCACGTAGTGCCATCTTGTTGTTCTCCGAGGGTTCAGGCGGTGCGCCGGTATGCGTCGAGGTCGATGACGTCCTGCCCGGCCGGCACCGCACGCTGCCGCCGCGGCGTTGTCTGCCGGTCAGGTGCTACGGCGACGGAGAGGCGGACGTAGAGGCGGTGCCGGCCGAGGTCGCAGCCGTGCAGTGCGTGGCGTTGCGGGTGGTCGGCGGGGTCGTCGGGGAGCAGGTGGGTGCCGATGCCGGTCAGGGCGGCGACGGCGGCGTCGAGTTCGGCGCTCGTGCCGATGAGCCAGATCTCCAGGCCGTGGAACGCGCTGGCCATCACGCGGTCCAGACCAAGACAGCGACCGCGCCGAGGATGAGCACGGCGACAGCGAGCCAGCCCGCGGCTTGGACGGCGGCGTCCCAGGTGGTGCGCAGGGAGAGCTTCGCGGCCCACCAGGCGAGGCCTGCGCGTTCGAGGTGACGGCCGAGCGGGATGCCGCACAGCAGTCCGAGGACGGTGCCGGCGAGCAGCCCGATAGCGGCGTTGATGTTGCGCATCGATGATTACCTTCCGTAGTTGTCCAGGCTGTCCGGGGAGGGGTTGTCCGGGGTTTCCGCGCAGAGTTGTCCGCGCTGTCCGGGCCTCTGGCTCTTTAAGGGAGGACGGTGGGCGCGGACGGCCCGGAGACCCCGGACGACCCGGACAGCAGCACTGCAGAGCGGTATACGGACAGTGACGAACTATGGGGCTATGCGGGCACGAGGGTGCGTTCGCCGGGCGCGAGGGCGGGCAGGCCGTAGACACCGCGGTCGGGTTCGTCGGTGAGCAGCCCGTCGTCCACGAGGCGCCGGAGTTCGTCGGACAGCCACGACTTGCCGCGGCCGATCTGCTGCCGGAACTCGACCAGATCCTTCGGCTCCACGGTTTCGTGACCGGCGGCGGCGAGGTCGGTCAGGTACCGGCGCAGCGCCGCCCGAGCCGCGCTCGTGCTCATCCCGGGCCGGGCGGGCGGCGGGTCGAGCAGCCGGATCACGCCGTCGTCGTCGCCGGGGTCGGAGATGTCCTTGCTCGGGTCGATGTCGTCGCCGAACCCGGGCTCCGGGTGCTCCGGGACCTCGAAGTCCGGGCCGTCCAGATCGTCGCCTTCGGCGTCGCCGTCCGGGTCGAACAGCTCCGGATCCTCGAACGAGTCCGCGTCGACGCCGTCCGGGTCGTCGTCCTCGTCCACCGCGGCGTGGTTGGGCAGGCCCGCGCCAGCCATCGTGATGCGGGTCGGCGTGGGGCTCTGCCACGCGGCGGCGCCCTCCGTGACCTGCTGCCGGTAGTCGAGGTACACCTTGCCGAACGCTTCGGCGGTCACCGGGTCGAGTCCGGGCTTGCCGAACTCGGCGACCGCTTCGCGCTGCTGGTCGGGGTCGCCGAGGTAGGTACGCAGCGGGATGGCCCACCGGTCCTCGGGCACGCCCGCAGCTTCCAGGTAGCTGTAGCCGGGCTTGCGGTCCTTCCACTCCCACGGGGCGGCGCCGGCGTCGAGGGTCTGCTCGGACAGCGCGAACTTCGCGCTGATGTCGTCGCCGGTGCCGAAGCACCAGCCGCCGCCGAGGTTGTACCGGGCGGAGGTGTCCATGCGGTCGTGCGACATGCGCTGCATGGACGGGATCAGTGAGATGCCGGCGGAGCGTGCCTGCTCGGTGATCTGCACGAACAGCCCCGAGTTGGCCAGCAGCGCCGCGGCTTCCTCCCAGATGTAGAGCAGGTACTTCAGGCCGCACGGTTCCATCGCGGCGGCGGGTTCCCACTGCTTGAACCCGTGCCGGCCGAGGTGATGCGTGCGTGCCGCGATCACGTGCGTGAGCCGCCGGTACGCGGCGACCGCGGTCTTCGGGTCGGTGAGCAGCAGGTCGATGCCGGCGGCGATCGGCGCCACGGTCTGGATGCCCTTGACCGGGTCGGAGTAGATCACCGACGCGTCGGCGCGGGTGATGACCTCGGTGCACAGGGTCAGCGCGCCCTCGGACTTGCCGGATCCGGATGCGCCCATGAGCGCGTAGTGGGTGGCGTTGCGCGGGGCGGGTTTGGCGTGCCGGTCGCCGGGCAGCCACAGCCGGGCCGTCTCGGCGTCCTCGTACCGGCCGACCGGGATCTCGACCGCGATCGACTCCCCGGGCGCGAGCGGGCCGGGCCACGCGATCGGGGTCTGCAGCTGGTCGCGGGGCACGACGATGACGTCGGCTTCGGCGAAGTTGCCCGGCACCCGATTGACGCGGACGGCGGACTCGCGGACCTGCAGCGCGGAGGCGATGCGGCCCTTCGCGGACTGCACGTCCGCGGCGGTCTGCTCGCCGGGCTCGACCGCGACCCGGGCCTTCACCCGGGTGCCGCCCGCTTCGAGCTCCACCCGCTTGACGGTGCCGGCGATGCCGACCTTCTCCAGGAGACCGCCGTCGTTGCGGTGGGTGTCGTTGCCGTCGCCGCGGGCGCCGCGGCGCAGGTTCCAGGTGATCGCGAGGACCGGGCCGAGCAGCAGCCATGCGCCCCATACCCAGCCGTTGAACAGGCCGAGGAACCAGTCGATGGGGTGGAACCACACCCACGTCGAGGGCTGGAACAGCCCGGCGGCGGTGGACCACAGCACCCACACGCCGGCCGCGGCGATGGACGCGGTCGCGTGGGTGCGCAGCGACGCGCCGCGCGGGGTGAACACGTGCCACGTGAACGCCGACAGCCCGACCGCGACGGCGGCGGCGACCGCGCCGACGATGACGGCGGCAGTGTTCGACGCGGTCGAGAACGACCGGAACAGCAGCGCGGCGACGGGCATGCACGCCCAGATGGACCACGGAAGGACGTACGGGCGCGTGCCGCCGCCACTGTCGCGGTACCGGTCGCGGCCGATTGAGCGGTCGCGGGACAAGCGGCGGGTCTTGGTGAACGGGCTCATTCGGTCACCACCTTGAACGCGGACCGCTTGCCGCGGACCGGGGACAGTTCGGGGGCGTACTCGGCGCGGAACGCCGCCCACGTGCGCACGGCGGCGGTACCTCCGGTCGCCACGCAGGCGGCGGCGTGCCGCATGTGCCGCGCGACCCGGCGGGCGCGGCGCTTGGCGGCGTACCGCTTGAACACGCCCTCGGCGGGCTGGATGGTCGACAGGGCGGCTTCCATCTCGGCGGCGCCGATGTGCAGCGCCATCGCGAAGTGGTGGCAGGTCTTGCGGACCTCGTTGCAGTAGACGCGCAGTTCACGCGAATCGGTGAAGTCGGGTTCCGGGATGTTCACGGCAGCGTGCGCCATGATGGGGGTCCTCTCCAAGGGCTGTGCAGACAGTTCGAACGGGAGGGCGGGGCACGGCCGCAGGTTCCTAGGCCGTCAGGGCCGTGCCCCGCGCAGAGCTAGAACGGCGGCTCGTCCTCGAACCCGCCACCGCTGGACGTGCTGCTGTTGCCGGCTGGGCGGGTCCGTGACGCCGACGCCCACTGGTCATCACCCGCAGCGCCGTCCGCGCCGCCGGTGCTGCGGGCCAGCTTCTGGACCTTCGCGGTCGCGTACCGCAGCGACGGGCCGACCTCGTCCACGTCGAGCTCGAACACGGTGCGCTGCTGTTCGCTGGCGTCGGTGAACGTGCGGGCCTTGAGCTTGCCGGTCACGATCACCCGGGCGCCGCGCTGCAGCGACTCGGCGACGTTCTCCGCCACCTGCCGCCACACCGAGCACGACAGGAACAGCGGCTCGCCGTCCTTCCACTCCCCGGACGCCTTATCCAGGAACCGCGGGGTGGAGGCGACCCGGAACTTCGTCACGGCCGCACCGGACGGCAGGAACCGCAACTCCGGATCGCTGGTCAGGTTGCCGACCAAGGTGATGGTGGTGTCACTCACGACGAACGTCCTTTCAGGACAACGGGATTGAGGGGTTTGGGGTTAGTCGTTGGGGAGGTGCTGGCTGCCGCGCGTGGTGATGTGGACCGTGAGCGCCCGCGGCAGCCGGCGGAACGCTGACAATGGGATCGGTCGGTGGTCGGCGCTGCGGGCCTCGATCAGCCCGCGGTCGCAGATGCGCCGTAGTTCGTCGTCGCCGACGCTGGTGAGTACGGCCAGCTGGCTGACCGTGCGCCGCCCATGGTGGGTGCCGAGGGCGCACAGCACCTGGTTCTGCGGCTGAGCGAGCACCTGCAACCCGGGTTGGGTGATCGTGACCTGGACGGCGATCAGACCGGCCGGCGTGAAGTCCTGCACCGGGACCGGGGTCCCGTCGAACGTCACTGCGACCAGTTCCAGCGCGGCGAGCAGGGCCACGTCGCCGAGGCCGCAGGACTGGACGTGCATCAGCTGCAGCGCGGTCCACGGACCGCGGTCACCCCGCAGGGTGTTGAGGATCCGCCACTGCATCGGCGTGAGCCGGTTCGCGACCGGGTTCGACATCGTGACACTCCCTTTCTAGGTTCGGGGCAGGTAGTCGTGACCGCGGTGCAGCAGCCGCACCCGCAGCCGCGCCGGGACCTTCGTGAACGCGGCGAGCGGGATCGGCTCGTGCGTCTGGGGGTTGTCGGCCTGCACCAGGTGCGCGGCCTCCATGCAGCGCAGGACCTCGTCATCGGCGCCGCTCACGTTGCGCAGCACCGCGATCGGATGACCGCGACCGTTGTGCCGGTGCAGCCGGAACACCTGCAGCACCAGCCACGCCCGGTCCCGCACCAGCAGCCGCCGCGCGGCGTCGGTCAGAGTCACGTCGCTGTAGATCTGGCCGGTCGGGGTCAGGTCCTGCACCGCGACTGCCACGCCACCCGCCGTGACCTGCAGCAGGCCTGCCTGCACCAGCCACGCGAGGTCTTCCGCCGTGGCGCCTTGCCGGTCGATCAGCCGCGCCACCGACGACTCGCCACCCTCGGCGTACTCCACCGCCGCGATCTGCCGCCAGCACTGCGGCCGCATCGCCAGCATCGTCTTGGAACCCATCAGGCTCTCTCCAGTTCGAAGGATCGGCAGGGCAGTCAGTACGGCAGGAAGGTGCGGCCCTTGGCGGTCAGCCGGACCGCGACGTTGGACGGCGGCACGTGCGGCAGCATCATCGGATCGAGCGGCTCACTGGCCACCACATGCGCCACCGTGACCAGCTGCAACGACGTCATCTGCTGGAACAGCACCACGTCCGCGCCCGCGCAGTTCGTCAACAGGAACCGCAGCTTCAGCGAGCGACCCTGCCGCGCGCCGAGCAGGCACAGCACCCGGTTCCGCGGCGTCGACAACTGCCGCGCACCGGCCTTCGTCAGCCGAAGCTGGATCATCATCGGACTGCCGTCATGCGCGAGGTGCTCACCGATGCTGACCGCCGTCGTGCGGCCGTACATCGACCCGTACAGCAGCCCGGCCTGCTCCAACCGGACGATGTCGTCGTCTGCGGCGTCCTGCGCATTGGCCAAGGTCGCCATCCGCGCTGGATGCCGGCCCAGCCGTTCCAGCGCGTTGAGCACCCGCCAACCGGCGGAACTCAAGTGCACCATCGTGACCGTCATCGTTCGTGCCCTTTCTGATCCGGGCGGCGAACCCGTGCCCGCCGCACTCGATAGGGATTCAGGCGGCGTGCAGCAGCGGCACGGAGCCGGTCGCCTGCTGGCCATCCGGCGTCGACACGCTGTCGACAGCCTGTCGACGGCGATGCCGTTTCACCGTCGCCTCGGACAGGTCCAACCGGGCCGCGATCGTGGCGTCGGTGGCCTTCGGCGACCGGGCGACCGCCTTCGCGATCCGCTCCGCAGCCGACGGCTGCCGCTTGCCCGCCGGCTTGGTCACAGCCGTCTTAGCCTCCGCGACGGCGACGGCCGTTTCCGCGGTCGCATAACACGCCTGCGCCGCGGTCAGGTCCGACTGCAGCTGCTCGACCAGCTCCGACAGCCGGGCTGTCTCGGCCTCCGCGGCGTCGCGTGCCTCGTGCTGCTGCTGCATCAGCGTGGCGAGCGTTTCAGCCCGGTCGGCGGCGTCTGCGCGGCGCAGCGCTTCGGCCTCCGCCCGCTCCATCACCGCCTGCAGCTCCGCCTCCACCTGCGTCCGGCGGTCCTGTTCCTCGCGCAGCTGCGCCGCCCCGTCGTCGGCTCGCGCCGTCGCGGCCTTTGCGTCGGCGACCGCAGCCGCGGCCGTGGCCTGCGCCGCCTCCAACTGCCCGACCAGGTCCTCATCGGTGTGCAGCAGCCGCGCCGGGTGCAGGTCCCGGGCGATGAGGTCGGTCAGCCCGTCGTAGTCCGGCTGCGCCGCGAGCCGATCCGCGATCGCATCGAGGTCGTAGGTCGCGGTCGCGATGTCCGCCGTCGTGGGGTCGACAGCCGCGCGGATCTTGCGGTGCAGGACCTTGGCGATGGCCTTGGTGCGCTGCTCCTGCCGCTGCTGCGCCCGCGCCGCGTCCAGGGACCCGTACAGGCCCAGTTCCGGGGATATCTTTGCGAGAGACTTCGCGCGCAGCGTCAGCAGCGGATGCCGCAGCCAATGCCCGGCCAGCTCATACGCCGGGGTCGTGGGCGGCAACGCGCCGATCGCCCGCAACCGGTCCCGACGCTGGTTCTCCGTGTGCATCAGCCACACCAGGTAGCCAAGCGCCGACATGCCGGCGAAGAACCCAGCGAGGAGCTTGTCGTCGTGCGCAAGCCAGTTGAACGACACCGCACCCACCGCGATCGCCGCGGACAGCGCCCGCGACACCACAGCCCGCTCACCCAACCTGCGGCGCGTGTCCGCGTTCGACAGCACCACGATCCCGCCCAGTTCGAGGGCGGCGACGGCGGGGATCGCGAACAGCAGCGGCAATGCGAGGGCCTCGTGCGCGCCCCACACCTGACCGGTCAACGCGACCAGCAGCACCACGACGTAGAACACCTGCCGCACCAGCGACGTACGCCGCACCGACGCTGCCAGATCCGCATCCAGCCGGGTCCGGGCATCGGCCACACCCAGCGCGCTCACGCCGCCACCGCCGCAACCGGCGCTGGCACCACCGTGAACACCGCGACCTCCAGACCATCACCGCGATAGCGATTGCCGCCACCGTTGCCGTGATGGAAGGTGCCGCCGGACATGGCGCGGGTCGAGGCGTCCTGCCCGAGCGTGACGAACGTCAGCAGATCCACCGCGGAGACCCGCTCAGCGGTATCACCGCTGTGCTGGCACGCCTGGATGAGCACCTCCACCGCGATGTCGGGCAGCCGCTCGAACGGCGGCAACGCGTCGAAGTCCTCGGCAAGCGCGCGCAGCGCTGCAGCGATGTCGCCGGGGTAGTTGAAATAGGTCATGGATCAGCCCTCCTGGGCGCAGTCGAGGCACTCGCCGAGCGAGCGCGGGATGAAGTACGGCCGCTCGATGCGGCAGGTCGAACAGGTCCGGCGAGCCCGCAACGCGCATGCCACGCCGCGCAGCTGCGCGGCGGATGCGGTCCGCTTCGGCTTCGCCAACTCGACCCGGTACAGAAACGCCACCCGGTCACCACCAACACCGCGCCACATCACCTGCGCCGCAACCGGCTGACCAGCAGGACGCAGGCCCAGCGCGCGCAGCTGCCGCAGGGTCGCGTAGCCGTCTGGCGCGCCCTGCCACATGAACGTGGGGATGCCGAAGCGCTTGCCCTCCGGGTCGCAGAACCGGGCACGGATGCGGCTCACGGCCGACTCACGCAGCCTCGGCGGCGACAGCCGAACCGCGGCCGTTGACCGCCATGAACACCGCGTCGTACGAGACGCGCAGCCGCGCCGCCGCGGCGGACAGGCTCAGCCGCCGCGCCAGCAGCCGCTCAGCAGCGACCGCAAGCTCCGGCCGCGTCAGCCGAACACGCTCACCACGGCACGCCAGCTCGACCGCGATCTCATCGACGTACTCTGGGTCGACGTCCATCTCCCGCGGCAAACCGCACTCAACCGCGAACCGCTCGTCATCGCGGATCGCCAGTTCCCAGCACGCCCCACACGCCACAACGTGGCTTGTGAGCCGCGAGCGATGAGCGGAACAGTTGCGGGCTGCGACGTCAGCGAGTACGTGACTTGGGCCGAAGTGATCGTTGAGCCTCTGGGGTGCCACAAGGCTCCCGATGCTGGACCTGGGCATAGACACGCTTGACCTCCTACGGCAATGAACTGCGGTGGCGAGATTTCGTGTAGGCATCTCTATACGAGGGACCGTACACCCATCACTAGACGCTGTCTAGCAGCGAGTATTTGATCTACGCGTATGCTGAGCGGGTGGAGAATGCCGAGCCGTCGAGCGCCGCCCGCAACGTCGTGGCGGACCTGGCCTCGATGCGCACGGCGTACCTTGAGATAGAAGCGGCCATTCGTGAGAACCCAGACGCCGAAGCTGCGTTCGGACTGGCCACGCAGTTGCGGGAACTGATCGATGAGCTAGTCGGCGAGGCGGCCACGTTCAGGGCACTCATGGCCGACCGGGTATTCCGCTCGGAAGACATGTCGCTCGCGGAACTCGCCCGACGCTTGAAGATCTCCAAGGCGCGCGCCGACCAGCTGGTGCGAGCGGCGAAGGCAGCCGTCGCCGAGAAGTCATAGGTACGTGCCGACGCCTGCAGAACGATTGCCTTCGCAGTGGCGTTCGTGAAGATCGGCAGCACGGTGCCCTCCTGAGGATCGAAGCTCGTTGTCGCCGGTGGGCGCCATCTCGCTGTGATCACAGACTGGCTGTATCGACGTCCATCAGGAACAGCATCGATCCGTCACCTACCCTCAACCACCTCAAGTGGTCGTACGCTGACGGTCAGATGCTGACCGCTGACGGTCAGGTGCTGACAAGCTGTTGAGTCGGGGGAGTGCCACAGTGAGCCATCAGGCCGGCGGGACCGTCAACCACATCCGGCAACACCGGGAAGCCGCTGGTTACACGCAGGCCGAGTTGGCAGAGCTTCTCCAGGTCGATGCGAACTCGGTCAGTCGATGGGAGCTGGGTAAGGTCGCCCCGTACCTGTCGCAGCAGCGGCGACTCGCCGAGGTGTTCGGCGTAGCCATCACCGATTTGGGCATCAAGGGCCGGACTGCTGCAGAACCGGCAGCACCTTCGCAGTTCGCATTCCTTGAGGAGGTTCCGATCGCACCCATCGACCGGCGCGTTGCCGCGAGCCAGGAACAGTGGCTGCGCACCCGCCGCGCCCTCAACAAGCGCCGAGCGGCCCTCACCGAGGCCGCAGCCCGCGTCTACGGCGACGCGGCACGCGTCGCCGGCACGACGCTGCTGAGCCGCCCCGGTTGGCTCCCTGACGTGCCTATCGACCTGGACGCAGTCGACCTTCACTATGACGATGCGCCTGTCCCGCAGGTTGACGGCACTGAACCGGAGACCGCGCACATTCGTCCGTTGGCGGATCTGGCTCGCGCGTACCCGCGGTACACGATCGCCATTCAGGACATCGCGCGGCCACGACTCTTCCAGAACCGCCTTTCCTGGCGGCCTCTCGACGTCCAGTTCGCCGGTGGGCGCGGACGGCTCAGCTTCGGCGAGACGACGTACTTCGCCACCATGGATCACCACGAAGCGCTCGCGCACGAAACCGCGTACGTATGCCTCGACGCGGACGGACAGCCGACCGGGCGTGCTCCGAGCCTGCGCGAACTGCCATTCCGCCGGCTTGTCCGTGACCCGTTCGAACTCGGCCGGCGACCCTCGATCGCGTCCGTGTCGACGCTCGTTGTCCGCGCGGGCAGCGCGCCGACGTTCCTGTTGCATCGACGGGATTCCAGCGCGGTCGCGATCGCCGGGTCGCTGGTTCATGTGGTGCCGACCGGCGTGTTTCAGCCGAGCTCGATCCTGCCTGCCGCGAAGGTCGCCGACTTCGACATGTGGCGCAACCTGCAGCGGGAACTGTCTGAAGAGCTGCTTGGCGATGACGAGCATGACGGCAACGGCCAGCCGGTCGACTACACCGTCGACCCGTTCGCGTTCCTCGACGCCGCCCGCGCTGCGGGCACGATGCGCGCCTCATGCGTCGGCGTCGGGCTCGACGCTCTGACCCTTGCGACCGAGATCCTGACCACGCTCGTCATCGACCCCGACGTGTACGACGATCTGTCGCGCGACTTCGTGGCGACGAACGACGAAGGCACCGTGGTTGCTGAGCCGGTCGCATTCGATGAGGTCACCGTCAAGGGCATCCTTGCGTCCGGGCGCATGGCACCTGCGGCGGCGGGGCTGCTCGCACTCGCTTGGCGGCACCGGGGAACACTGCTCGGATGAGGATCCTCGTCACCGGCGCCGGCGGCTTCGTCGGCCGCGCGGTCTGCCTGCATCTTGAGCTGCATGGCCACGCCGTCCTGCCTTGGCCGAGCCGACTTGGGTACGACCTGACGGACACGCCTTCGGTCAAGGCGTGGCTTGAGGAAGAGGCCCCGATCGACGCGGTCGTGCACCTGGCCGCCAAGTCGACGGTCCGCGAGTCGTGGCAAGATCCCGCCGGCTACTACGCAACCAATCTGGGCGGCACCGCGAACCTGGTGAGCGGGCTGCGGCTGAACCCTGGCCACCCCGTGCCGGTGGTGTTCGCGTCAACCTCAGCGGTCTACGGGCCGGATCGCGACGGCTCGCTGAGTGAGGATCTCGATGCCCGCCCGACGAACCCTTACGCGGCCACCAAGGCTGCTGCAGAGCAGCTGCTGCACTTCGAGGCGCGCGCCGGCAACATCGGAGTCACCACGTTGCGACTATTCAACGTGGCAGGCGGCTATAACGGGATCGTCGACAGCAACCCGACGAGGATCATCAACAACTGTCTGCGCGCCGCCGCCGGCGTGATCCCGCACGTAAGCGTCAACGGCGACGGGTCGGCGCGGCGAGAATTCACCCACGTGACCGACGTTGCTGAGGCCTTCCGGCTGGCCGTCGAGACCACGAAGGTCGGCGACTCGCGCACCTACAACGTCGGCACCGGCGTTGGCGTGTCGATGCGGGAAGTGATCGACGCCACCCGTGCAGTGACCGGCGTCGACTTCGAAGTTGTTCACAACCCGCCTGTGGATGAGCCCCAGATGCTGGTAGCCGACGTGTCGCGCGTGCAGGCCGAACTTGGATGGACGCCCGAGAGGTCCACCCTGGAGCAGGTTGTCGTCGATGCGTGGCGGTTCCGCTCGCTTGCCTCATAGCATGCTTTGGGCGTCGCTTTCATTCGGCCGGAAGCTTTTCCGCCCGGACCTAGGTCCGTCCAGAAGGCACAACAGTGACGGATCGACCTAAGACCGCCATCGTTTCCTTATATAGGGTGCGGGCGTTAGGTCGAATTCTTTAATTCCCTTTAAGCGGGAACTCCTTATTCAGGATTGCCGTTACCAACTCTTTACTCTTGGCGGCCCGTTCGGGCGCCCAGCTGCGACTCTTTATGAAATCAACCATAATCCTATAGGCCACGATAAATGCCTGCGATATCTCCGCCTCGGATATCAGCCGGTCCTCTTCCGCAAGTCCCGTCAGCTGCTTAGGGCTGTAAACCCGAGCGTTCAGCGCTTTGGCGACCACGAGCATCATCGTATGGAAGCGCAGTTCCGTCTTTAGCTCTGGTCGCGCGCGAACGAGGCAGGCGTGGCGTTCTCATTCAAAACTTCGGCATCGTCGGTTACCAGGCCATCGCCGAGGAAAACGTAAACAGCGTCCATTCCGCCATCGTTTCCGCCGCCAACTCGACCTTGCGCAACCTCCTCCGGAGAGAGGTCGAAGTATTTCAGGATTTGTTCTGCCGCGAACAACTCGAAGATGATGTCGCCGCCCAGCGGCTCGGAGCGCGCCTGGCTAGCTTCCGCAAGCGCCTGGTCCAGCAGGACCAGTTCGTTGTTCACCACAACTCTCCACTTCGCCACGCACCTGGTTCAGAGCCCTCAGTTGGCCTGCAGCGCTCGATATGCGCTCCATATGCTGACACAGCAGCTAACCAAGAACTGCGATATTACATGTTCCCTGCTCAGGGCGTCGTCGCGCCTGGCCTGCTGCGTAGGTCGCCAGCGATCCCTGACTAGGGCAGCCAGCTTCCAGCCGAGAGCGCGACTGTTGACGACCACTGGACGGCGTCGGCCCGGCGCCGCAGGCGGGGGGGCAAACTGGGGGGTCACCGGCACGTACGCCGGAGTACGTCGATGGGCATCGGCGTACGCACAACCGTGGCGCCTGAAGGCAATCCAGCGGATGTCTAGTTGCCCTCATCCGGTTCACACCGGATGAGTCAGCCGCGGACGCTGGGTTGACCGGTTGCGGGAGGTGCGCGGAGGGCGTTGATGGTCGGCGCATTTCGAACGTTACGGAACCCTACTTACGCGCCGGTTTCGAAGATCCGTCACGAGGTACGGCAATCGCCTCTGCCTTACGTACTCTCGCCAGGTTGTGGCGGGTGTTCAGGGG
>NZ_BONQ01000095.1 GCF_016862795.1 Dactylosporangium siamense | reverse complement strand
CGTGACGTCGCGCAGGTCGAGGTGCTCGATCAGCGCGGCGAGGTCGTCGGCGTAGGTGTCCATCTCGTTCCCGGTCCACGTCTGGGTGGACCGGCCGTGCCCGCGCCGGTCGTGCGCGATGGCCCGGTAACCGTTGTTCGCGAGGAACAGCTGCTGGGCCTCCCAGCTGTCGGCGTTGAGCGGCCAGCCGTGGGACAGCACGACCGGGCGGCCGGCACCCCAGTCCTTGTAGAAGATCTGTGTGTCGTCGGCGGTGGTGACGGAGGGCATGACGGTGTCCTTTCGGAGGAGGATTCGGGCGTCGCTCAGGAGCGCTGGCCGGCGGACGCCCGGGCGGCGAGCGCGATGAGCTCGGCGGCCAGCCGCGGCTGCGACATCATGGCCACGTGCGACGAACGGGCCTCCACGACGCGGGATCCGGCCCGCTGCGCCATGAACCGCTGCGCGGCGGCGGGAATGAGGTTGTCGTCGCGGGCGACGAGGTACCACGAGGGGATCTGCTTCCACGCCGGCGCGCCGGAGGTCTCCCGCAGGGTGTGCACGTCGCCGGGGCGCTGCGTGGCGGCCATGATCGCGGTGGTGGCGCGGGGCAGGTCGCCGGCGAAGATGTCGCGGAACACGTCGGCCTTGACGTAACCGTCGGCGCTGTACGTGCCGTCCGGCAGCGGATAGGGCCGGATGTCCAGCTGGGGCTCGCCGAGCTTGGTGCCGGGGAACTTCGTCTGCAGCCCCTCCACGGTGTCGCCGGCGTCCGGTGCGAACGCGGCGATGTAGACGAGGGCCTTCACGTTGGCGTTGTCCGTGGCGGCGTTGGTGATGACGACGCCGCCGTAGGAGTGCCCGACCAGCACGATCGGGCCGGTGATCGTGGCCAGGATGCTGGCCAGGTAGGCCGAGTCGCCGGCGACACCGCGTAGCGGGTTGGCCGGTGCGAGGACCGGGTAGCCGTCGCGGGTCAGCCGGGCGATGACGTCGTTCCAGCCGGACGCGTCGGCGAACGCGCCGTGCACGAGCACGACGGTCGGACGTGCCGGCGTGCTCGACGACGGAGCGGCCGATGGGGCGGCCGACGCGGCGGTGGGTGTGAACACTGAGGGCGCGAAGGTGAGCGTGGCGGCGCCGAGGGCGCCGGTCAGCACGGTGCGGCGGCGGTGCGTGCCGCCACGAGATGATGTCTGCAACGTGGGTCTCCCGTTCCGTCACGCGCCCGGGACGGGTGTCGCGGGCTGCGGTGTGGCATGACGGTATGGAGCCGGCGGATGGGAAGCTCTGAACGAAAACTGAACGGCGTCCGCTCGCCGTCCGGCCAGCGCAACGGCCGGAGGCGGGAGGCCGGGTCAGCGTCGGTGCACGGTGACGTGGTCCGAGTGGCCGGGATCGATCGCGGCGAGCTTGCGGCGCAGCTGCTCGGCGTCCGGGTTACCGGTCAGCTCCATGATCGTGAGGGCCTGTCGCCAATGCTCACGCGCTTCGGCGGAGGCGCCCGCGGCGTGGTGGTTGTCGCCGAGGCGGTGCAGGACGTTGGCCTCTTCGAGCCGGACACCCTGGTTGCGACGTATCTGTAACGCGACCAGGTAGTACTCGTTGGCGCGCGTGAAGTCACCGAGCTTGTGGTGTGCGTGACCCAGAGTGTCCGAGGTAGAGGCGATGCCCTCTTCCTGGCCGAGCTCGCGGTAGAGCGCCAGTGCTCGCTCGGCGTGGTCGATGGCCAGCGCAGGATCGCCGTTCAGGACGTGGATCCAGGCCACATGGTTGAGTGACGTGGCTACGGTGGCCTTGTGTCCGGCAGCGCTGGCATGGGCCAACGCGTCGGTCGCGTGCACGAGCGCCTCGGCGAAGTTGTCACGCTGGGCACAGAGGTACGACAGATGCCACGAGATGCGCGCCTGCCCGATTCCGTCGCCGAGCGAGCCGAACAGCGCGCGGGCATTCACGAGGTGCGTCTCGGCGTCTTCGTGCAGGCCCAGCTCGGTCAGGACGAGACCGAGCTCGGTGGAGATCTGTGCGCGGATGTCCGTGCCTGCGACATCCGCGCTCGCCGTCAACGCGTCCTCCAGCACAGTGCGCATGTCGTCCCAGTGACCCAACCGGTGCAGAAACGGGGAGATGCTCCACGCCATGTGGCAGGCGTGATCGGCGAGGCCGAGCACCGTCGCTTCGCGAACGGCGGCAAGCAGCGTGAGTCGTTCGGCGGTGAACCACGCGCCGGCCGTGTCGCGGTCGGCAGGGCCTTCGACCGGTGGAGGTTGCCGGTCGACCTCGATCGAATTGCGGTTGGGGTAGTAGCGGCGCTCGGCACCGAGCGCGGTGAGACGGTAGTACTCGAGCAGCCGGTGCAGGGCAGCCTGACGTTCACCGTCGGGGCCCTCGGCAGCCAGCTCGGCGGCGAACACCGCGAGCAGGTCGTGCACGACGTATCGGTCCGGCGCCGACCGGCTGACCAGATTCGCCTGCAGCAGCTCGCCCAGCAGCGGCCGCACCTGGCGGATCGGCACACCGGCGAGGCTCGCCGCCGCCGCAACGCCGATGTCCGGCCCGATCCGAGCCGCGCCGAGCAGCCGGAACAGTCGCGCGGCCGCATCGCCGAGGGCGTGATACGACCAGGAGAACACCGCACGGACGTCGGTCAACGCCTCGGCCCCGACGAAGCCGTCAAGTCCATCGTCGGTCGCGGCGAGCTCGGTGACGACGGCCCGCAGACCGAGGGTCGGGTCGGTCGCCGCCCGCGCCGCCACCACGGCCAACGCGAGGGGCAGGCCGCCGCAGTGACGAATGACCGCCGCGGTCGCCACCGGCTCGGCGTCGACGCGCTCACGGCCGATGCGGTCCGCCAACAGCTCAAGGGCGTCCTCATCGGACAGCGTCTGCAGCGGCAACGGATGAGCGCCGTTCGTCACGACCAGACCGGACAGCATGGTCCGGCTCGTCACGACGGTCAGGCAGCTGCGGCTGCCGGGCAGCAGCAGCCGGGCATGCTCGGCGTCGCGCGCATTGTCGATGACCACGAGGACGCGCCGCTCGGCGAGCAGGCTGCGATACAGCGCGACCACGCCGTCCAACGTCCGCGGCACCTCCGCCGCGGTGACCCCGAACGCCTCGAGGAAGCCGCGCAACGCATCCGACGGATCGACCACCGCATTGTCGGGGTCGAAACCGCGCAGGTTGACGAACAGCTGGCCATCGGGATAACGGTCCGCGACCTCATGAGCCAGGTGCACCGCCAGCGCGGTCTTGCCCACCCCGGCCATCCCGACCACCGTGATGAGCGGCCGCACCGCACCACCGTCGGGCTTCACCGCCGTCGACGCCGCCAGCTCGGCGACCCGGCCGGTGAACGACGGCAGGTCGGCCGGCAACTGCGCCGGTCGGACCGCTGATGCCGCCGGCGCGAGCGGCACGACGGCCGCCGGCTGGAGCACCTGACGATGGGCCGCCGCCAACTCCTCACCCGGGTCGACCCCGAGCTCGTCGGCCAGCGTCCGGCGCACCAACTCGAACCGTTCCAGCGCCTGTGACTGCCGGCCCGCCGCCGCCAGCAGCAGCATCAACCTCGCCTGCACCGACTCGTCAAGCACGTCACGCTCGGCGATCGTGTGGATGGCGCCGAGCAGCTCCGACGCCATCCCAGCGGACAGCGCCGCCTCGGCCGCACCGCGGGCCACCTCGAGACACTCCCGCTCAAGCTCCCGGAACACCGCGTGTGAACGCACCGCCGCGTCGACGTTGCCCGCGATCGGCCCCGTCCACAGGTGCAGCGCCTCTCGATAGGCCGCCACCGCGGACACGGCACTCGTCGAGGACCGCGCCTCGCCGGCCAACCGACGGAACTCAAGCAGGTCAACCCGCCCCTGCAAGCCGTTGATCTGGTACCCGCCGCTGCCCTGCACCAGCCAGTGACCGCTGTCCCGCGCCGGCAGGCCGGGCTCCAACAGCCGGCGCAGCGTCCGCACGTGCACGTGCACCGCGTTCGCCGCCGCGTCCGGCGCTGACGGGCCCCAGACGACGTCCACGATGTCTGCCAGGCTCACCGGCCGACCCACCCGGCTCAACAGCAGCGCCAATACCGCTCGCGCCTGTGGCGGACGCAGCGCGATCTCCGCCTCGTCCCGCCATCCCCGAACCGGTCCGAGCACCGTCAGACGAACCTGCCCGCTCACCTTCGCACCTTCGAAATCCCGCCCAGAGCGCCCACCCCCGCACGACACATCGACGCGAGCGGCCCTACCGCGAGGGCCCGGCCCGCCGCCGAACAGTGTCGCACCGACACGGGCATGCGTCTTCGAGTGCCCACCTGCAGTAGATCATCAAGCCGGGCGACCAAGGTACTGGCGCAAAGGGCTCGTTTCGACCACCCATTCAGGCAGAACGACCCGGGCGCCGCTTCAGCTGTCGGAAGCGGCGATCGCCTCGCCCCCGACGATCGATGCCCGGCCTTCGATGTGCCGGTCCTCTAGACTGTCGCGGTGTTCACGCTTGAGCAGATCACTGACATACACGACCGCCTGGGCAGCAGGCAGACGTTGGGCGGCTATCTGCGGGCGCTGCGGGACATCGGTGTCGAGACGTATGACTCGTATGTGACCGACGGGCACTCCGAATACTTCGGTGCGGACGGGCAGCGGCTGGTCGGCCCGGCGTTCCACGAGACGTTCGCCATCGCCGAGACCTGCGACAAGGAGCAGTTCCTCCAGTACATGCAGCGGGTCGAGCAGGGCGGCGTCGGCTACGTGGAAATGTCGAAAGCGATGGCCGACCACGGCGTTGAGAAGTGGACGTTTGACACGCAACGGTTGACCATCACGTATTTCGACAGCGCCGGAACGGTATTGCTGGGCGAAAACGTCGATTAGGCGGCGCGCGCCGGCCAGGCCCGGTCAGAGGCGGTCCACGGAGCCGGCGCCGCGGCGGAGTGCCGCGGCGGCCGGCAGGACCGTGCTGAGCAGGGCCAGCACGGCGGCCACGGCCGTGACGGTGAGGATGGTCGGGTAGGGCACCACCAGGGGAGTGGGGCCGAACAGCCGGATCAGGGCGATCCACAACCCGCCCAGGTTCAGCGCCGAGGCGAGCACCGCCAGGATCACGCCGATGCCGACCACCAGCGCGGACTCGGCCGCGAACACGGTCAGGACCTGCCGGCGGGTGGCTCCGCCGCGGCGCAGGAGAGCCAGGTCGCGACGGCGCTCGGCGGTTGCCATGAGCAGGGTGTTGACGATCGCGATGCAGCAGAACAGCACGACGATGCCGGCGACGGACTTCTGCCGGACCGCGGTCAGGTGCCGGGAGAACGCGCGCTCCGAGGCGGTCAGCTCGGCGCCGGTCCGCACCGTCGCGCCGGTCCCGGCCACGGCACTGCGCACCGCCTCGACGGCGGCCGTGTGGTCGGTGCCGGGGGCGAAGCTGAGGTAGGCGCGCCGGGCCAGGCCGTCGCGGGCGAACTGCGCGGTGCCGGCGAACCGGGACGGCAGATACGCGACGTCCTCGCCGCGCCGCGCGTGGTAGACCGCGGCGACGGTGAGCTCGGCGGTGGTCCCGTCGGCCAGCAGCACGTCCATCCGCGAGCCGAGGTCGAGGTGCCACCCGTCCGGCACGACGACGGTCCGGTCGTCGAGGCCGGTGAGGGAGCCCGCGGTGACGTCGAGCCGGTACACGTCCGACAGCGACGAAGGGTCGACGACCAGGGCGTCGTTCTCCTCCAGAAACTCCTCGTCGCGGGTGTAGACGGTGGTGAGGATCGGCGCCACGACGCGGACCCCCGGCACCGCCGCGACCTTGGCGATCGCGGCCTGGCTGAGGCCGGGCGTGCCGTCGGGCGTGAGCACGTATTCGGCGCTGGTCTGGTTGCGCAGGCCCTGGTCGCGGGCCTCGTTGACGGAGTCGGCGGCGCCGAGGACGGACAGTGACAGGCCCACGGTGAGCAGGATCGGCGCGGCGGTGGCCGCGGTGCGCCGCCGGGCGTTGAGCGCGCCGGCCCGCACCAGGACGGCCGTCGCGCCCCTGGTGCGGGTGAAGGGCCAGGTCAGCAGGCGGGTCAGCGGGCCGACGGCGACCGGGGCGAGCAGGGCCGTGGCGAGCACCGGGGCGAGCAGCGTCGGCACGTAGCTGTTGGGGACGAGCACCGTGCCGGGTGCGCCGAACGCGGTCCAGCCGACCAGGCCCAGCCCGGTCAGCAGGCCGGCGCCGCCGAGCAGCCAGCGGCCCGGGGTCATGCCGGAGTCGTCGACCGCGGCTTCGCGCAGCGCCTCGATCGGGCGGACCCGGCCGGCCCGCCACGCCGCGGTGGCCGCGCCGCCGAGGGAGACGATGACGCCCGTCAGCAACGCGATCGCCAGGGGCACCAGCACCGCGGGCGTGAGCGCCGGCCGGACGTCGAACCATGGCGGGGAGATCCCGAGGCCGATCAGCCAGCGGGTGAGCAGCCGCGCCCCGCCGAGGCCGAGCACCACGCCGGCCGCGGAGCCGAGCGTGCCGACCAGCGCGGCCTCGGTCAGCACCATCCGCCGCACCTGGCGGGGCGTGGTGCCGACCGCCCGCAGCAGCGCCACCTCACGCCGCCGTTGCACCACCGCGAAGGCGAACGTGGAGGCGACCACGAAGATCGCGGTCGTGCCGGCCACGCTGGCCATGATCGGCAGCAGGGTCACCGTGTCGTCGAGCGCCCTGCGGTCGCGGGCCTCGCTGGCGTCGGCGTGGTGGCGGGCCTGACCGGTGAGGACGGTGGCGTCCGTGCCGGCCACGGCGGCCCGCACCGCCTCGACGGGACCCAGTGCGACCAGCGCGTTGATCCGCGGCGACAGCCGGGCCGCCTCGGCGTCGGTAAAGAACACCGCGTGCTCGTAGCCGGTCGAGGTCGCGACCCCGGCGACCGTGTACGTGCCGATCTCGGTCGCGGTGAACACCGTGACCCGCGTGCCGAGCGAAGCCGGGCCGGTGACGACGATGTCGCGGTCGCCGGCCGGTTCGTGCCCGGCGGTCAGGTGGTACCCGCCGAAACGCGCCACCGACCAGGCGTGCCCGACCTGGTCCGCCGGGCCGCCGGACACCTGGGCGTAGAAGGCGCGGTCGGCGACGACGGGGCCGGTGGCGGAGACCTTCGCCAGGAGCTCCGGGGTGACGCCCACGGCGGCGGCGCGGGACCGGACGCCGAGGTCGTGCCGGGCCGGGTCCCAGTCCGGGTCGTCGGGGTGGACCACGGCGGGCGCCTGGGCGAACCGTTCGGCGGGCCGGTCCGGCAGGTGCAGCATCGCGCCGAGCAGCAGCCCCATCGCGGCCACCTGCGCGACGCCGAGGACCAGGGCGACGACGGTGCCGAGGAACGACACCCACCGCATCCGCAGCGTCTGCACCGCCACCGCGATCATGCCGCCACCGCGATGCCGGTGAGCCGGGCCGCGACCGCGGCCGGGGTGGGGTCGCTCAGCTCGCCGACCAGGCGGCCGTCGGCGAGGAACACGACCCGGTGCGCGTACGCCGCGACCACCGGATCGTGGGTGACCATCACGATCGTGGCCAGCCCACCAGCGCCGCCGGCGCCCCGGTCGACCAGGGACCGCAGCATCCGCAGCAGGTCGTGGCTGGTGGCGGTGTCCAGCGCGCCGGTCGGCTCGTCGGCGAACAGCACCGCCGGCCGGGTCACCAGGGCCCTGGCGACCGCGACCCGCTGCTGCTGGCCGCCGGACAGCTCCGGCGGCCGGTGCCGGGCCCGCCCGTCCAGGCCCACCTCGGCCAGGGCGCGGCGCACCACCGCCGGGTCGGGTCTGCGGCCGGCCAAGCGCAGCGGCAGCGCCACGTTCTGCTCGGCGGTCAGCGACGGCATCAGGTTGAACGCCTGGAACACGAAGCCGACCCGGTCGCGGCGCAGCAGGGTCAGCTGGTCCTCGCTGAGGCCGCTCAGGTCGGTGCCGTCGATCAGCACCCGGCCCGAGGTGGGCGCGTCCAGGCCGGCGGCGCACTGCAGCAGCGTCGACTTGCCCGAGCCGGACGGGCCCATGACGGCGGTGAAGGTGCCGGTCGGAAACGACAGGCTCACCTCGCGCAGGGCCGTGACGGCACGGTCGCCCGCGCCGTAGGTCCTGCTGAGTGCTTCCAGGCGTACGGCGTCGTTCATGAGGTTCCCCCGTCAGTCGGTGTAGCGGATGTGGACCGATCCGGCGCCGGTCCGCGCGTTCACGGTCGAGGTCGCGGCGGGGTCGTCGGTGACCGCCACGTCCGGGCTGCCGTTGTCGACCTGCGTGTGCACCCGGTACGAGCCGCGGGGGAGCGCGAGGTCGATGTCGCCGGCGTCGGCGGCCGCGGTGACCGTGTCCGGCACGGCGGCGAAGCTGAGGTTGA
Source organism: Dactylosporangium siamense (assembly GCF_016862795.1). Classification (GTDB taxonomy): domain Bacteria; phylum Actinomycetota; class Actinomycetes; order Mycobacteriales; family Micromonosporaceae; genus Dactylosporangium; species Dactylosporangium siamense. The sequence goes on along the minus strand of NZ_BONQ01000095.1, from coordinate 7,066 downwards.
GGTCGCCGGAGTCGACCCGGGCCTGCACGGTGGGGCATCGCAGGCCGGAGCCGTGCACGCTGCCCGCGTCGGAGGTCAGCGACAGGGTGCCGCCGAGGTTGTCCGCGGTCACGTCGCCAGCGGCGCTGCGCAGCGTGACCACGCCGGTGAGGTCGGCGGCCCGGACGTCGCCGCCGTCGGTGCGCACCTCGACGGTCATCGCGGCCGGCACGCGCAGCACGAAGTCGACGGCGCACCGGCCGTGGCAGGTGCCGACCACCTTCAAGGTGCCGCCCTGAACCGTGACGGCCGCCGTCGGCCCGCGGAGGGAGGACCAGGCGAGGTGGCTGTCCACCGTCACCTGGCCGTCGGGGCCGGGCAGCACGGTGACCGTGCCGTCGCCGGTCTGGACGGTCACCCGGGCCGGCGTGCCCCGGTGCTCGAAGTGCCGGTCGCCGGTGTGCGCGGGGGCGAGGAAGGTCCAGGCCACCACGCCCGCGACCAGCAGGACGGCGACCGATGCCACGGCGCCCACGATCCGCCAGGCGGTGCTCACGATGCGCTCCTAGTCAGGATCGGAGGAACTGCAGGACGGCCAGGACGCGACGGTGGTCGTTGTCGACCGCCGCGAGGTTGAGCTTGGTGAAGATGCTGTTCACGTGCTTGGCCACCGCGCTCAGGCTGATCCCCAGCCCGGCCGCGACGCCGGCGTTGGACCGGCCCTGTGCCATCAGCGACAGCACCTCGGTCTCCCGGCCGGTGAGCCGTTCGAGGGGGCGGGCCCGGTGGCGCACCAGCAGCTGGGCGACGACTTCGGGGTCGAGGACCGCACCGCCCGCGGCGACCCGGCGCAGCGCGTCGACGAACTCGGCCACGTCGGCGACCCGGTCCTTGAGCAGGTACCCGACCCGGTTGACCGGACCGGACAGCAGGTCGGCGGCGTACCGCTCCTCGACGTACTGGGAGAGCACCAGCACCCCGACCTCCGGCCACCGCCGGCGGATGGTGAGCGCGGCGCGCAGCCCCTCGTCGGTGAAGCCCGGCGGCATCCGCACGTCGATCACCGCGATGTCCGGCGGCTCGGCGGCGACGGCGTCGATCAGCGCCTCGGCGTCGGCGACCGCGGCCACCACCTGCTCGCCGGCGGACTCCAGCAACCGCACCAGTCCCTCGCGGAGCAGGACGGAATCCTCTGCGATCACCACACGCACGGCAGCACCACCACAATCGTCGTCGGCCCGCCTTCGGGGCTGTCCACGGTCAGGGTTCCATCGACCGAGGAGACCCGTTGGGCGAGACCCCGCAGGCCGGTGCCCCGCTCGGGCCGGGCCCCGCCGACGCCGTCGTCGGTGATCACGATCCGTAGCTCCGGCCGCTCGGGTACCAGTCGCACGTCCACGCCGGCCCGGGTCGCGGACGCGTGCTTGGCCACGTTCGCGAGCGACTCGGCGACCACGAAGTACGCCACCGCCTCGACCGCGACCGGCGGCCGCCGGGGCAGGTCGGCGTGCAGCCGGGTGGGCACCGGCGAACCGGCCACGATCCCGGACAGCGCCGCGTCCAGACCACGGTCGTCCAGGACCGCCGGGAACAGGCCGCGCACGATGTGCCGCAGCTCCGTCAGCGCCTGTTTCGCGTCGTCGTGCGCACGGACGATCGCCTCCCGCAGCGGCTCCGGCAGGCCGTCGCCGCCGGCGCGGGCGATGCCCAGGTTCATGGCCAGCGAGACGAGACGCTGCTGCATGCCGTCGTGCAGGTCCCGCTCGATCCGGCGGCGCTCCGCGTCGGCCGCCGCCATCAGGTCCGCCCGGCTGCGCTCCACGGCGGCGACCCGCAGGGCGAGCTCGGCCCGCACGTCCGGGCCGAGCAGGGCGCGGGCGGCGACCAGGTCGGCCGCCGCCACGCCCCGGGCCAGCCAGGGCGCCGCGAACAGCAGCACCACCCCGATCGCCGGCTCCGAACCGACCCGGCCCAGCAGCGGCATCGCCAGCAGCAGCGCCCCCACGGCCCAGGCCAGCGCGACCAGCGCGGCACCGGCGCCGCCGACGGTCAGCGCGAACAGGTGATACGACAGCTGCCGCCACGTGGTCTCCGAGCTGACGTCGGCGGCCAGCCGCCGGGCCCAGCTGTCCTGCGGCGGCACCGTCGGCGCCGGGATGTGCTCGTCCAGCAACGCGGCGAACCGGGAGCGTTGCAGCGCGGCGAAGCCATGCACGCAGGACAGCAGCGTCAGCGCGGTGCCCAGCGCGAACACCACCGTGACCGACAGCACCGCGGTGAGGACCACCAGGGTCACCACGACCGACCCGGTGACCACGCCCACCACGCCGCCGACCAGCACGTGCCTGGTGACCCGCCAGGTGGCGCGGGACCAGGGCGCGTGGCTGCCGGTCAGGCGCCGCAGGCCGGTTGAGAAGATCACGGTTCGACCGTAGAGAAGCCGCGACCGGCCCACCAGGACATCAGCACCAGGTTGCGACCTGTACCTGGTGCCACCCCGTCAGTCTTCTCCGGTAGGGTTATGGGCGGTATTCGGGGGAGTTGTGTCAGTCGGCGTCACGCCCCCGAACCATATCGAGGCCACTTGATGGACGAGCACCGCACCTTGCCGGCCCACAACTTCGCGTCGGCCGCGGTCCAGTGAGGACCACCGAGCAAGCGGCGGCGGCGCCGACAACGGCCCGGCCGCGGGAGCGCTACATCGACGTGTGGCGGGCCGCCGCGGTGCTGCGGATCGTGGTGTACCACGGCAGCGGCCTGGCCTGGTTGACCCTGCTGTTCCCGGCGATGGGCCTGATGTTCGCCCTCGCGGGTTCGCTGACCGCGCGGTCGCTGGACCGGTCGCCGTCGCGGGTCGTGCGGGGACGGCTGCGCAGACTGCTACCACCGCTGTGGGCGTACGGGGCCATCATGCTGCCGTTGACGTTCCGCGACGGCTGGGGACCGTTCCTCGACGAGCCACGCGAACGCATCGACCTGCTGTGGTGGATCGTGCCGGTCGAATGGCCACCGCCCGGGGGTGCGGAGTGGGGCTGGATGGTCACCGCCGTGCTGTGGTATCTCGTCGCGTACCTGTGGTTCGTCGTGCTGGCTCCGGTGACCCTGCGAATCTTCCGTGGCTGGCCGGTCCCGACGCTGCTCGTCGCGCTGGCCGCGCCGGTCATACTGCACTTCGAGCTGATCACCGTCGGTGGTTCGTTCGAGTCGCTGGCGCGGGACCTGTCCACGTACTTCGCCTGCTGGATCGTCGGTTACGCCCACCGCGACCGGCTGCTGCACCGCATCCCGGGGCCGGTCTTCGCCGCCGGCGTGCTGATCCTGGCCGGCGCCGCGACGGTCTGGCTGTTCCGCCACGGCGGCGGGCGCGCCGACTTCGACCTCAACCATCACCCCGTCGCCAACGCCTGGTGGTCCACCGCGTTCGTCGCCACGGTGCTGCGCTGCGACCAGCCGCTGCACTGGCTGCGGCCCGGGAGCCGGCTCGACCGGGCCGTCGCCGTGATCAACGCCCGGGCGGTCACCGTCTACCTCTGGCACTTCCCGATGCTCGGGCTGGCGCAGCACCTGCTGGACGGCGCGAACTTCGGCGACTGGACCCGCCGGGCCCTGACCACCGGCGTCGTCGCCGCCGCGACCTGCGTGCCGGTGCTGGCGCTGGGCTGGGTCGAGGACCTCGCCGCCCGGCGGCGGCCCAGCATCGTGCCGCCGGCGCTGAAGAAGCCAGTCGACGCCGGCCCATCGCCGGCGTTGCTGAAACCGGCCGGCGCAGGACGGCCCGATCAGTGGGCCCGGCGGACCCTCGCCCTGTTCGGTGTCACCGCGGTCGCGGTCGTCGTCGTCACCGGCGGCTGGACCGGCGACAGCACCTCCGGCAGCTCCGGGCACTCCGGCGACAGCGACCGGCAGCCGGTCCACGAGCAGGAGGACTTCGTCAGCGACCTGCCCTACACCGCCCTGCGCAACGGACTCGGCCCGATCGAGCGGGACCGCACCAACGGCACCGCGGACCCCGACGACGGCGACCCGATCGTCCTGGCCGGTGTCTCCTACGACCACGGTCTCGGAGTCAGCACCCCCAGCGCGGTCCGGCTCTACCCGCGGCCGGGATGCCTGCGCTTCACCGCGATCGTCGGCATCGACCCAACCGGCGACGGCGGCACCGCCACGTTCCAGATCATCGCCGACGACACGAGCATCGCCATGATCGGGCCGCTGGAGCCCGGCCAGACCAGCGACGTCGCCGTCGACATCACCGGCGCGACCCGCCTCGACCTGATCGTGGAGGACGACCAGGGATCCGTCAGCGCCGTCTGGGCCGACGCGAAACTCGTCTGCTCCCAGTGACCGGTCGGAGAATTGCCGATTGATTGATCGGCTGTTCGTGTCCCGCCGTTCACTGGATGGTTCGGTTCCTCGGGCGACTGCTAAGCAGAGCGGGAGCCACGGATCCGGACCTGAAGGCGGGCGATGGCGATGGCGGACTGGGACCCGTTCACCACGGAGGTCGGGCGTGGTTACGACGCCCACGGCCGACAGATAGCGTCCATCCGGTCACCGGAACCGTCGCCACTCGGATGGGTGCTCATCGTGCTCGGGTTGCTGGTGGTGTGCGGTGGTTGCGTGTGCTCCTGGCTGGCGACCGGCACTCAGGAACTGGGCCAGATCGGCTACCCGCACCCGAAACGCCCCGACGCGTCGAACCCGCTCCAGGACGACATTGTCGCCGAAAACCTCACGCCGGAGGAATATCAACGACTCTGGGCGATCGTCATGGGCTGTTCGGTCGGACTCGCAATTCTCGTCGCTACGATCTCGATAATGGCCATGATCCTGCGGGACCGCAGTTTGGGCCGTCGAATGGTGCCCCCGGGCGCCGTCAGAGCGGGCAGCGGACTGGCGATGGGTGCACTCGTCGCCGGTATTCTCTCGACGGTGATATGCGTGCTGCCATACGTGAGTCTGCCGTTGGCCGCATTCGGACTGGTCCTCGGCATCGCCGCCACGCGGTGGGCCGGTCAGGGCCGATCGGGAGGTCTCGGCCTCGCCATCGCGGCAATCTCGACCAGCGCCTACGGCATTGTTCAAACGGGCATCCTGCTCGCCTACTACACCTACGTGATCTTCGGTACGCCCGTGTGAAACGGTGCCGTGCCGCCATTCGCCAGCGGCGGGCAGCAGCGAACACGGGGGGTCGCTACCGTGCAGCTGTGGATCTGAGTGTGCTGCAGGATGCCGCCCACAGGTACCGGTTGGCGGCCACGGCGGCGGGTGTCGCCTGGCCGGAACGCGCCGACGGGCAGGGCGTGCCGCTGCCGGACCTGGATCTGGTCCACCGCCTCTTCGACGTCGACCATGTCCCGGAACAGCTGACCTGGCTGCTGTCGCAGGGATGGGACCGCGGCATGCTGTTCCCCGGCGGCGGCATGCTGGAGCCGTGGCCGACCCGGCAGACCGCACGCGCGTCGCTCGACCTGTTGTCCGCGTCGATCGGCACCCCGTTTCACTGGCGGCACCAGATCCCACTGTTCTTCTTCTCCACACACGTGTACACGTTCGTGCTCGAAGGCACCCACGAGGGCGAGATCTGGCGCTACCTGGGCGGTCCTGACGCCTGGGACCCGGTTCGGGCCGCTCCCAGCCTGACCGCACTGCTCACCGAATGGACCAAGGGCATCGCAGCCGGGGTGGTCTACTACTCCGACGTCACCAGGTTCCTGCTCGTCGGTGACCCCACCGCCCGCGAGACGTTCGACGACCTGTGGCGCCGATTTCCCGACATCGACCCGTTCGCGTTCTCGGATGACATACCCGCGCCGCTGCTCCGCGAACGGCAACGCGCATCCGGCGTCGATCTGGACTGCGTCGATCGGGGCTTCGAGTGCTGGGAGGAGTTGCTGGACGACATCGACGCGGTCCAGGCTTCCCTCGGCCTGTGACCGTCGCCGTTGTTCAACTGCCGGAGCGGATGACTTCGTCGGCGTGCGCCGGCCGTGAGGTCCGTAGCGCGATCGCGATGTACGGGGCCAGCAGGATCGCAATGCTGCTGAACGGGTCGTTGAACGGCCACTGGTCCTGGCCGTCGGCGGGGCCCAGCCCGATGCAGGCCAGGACCACCACCCACGCGGCGGGGACGGCGAACCACAAGGGCCGGGACGCACCGACAAGGCGAGCGATCAGCGGTCCCACGATCGCGATCACCAGGGGCATGCAGGTGAGGGCATAGATCACGGGTCGGACGTCCGGCAGGCACGCGAGGTCGCTGTCGCACGGCGAGTCGTCGACCGGCGTGAACTTCGCAATGGCGACGACAACGGCTGCGGTGATCGTTGCGCTCGAGACGCCGATGGCCAGTCCCCGCGATATGGCCCACACGGGCCACCACGATGCCGATCGCGAGTGGCCGTTGTCGCTCATGGCCCGCACTGTGCCACGCTGGCGGCGTTCGGGTTGACCCTCGGGAGGCACCGCGCAACATCGCCACGAAACCTTCACGTCTCCGCCGTTGTCGGGCTCGTGACCGACGGATGGAGCGGTCGTGAATGTTGCGGTGGGGCGCCTGCCCAGGGTTCCGGCCACGCGCTGGACCGTGCCATGCTGCGGTGCAGAACGGTTGCGGAACGTCGCGGAAGGCGCACAGGAACCGATACTGGATCCGGACTGGCGTGCCATTTCCTGCGTTCGCAGTCCGCGTTTCCGCACGGCATGAAGGCGGATCGTACGAGCGGAACACCGATCGACGTGCACGCCGTAACCTCGGGCGATGGTCGCCGGCTGACGGACGCTGACCGGGAGGATTCCCGACAATGAACCCGCACGACGCGTCGCCGGACGTCCCGCATCAACCGGCGCTCCGCCGTACCAGCGTCGGCATCGTCGCCGTGGCGATGATGGCTGCGTTCGGGCTGAGCGCCTGCAAGAACCTGCCGACGGCCAGTGCCCGTCCGGAGCCGCCGGCCGGTGCAGGCACACCGTCCGCGCCGGCCAGCGGTCATCCGAGCGGCCCGGCCTGGACCTCAGCAGCGAAGCCTGCCCCGTCAGCGAAACCAGGTGCGCCGGGCGGGAGTGCGCAGGGTGGAAGCGCACAGGG
>NZ_BONQ01000094.1 GCF_016862795.1 Dactylosporangium siamense | reverse complement strand
CGGAAGTGCACCGACGGGCTCGCGGTCGCCCACGCCCCCGCCCACGATGACCAGCTCGCCGATGCATGGCGGCGGCGTTGGCGTGCCCTCGCCCTACACGGTGGCCGGATACCCGGCCGCACACAACACCGGGTATCCGCACGGGCTGCCCGGCGACACCCGCCCCAAGGTGACACTCACGCCGTATTCCGGGCCGATGACGATCACGGTCGACGGCACCATCATCGACGGCAAGGACATCGCCGGTCACCTGGAGATCCGGGCCAGGAACGTGACGATCCGCAACAGCCGGATCCGCGTCGCCAACGTCCAGGCCGTCACCATCGTCGACGATGATGCCAGGCTCCGCATCGAGGACACCGAGATCGACGGTCAGGGGCAGGACGCGTCCCGCGGCGGCATTGCGCTCATCGGGCGGACCGGCTTCAGCCTGCTGCGGGTCAACGCCCACGGCTCCGGCGACATCCTGCGCATCGACGGCTGGGGTGAGGTCCAGGACTCCTGGCTGCACGACCCGAACGGGGTCGGTGGGGAGCAACACAACGACGTCATCCAGTCGACGAACGCGGTCCACATCCGCATCCTGCACAACCGTCTGGAGAATCAACACACGCAGACGTCGTGCATCCTGTTGAAGGCCGACCTCGGTTCGATCAGCGACGTCGTCGTGGACGGCAACCTGATGAACGGCGGCGGCTACTCGTTCTACTGGTACGACGCCAACTACAAGATCACCAACGGTAAGGTCACGAACAACACGTTCATGCGACAGTCCGGTGGGGGTTACTGGCCCAAGGGCGGCTACTACGGCACGCAGGCCCTCCAAGCCTCGACGCTGCCCCAATGGTCCAACAACACCTGGAATGACAGCGGTCAGCAGATCGGCATGTGACGCCGCCGGACCGGTGGTCAAGGAAGCCGGGCGGCGAGGGCGGCATGGACGGACGAGACCGCGCCCGCGCCGTCGCCGACGGCGGTGGCCACGCGCTTCGTCGAGCCCGAGCGGAGGTCGCCGACCGCGAAGACCCGGGAGGCGCTGGTCTGCAACGGCAGCCGGCCTCCGGTCAGGACGAACCCGTCACCGTCCAGGGCCAGCCCCGACAGCCAACCGGACACCGGATCGGCGCCGATGAAACAGAACACGGCGGTGCAGTCCAGCCGGATCCGTTGGCCGCCGCGCCGCACCGCGCCGATCGATGTCATCGTGCCGTCGCCATCCAGTGAGCAGATCGTGCTGCCGGTGTGGATCCGGATCCGGGGGTGCGCGCGGATCCGGTCCGTCAGGTAGGACGACATGCGCGCCTCGAGGTCGGCGCCGCGGATGATCAGTTCCACCGTGGCACCACGGGCGGCGAGGGACAGGGCCGCCTGCCCGGCGGAGTTGGCGCCGCCGATGACCGCCACCGGCTGATGGTCGTAGCCGCGGACGTCCAGGTCCGTCGCCGCGTACCGGATGCAGCCGGATCGCTCGAACGCCGCCCAGCCGGGAACGTCGGGGCGGCGGTAGTGCGCCCCGGTCGCGGCGATCACCGCGCGGGCCTGGATGCGTTGGCCGTCGTCCAACACGACGGCCGGGCGCCGGTCGTCGGCGAGGTCGAGGCCGGCCACGGCGCACGGTGCGTGGATGCGGACGCCGAACTTGAGCGCCTGGACCATCGCCAGGCGGGTCAGGTCCTCGCCGCTGATGCCGTGCGGGAAGCCCAGGTAGTTCTCGATGCGGGCGCTCCTGGCGGCCTGTCCACCGATTCCGCTGCGGTCCAGCAGCACGGTGGACAGGCCCTCGGACGCGCCGTAGACGGCGGCGGCCAGGCCGGCCGGGCCCGCGCCGACGACGACGAGGTCGACCGGGCGCCGGTCGGGCCGATACGTGAGGCCGAGCGCCTGCGCGACCGCGCCGGGCGTGGCGTTGCGCAGCGCCGACCCGTGCACCACCGCGGCCGGCAGGTCATCGGTGGTCAGTCCGGCCGACGCCATCGTCGAGCGTCCGGCGGGGGAGGACGGGTCAAGCCACGAGTGCGGCAGGAGCAGCTGGGTCGCGTACGTGCGCAGCTCGGCAGCCGGCCCGACGATGACCAGGGCACTGCCGGCCGTCGTGCGGAAGACCTCGCGCCGTTCCCGGAACGCGGCGAGCAGCAGGTCGGCGACGTCGTCCTGCTCGGCGAGGGCGCGGCGCAACGCCGTCGCCCCGACACGCACGACGGTGCCGGCGGTGACGACCCGGGCAGTCAGGTAGACGTGCTGGCCGGTCAGCAGGTTGAGTTCGCCGAGGAAGTCGCCGGGGCCACCCCGGTAGATCAGCCGCGCCGGCTCGACGGCGGTGGCGTCGCGGACGATGTCGACGGCCGCTGTCAGCAGCAGGAAGCAGTCGTATTTCTCGTCGCCGGAGGTGTACAGCTCCTGCCCGAGCTCGACGTGCTCCTCGGCTCCATACGTGGTGAGCCGGCGGAACTGCTCGTCGTTGAGCACCGGGCCGCGCGGCGCCGCCACGCCGGTCACGTGGCCGGGATCGGGACGGGCGCCGGCTGCATCCGGGCGACGGTCGTGACGTAGAGGAGCAGACCCGCGGCGGTCATGACGAAGCCGGCCCACACGGTGGACAGCGTGCCCCAGCCGGCGTCGAGGGTGACGGCGCCGCCGATCGCGCCGAGCGCGTTGGCCAGGTTGAGCGCGGCCAGGTTGAGCGCGCCCTTCAGGGTGGGTGCGCCCGGTGCGAGCCGGGTCAGCCGGACCTGGATGGTGGGGATCGCGGCCATCATGGCGGCGCCGACGCCGAACAGGCAGGGCAGCAGGATCGCCAGGTTCGCGCCGGCGACCCCGATCAGGGTGAGCAGCACCAGGGTGCCGCCGTATCCCCAGAGCAGGCCGCTGTGCTCGTGCCGGTCGGCGACGCGTCCGCCGATGTGGTTGCCGACGGCCATCCCGACGCCGAAGACCGCCAGGGCGATCGGGATGAACGAGGCGTCCCTCCGCGCCGCGTCGGTGACGAACGGGCCGATGAAGGTGTACACGGCGAAGATGCTGGAGATGCCGAGCGCCGCGACGGCGACCATCAGCCAGACGCTCCGCCGGCGCAGGGCGTCCAGCTCGTTGGCGATGGACCGGCCCCGCAGCGCCTCGGTGCGGGGCAGCCACGCGAGCAGTGCGGCGCCGGCGAGCAGGCCGATGGCGACGACGGTCCAGAACAGGGTGCGCCAGCCCGCGTGCTGGCCGATGAAGGTGCTCAGCGGTGACCCGACGACGGCGGCGACCGTGAGCCCGCTCATCACCGTCGCGAACGCGCGGCCGCCCTTGCCCGGACCGTAGACGTACGCGGCGACGACGGCACCGGCGCCGAAGAACGCGCCCTGGACGCTGCCGGCGACGAACCGGAAGACGACGAGCAGGGCGATGTCCGGCGCCAGCGCCGACAGCACGTTGCCGAGCAGGAACAGCACGATCAGGCCGAGCAGCAGGGTGCGCCGGTTGATCCGGGCGGCGAGCAGGACGATCGCCGGCGAGCCGAGCATCACCCCGACGGCGTACGCCGTGATCGCGTGGGTCGCGACCGGGATCGACACGTCGAGGTCGGCGGCGAAGAGCTGGATGATGCCGTTGCTGCCGAACTCGCCCGTGCCGATCGCGAAGGTGCCCAGCGCCAGCGCGAACAGCGCCAGCCGCGGGTTACGGATCGGTGTGGTGGCGGTGTGCCGCCGCTCCTCGTTGACGCACTGATCGTGGTACGCGCGGTCATGCACGGGAGTCTCCCGAGGTTTCCCGGAAGCCGTGCCGGTCGGAGAAGCGTTTCAGCGGCGCCGGCGCCCACCAGTTCAGGGTCCCGAGCAGCCGCATCGTCGCCGGCACGAGCAGCGCCCGCACGATGGTGGCGTCGACCAGCACCGCGATGAGCAGCGCCACTCCGATCAGCTTGATGAACGTGATCCCGGAGATGGAGAACAGCCCGATGACGACGAGGATGAGCAGGGCGGCGCTGGTGATGATCCGGCCGCTGCGCTGCAGCCCGACCGCCACCGCGTGGGTGTTGTCGCCGGTGCGGTCGTACTCCTCGCGGATCCGTGACATGAGGAAGACCTCGTAGTCCATCGACAGCCCGAAGACGACCGCGAGCACGAGGATCGGCTGGGTGGCCTCGAGCGTGCCGGTGGAGGTGAAGCGCAACAGTCCGGACAGGTGGCCGTCCTGGAAGATCAGCACCAGCGCGCCGAACGACGCGCCGAGCGACAGGACGTTCATCAGGATCGCCTTGACCGGCAGGATGAGGGATCCGAAGGCCAGGAACAGCAGCACGAACGTCGCACCGACGATGATCAGCGCCATCCACGGCAGCCGGTCGGCGACGGCGTCGAGCTGGTCGGCCAGCCGCGCGGTGAGGCCGCCGACGAGCACCTCGCCCCCGGGTGGCGGTGGGACGTCGCGGATGTGGCCGACCAGGTCGCGGGTCTGCGCCGAGATCGGGTCGCTGCGATACGTGACGGTCACCCGGAAGACGTCACCGGCGTGGCCGGTGATGTCGGCGCCGGTCACCCCGTCGACCGCGCGCACCGCCGCGACGTACCGATCGATGCCGGCCGGGTCCGGCGCGGTGACGATCGCCTCGATCGGAAGCTGGCTGTTCTGGACGAAGTCCCGGTCGACGGTCTCGGTGACCACGCGGCTCTCGGTGCCCGCCGGGAGCACCCGCGGGTCGATGCCGCCGAACTCGACGCGCAGGAACGGCGCACCGGCCAGCAGCAGCACGGCGAGGACCCCGACCGCGTAGAGCACCGGGCGGCGCATGATGCTGTGCGCGAGGCGGAACCAGAAGCCGTGCTCGGGAGACGGCCGCCGCCGGCGCACCGACAGCGCGTCGACCCGGTGGCCGAGCACGCCGAACAGCGCGGGCAGCACGGTCAGCGCCGCGACCATCGCCACCAGCACCGCGGACAGCCCGCCGAGTCCCATCGAGCGCAGGAACGGCATCGGGAAGATCAGCAGACCGGCGAGGGACACCGCGACGGTGACGCCGGAGATCGCCACGGTACGGCCGGCGGTGGCCATCGTGCGAGCCACCGCCTCCTCCACGCTGACGCCACGGGCGAGCTCCTCGCGGTACCGGCCGACCATGAACAGGCCGTAGTCGATCGCCAGGCCCAGCCCGAGGATCGTCACCACGTTGACGGAGAACACCGACACGTCGGTCAGGTAGCTCATGGCGCGCAGCGCGGTGAACGCGCCGAGGATGGCCAGCCCGCCGATCGCGAGGGGCAGGCTCGCCGCGGCCACGCTGCCGAAGACGAGCACCAGCAGGGCGAGCAGCACCGGGATGGAGATCGTCTCGGCCAGGGCGATGTCGGACGCGACCCGTTCGCGGATGTCGCGGCTGACCGCGGTGATGCCGCCGACCTGGGTCTGCAGGCCGGGAGCGGCCAGGTCGTCCTCGATCTCCTCCAGGGTCTGCCCGCGCTCGGTCTCGTCGGCGCCGGCCAGGGTCAGCACCGCGTAGGTCGCCCGCCGGTCGTGGCTGACCAGGCCGGGGCTGTGGTTCGTGGTCCAGTAGGTGACCGTCGCGGTCACCGTCCCGCCGGGCAGCCCGGCGAGGGTGTCGGTCACGGCCCGCTGGAACGCGGGGTCGTCGACCGTCATGGTCGGGCTCCGGTAGAGGACCACGACGTCGTTGCCGGTGCGTCCCAACGTCTCCTCGGCGCGGACGACGGCCCGGGAGCTCTCACCGGCGGGGTCCTCGAACCCCTCGGTGATCAGCGCGCCGAAGACCTGGGTGCCCCAGACGCCGCCGAAGGCCATGAAGGCCAGCGCCGCGCCGATGATCCACCACCGGCGGCGGACCATCGTCCGCCCCCACCGCTCGAACATCGCAGTCCTCCCCGTCGTCAGCGCGCGGCGCGCGTGATGAGTTCGGCGGTCGCGGTCGGCCGCGAGATCATCGCGACGTGCGAGGCGCTCACCTCGACGACGCGTGCCCCGGCCCGCTGCGCCATGAACCGTTGTGCCGCAACGGGAATCACCTGGTCGTCGCGGGCGGCGAGGTACCAGGAGGGGATCGCGTTCCAGGCCGGCGGGCCGGACGGCTCCCCGAACGCGCCCACGTGCAGCGGCCGCTGGCTCGCCCACATCCGGGCGGCCGTCGCCTTCGGCAGGTCGGCGGCGAACGCGTCGCGGAAGAGCTCCTGCTTGATGTAGGCGTCGGCGCCGGTGCTGTGTGGGCGGTAGTCCAGTGCCTCCGGGGTCACCTTGCTTCCCGGGAACCGGTACTGCAGGGCGGGAACCGTGTCGCCGGCGTCGGGAGCGAACGCCGCCACGTATACCAGCGCGGTGACGTTCGGGTTGCCGGTCGCGGCGTTCGTGATGACCATGCCGCCGTAGGAGTGCGCGACGAGCACCAGCGGGCCGCTGAGCGTGGCCAGGACGCTGGCCAGGTAGGCGCAGTCGGCGGCGACGCCACGCAGCGGGTTCGCCGGGGCGATGACCGGGTAGCCGTCGCTCATCAGCCGGCCGGCCACGTCGTTCCAGCCGGACGCGTCGGCGAACGCGCCGTGCACGAGCACCACGGTCGGTTTCGGTTTCCCGCCGGGCCGGGTGTGGGCCTGCGCGGCCGAGACCCCGGTCAGGGCGCCGGTGGCCGCCGCGGCGGAGCCTGCCAGCAGTGTTCTGCGAGTCGTCGTCATGTGATGGAAACCCTTTCCACAGGTGTTTGCCGTGAATTGCGGGTCAGCGTAGAAACGCGCACTTGACGGGCACTGAATGACGACGGAACGCCGATCCGTCAACGGTTCCGTCGCTGTCAAGTGCGCCGGCCTAGCGTGCGGGCATGACATCGATGAAGAGCGAAACCGCAAGACAATGGGGCCTGCGCATCCACGTGCTCAGCTACGTGGTGGCCAACGTGGTGCAGGTGATGGTGTGGTGGTTGTTCGACTCGAACCACCATTTCTGGCCCGTGTGGTCGATCGTGGCCTGGGGCATCGGGCTGGCATTCCACGCCTGGGGCGTCTCGCCGTCCCGGGCCGGCCACAGGCGCTGACGGCGGTGTCGTTCCTGTTGGAGTTCGTCCGTGATCCCCTGACGGTCGGCGCGATCACCCCGAGCGGTGCCGCGCTGGCCAGGGTGGCGACGGCGGCGGTGCCCCGGACCGGTTCACCCGTCGTGGTGGAGCTGGGCCCGGGCACCGGCGCCTTCACCGAGGCCATCCAGCGGCGGCTCGCCGGGCGTGGCCTGCACATCGCGGTTGAGGTCAACCCGCGGTTCGCGCAGCACCTGGGCGCCCTGCATCCCGGGGTCGACGTGGTGACCGCGGACGCGACCGACCTGGCGGCGGTGCTGGCGCGGCGCGGGATCAGCCAGGCCGATGTCGTGGTCAGCGGCCTGCCGTGGGCCGCGTTCGCCGAGCACCGTCAGCGCGACGTGCTGCGCGCGGTGGTCGCCGCCCTGCCGCCGCACGGCGTGTTCACCACGTTCGCCTACCTGCATTCGCGGTGGCTGCCACCCGCGCGGCGGCTGCTCACGTCGTTGCGCGCACGGTTCGACGAGGTCGTCGTCAGCCGCACCGAATGGGCCAACGTGCCGCCGGCGCTGGTGTACTACTGCCGCCGTCCGGTCACCGAAGCTCCCTGAGGAACGATTCGGCGCGGCGGGCGAACAGGTGCGTCGCCCGCCCGGCGGACCAGTCGCGGGCCTCCTCGGTGGCGGCCCGCACGACGTCGAGGGATTCCCCGGCGGCGTGCAGCACCCGCGCCCGCAGCAGCCGGATGAGCCCTTCGGCGTAGCGCTGGCCGTGGGCCTCCAGGGCCCGGTCCGCCCGGTCGAGCGCCGTGGCGGCCGCGTCCGGCCGCCCCGCGGCCAGCCACATCTCGGCGACCAGCCCGTTGTGATACGCGATGCCCCACCGGGGCGGGTCGGTGAGCGTCGCGGCGAGGAGCTGCTCGGCCTCCGCCGCGGTCCCGGCCGGGTCGTCGCCGGTGAGGGCGCGGGCCCAGAACCAGTTCAGCCGCACGTAGATCTCCTGCTGCACGGCGGAGCGGCCGGTGCCCATCGCCATCCACCGCTCGATCGTGCGCATCACCCAGTCCGCGTCACCGGCCATGGAGGCGATGATGGTGATGTAGTACGCCCAGGTCGCGACCCCGTACGGGTCGGTGGGCCCGTTCCACTCGTCGATCATCGTGCCCGCGGTCTCGACGTCGCCGTGCAGCGCGGTCACGACGGCCCGCCATCCGGGCCACTCGCCGGAGACGTCGCTGCGGACCGAGGTCTCGCCGCGCGAGGAGTTGTCACCGTGCAACAGGGCGGGGTCGTTGTCGATGAAGTAGCGGTACGCCTCGCCGATGTTTCCGGTGTCCCACTGGTGCAGCCCCCACGCCTGCCGCCCGTACACGCGCAGGACCGGGTTGCCGGATGCCTCACCCTGCTCGTACAGCCGGCGGACCAGCTGCGCACGGTCCGGCTCGAGGAACGTGTAGGCCCCGAACAGGCGGGCGAAGAGCAGACCGGCGGCCTGGACGTCCCGGCCGAGCTGGCGGGCCAGCAGCTCGGCCCGCTCGAGCAGGTCGAACGTCGTGCCGCCGAACCCGGCCTGCCGGCGCGGGGCGATGGCGAGCAGCGCGAGCGCGGAGAGCTCCAGCTCCGGCAGCCCGGCGGTCCGTGCGAGCTGGGCGGCCGTCTCCAGATGCCGGTCGGCGGCCGCGAACGCGAGTTTGCTCGTCGCGCGGCGGCCGGCGCGCTTGAGCGCCTCCACGGTGCGCACCGGGTCGGCGAGCGGACCGGCGGCCCACAGGTGGTAGGCGAGGCGCTCGGCGACGGAGTCGTCGTCGGCCAGCTGTTCCTCGAGCGCGTCCGCGACGCGCAGGTGCAGCCGGATCACCCGCTGCGGCGCCGTGGTCTCGGTGATGGACTCGCGCACCAGGTCGTGCGCGAACCGCACCGAGAACGGGGCCTCGGGCCGCGGTTCGAGCAGGCCGAGCGCGTGCAGCGGCTCGAGACGCTCCAGGCAGCCCGCGACGTCCGCCTCCGCGACGCGGGCGAGCAGGCCGAGGTCGACGTCGCGGCCGATGAGCGCGGCGATCTGCAGCAGGTCGCGGGCGCTGTCGTCGAGGCCGACCATCCGGCCACGCACGACGTCCCGGACCCCGGCCGGCACCCCTGCCTGATCAGAGGCATCGGCGAGCGTGCCCCGGTCGCTGAGGAACCGGGACAGCTCCCGGACGTAGAACGGGTTGCCGGCGGTGCGGTCGTAGATGGTGCGGGCGGTGCCGGCGCCGGGCTCGTGACCGGCGGCGCGGCGGATGAGTTCGGTGGCGTCGGCGAGGCCGAGCGGGCCGAGCCGGATCCGGCGGTGGATGGGCAGCCGGCTGGCGTCGGCCAGCACCCGCGACAGGTCGGAGCCGGGCACCGGCGCGCGGTTGCGAAGGGCGCCGATGATCGCGGTGCGCCCGGGCAGCCGGCCCGCCAGATGGCCGAACAGCTGCAGCGAGGCGGCGTCGCCCCACTGCAGGTCGTCCAGGACGAGCAGCAACGGCTGGTCCGCCGCGGCCTGCCCGACGACGGCGACGACCAGCTCGAACAGCCGGAACTGGGCACGGCCGCCGGAAGCGACCGGCCTGCCGTCGTCGTGCCGCGATTCGACGAGACTCCCGAGGTCGCTTGCCAGCCACTTCTCCCGCGCCGACGCCGGCAGGCCGTCTAGGACGGCGGTGAGCGCCTGCTCCCACGGCCACATCGCGGGCGTGCCGTCGCCTTCCAGACACGAAGCCCAGACGACCCGCGCCCCGTGCCGGCCCGCATCGGCTGCGGCCTCCTGCACCAGGCGGGTCTTGCCCGCGCCCGGCTCTCCCTCGACGAGGGCGAGTCCGGTGCCGCCGGTGAGCGCCGCCTCCACGGCCTGCCGCAGGACGGCGAGTTCCTCGGCCCGGCCGACCAGACTGCGCACGGGCGCGGGGCCGGCCCCGGGCGGTGCTGCCGGGGTCTGCGCCAGCACCCGCAGATACGCGGCCTGCAGCGCCGGGCCGGGGTCGATGCCGAGTTCGTCGGCCAGGCGGTCCCGGAACGCGCGGAACGCTGCCAGCGCCTCGGCCTGGCGCCCGGCGGCGCCGAGCGTTGCGACGAAGCCGGCCAGCACGGGTTCGTGGAACGGCGCCGTCTTCGTGGCGAGCTGCAACGCCGGCAGCACCCGCTCCGGCCGGCCCGCCACCACGGCCAGATCGGCCGCGGCCGTGCAGGCGGCCCGGAACTCGTCGTCGAGCGCGGCGAAGACCGCCATCGCGGCCGTCTCGTGGATGAACCCGTCGGCCACCGGGCCCTGCCACAGGCCGAGCGCGTCGAGGTAGTGCTGGAGCGCCCGCTCGTGCTGGTCCTGCGCCAGGGCCGCCCCGGCGGCCGAGACCAGCTCCCGGAAGGCGAGCAGGTCCAGCGTGCCGGGGCCGCCGACGAACAGGTACGCGTTGCCGCGGCGATGCAGGTAGGAACCGGTTTCCCGAGCGGGGACCTCGGGTTCGAGCAGGCGCCGCAGCGCCCCGACGTACTTCTGGATCACGTTGAGCGCACTCGTGGGGGCGTCGTCGCCCCAGATCAGGCCGATCAGCTCGCTGGTCGAGACCGGGTTGCCCACCCGGGCCAGCAACAGCGCCAGGAGGTACGCCTGCTGCCGCGGCCCGACGTCCAGCTCGACCCCGTCGCGCCACACCCGCAGCGGGCCGAGCACCTGCAGGCGCAGCGCGTCCCCGGTCATGCGTCCTCACTTCGTTCCGGGCGCCTGACCCATTGCTGTCCCCCTGATGACCGGCCCGAGCCGCTTCGCTGGCCGGTCATCCCGGCCCGATCGGGGTCGCGTCACGGGTGGCCGGCCGGACCCGGCCGCGGGTGAGCAGCACGCCGAACCCGGCCGCGGCGAACTGCATGAGGACGCCGTAGACCACGCCCGGGACGGCCATCTCGGCGTTGTTCAGCAGCGCCGGGCTCAATGCGACCGTCACGGCGATCGTGGTGTTGTGGATGCCGATCTCGAATCCGGCCGCGATCGCCTCGGGGCGCTCGACGCCGGCGAGCCGCGGCGCGCCGTACCCGATCGCCAGGCTGACGAGGTTGAACGTCAGCGCGGCGAGCCCGACCGCGACGAAGTAGTCCGCGAGGTTGGCCCGCTCCGCGAACAGCACGAGGGAGATGACCGCGACCAGGACCACCACCGACAGCACCCGCACCGGCAGGTTGAGCCGCCGCGCCACCTCGGGCGCCCGGGCCCGCACGAGCATGCCGATCGCGACCGGCACGATCACCATCAGGAACACCTGCAGCACCTTGCCGAACTGCAACCCGAGCGCGGCCTCGCCGGGCAGGAAGTACGTGGTCGACAGGTTCACCACGATCGGCAGCGTGACCACGATCAGCCCCGTGTTGACCGCGGTGAGCGTGACGTTCAGCGCGACGTGCCCGCCGAACAGGTGGCTGTACAGATTCGCGGTGGGACCACCCGGCGACGCCGCGACCAGCATCATCCCGACCGCCAACGCCGGCGGCAGCTGGAACGCGAGCACCAGTCCGAAGCAGATCACCGGGAGCAGCACGAGCTGGCACAGCAGCGCCACCACGACCGCGCGGGAGTGCCGTCCGACCCGCCGGAAGTCCTCGACGGTCAGGCTCAGCCCCAGGCCGAGCATCACGACGAAGAGGGCAACGGGCAGACTTGCAGAGATCAACGCGGAGCCCACGGTGCATTGTCACCGGTGCGCCGCAGCCGGTCAATAGTTGATCTTCGTCAGCGGCCGTAGGCCTCCAGCAGCCGCAACCACACCTCGCTGACCGTCGGGTACGCGGGAACGGCGTGCCACAGCCGATCCAGCGGCACCTCGCCGACCACCGCGATCGTCGCGGCGTGCAGCAGCTCCGCGACGTCCGGGCCGACAAGCGTGACACCGACGATCACCTGCCGGTCCTCGTCGACGACCATCCGGGCGTGTCCCTGATATCCGTCGGCGTGCAGGCCGGCTCCCGCGACGGCACCCAGGTCGTAGTCGACGACCCGGGTCCGCAGGCCGGCGGCCTGCGCGGCGGCCGCGGTCAGGCCCACCGACGCCACCTCCGGGTCGGTGAACACGACCTGCGGCACGGCCCGCTCGTCGGCGGTGGCGACGTGCCGGCCCCACCGCTCGTCGTCCACCGGTTCGCCCTTGGCGCGGGCCACGATGACGTCGCCGACCGCGCGGGCCTGGTACTTGCCCTGGTGGGTCAGCAGCACGCGCCGGTTGACGTCGCCGGCGGCATACAGCCACCCGTCGCTGTCGGCGACCCGCAGCGTGTCGTCGACCGTGAGCCAGGCGCCCGCCTTCAGCCCGACCGTGTCGAGGCCGATGTCGTCCGTGTTCGGCCGGCGGCCGATCGCGACCAGGAGCTCGTCGGCGTCGACCCGCCCGCCGTCGGTGAGGGTGACGCGCACCGTGCCGTCGCCGTCCCGGTGCACCGACGCGGCCTCGGCGCCGGCGAGGACCGCGACGCCGGCGTCGCGCAGCGCCCGCGTGACGCGCTCGCCGGCGAACGGCTCCGCCTGTGGCAGCACACCGTCCCGGGCCAGCACCGTCACCCTGGCGCCGAGCCCCGCGAAGGCGGTCGCCATCTCCGCCGCGACCACGCCACCGCCGATGATCGCCAGCCGGCCGGGAACCTTGCTCGCCGCAGCCGCCTCCCGGCTCGTCCAGGGCGCCGCCTCGCGAAGACCGGTGACATCCGGCAGCAGGGCGCTGCTGCCGGTCGCGACGACGACCGCGTGGCGGGCGGTGAGCGAGACCACGGCGCCGTCGTCGCCGGTCACCTCGACGACCCGCTCCGAGCTGATCCGTCCATGGCCGCGGTGCAGGGCGATCCCGGCCGAGTCGAGCCAGGCCACCTGCCCGCCGTCCGACCAGTTCGAGGCGAACGCGTCACGGCGGCGCAGGACGGCCGCCGCGTCCAGGTCGCCGGTCACCGCCTCGCGGGCGCCGGGCACCTGACGGGCCGCCCGGAGTGCGGTCGCGCTGCGCAGCAACGCCTTGGTCGGCATGCATGCCCAGTAGGAGCACTCGCCGCCGACCAGTTCCCGCTCGACGACGGCGGCGGTCAGGCCGCCCCGCACGACCCGGTCGGCGACGTTCTCCCCGACGGGCCCCGCGCCGATGACGACGACGTCGTATGTCTCGTGCTGCATGTCAGTTGCCCTTCGCGGTGCGGCCGAGGCGGATGGCGGAGATGAGGAAGAAGATGGCGCCGGGGATGGCGTAGCCGATCGCGTTGGTCAGCACCGGGTTGTCCGCGGAGGCGCCGGCGATGAACGACGCGCCGGCGAGGACGGACAGGCCACCACTGATGATCATCGGCCATTGCCCGCCGAGCCGGCGGCGGGGGATCGCCACGATCAGCTGCACCAGGCCGGCGAGGATCGCCCAGGCGCCCCACACGCGCAGGACCGCCGGGATGCCGGACGCGTCGGCGAAGGCCAGCCCGACAGCGGCGAGCAGGCTGATCGCGACGTTCACGTAGAGCAGGGTGGGTGTCGCGGTGGCGCGGGACGCCCGGGCGTCGACGAGGGCGGCGGCGGCGTCGAACAGCGGGTAGAGCACGAGCAGCGTCATGGCGAGCGGGCCGAGGTGCTTCGCGGTCGTGAACATCACGAGGGCCCAGACGATCGCGAACGCGAAGCGGACGAAGTACAGCCGCCGCAGGGCGGACGCTGTCGTGGAGATGCCGGGGGCGGCAACGGTGGTCATGGCGAGCCTTCCGAACGGAGAGGAAGAACGAACGTTCTGTCCTCCACGACCATGACGGCCCGCGGCCAGCTTGTCAAGACGGAACGTTCTGTCGCTACCATGGAGCCCATGGATTCCATGGCACGCGGCGACACCGGGACCAGGCCGTCCGAGGCGCGGGACCGGCTGCTCGCCACCGCCGCCGGGATCTTCTACACGCAGGGCATCCACTCTGTCGGCGTCGACCGGATCATCGCCGAGGCGAAAGTGACCCGGGCCACGTTCTACCGGCACTTCCCCGGCAAGGAGGACCTCGTCGTCGCCTACCTCCAGGCGGCCGACCAGGCCATCCGCGGGCAGGTCGACGCCGCCGTGGCCGCCGGCCTCCCGGCGCCCGAGGCGCTGCGGGCCGTCGCCGAGGCGATCGCCCAGGGCATCCGGTCCACCGGCTTCCGCGGCTGCGCGTTCCTCAACGCCGTCGCCGAGTATCCAGACCCCGACCATCCCGTGCACCGGGCCGTCCTCGCACACCGGCAGTGGTTCCTCGACACGGTCACCACCCTGATGACGGGCATTCAGCCGGCCGGCGCCGAACCCGCCGCCCAGCACTTCGTCATGCTCCGTGACGGCGCGATGGCGGCCGGCTGCCTGTTCGACCGGGAGCAGATCTGCGCGACCTTCCTCCGAGGCGTCGAGGACCTCATCCGCTGATCGCCTCGCACGGGTTCGTGCGCCCCCGAGGCGCTCCCGCACGGACCCGTGCGAGGCGATCAGCGCGGCGTGCCCGCGTCCGGCCTGAACGGCGCACCGTGACCGGGCACGATGACGTCGGCGACCGCGATGACCCGCTCGCGGCTGGCCCGCAGCCGGTCACGGTCCGGCGCCACCGGATCGTCGGCCGGGCCGTCCGGCCGCCACCACAGATCGCCGGCGAACGCGATCACGGCTTCGGGCGTGCCCACCAGCACCGTGACGTCCTCGGCACTGTGGCCGGGCGTGCGGATGAGCTTCACCGACGGGCTGAGCTCGTAGCCTTCGGCGTCGCGGTCCTCCCACTGGTCGCCGTGGTAGATCGCCTTGTGGTCGTGCACCCGGGCCCGGTCGAACAGGCCCGCGTTGAGGATGTTGTCGGGATGGTGGTGGCTGAGCACCACGTCGGTGACCTCACCGGCGCTCACCCCCAGTGCCGTCAGCGGATCGAGGATGACCGAACGGTGCGCGACCATGCCCGGGTCCACCACGATGCGCCGGTCGCCGTCGGCGATGAACGACACCGTGGCCGCCACCCCGGGGCCGGTCGAGCTCGTGTAGCCGGTCGCCAGGATGTGGGTCGAGGCGGTGCGGCCGAGCGGGGCGTCTGGCATGGGAACTCCTCACTGTGATGGGTGGCGCTTGGCCGGTTCAGCGTCGCCGTCCGCGGCGGGCCTGACGAGTGGCACGATTGACACGGATCGCGGGTATCGTGCCAAGCTGAGTGGCATGGGGTTCGTCTCGATCGCTGTCTACGCGCCGGCGGGGGTCGCCGCGTTCGGGCTCGGCCTGGTGGCCGAGGTGTTCGGCGACCGGCGGCACCTCGGCCTGCCCGGATTCGACGTCGCCGTGTGCGCGGACGCGCCCGGACCCGTCCGGACCGACCTCGGCCTGGCCCTGCGGGTCGAGTGGGGCCTGGACCGGCTCAGCGGTGCCGACCTGGTGTTCGCGCTGCCGGGCAACGACTTCCGCGACCCGCCGTCCGCCGCGAGCCTCGACGCGTTCCGCGCCGCGCACGCCCGCGGCGCCATCGTGGCCAGCCACTGCGTCGGCGCCTACCAGCTGGCCGCCGCCGGCCTCCTCGACGGCCGCCGGGCCACCACGCACTGGCGGTTCGCGGCCGAGCTCGCGGCCCGGCACCCGGCGGTCACGGTCGACCCCGACGTGCTCTACGTCGACGAGGACCGCATCGTCACCGGCGCGGGCGCCGCCGCCGGCGTCGACCTGTGCCTGCACCTGCTGCGCCGCGAACACGGCGCGGCGGTCGCCAACGCGGTGGCCCGCGACCTCGTCGTGCCGCCCCACCGCGACGGCGGGCAGGCACAGTTCGTCGCGGCGCCCGTCCCGACCGGCACCGACGACGAACGCCTCGGCGCCGTCCTCGCCTGGGCCCGGGCCAACCTGCACCGGCGCACGACCATCGACGAGCTGGCCGGCCGGGCGCTGACCAGCCGCCGCACCTTCATCCGGCGGTTCCGGGACGTGACCGGCGCGACGCCGCACGCGTGGCTGCTCACCCAGCGGCTGAACCAGGTCGAGGAGCTGCTGGAGGTGACCGACCTGAGCATCGAGGAGATCGCCCACCGGACCGGGTTCAGCAGCGCGGCCGTGCTGCGCGAGCAGTTCGTGCGCCGCCGGGGCGTCCCACCCCGCGACTACCGGCGCACGTTTGTCCGAGGTTGATTGTCCGACCGGCGCGACACTGCCGGACAACGCCGGAAACACGCATGGTCAGGAGGTTCGCGGCGGACAGCGCCGCGTCTCACGAGGGGACCATCCTTGAAGCGACTTTTTCGGGCGCTCGCCGCAAAGAGGTCGACAAGGGCAAGTTCAGGGACGGCCCGTCCTGCGAGGTCGCCTACGAGGACTTCGACGGTCACTCGATCTGGGCCATCGACGTCGACCACGGCGAGATCTGGGCCGGCACGCCATACCAGTACACCGGCCACTTCGACCGCTACGTGGTGTGGAACCCCACCAAGCCGAGCTACCCCGGCTTCCGCTGACCTTATTCCCTCCAGCGGTGGTCGGCTCCGCGGCCCGGCGGGGCCGGCCACCGCGCTACGCGCGCCGCGCGGTCACGAGCCAGGCCCGGGAGCCGACCCAGACGCCCTGGTCGCTCACCCGCGCGGCGAACGCGTCGCGGAGCCTCGTCACGGCAAGGGTCGCGGCGGCTGGATCGGCGTGCTTCAAGGCGGCGGCGGTGGTGCTGAAGCCTCGGACCCACGCCAGCGCCGCGGCCTCGTCGGGGCCGTAGTAGACGGGTTCGTCGACGTCGGCGAGCTGGACGTCGGCGAACCCCGCCGCCCGCAGGACCCCGTCCACAGTGGACGGGTCGGCGAGCGAGAACGCATCCGGCCCGCCGGTAGCCGCCGGTCCGCCGGTGACCGCCAGGGCCTCACGGATGGTGACCGCCCACTCGTTGCGGTCGCGGGCCTGCCACACCAGCATGACGAGCCGGCCGCCCGGGCGCAGCGCCCGCCCGATGTTGGCGAACGCTGCCACCGGATCGGCGAAGAACATCGTGCCGAAACGGCTGATCGCCACGTCGAACGAGCCCGGCGCGAAGTCGTGCACCTGCGCGTCGGCCTCCTCGAAGGTGACATTGTCCAGGCCGTCGGCGCGGGCGCGTTCGACGGCGGCCGCGGACACGTCCACGCCGAGGACCCGGCCCGGATGCGCCGCACGGGCGGCCTCCCGCGTCGTCTGCCCGGCGCCGCAGCCGACGTCCAGGACCCGCTCGCCGGGCCGGATGTCCCAGGCGTCGCGCAGCTTCACGTGCAGCCGGATCAGCTCGGAGTCGAAGTCGACGGGGCGGGCGTTCGCGGGCTCGTCCATCCGACCACAATAGGCACGTGGCACTCCGGTTCGAGACCCGCGCGTCCGACTCACCCTGGGTCGACACCGTGTGGACCTGCACGAGTGCGCAGGTCGCGGAGATGACGTCGGTCGCCGGCGTGTGCTGGGGACTGGTGTTCTGGCAGCGCGACGGCATCGCGTACGCGGGCATCAGCGGACCGGAGACGAGGACCGGCACCGCGCCCGTGCCGGAGGGCGCGGCCTTCGTCGGCATCGAGTTCGCCGTCGGCACGTCGCTGCGGACGGTGCCGACGCCCGCCCTCGTCGACGGCGGCGTCGAGCTTCCCGACGCGACCCGGCGCAGCTTCCGGCTGGACGGCGCCCGCTGGGAGACGCCCGGCGCCGACGACGCCGAGGCCCTCGTCAACCGGCTCGTCCGCGCCGGCGCCGTGGTCCGCGATCCGCTCGTCACCGACGTCCGCCGGGGCGCCGCACCGGCGGTGTCAGCGCGCACCGTCGAACGCCGGTTCCGCGAGGCGACCGGCCTCACCCAGGGCGCGGTCCGCCAGATCGAACGCGCCCGCACCGCGGCGGCCCGCCTCGCGGCCGGCGCTCCGGTCGCCGACGTCGTCACCGGGCTCGACTACTTCGACGAGCCGCACCTGGCCAGGGCGCTGCGCCGCTACGTGGGACGTACCGCCGGGCAGCTGCGCGACGGGGCCGGCGGGGCGATCGCCCTGAACCTGGATCAGCTGGTCACGTCGTAGATCACCTTCAGCACGCCGTTCGGGTACGCCTCGGACTCCCGCAGCCGCAGCATCTGCTTGGCCTTGTCCGCCGGGCTGAACAGCCGCTTGCCCGCGCCGAGCAGGACCGGGAAGAACAGCAGGTGATACCGGTCGATGAGCTCCGCGTCCGACAGGCGCCGGGCGAGCTCCGCGCTGCCGTGCACGAAGATCGCGCCGCCGTCGCCCTGCTTCAGCGCCGCCACGTCCTCCGTCGAGCGCAGGATTGTCGTGGGACCCCAGCCGTCGACGAGAGCGTCGTCGGGCAGCGTCGCGGAGACCACGTACTTCGGCAGGTCCTTGTACGCGGCGTGGTCCTCCGAGGTGCGCCACAACGGCGCGAACGCCTCATAGCTGCGCCGCCCGAACATCAGCGCCGTCGTCTCCTCGAGCTCGTCGCCCTTGAGCGAGAACGCCTCGGGCCGGAACTCGACGTCCTTGACCACCCAGCCGCCGCTGCGGTGCTCCTCGCCGGGGCCGCCGCCGGGGGAGTCGACGACACCGTCGAGCGAGACGAACCCGGTGTAGACCAATTCACGCATGTGCGGCTTCTCCTCTGCTGTTCGCTGCAGAACGAATGCTAGGAGTGGCCGCGGTGGCCGTCTTGTACGGAAACGACGCCCGTGGGTTCAGGCGCAGACGGCCGCCCCGCACAGCCGCCACACCGACACCCGCTCGCGGTGGCAGGCCAGCAGCGTGGCGGTGACGAGGCACTTCGGCGGGGCGGGCCAGTGCTCGGTGCGGCCCAGCACCGTCACCGCGCCCGTGGTCAGGTCGAGGCGGCCGACCAGGGAGCCGCCGGGGTTGCGGCCGGTCACCAGGGCGGCGTGGCCCGGCAGCGCCGCGACGACGTCCCACGGGCCGAACCGGCGCACGACCCGGCCCGTGACGGCGTCCAGCACGACGGCGCCGAGCGCCGGGTCCGCGGTGTTCGGGGTGGGCACGGTCGCCCACATCAGGCCGGCCTCGAACGGGCCGAGGTCCGTCCAGCCGGTGATGCTCCACCGCTGGTCGCCGGTGTCGGGATCCACCACCGTGGTCCGCCCGACACTGCCGCCGCACAGCAGCGTGCCGCACCACCACAGGCCGCCGGCCGCCGCCATGTCGGTGCGCTGCCACAGCCGGCGGCCCGTCGCCAGGTCGAACACGGCACTGACCAGCAGCGTGGTGCGCTCGAAGTGGTAGACGAGCAGCCGGTCGCCGGAGACGTCGAAGCCGTCGACCGGGTCGAGCCCCGGCAGCGCGACCGTCCGCACCACCGCGGCCGACCCGGCGTCGCGGATGAGCAGCAGCCCGCCGGGGTCGAGGTCGACGATCTCCGGCCGGCCGTCGCCGGCCAGCAGCACCCGCCGGACCGCGGGCGTGCCGAGCTCCCAGCGCACCGCCCCGGTGCCGATGTCCAGGCCGAGCAGGCGCCCGTCGATCACCCCGTCCGCGCGGGCCAGCAGCACCCCGGGCGGGCCCTCACCGGACGGCAGCGACGGCACGGCACCTTCACGCCGCCAGACCTGCGCGCCGGTGGCCGCGTCGAGACCGACGATCGCGGCCTCCTCAAGGGACAGCACCACCCTGCCCCGCGACGCGGCCAGCAGCTTGGCGCCGGGCGGCACCGGGACGCTCCAGCGGCGGGCCCCGCCCGGCATCCGGTACGCCGCCACGGCGGTGCGCCCCAGCAGGAACAGCGTGTCGCCGTCGGCGCGCAGGTCGCCGATCCCGTCGCCGTCCAGGACCACCGACGGCCCCGGCGGCAGCCCCGAACCGCCACCGCCCGGCAGCAGCAGGAGCAGCACGGCGAGCAACCCCAGCGGCAGCCAGCGGCGGCGCGACGGTGGCGCAGGCAACGCCCGCACCGGGCCGGGAGCGTCGAGGTCAATCACCGCATCAGTCTCACCGATACGGTTCGACACTTCGAGTGCCCGCCTGCCACGATCGGCGCGACCCGCTCGTCGCACGGAACGGCGCTCGGCGACGCGTACGGACTTCTGATCAGCCTTCTCGGGTACTTCGTCCCGACGGGTGGCTGAGGGCGTTCCCGCGGCCGGCGGTCCGCTCCCGGAGCGCGGCGCCGTCCGATCGCGACCACGTGGGCGCCCTCGGCGCGAACGCGCGGGCGGTGGCGCGGCCGATGCCGGTGCCGGCCCCGGTGACGGCAACGATCCTGACGCGCTGCGGCGCGGTGCTGTCCATGCCGGCGATCATGCAACCCTGCCGCCTACGGCAAGGTCAACCAGCGACGGGCAACGGACGGTGTGCGCAACCGCATCGATGAGCGCGACACCTTGCCCGTAGGGTCCGCCCATGACCCTCGAGGTGCCCTTCCAGCCCCTTCCCGTCGACCAGTCGGACGTTCGGTACGCCCACGGCCCCGACTCGACACGGCGGCCGGGAGTGCCCGCCGGCCGGACCGTCGAGTTCGACTGGAACGGCAGCATCGTCTATCCGGGCACGTCGCGGAGGTTCTGGGTCCACCTGCCGGCGCAATACGACCCGTCGCGGCCCGCGGCGCTGATGGTGTTCCTGGATGGCCGGCTGTACCTGGATCCGGACGGGGAGGTCCGTGGCGCGATCGTCCTGGACAACCTCGTCAGCCACGGTGACATCCCGGTCACCATCGGCGTGTTCGTCGATCCCGGCGCCCGCGACGGCGCCGCCGGGCCGAAGCAACGCAACGTCGAGTACGACGCGTTCGACGACCGGTACGCCACCTTCCTGCTGACCGAAATCATCCCGCAGGTCGCGGCACGCCACTGCATCACCGAGGATCCGGGCGGGTGGGGCATCTGTGGCGGCAGCAGCGGCGGCAACTGCGCCTTCACCGTGGCATGGCTGCGCCCGGACATGTTCCGCCGGGTGATCTGCTGCCTGTCCAGCTTCGTGCAGATGCCGGGCGGAAACCCGTACCCCGAGCTCATCCGCAGCGTCCCCCGCAAGCCGCTGCGCATCTTCCTGCAAGCCGGCCACCGGGACTTGCACTGGAACGAGCCGGCACGGAACTGGCTCGCCGGCAACCTGCGCGTCGCCGCCGCCCTGGCGGAGGCGGGCTACGACTTCCGGCTCGCGCTCGGCGACGGCGGCCATAACCCCAACCACGGCGGTGTCCTGCTGCCGGACGCACTTCGCTGGCTGTGGCGGCCGCTGGACACCTGATCGGTGGCACCGTCCGGCCATACATGCCGCCGGCCGAGAGGCGTCAAGAGCCCTTGACGGCGGGTCGGGCGTCAAGCATCCTTGACGAATGCCGGAGCAACCTGGACACGACGAGACTGCGGTTCTGCGGGCGCGGCTGGCCGCGCTGACCAGCTCCGACCCGTTCGAGGCGTTGGCCATGTCGGCGCGCCTCGAGGCCCTGGCTCGGGCGGCCGCCGCCGAGGCGGCGGTTGCCGCGTCCCGGCAGGGCGCGTCATGGTCGGAGATCGGCGACGCGTTCGGCATCAGCAAGCAGGCGGCACATCAACGCTTCGCCAAGCACGTCAAGGCGGCCCGGCCCCGATGAGCCGGACCTCCTGGGTGTCGATGGCGGGCCGGTTGCGCGCCCGGTGCACACGGACGGTCTCCACCACGGTCGACATCGACCGTCCCGCGGCCGACGTGTGGGCCGTGCTGACCGATTTCGACGGCTACCCCGAGTGGAACCCGCAGATCCGGCGAGCCGACGGCGAGCTGGTGCCGGGGCGCCGGGTGACCTTCCACCTGCACCCTCCGGTCGGCCCTCCGATGCGGATCCGCCCCCGCGTCCTCATCGTCGATCCCGCGCGCGAACTCCGCCTGCGCGGCAGCCTCCCCGGAATCTTCAGCGGTGAGCACTGGTTCGAACTGGAGCCGATCGACGACGGCCGTGGCACCCACGTCACCCAGGGCGAAACCTACCGCGGCCTGATCGTGCCGCTGCTCGGGCGTGTTGTCGCGACATCCCTCATCGGATTCCAGCAACACAACGCCGCGCTGAAGCGCCGGGTCGAAACCGTCTCGACCGGCCGCCGGCGCGAACCGCCCTGATCGTGCCGCTCCGCTTTCGCCGCACGGGTGGTCACCGCGATCGCATCGAGTGGCCTTGACCGTGCTGTACTGCGAGGCATGGCGACATGGGGACCGGAACCGTTCGCGAGTGATGCCGGCCAGGACCTGCTCGACCGGCTGGCCGGGAGCACCGACGACGAACGGCTGGCGGTGCTGCGCGAGATTCTCGGCGGCGTGTCCCGGATCGGGGAGCGCGGTTTTGACTGGTTCGAGCAGGACGTCGTGGACGCGGCGGCGCTTGTGGCACTGAGCGTGCCCGGCGGTATGGAGCAGCTGGCGGACATCGGGCACGGCGCCGAGGCCGCGGTCGTGATCGGTGGCGTCGACATCGGACTGCGGACACAAGCGCTCGTCGGGCTGGAGCTGATGTTGCAGCCCGGCAACGACTGGCACGACACCTGGATCGACGGCGACGAGGACTGCGAGGGCGCCCGCACGGCCCACGCGATCGCCGCAGTCCTGCGCTCGTCTTCGGTGTTGCCTGGTTGACGTCTGAGCGCCGGAGACTTCGCGGTGACGGCGTCTCGGTGCCCACCCGCCGTCAGAGGGTCAGCGTGAACTGCGGGGGGCCGCCGTCGGGTCGATCGATGGTCAGGTCCACGTCCTGCCAGGCGGGGAGGGTCTCCATGTAGGCCAGGGCCGTCTCGCACAGGTCCGCGGCCGCGTGATGGCCGCCGCGGTCCGCGCTGGTCATGGCGACGATCACCCCGAACGCCACGTCGTCGGCGTCCACGAGCTCGCCGGGAACCGGTTCGGGCCGGCCGTGCAGCAGCGTCCAGAAACAGTGCTGCATGACGTCGGCGTAGCACAGCTCCGGTGGCGTGTGCGGCCAGTCCGCGGCTGCCGCGGCGAGGTCGTGCAGGAACTCCCGCACGCTGATCCGCCGGCCGTCGCCGAGGTCGCAGGTGGCGTCGGGCACCCGCTCCAGTGCGTGCTCGGCTGCCTGCATGAACGCTTGCGCGGAGTCCAGCATGGTGCTCAGTGTGCCAGCGCGGTGCACAACCGGCGCTGGCTGTCCTGTCAGGATGGGTCTCATGACGAGTGACCACGCGCAGCGATCCGGGCTGGTCGAGTGGATGGCGATGACGGTCGACTGTCCGGAGCCGAACGTCATGGCGGACTTCTACGCCGCGCTGCTCGGCGGCACGGTCACAAGTCGTGTCGCCGGTGAGGCCAAACTGGACGCGGCGGGCAGGTATCGCGGGTCGTCGCCCCAGAGCCCGCAGGTCACGTTGCCGAGGTCGCTGATGTTGTGGTGGACCCAGCTGTACGGCTGAGCCCAGGCCGCCTGCACCACCGGGTGCGCGGCGAGGAACACGACGGCGGCGAGCACCCAGCACGCCGCACCGAACCGAGCTGACGCTGATCCCATGCCGGTCAGCCTGCCGCCAGGGCCGGCCGCCCCACATCTGCCGAACGGCAGATCGTCAGTTCCAATCCATCGGCTGTCACCGCGGTCCGGAAGGCGTTGGTCAGAAGAACACCGTCCGTATGACGTAGACCGCGAGGGCCACCGTGGCCACCACGGCGGAGACGGCGACCACGCCGTAGACGACCGCCACCGAGATGATGGCGGTGTTCATCCGCCGCTCCCCGAGACGTCGCAGTTCCTCGGCCGTGCGGTCCCTCGCCATGAGTGGGAGCCTAATCCTGGACGGAGGTGCTATCACGCCGCGTCCTGGTGGATCCGACCCCGGGCGCCGTGGATAGTCGAAGGACGCCCAACGTCGCCCGACCGAAGGACACGCTGATGGCAACCCTGTCCACCCGTCCACGCCGGGTCCTGGTGGCGCTGCTGGCCGCCGGCGCGATCGCCGGTTGTGACAGCGACGGCCGCTCCGCCGCGGAGTCCGGCATCGCCTCCGGGCAGGTCGCCGGCAGCGTCCCGTCCGGCCGTCCCGACCTCAGCGCCCCGCAGGAGGTGGCGCGGGGCATCGACGTGCCGTGGGGCCTGGCGTTCCTGCCGGACGGCGACGCGCTCGTCGCCGAACGCGACACCGGCCGGATCCTGCGGCTGCGCCCCGGTTCCACGCCGCAGGAGGTGCACCGGGTGCCGGGCGTCGACGCCGGCGGCGAGGGGGGCCTGCTCGGCCTGGCCGTGTCGCCGAAGTACGCCGACGACGGGCTCGTGTACGCCTACTTCACCGCCGAGCAGGACAACCGCGTCGTGCGTTTCCGGCTCGACGGCCGGCCCGAGGTGATCGTCGACGGCATCGCGAAGGCCGGCAACCACAACGGCGGGCGGATCGCCTTCGGTCCCGACGGGCTGCTGTACATCGGCACCGGCGACGCCGGCGTCACCTCCCGCTCGCAGGACCCGGCCAGCCGCAACGGCAAGATCCTGCGAGTGTCGCCGAACGGCACCGTCACCGTGCACAGCCTCGGCCACCGCAACGTCCAGGGCCTCGCCTGGGACACCGAGGGCCGGCTGTTCGCCACCGAGTTCGGCCAGAACGCCGTCGACGAGATCAACCTGATCGAGGCCGGCCGCAACTACGGCTGGCCCGAGGTCGAAGGCGTCGGCGACACCGCCGGCGGCCGGTACACCAACCCGCTGCTCACCTGGCCGACGAGCGAGGCGTCCCCGTCCGGCATCGCGATCAGCGGCACCACCGCCTACGTGGCCGCGCTGCGTGGTGAACGCCTGTGGACGGTGCCGCTGGTCGGTGCCACGACCGGGCCGCCGTCCGCCGTCCTGCAGGGCCGCTACGGCCGGCTGCGCACCGTGCAGGTCGCCCCGGACGGCGCCCTGTGGGTCACCACGTCCAACACCGACGGCCGCGGCGACGTCCACGACGGCGACGACCGCATCCTGCGGTTCCCGGCCCGCTGACGCCGCCCCGGGGACCCTGTCACGAGAACACGCCGAGGGCGGCGGCGATACCGACGGCGACGACCGCGCCGCCGGCGAGCTCGCGGGGCCAGGACTGTTCGCGTTCGTCGCCTTCGCGGCCGAACAGTTCGATGAGCGAGAAGGCGAGGCCGGGCAGGGAGAGCAGGACGAAGCCGTTGACGACGCGCGCGGCCGGGTCGTCCAGGAGCCAGGCGAGGGCCAGGCCGGACAGGGTGCCGACGAGCATCATGAAGACCGTCTTGATGATGCGCTTCGGCAGGAACCGGAACAGTTGGGGCCGGTTCGGGAACGCGTCCTCGTAGACGCTGAGCACCTGCGGCACGATGAACAGGGCCGTGCCGACCCAGAGCTGCCATGGGGTGCCGAGGAACGCGACCGTCACGAAGACGAACAGCACGGCGCGCAGGCCGATGGCGGCGAGCCGCTGGAGCTTGCCGGATTTCGGCAGCTTCTCCGGGCGCACGGCGCGCAGGCGCTCCGGGTAGGCCCAGCCGGCGACGGACTCCAGGACGATCCGGGTGGCGATCGCGGTGAGCGCGGCGAGCGCGATCCGGTTCGCGGAGCCGGCGAGGGGCAGTTCGTGCCCGGCGAGGCCGTTCAGGGCGCCGATGCTCTTCTGCACCGCCCAGCCGCCCATGAGCGACGCGATGAGCACGTCCGCGCCGCGGGTCCACCAGTCCAGGCCGCGCCGCGGCGTGGGCCGGCGGAACGGGCGGACGACGCCGGCGAGCAGCGCGATCGCGAACCACAGCGCGCACACGCCGAGCAGCAGGCGCAGGGAGTCCGTCGAGCCGATGCCACCCGAGACGGCGACGATGGCGGCGAAGGTCGCGGCGGCGGCCAGGCCGGCGACCGCGTCGAAGATGCCGAGGACGACGAGGGCGAGCATGAGCCCGGCGGACGGCAGCGGCGAGCCGTGGCTCCGCACCGCGGTCACGGCGCCGAGGACCGCGCCGGCGGCCGGCATCGCCCACCAGGCACCGCCGAGCATCGCGCGCAGGTACGAGCCGTCGGTGAGGATCCGCGCCAGCAGCGGCGAGACCGGCGCGATGCGCTGCGGCAGGGCGAGGCTGCGCTTGTCGAGCCATCCGCCCGGCAGCAGCCGCCAGGTGAACGAGCGGTCGCCGCGGCCCGTGCCCTCCCACTGCTCCTTGAAGTGCTTGGCCGACCCGGAAACGATCTTGCCAGCCTTCCGCGAAGTCGGGGAGGCGCCGCGTGAAGATGTACCGCCCGCCACGGCGACGCTGCCGGCGCCGGCGGTGATGGCGAGCAGCGTGAACCCCGCGACGGTGGTGGTGACGACCGCGTCGGCGTGCGCCGCCGGGATGTACTCGGGCAGCGCGGCGAGGGGGTCGGCGTCGACGGCCGGTGCGGGCGCCGCGACGGCCGGCCGCCGGTCCGCACCGGCCGGGACGGTCACCGCAGGCGTCACGGCCGGTTCGTCGACGAGCAGCAGTCCGACGCTCACCGACCGCTGCGCGCCGGTGGCGGTGACCCCGTTGACCTGCAGCGCGTGCTGACCGGTCGGCAGCGACGCCGGCACCGCCAGCCGGGCCTCGACGGCGCCGTGCTCGTCGGTGGTCTCCGACCCGATCAGGACCGGGTCGGAGAACAGCCACACGTCGGTGCGGGTCTTCGGAGCGAACCCGGTCATCGACACGGACACCTGGTGCGCCCGGTCCACGACGAGCCTGCCGTCGGTGTCGAGGGGCTGCCGGGTGCTGTCCGCGCCGATCGCGGCGACCGCCGCGGTGAACCCGTCGCCGGTGAGCGTGACCCCGCCGCCGGCGGCCGGTGCGAGGGTGACCGCGGCCGGCCTGCCGCCCACGGTGGACAGCGCCGCGCCGGGCGCGGGTGCCGGCCGGGCCCCGGTCGCCGGGTCGGTCACCGGCGCGGCGGCCGGCTGGGTCAGGGACAGCCGGGCGACCACCGGCACCGCGACCCAGTCGGGGTTGTCGAGCGCGGCGACGACCCGGAACGTGCCCGCGGCCGAAGGCGCCGTGGTGAGCCCGTCGTAGGTGACGGTGACCCCGGTCAGCCCGGTCGGTGCCGTCGAAGCGACAGCCGCGTGCGGCGCGCCGTCGGCGACCTGCGCCAGGCCGGTGACGTGCAGGGTGGCCGTGCCAGGTGAGACGGGCGTCGTGGCGGTCGCGGCGGCCGCCGGGAGCCAGGAGTCGTCGCCGGGTTGGGCGGCGGTCACGGTGCAGGTGCCGGCGTGTTGCGGCGCGAGGAGCGCGGCGCTCAGCGTGCAGCCGCCGGACGCGGTGAGCGACACCGGCAGTCCCGCGTTCGAGGTGGCGGCGACGGTATCCGCGGCGCCCCCGACGGTGAGCCGCCGCGGCGCGGTGAGGGTTACCGACTGCACCGCCCGTGCCACGTCCACCGAGCGGGCCACGGCGGTCGCGGCGGCCCGGTTCGCGTCGCCGGCCTGGTGCGCGGTGACCACACACGCACCGCCGCGCACGTAGGCCACCGCGGCCGTCCGCACCTCGCAGCTTCCCGTGGCGGTGAACGTGACCGGCAGGCCCGACGAGGCGCGGGCGGTCAGGGCCCGTGGCGCGTCGCCGAAGGTGGCCGCGGCCAGGTCGGCGAACTCGATCGCCTGCGCGGCCGGGGCGATGGTCAGCGTGGCGGTGAGGCTGCCCTGGTACCGGGGGCCGTCGACGGTCGCGACGACCCGATACGTGCCTGCCGCAGTGGGCGGCGTGGCGGACCCGTCGTAGGTGATGCTGGCGGCACCGGCACCCGCCGGCTCGACGGTTGCGGTGACGGGTCGGGAGGCCTGGTCGTACACCTGCGAAAGGCCGTCGAGGCTGATCGTGACGGCGCCCTTGGCGATGGCGAAGGACCTGGCGACCGGGGTGGCGGCGGTGTGGTTGGCGTCGCCGGCCTGCGACGCGGTGACGGTGCACTGGCCGACCCCGGTGACGGTCAGCGTGCCGCCGGACGCCGTGCAGGGTCCGGTGGTGTCGTACCGGACGGGCAGGCCGGAGTCGGCGGACGCCTCCAGGCGCAGGGCGTTGTCGCCGTATCTGCGGGCGGAGAACGAGGGGAACGCGATCGTCTGCGCGGCCCTGGCCACGACGAGGGTGCCGGCGGCGGTGCCGTCGTGCGTGGGCGACGTGTACACCCCGAGCACCGGGTAGCTGCCGGCGGCGGTCGGTGGCAGCGCCGAACCGTCGTAGGTGACCGCCATGACGCCGTTGCCCGGGTCCGGGTCGGTGGTCGCGGTGACCGCGCGGGCGGTGCCGTCGTAGGTCTGCGCGAGCCCCGCGAGCGAAACGGACACGGGCGCCTTCGTGACCTGGAACGTCCGGGTCACCGGTGCGGCCGCGGTGTACGTGCCGTCGCCGGGCTGGTTGGCGGTGAGCGTGCAGGTGCCGACGGCGGTGACGGTCACGGTCGAGGCGGCCACGGTGCACGCGCCGGCGGCGGTGAGCGTGACCGGCAGGCCGGACGTCGCGGTGGGGCTCACCGGGAACGGCGCGCCGCCGTAGGTGACGTCGCCGGGCGCCGGGAAGTCGATGGACTGCCCGCCTGGCGGTGTGGGTTGCCCGCCGCGGACCTGGTACACGTAGCGACCGAGGTGCCCGCTGCCACCGCTGTTGCGGATGAGGCCCGTGGTGGTGTTCGCGTCGACGAGCGCGCCCGGGACCCCGGAGCCCGGGTGCACGTAGGTGGCCGTGCCGCTGGAGTAGCCGACGGTCAGCCCGCCGGCCGGTTCGTACGCGAGCCGGTCGTAGTTCATCACCAGGTCGAAGTTGCCGGCGCCGGTCTCCGACCGGTCGACGAGGATCAGCTGGGAGCTGTTGAGCCGGTCGGCGCCGTTGCTGAAGTAGCCGACGTTGACCCAGTTGACGCAGTACGCGGGCCGGCCCGCGTAGGTGATCGGGCCGTGCGACACCGGGGTCGTGGCGGGTGCGCGGGTGTCGACGTCGAAGAACGCGACCGCGACGATCGGGTTGCCGAACGCGGCGAGGTTCAGTCCGGAGAACCCGGAGTACGCGCTGCCGAACGTGACGTCGCCGTTGTTGTTGACGAACATACCGCTGTACGTGGTGCCGAAGAAGTTGACCGGGAACCCGAGCGGCACCTGGCCGGACGAGCCGTCGTCGCTGCGGCCGAGGGAGTTCGTGGTGCAGCCGGCGTCGGTGACCACCGCGTCCGGCCCGGCCGCGGCGGCGGGTCGGACGCCGAGGCCGAGGAACGCCGCCTGGGTCGCCAGGATGAGCAACGCCAGGAAACGAAACGCACGTCGGCCACGGAAGGTCATGGGCCCACCATCGGCACCGCCGCCGCCCACTTGACCGGTAACAGTCCGCCCGGACGAACATCACAGCAGCCGGCCGAGCTGGGCAGAGTCGTTCGGATAAGAATGATCTCGCCGCGCAGAAGAATGCTATTCGTTGAAAACGCAAGCAACCGTGATTTACCGATATCAATGACGGATAGGTGCTCGAACTCCGCTTTCCGCGGTCCGACACTGGGTCGCGTTGATCCACGACACAAGGGGGAGCACGTCATGGTCCAGCAGAACTCAACGAACCGGCTCAGCCGCCGCGGCATCCTCACCGGAGCGGGGGCCGGTGGTGTGGCCGCGGTCGCCGCCGCCGTCACCACCACCGGCCCGGCCGCCGCCGCAACCGGCGATCCCGTCGTGCAGGGCGCGGACAACAACGCCGGCGCCGACACCACCGTCCTGCGCTCGACCTCCGGCGACGCCACGCTCGACGTGCGCAACACCGCGACCGTCGCCGTCGACGCCGACGGCTTCGACGCGGGCGTCATCGGCTTCTCCTCGAACGGCAACGGTCTCATCGGCCGCACCGACATCGGCTACGGCGTCATCGGCATCGCCGGCGGGCCTGGCGGCGTCGCGGTCGTCGCCTCCGCACCCGACGAGTACGGCAAGACCGCCCTGTCCGTGCGCGGCCAGGCACAGTTCAGCCGCAGCGGCACCACGACGGTCCCGGCCGGCGCCAACAGCGTCACCGTGTCCGGCCTGCACCTCTACGCCTCGACCCGGGCGTTCGCCCTCGCCCAGCGCAACACCGCCGCGTTCGTGAAGGCGGCGGTCCCGGACCCGGCGACCGGTCAGCTGCGCCTGCACCTCAACATCGCCGCACCCGCCGGCGGGGTGCCGGTCGCGTGGTGGCTGCTGGCCTGATCCGGGGTTGGCGAATCGGGGCCGGCCGGACCGTCCGCCAACTACCGTGGAGGCAATGGGTAGGCGGGAGGCGATGGTCCGGCGGCTCTGCGCCGCGATCCTCGCGCTGGTCCTGATCGCCGCGTGCAGCGGCGATCCGAAGAGCACGCCGCCGCCGGGGGCAGCGTCCCGCCCACCGGCGTCCGGCGTCCTCGTCCTGTACGACACCACCGGCGAGTTCGGCTCGCTGGGGGAGCTGTACGCCGTCCAGGCCGGCAACCTTGCCTCCCACTTCGACAAGTGGGAGGCGCAGCCGGTCACGCGCTACACGGCCGGCAGCGCCGCCCGGCACCGGCTGACGATCTACATCGGGTCGACCTACGACGAGCCGCTGCCCGACGCGTTCCTGACCGACGTCGCCGCCGGCGCACCCGTGCTGTGGCTGGGCGCGAACATCTGGCAGCTCATCGAGAAGCACGGCGTCACGGGGCTGGAGACCGCGGCGGTCAACGACGCCGCGGTCACCACGATCCGGTATCACGGCACCGAGCTGACCCGAAACGCCGCCGCCGGCGCGATGGTCCGGGTCGGGCTCAGCCCTGGCACCGCGACCACGCTCGCGGACGCGGTCCTGCCGGACGGGGGCGTCACGCCCTACGCGGTGCGGGCCGGCGCGCTCACGTACCTGACCGAGGTGCCGCTGACCTACGTGTCGTTCGACGACCGGTACCTCATCCTCGCCGACCTCCTGTTCGACCTGCTCGACCCGGGCGCCCCGCAACGGCACCGGGCGCTCGTGCGGATCGAGGACGTCGGCCCGCACTCCGACCCGGCGCAGCTGCGCACCATCGCCGACTTCCTGTCCGCCCGGGGCGTGCCGTTCTCGGTGGCGGTGTTCGCCGTGTACGACGACGCGGCCGGCGTGTATTCCGGCGGGGTCCCGGTGCACCGCACGCTCAGCCAGGCCCCCGACGTCGTGGCGGCGCTGCGGTACATGGTCGAGCACGGCGGCACGCTGCTCATGCACGGCTACACCCACGGCCTCGCGGGGGTGAAGAACCCGTACGGTGTCAGCGCTGAGGACTACGAGTTCTACCGCTCCCACGTCGAGCCGGACGGCACGGTGGCCCTGGACGGCCCGGTCCCGGACGACTCGGCGGAGTGGGCGCTCGGCCGGCTCGCCGCCGCCCGGCAGGAGTGGACCGCGGCCGGCCTGACGCCTTCGGACATCTGGGAGTTCCCGCACTACACCGCCAGCGCCGTGGACTACCGCGCGATCTCCACGGCCCCCGGCATCCGGGCCCGCTACGAGCAGGTGCTGTATTTCTCCGGAGTGCTGACCGGTACGCCCACCGGCAGCAGCTCGGTCAGCCAGTTCTTCCCGTACGTGGTCGACGACCCCTACGGCACGCCGGTGATCCCGGAGACCCTCGGCAACGTCGCCACGCAGCGGTTCAACCAGCACGGCGTGCGGCTCGCCCCGGACCTGATCGCCTCGGCGAAGCGGCAGCTGGTCGTGCGGGACAACGTGGCGAGCTTCTTCTACCACCCGTTCCTCGGCCTGCAGTACCTTCCCGAACTCGTGGAAGGCATCCAGCAGCTGGGCTACACCTTCGTCCCGGCGACCTCGTTGCTCTGAGCCGGGCTCTCCTCCCGGCGCGGGGCGGCGGGCGGCGCGCTGAGCCCGACGGTGAACAGGCGCCGGTCGACCTCGTTGAGCGCCAGGCGCAGCGCGCCGAGTGCGACGCTGTCGGCGCCGAGCGTCGAGGCCCGCACGTCCGGCACCCGCAGGCACAACTTCTGCAACTCCCGTCGCAGCGGGTCCAGCACGAGGTCGGCGGAGCGGGAGAAACCGCCGCCGAACACGACGACCTGCGGGTCCAGGGCGAGGACCAGCGCGGCGGTGCCGACGGCGATGTCCTTGACGTAGCGGTTCACCGCGGCGCGGGCGTCGCGGTTGCCGTCGCGGGCGGCGTTGAAGGTCCAGGCCGCGGCGTCGTCGGGGCCCACCGTGGTCGGCACGCCCGGGCAGCCCTGCAGGTGCGCCGGCGCGGACAGCCAGCGGACGGCCTTCAACGCGCCGATCTCGCCGGCCGCGCCGCCGAAGCCGCGGCGCAGGACCCCGTCGATGATGAGGCCCGCACCCATGCGCATGCCGGCGAGGAGGAACACGATGTCGTTCGCGTCGCGGGCCGAGCCCTGCCAGCGCTCGGCGAGCGCGGCGAGCTTGCAGTCGTTCTCCACGATGATCGGGCAGGTGAACCGGTTGCTGAGGTGCGCGGCGAGGTCGACGGTCTGCCAGCCGGGCAGCACCGCGAACAGGGTCGTCTTGCCGGTCGCGTCGACCGGGCCGGTGACACCGGCGGTCACGGCCCAGATGTCCTGCGCGGTCTTGCCCGACTCCGACAGGCAGACGGCGAGCACGTCGTCGAGGGCGGCGAGCCGCTCGCTCGCGTTGGCGTCGGCGGCGACGGACCTGCGCGCGGTGTGCACGACGGTGCCGTCGAGGTCCGCGAGGAGCGCCAGTATCTTGTGGGCGCCGACGTCGACGCCGATGACGTGCCCGGCGCTGGCGCGGAACCGGTATCTGCGGGCGGGCCGGCCGACGACGCTGCTGCCGTCCGGCTCGACGACCGTTGCCCAGCCGCCGGTGACGAGCCCCTGGGCGATGACGTCGACCGCGGGCCGGGACAGTCCGGTCAGTTTGGCGAGCTCGGTGACGGTGGCCGGCGGCTGGTCGCGCAGGGCGCTGACGATCGTCAGCGAGTTCAGCTCGCGCAGCCGGGTCAGGTCGGTGCCCGCGATGACCTGATCTGTCACAGTGGCCCCCCTTGACGTGTGCTGCCGGCATCCCCACCAATATTGCTATGGAGTTTACAAAGTCCGGGGGGAATCGCAAGCCCGTCACGATCGCGGTGGTCGGCGCGGGCCTCCGTGGGAGCGCGTATGCCCGCCTGGCCGTGGCGAGCGGACTCGGCCGGATCGTGGCCGTGGCCGAGCCCGACCCCACCCGCCGGGCCGCGTTCGCCCTCGAACACGGTCCGGTGCCGGTGTTCACCGGCTGGGAGTCGCTGGCGGCGGCCGGGCGCCTCGCCGACGTGGCCGTGATCGCGACGCAGGACCGGCTGCACGTCGAGCCGGCCGTGGCGCTCGCCGGGCAGGGGTACCACCTGCTGCTGGAGAAGCCGATGGCGCCGACCGAGCCGGAGGCCCGGCAGATCGCCGACGCCGTCGCCGCGGCGGGGGTGATCGGGGCGGTGTGCCACGTGCTGCGGTACACCGACTACACCCGGGCGCTGCGTTCGCTGCTGGATGCGGGCCGGATCGGCGACCTCGTCAGCGTCCAGCACCTGGAGCCGGTCGGCTGGTGGCACCAGGCGCACTCGTTCGTCCGCGGCAACTGGCGCCGCACCGCCGACTCCGGGCCGATGCTGCTGACGAAGTCCTGCCACGACCTGGACTGGCTGGCGTACGTCGTCGGCGCCACCCCCCGCTCGGTGGCGTCCTTCGGCGGGCTCGCCCACTTCCGCCCCGAGCACCGCCCGGCCGGCGCGGGCGACCGGTGCTTGTCCTGCGCGGTGGAACCGTCGTGCCCGTATTCGGCGGTCCGCCTGTACACCCGCTGCCTGGACGACGGCGAGGACTGGCCGCTGAACGCGGTCACCCCGGCGCGGACCCTGTCCTCAGTGCTTCTGGCGTTGCGCGACGGCCCCTACGGCCGGTGTGTCTACGACTGCGACAACGACGTGGTCGACCACCAGGTGGTGGCGCTGCAGTACGACACGGGCGTGACCGCCACGTTCACCATGACCGCGTTCACGCCCATGCAACGCCGCCAGACCCGCCTGTTCGGCACCCACGGCAGCGTCGACGGCGACGGCCGCCTGCTGCACGTGACCGACTTCCGCACCGGCCGCACGGAGACCGTCGACACGCACGGTTCCGGCGGCCACGCGGGTGCCGGCCACGACGGCGGCGACGCCGGCCTGGTGGAGGCGTTCCTGGCCGCGGTCGCCGCGGGAGACCCGTCCCTGCTGAGCTCCGACCTGACCACCAGCCTCGCCTCGCACCGCGTGGTCTGGGCCGCCGAACACGCCCGAACCACCGGCACCGTCGTGACCCTGTGACCCGACGTCGCACCGTGCCACGGAACGACCCCACGGTCCCGCGGCCCGGTGCGACGAGGTTCAGGTCTGGTAGAAGTTCTGGGCCGGGTTGCCCGACGTGCAGTGGTACTGCTGCAGCTGCGCACCGTCGTCCGATGAGCCCGACGCCACGTCCAGGCACAGGTCACTGTTGAAGTTGCGGACCCTGAACGTGGTGGTCAGAGCGCCGGGCTCGACGTACCAGACCATGCTCCGGGCGTGCTTGTCCCGGCAGGTCCACTGCTGCACGACGGACCAGTCGCTGCGCGAGCCGTCGCGGGCGTCCAGGCACTTGCCGGTGGCCAGGTTCGAGATGAAGTAGCCCTCGGCGCCCAGGTCGATGCAGCCGGGGCAGTACCAGGGGGCCTCCCCGTCGTTGAAGATCACGATGCCGAGCGGTTCGAAAATCCACTGCTGCACGGCGGAACCCTGCTGGCACGTCTGCTGCTGCACGGGCAGGCCGTTCGAGTCGCCCTGCGGCACCGGCAGGAAACACTTGCCGCTGCCGATGTTCACCAGCTTGAGGACTGCGCCGGGCACGATGCCGGCGGCGCTCGCCGGCTGCGGCGCCGCGAGCACCGCGACCGCCGACGATGCCAGGCAGACCAGCGCCGCGACGACGGCGTGTCGAAGTTTCAAGGCTTGCTCCCTTCGGGCGAGGACCGATCACCCCAAGGACGTTCCATCCCGTTCCACTGGGAGTTGGCCGCTGAGCGGCGGTGATCCCATCCACTCCGCGCCAGGCTGCCTACGGCGCGTCAGGTGCGGCCCGGTCGGCGTGGTCGCGGTTCGCGTAATCGCGCAGCCGAGGGGCCCAGGTCTCCAGGCCGGGCACGACCCGGCCGACCTCTTTCGCCGCCTCGTCAGCGCGTCGGAGCGCGATCGCGGCGGCCGCCTCGGGGCGCTCGGCGAACCGCTCCGCCTCCGGTCCGGTCATCGCGGCGCCCTGCCGGCTCAGGCTGAGGGAACTGGCCGGCGACAGCGCGTACGTCTCGGTCGCGGCCAGGTAGCGCTTCGCCTCCACGTGCAGCCCGACGAGGTCGGCGACGCGGTCGCCGAGGAGCGCGCGCACCGCGTCGGCGCCGGTGCGCGCGTGGTCGGGATCGTCCTCGCTCACGGCGTGGCCGATGTCGTGGACCAGCCCGGCGAGCTGCAGGCCGAGGTCGGCGGGGTGCCTGGCGCGCAGGACGTCGGCGCACTGCAGACCGTGCGCCAGCAGGTCGACCGGGTCGCCGTCCGGCGGCGGGGCGTCGAACACGCCGTCGAGCCCGGCGAACCAGCTCAGGAAGACGTCGACATCCGAGAAAACCGCCATGCCGGGAGGCTATCGCCGGCCAGATCACCCGCAGGATCCGCGATGACGGCCGGGCGGTGAACGGCGGGTGACAATGTCAGGTGGCCTCGAGGGCGACGACCGCCATCAGGGTGTCGACGGCGGGCACTGGTGGCATCGATATCGGGTCGCCGGGGCGGGCGCAGTCGGACAGAATCGGTTGGCGTGAGTGCGAAACTGCGGGACCTGGCCGGCGAAACGATGCAGATTCTCCATGCCGGCGGCTATCGCGCCCCCGGCGGCGGACGTGTCGACCTGACCGCCGGGATACGCGAGGCGGTCGCCGGCACCCGGCTGTACCAGCCCGGGCAGGACCTTCCGGCGCGTCCATCCAGCGGCCCGCCGCCCGAGGTGTCGGTCACCGACGAGAGCACGTTGGCGGCCAGTCGCCGGCTGGCCGGTGACGGCGATGTGGCCGCGCTCGTCTTCGCCTCCGCGAAGCACCCGGGCGGCGGCTTCCGCACCGGAGCCCAGGCCCAGGAAGAGGGCATCGCCCGCGCGTCGGCGCTGTTCAGCTGTCTCAACGCCGCGCCGCAGTTCTACACGTACCACCGGTCCCGCACCGACAACGTCTACAGCGACAGCGTGATCCATTCACCCCGCGTCCCGGTCTTCCGCGATGACGACGGCCGGCTGCTGGAACGCCCGTACCATGTCTCGTTCCTGACCGCCGCCGCGCCCAACCGCGGCGCCCTGCCGGCTAGCCGCGCCGGGAAGGTCACGGCCGCCCTCGCCGTCCGGGCCCGGCGGGTGCTCGCCGTGGCGGCCGCCCACAACCATCGGCGCCTGGTGCTCGGCGCCTGGGGCTGCGGCGTGT
The DNA here is from genome assembly GCF_016862795.1 of Dactylosporangium siamense. GTDB lineage: Bacteria > Actinomycetota > Actinomycetes > Mycobacteriales > Micromonosporaceae > Dactylosporangium > Dactylosporangium siamense. The sequence goes on along the minus strand of NZ_BONQ01000094.1, from coordinate 30,937 downwards.
TCCGCAACGATCCGCACGCGGTGGCCGCCGCGTTCGCCGACGCACTGGCCGACAGCGCCGGGTGCTTCGACGATGTGGTGTTCGCGGTACTGGACACCGCGAAAGGCGCCCCGGTGCGGGCCGCGTTCACCGCCCGATTCCCGTAGATCGCGGGCGGTCGGACCGGGCTGGTTGGGGCCGACGCACTCCCGTCGGCCGTACGATGGGCGGCATCTGCGATGGAGGACCGTGATGGCGCTCGTGCACGATGCATCGTCTCGCGCCGGCCGGCGCCGGTTGCACCGCAGTGTCGCCCTGCACGGCGGGGCAGTGGTGATCTTCGGGCTGATGGCCTGGCGCGGCGCCGGCGCGGTCACGGGCGGCCTTCCCGCAATGGGCGTGCCGATGCTTCTCGCCGGAGCGGGCGGCGCGACCGGCGCGCTGGTCATCCTGTGGTCGGTGCTGCGGCGGCGGGACCGGCTCAGCGGCCTGCACCCGGCTACGCGGACCGGTGCGCAGCGCGCGGCCCGCATCGGCATGGCCGTGGTCGCCGTGGCGACCGTGACGGCCGGTGTCGCGCTCGCCCCGACCGGATCGGAGCGCGAGTTCGTCGTCTGGGTGAACGTCGTGATCGGTGGCCTGCTGGTGCTCTTCGCGCTGCTCGCCGGCGAGCGCGCGGCGCACCGGCAGGGCGAGGGCCGGTAGCGGGGGAGGATCAAGGCGGCGGCCACGATCGAGCGGGAGAGCCGCTAGCCCTGACCGCTCGGCGGCCCGTCGAGCACGGTGGGCACGTATTCGAGCAGCTGCAGCCGGCCGTCGAACGTGTGGTGGTGCACCAGCTCCAGGGTGATGTCCGGGTATCCGTCGAACAGACGGTCACGTCCGGTGGCGCCGGTGATCACCGGGAAGACGACGACCCGGTACCGGTCGACCAGGCCGGCCTTGAGCAGCGACCGGCTCAGGCTGAGGCTGCCGATGGTGCGCATGGGCAGCTCGGCGTCCTGCTTCATCGCCCGCACCGCCTCGACCGCGTCACCGCCGACCAGCGTCGTGTTGTCCCACGACAGTGGCGCCTCGAGGCTGGCGGAGAATGCCACCTTCGGCTGCGCCGTCAACGCCGCAAAGCTGGGCTCGTCTGGCATCTTCCCGGCGAACTCGGACATCAGCCGATACGTCGTCGCGCCCATGAGCGCCGTGTGCTCCTCCTGCCCGTCGAGCCAGGCCAGGTACTCCGGCCCTTCCAGGCCCCAGTAACCGGGCCAGCCGTCGGCGGCTCCGTAGCCGTCGAGGGACATGATGTAGTCCACCATGAGGTTCGGCATCGGTACCTCTCATCGGTCGCGGCGGCGGCACCGACAGGCGCGTACCGCCGGGGTCGTCAACGTCACCCCCAGGCTATGCGCAGGGCAGGTCCGGCGCAGCGCGGGCGCTCACAGCAGACCCGCGAGTTTGTACAGCACCAGCGACCCGGCCACGGCGACGTTGAGGCTCTGGCCGGTGCCGACCATCGGGATCTCCACGGCGCCGTCGAGCAGGTCCAGCGCCTCCGGCGGGATCCCGGTGGCCTCGTGTCCGAGCACCATGACGGTCCGGCGCCGCGCGACGGGCAGCTCGGCGAGCCGGACCGCCTCGTCGGCAAGTTCGACGCCGAGGATGTGCGCGCCCGCCCGGCGCTCGTCGGCGAGCCATCGCAGCGGGCTGCCGACCCGGTGGACGCAGGACGGCTGCCGCAGCGTGTTGCCGCGGGCGAGCGCCTCGTCCACCCACCCGAAGCGGGGCACGGCGAGGCACGCGCCGACGGCGTCGCAGGTGCGCAGCAGCGTGCCGAGGTTGGCGCCGTGCATCGGCCAGAGCGGCGCGGCGACGAGATGTCCCCAGCATCGGTGCCGGCGGGGTCGTCGGGTCGACCGGATCTCCTGCGAGGTCCGCACCCGGATCGCCGGACTCACCGTGCGGGAGCGGATCCGCTCCTGTGTTCAAGACTCATGTGGGGCACGCTTCTCGGCGCGTGCGGGCCATCATTGGGGAGCTGGTTCCGCACCAGCATACAGCGCCGCGTCGACCACGGTCGCCTCCATCCGGCGCAGCAGTGCGGTCAGGTCGTCGCGGCTGATGGCGGTGGTGTTGAGCTGCGCCCGCACGCTGAGGGCGTCGGCGGCGTCGTTGATGTGGACCATCAGGGGCTTGTGGAGGTCCGGGAGCTCGCGCCACTCCAGCGTGGTCGGACCGGCGGCGCGCACGTCCGCCGCGGTCGGCACCGTCTCGATGGGGCCGTCCTCGGAGCGGCGGTTGTTGAACAGGCACAGGTGGTCGAAGCTGAGGCCGTGCTCACGGCTGACGTCGGCGATGATCCGGTCGAGGTCGACCTGCGAGTAGTACGCGTGCTTGTGCGCGGCGAGCAGCCGGCGCCGGGCCAGCAGCACGAGGTCGTCGAACCCGCCGTCGGCGAGGTCGAGCGTGCACAGGCCGTGGTGGCTCATGTGGCCGGCGGCGTCGGCCAGGCCGGGCCGGAACCTGCTGTTCACCGTGATCATCGTGGCCACCCGGGTGGTTCCCGTCGCGTGGCCCAGCGCCTCCGCGTACGCCGCGTACAGGACCGGCGTCGTGGTCACACCGAGCCGGGCGGCGACGGCGCGAAGGGCCTGGTACAGGGCAGGGGACAGCAGGTCCAGTTCCCAGTAGCGGTGCTCCGCCGCCGCATCGCCGGCCGGTTGTGGAAGGCGCGGGGACGGCAGCGCCCGCAGCTGCGTCTGCCAGTACCGCAGCGCGGCCTCGTTCTGGCGCAGCGCCGACGGTGTCTGCTGCAGCCGTGCCTGCTCCAGTGGCTGCAGGCCGGGCGGTCGCGGCGGCTCGCCCGTCACGGGGTCGCGGTTGGTCAGATCCTCGAACATGGCCATCGCGGCCGTCGGGTCGGCGGCGTGGTGCGAGATCGCCACCACCAGGTGGGTCAGCGCCCCGGCCTGCCGGACGAGCGCCATCCGCATCGGCCATTCCCGCTCGTAGTCGAACGGGACGAAGTAGTACTGCGCGCTCACCTCGGCGGCGACGGCGGCCGGGTCGCGGTCGACCGCCTCGTACACCTCGATGTGGGCCGTCCCCGAGTCCCACACGACCTGCGTGACAGCGCCGTCCGGCGCGAAGCGCAACAGGGTGCGCATCGACGGGAACCGGCTCAGGTAGAACCGGTACTCCTCGACGTACTGGTCCACCGTCGCGCCGGGCTCGAGGTCCCTGACGGCGCCCAGCGCCAGTGAGCTGCCGGATATTGCCATCTCCTTCCAGATGGACTGCTGGCCCCAGCTCAGGGGCCCCTCCCCGCTGCCATCACCGGTGAACGGGACGGCGATGCGCTCGATCAGGCCGTTCATGAAGGTGGCTCCGTTCGACGGACGATACCCAGCGGCACTCTATCGGTCGATAGAGAGCGCTCTCTCAGCCGGGAGGGTGGCCGCGGCCCTGCGGCGGGCGTCGGTCCGACCCGGACGACACCTGGCACCGGCGCTACTTCGGCTGGGGCCTGATCTGACGAGGCCGGGGCCTGAACTGACGAGGCCGGGGTCTGATCTGACGAGGCCGAGTCCCGGGGTGGACGCCGGATGGAACCATGGCGCCATGGTTGATTTACGGTCATGGATGACACGGGTCGTCGCGGGGCTGGGAGTGCTCCTGGTCGCCCTGGGCGGCCTGATGGCGACGCCAGGGACGGCGGCCGCGGCGACGACGTTCTTCTCGTTCAGCGCGGGGGTGTTCGAGCCGCAGCAGGTCAAACACGTCTGGTGGAACAACGCCAACTCCGATGCCTACGCGGCCGGGTTGGAGGTGTCCGGCGCCGACGTCCCGGGGGCGAAGTGTCACCTGGAGGTGCGGCGCACGTGGTATCAGCGCAACGCGTCCGGGGAGCGGGAGTTCCACCTGGAGATCGAGGGCGACTCGGTGCTGCGGTGCCAGGCGACGGTGTGGCTGGCGAAGCTGACCAGGTTCCGGGAGTCCTCGACCGGCACCCTGGCCGCCGGCCAGTCCCGGTCGTGGCACTGGAACAACGCGGACGCCGAAGGCACCGTCTACGCCGTCGGGGTGCTGCCGTCGCAGCCGGCGTCCGGCAGCTGCGCGATCGAGGTGAGCACGCAGTACCGGACCCAGCCGGACGGGGAGTACGAGTTCTCGTACCGGGCCACCAACGTCGGCACGGTCGCGTGCAGCGCAACGTTGCGGCATGTGGCGCTCGGCGTCGACACCACCGTGGCGGTGCCCGAGGTGCCGGCCGGCGGACCGTACAACATCGGGGTCCCCGGGGTGCCGGCCGGCACGAGGGTGATCGTCGCCGGCGCGGCCCCGAGCGTCACCGCGGCCGGGCCGTGCCAGGTCAGCGTCCTCACGACGTTCTACCAGCGGCAGGGGACCACGACGGGCGTCTACGCCGGGTACCGCAACACGGGCGGCGTCGCCTGCGAGTCGACCGCGACGTTCGCGCTGCTGTCCTGACGCGTCCCGCCCGTGCGTGGGTGGCCGAGGCTTCCCACGCACGGGCGGTCCGTGACCCTTACTGGAAGGAGATGCTGTCGATGGTGATGGCGCCGGTGCCGCCGTACCAGAAGCCCATGGCGAGCTGGGCGGGGCTGGTGCGGCTGATGCCGTTGGCGACGAGCGGGATCCTGATGTCCTGGTAGGCGGTGGTCAGCACGGGATGCCCGCCGCCGTCGAGGGTGTAGTCGGCGAAGACCTTGCTGGTGCCGCCGAGGCTGAGGTTGAAGTGGGACTGCTCGCCGCCGGCGGCGCCTTTGACGCGCACGACGAGGTAGGTGTACGCGGACACGTCGGTGCCGACGTCGCTGCCGAACCAGCCGCAGTTGCTGTACTGCAGGGCGAGCGCCCCGCCGGAGACGGCACCGTTGCCGCCGCCGTTGCCGAAGCAGTTGCCGCCGGTCCACCGGCCCAGGTCGTTCTTGGCGGCCGAGGGGTAGGCGGGGGTGCCGTCGAAGTCGTCGAGGACCAGGCCGACCGGTGGCGGGGTGGCCGTCGTGGCGGTCAGCGGCGCCGACGCGGCGGAGACGTTGCCGGCCGCGTCCCTGGCTTTCACGGTGTACGAATACGAGCCGCTCGCCAGGCCGGAGTCCGTGTAGGAGGTGCCCGTCGGCGAGGCGACCTGCGTACCGTTGCGGAAGACCTGGTATCCGGTGACGCCGACGTTGTCCGTGGCGGCGGTCCAGGACAGCGAGATCGATGTCGTGGTCGTGCCCGTGACCGCCAGCCCGGACGGGGTCGACGGGGCCGCGCAGTCGGTGCAGCCGACGCCGACCGTGACGGTGTTGCTGGCCGTGGACTCGTTGCCGGCCGCGTCGCGGGCGGTGACCGTGTACGCGTGCGAACCCGCCGGCACACCGCTGTCGGTGAAGGTCGTGCCGGTCACCGTGCCGACGACGACCCCGTCCCGGCGGACCTGGTAGCCGGTGACGCCGACGTTGTCGGTCGCGCCGGTCCAGGACAGCGACACCGAGGTGGCTGTCACGGCACCGGCGGTCAGGGTCGGCGCGGACGGCGGTACGCAATCCGAAGTGCAGGAACCGACGGTGATGGCGTTGGTGAGCACGTTGTAACCCTTGGCCGCGTCCCAGGTGCCGGTGTTGGCGAGCCGGACCGAGTAGGCGGGGTTACCGCGCAGTCCGGTGGCCTGGTCCGGCAGCCACAGGGCGAGCTTGTACGTGCCCGCGGTCATCGCCGGCAGCGTCACCGTCTGGGTGGGGACGGTGACCGCGCCGGGCCGCCAGGTGCGCGGGTCGAGGCCGGTCAGCGGCACGTTGTAGCGGGAAGCGCCGTTGTCGAAGACCAGGAACACCGGGCGGGGCTTGATGATGCCTGCGTAGCCGTCGTTGGACAGGTGCGCGGCGAACGTGAACGCGCTGCCGGCGACGGCCTGGGTGGTGTAGGTGGCGTCCTGCAGGCGCAACCGGTAGCCGAGCTTGCGTTCGATGCGGGTGAACAGCGTCTCCGCCGGGTCGTTTCCGGACGCGGCGAGGTGCGCGGCCTTCCAGATGTCGGTGTTGACCGGGGCGTAGTCCTCGTTGATCTCCGTCCAGTGCTGGTGGGACAGCTCGTACTGGGCGTTGACGCCGGCCGCGTCGTTGGCGCCGCTGGCGTTGCAGGTCTCGCCGCCGATCATCGTGTTGCCGCCGGTGGTGGTGGCCATGTCGTACACCCACTGCTTCTTGACCGACACGTCGAACCAGCCGAGCCACGAGTTCTGGTCGTAGGTGCCCATGTCGGCGGTGTCGGCGAGGAAGCAGTCGTCGTGGAAGCCGAGCCGGTCCTTGTCCTGCGTGGTCATGAGGCAGTTGTCCGGCAGCGGGCAGCCGGCCGGTGGGGTGGTGCGCTGCGCGAACTCGTAGTTGAAGATGGGGTAGCGGATCAGCACGGGCATGCTGGCCGGGGTGCTGCTGAGCAGCTTCTTCACCAGGCGGTAGCGCACCGGTGCCTGGCTCTCCTCGGACGAGGCGGTGTACGGGCTGGAGTGCCACTCGCCCCAGGCGCCGAAGAACCCCGCCTCCAGGTGCAGGATCACGTCGGCGTTGGCCGCCAGGACCGGGGCGAGCTGGTCGATGTGCCGTTCCATCTGCGGTTCGGTGACGGCGGAGTAGCCGTCCCAGACGTAGGCGACCCGCAGGACGATCTTCATGCCCTGGGTGCGGATCGCGGCGAGGCCGGTGCCGAGGTTGGTCAGCAGGGCCGGTGGCAGGTCGCTGGTCTGGTACTTGTCGAGGTGCAGGTAGCTGTGGATGAGCGTGTTGCCGTTCGTGCGCGCCCGGGCGAAGGTGCGGTCGAGCATGTCGGGGTTGAAGCCGGGGATCGTGTTGCTCGCGTAGTCGTTGACCGCCGGGTCGTCGACGATCTCGTAGCGGTTGTGGAAGCCGCGTTCGGGGTTGGTGAAGACGGTGCCGAGGTCAGCGGTGTAGGTGGCGGTGGTCGTGGGTGCCGCGGCGTGGGCGGTCGCGCTGGGGGTCAGGGTCAGCGCGAGAGCGAGCACGACGGCGAGGGTCCGGTTCATCGTTCTCCCTGGGCGACTTGAGCGGGCCGGCGCCGTCCACAGTGGACGGCGCCGGCACGGTGTGTCAGTTGGTGAAGGAGAAGTGCTCGATGGAGATGCTGCTGTTGCCGCCGTACCAGAAGCCCATGGCGAGCTGGCCGGGGCTGGTCCGGCTGATGCCGTTGGCGACGAGCGGGATCTTGATGTCCTGGTAGGCGGTGGTGATGGCGGGGTGGCCGCCGCCGTCGAGGGTGTAGTCGCCGAAGACCTTGGTGGTGCCGCCGAGGCTCAGGTTGAAGTGCGACTGCTCGCCACCGGCGTTGCCCTTGATCCGCACGACGAGGTAGGTGTACGCGGACACGTCGGTGTTGACGTCACTGCCGAACCAGCCGCAGTTGTTGTACTGCAGCGTCAGCGCCCCACCGGCGACGACGCCGTTGCCGCCCCCGTTGAGGAAGCAGTTGCCGCCGGTCCACTTGGCCAGGTCGTTCTTCGCCGCCGACGGGTAGGCGGGGTTGCCGTCGAAGTCGTCCAGGCCGATCCCGCCGCCCCCGCCGCCCGCGTTGGTGGTGACGGTCAGCGGGCTGGAGGCGGCCGAGACGTTCCCGGCCGCGTCGTAGGCCTGCACGGTGTACGTGTACGCGGTCGACGCGGTGAGCCCGCTGTCGGTATAGGACGTGCCGGTGGCGGTGCCGACCTGGGTGCCGCCGCGCAGGACGCGGTAGCCGGTGACGCCGACGTTGTCCGTGGACGCGGTCCAGGTCAGTGAGACGCTGCTGGCGGTCTTCGCCGGCGAGGCGAGCCCGGCCGGGGTGGACGGTGCCGTGGTGTCGGTGCCGCCGCCCGCGTTGGTGGTGACGGTGAGCGGGCTGGACGCGGCCGAGACGTTCCCGGCGGCGTCATAGGCGCGGATGGTGTACGTGTACGCGGTCGACGCACTGAGCCCGCTGTCGGTGTAGGACGTGCCGGTGGCGGTGCCGACCTGGGTGCCGCCGCGCAGGATCTGGTAGCCGGTGACGCCGACGTTGTCCGTGGACGCGGTCCAGGTCAGCGAGACGCTGCTGGCCGTCTTCGCCGGCGAGGCGAGCCCGCCCGGCGTCGACGGTGCTGTGGTGTCACTGCCGGTCGTACCGACGCCGATGCCGCCGAGGCCGAGCCAGCCGTCGGCGTTCTGGGTCGTGTTGCCGAACCGCAGCTTCTTCGCCGCGGGGCTGAGGGCTTCGAGGGGGTTCTTGACCCGCATGACCAGCTGGTAGGAGCCGGTCGCCACGCCGGTGAGGCTGACGGCGGACTGGAAGTACTGCGGGTAGCCGAAGTCGCGGTAGGTCGGGTCGGCGCCGACGCCCCAGTCGGGGAACGCGCGGATCTTCAGCGGCTGGACGGTGCGCAGGTCCCAGGGGGTGTCCCAGGTCTTCACGACCGTGCCGGCGGAGTCCTTGAGGCCGAGCGTGACCGTCCACGGGTAGTAGAACGGGGCCACGCCGTTGTTGGCGAGCGTGACGCCGACGGTCGCGGTGCTGCCGGAGACGGTGTTCTGGTAGTACGCGTGGGTCGCGGACAGGTCGTAGCCCATGAGGCGCACGGCGGCGGCGACGTTCGGGTCGGTGGGGGAGTAGCTCTGGCTGGTCTGGTTGATCTTCCAGGTGGTGTGCTCGAGCTCGATGCAGGCCTTCATGTTGTCGACCTGGCCGGATCCTCCGGGCCATGAGCTGAACGCGGAGCTCTGGATCTCGGGGCGGACCTCACCGCCCATCGAGCTGGTGATCCACTTGTTCTCCACGCCCATGTTCAGGGCGCGTTGCAGCTGCGCGTAGTCGGCGCCGCCCATGGACTGCGGCAGCGTGACCCCGGCCAGTGGTGAGCCTTCGCGGTAGCAGAACGAGTCGTCGTGGTAGCCGATGTCGCGGGTGTTGGCGGCACCGCCGGCTGAGTCGGGGTAGCGCACCTCCAGTTTGGTCTTGTTGAACGCGGTGTCGAACGCCTGGATGACCTGCGCGCCGTGGGCGTCGGTCGGCATCAGGTTGGGGTAGCCGTCGGCGGTGTCGGTGTCGAAGGGCCAGGTGTGCCACTCGCCCCACAGGCCGACCAGGCCGAGGTTGATGAACCCGATGCGCGGGTCGCCGTCGTAGCGGGCGCCGAACGCGGCGATGAAGTTGGACACCGCGCTGAGCAGGTAGGGGCTGTCGTAGTCCGGGGAGACCGTGCCCCAGAAGGTGTTGTTGCGATACGTGACGTGCCCGTCGAAGCAGTGCGGAATGGCGTTTCCGGGATGGCTGCCGGTGCCGCCGGGGTACTCCATGTACAGCCGGATGGCGGCCTGGTTGCCGTAGGAGGCGATCTCGTTGAGCGCGTTGTCGACGATCGACCAGTCGTAGGTGGCGCAGTTCGTGGCGCTGGTCATGACCTCGGACAGCCCGAAGTAGCTCCACGCGAGGGAGCGCGGGTAGCCGGAGTTCTGGTTGTCGCCGGGGAAGTAGAAGCGGGCGAAGCCCTTGAGCGGGTTGTCGAGGGGGCTCGGGGCGGCGGTGAGCGGGTGGTCGGTCAGCGACGGGCTGGGCGTCGCAGGTGCTGCCGGGCGGGCTGGCGGGCCCGCGGGTGCCGCGGCGCTGGGCGGCGCCACGGCGAGCACGGCCGTGGCGGCGGCGGTGCAGAGTGCGGCGGCGAGCGCGGAGCGACGCCGCCACAGGGCGGTACGCATCGGTTGAACCTCCGGGATGTGAGTTCGTGATACGAGGAGGTGTTGACAAACTTTCTCTGAGCTTCATCATTATTAACGGCCGTCCACCCCCCGCCGCAAGACGCAAGACTCGACGAATTTCGATGAATGAAACGAGGCCGGATCGTGACGATGCGTAACTCCCTGGCGGTGACCGCCCCGCCTGCATCGGGCCCGCCCATCGATCCTGGATCGGTCGCCGGGGGCCCGCGCCGTCACCGTGACGACCGGCGGGTCGCCTGGCTGTTCCTGGCGCCGGTGCTGGTCGGCTTCGCCGTGTTCTACCTGTACCCGACCGTCCGCGGCGTCTGGTACTCCCTCACCGACTACAGCCTGCTCAACACCCCGTCATACGTCGGCGCCGACAACTACACGAAGCTCATCAGTGACGCACAGTTCTGGACGTCGCTGCGGATCACCGGTTACTACGTGCTCGTCAACATCGGCACACAGACGCTGCTCGCCCTCGGCCTGGCCGCGCTGATGCACCGGCTCACCCGCTCGGTCGTGCTGCGCGCGACGCTGCTGCTGCCGTGGCTCGTCCCGAACGTCACCGTCGGCCTGCTGTGGATGTGGATGCTGGACACCAACCTCGGCTTCGTCAACCACCTGCTGTCCGCGATCGGCGGGGAGCCGCAGGGGTTCCTGCAGAATTCGGACCTCGCGATGCCGTCCATCGCGCTCATCAACACCTGGGCCTACACCGGCTACACCGCGCTGCTGCTCTACGCCGGCATGCTGCAGATCCCGCCGCACCTCTACGAGAGCGCGTCACTGGACGGCGCCGGCGAGTTCCGGATGTTCCGCCGGATCACGCTGCCGCTGCTGCGCCCGATCCTCGCGCTGGTCCTCGTGGTGTCGCTGATCGGCTCGTTCCAGATCTTCGACACCGTCGCCGTCACCGAGAAGGTCGTGCCGGTCGGCGCCACCCGGGTCATCTACCTCTACATCTACAAGCAGGCCTTCACGTACTTCCACATGGGCTACGCGGCGGCGGTCGCCATGGCGCTCGTGCTGATCCTCGGCCTGCTGACCGCCGTGCAGATGTGGCTGCTGCGCGCCTCACGATCGGACCTCACCTGATGACCCGCCGTTTCCGGCCGGGCCGGCTGCTGGCCTGGACCCTGCTGATCGTGTTCATCGTCGTCACGATCCTGCCGTTCTACTGGATGGTCCGCACGGCGCTCACCCCCGCCGCCGACATCTACGCCGACAGCTCCGGCATCGTGCCGAAGCACCCCACAATGATCAACTTCTGGCGCGTCCTCGGCCTCGTCGACGAGCAGAAGGCCCGCGACGCCGGTGGCTCCGGCGCGAAAATCAACTTCCTGCGGTACACCCTCAACTCCATCATCTACAGCGGGCTCATCGCGGGCGTGCAGACCTTCTGCTGCGCCATGGCCGGCTACGCCTTCGCCCGCCTGCGCTTCCCCGGCCGGGACCTGCTCTTCGGCGTCGTCGTCGCGGCGCTGATGGTGCCACCCATCTTCACCCTGCTGCCCAACTTCTCGCTCGTCCGCAGCCTCGGCGCGATCGACACGTTCGCCGGCATGGTCGCGCCGACCCTGCTGATGACCCCCTTCGCGGTGTTCTTCCTGCGGCAGTTCTTCCTTTCCGTGCCCGCCGAGGTGGAGGAGGCCGCCACCATCGACGGCGCCGGCCGCTGGGGCATCTTCTGGCGGGTCATCCTGCCGATGAGCCGCGGCCCGCTCATCACCATCGGGCTCACCACCTCCGTGTGGGCCTGGAAGGACTACCTGTGGCCGCTGCTCGTCGGCCGCGGGGAGGACAACCGGGTGCTCACCGTGGCGCTCGGCGTGTTCCTCCAGCAGTCACCCAACACCCAACCGGACTGGACCGGCCTCATGGCCGCCTCCACGCTTTCCGTCCTGCCGGTCCTGCTCCTGCTGATCTTCCTCGGCAAGCGCCTCGTCCAATCGCTGAACTTCACCGGCATCAAGTGATGACACCCCCCGCGCTCAAGCTCCCCGAAAGGAACTCCATGTCCAGACGACTCCGTGCGGCCGCCGCCCTGACCGTTGCGGCGCTCGCCCTGCCGTTGGCCGCCTGCTCCGCAGAGTCCGGCGACGACGGCGGCAAGGTCACCCTCAACTACTGGCTGTGGGACGACAAGCAGCTGCCCGCCTACCAGGCCTGCGCCGACGAGTTCACCAAGGCCAACCCGAACACCACCATCAAGTTCACGCAGACCGCGTGGCAGCAGTACTGGCAGAACCTCACCACCCAGCTGGCCAGCGGCAGCGCCCCCGACGTCTGGACCGACCACGCGTCCTACTACCCGCAGTTCGTGACCAGCAACCAGATCCTCGACATCCAGCCGTTCGTCGACAAGGACAAGGTCGACCTCAACCAGTACCAGGCCGGTCTCGCCGACCTGTTCGTCAAGGATGGCAAGCGCTACGGCCTGCCGAAGGACTGGGACACGATGGCCCTGGTCTACAACACCAAGCTCGTCCCCGACGCCAGCGGCCTGGACAAGCTCACCTGGAACCCCGGCGACGGCGGCAGCTTCGAGCAGGCGATCGCCAAGGCCTCCGTCGACGCGCAGGGCCGCAACGGCCTGGACCCCGCCTTCGACAAGAACACCGTCAAGGTCTACGGCTTCCTGCCCGAATGGGCCGACGGCTCGCAGGGCCAGAACGGCTGGGGCGACCTCGCCGTCGCCAATGGCTTCACCTACCTCGACAAGAACCCCTGGGGCACCAAGTACAAGTACGACGACCCGAAGCTCGCCGAGACCATCGGCTGGTTCAAGCACCTGATCGACAAGGGCTACGCGCCGAAGTTCGACAAGCAGTCGACCATCGGCCGCGACGCCACGATGGACTCCGGACAGGCCGCGTTCACCATCGTCGGCTCCTGGACCATCGGCACCTACCTCGGCACCGGCGCCAAGCAGCAGTACGCCTTCGCCCAGCTGCCCACCGGCCCGGCCGGCCGCAAGACCGCCATCAACGGCCTCTCCGACGCGATCTACGCCGGCACCAAGCACCCCAACCAGGCCTGGTCCTGGGTGAAGTTCCTCGGCTCGTCCGCCTGCCAGGACATCGTCGGTGACAAGGCCGTCGTCTTCCCGGCCGTCAAGTCCGGCACCGACAAGGCCCTCGCCGCCCACAAGGCGGCCGGCCGCAACGTCCAGGCCTTCACCGACCAGGCAACCGCGTCCGGCGGCACGTTCTTCCTGCCGATCACCGACCACGGCAACGAGGTCAGCCAGATCGTCCAGGACGCCATTCAGTCCGTCGTGGTCGGCCAGGCCGCCCCGGCCGACGCCCTCAAGAAGGCCAACGACCAGGTCAACGGCCTGTTCAAGTAACGCCTTCCCTTGCTCGCCTGCTTGTCCGCGCGGTGGGGCGCTGTGGTCGCGCCCCGCCGTGCAATTTCTGAAGAGGAGAACCATGGCACAGCTCGTCGAGGTCGGCGGACACCACTTCGCCCTCCAGCACTCCGCGAACGGGGCACCGCAGCCCGTCGCAGGCGGTGTCCTGCTACCCCCCGGCCGGGTGGCGATCCTGCACGGCCTCGGCGACGCATCGTTCTACCGGCACGGACACAACTCGTGGAGCCCCTGCGGTTGGCGGCGGCTGAGCGAGACGCCGCTGCGGGTGCCGAACCCGCAGCGGCTCGTCACCGCCGACGACCCCACCTTCGACGACCCCACCCGGCACCACTCCTCAGCCGTCGCCGCGCTGCAGTCCACTGACGGCCGGACCCTGCTGCTCGGCGCGCTCGGCCTCGACACGCCCCGGCTGGTCGCCGACCACGACACCCTCACCGGCTGGTACGCCAGCGCCGGCGCCGACTGGTTCCTCGCCCACGGCACCGAGGACGAGGTGTTCAGCGCCTACACCGAGCAGCTGCGGCTGCGCTTCGGCGGCAGCACCCGCCGCGCCGGCAACGTCTGGTGCAGCTGGTACGCCTACTACGAGACCGTCACCGAGAACCAGCTGACCAAGGACATCGCCGACCTCACCGGGCTGCCCTTCGACGTCGTGCAGATCGACGACGGCTGGGAGGAGCTCGTCGGCGACTGGCAACCCAACGCCAAGTTCCCCAGCGGCATGCGCAGCCTCGCCGAGCGCATCACGGACGCCGGCTTCACCCCCGGGCTGTGGCTCGCCCCCTTCATCGCGCTGCCGCACTCCCGCCTCGCCACCTCGCGACCGGAGCTGCTGCTGCGCGGCGCCGACGGGCGGCCGGTCATCGCCGGGTACAACTGGGGCGGGCCGTACTACGCGCTCGACCTGGCCCGCGCCGACGCGCTCGAACACGTCACCGAGCTCATCCGCACCGTCGTGCACGACTGGGGCTTCCGCTACCTGAAGCTCGACTTCATCAACGCCGGCGCCGCCCCGGTTCCGTCCGCCGATCGCTCACGCGAGGCGCTCTACCGGGAGGGGCTGCGCGTCATCCGCGAGACCGCCGGCGACGACGTGTACCTCCTCGGCTCCGGCGCCATGCTGCTGCCGTCCCTCGGCCTGCTCGACGGCATGCGCAGCGGCCCCGACGTCGCCCCGATGTGGGACAACTACGCCTCCGTCGACCCGTCCGACGCGACCGCCCGCAACGCCGTCGTCAACAGCCTGCACCGGCTCTGGCAGTCCCCCCTCGTCGAGGTCGACCCCGACGTCATCTACTTCCGCAGCAAACTCAACCTGCTCACCACGCAGCAGCTGCAGTGGCTGCGGGACCTCGCCGACATCTGCCGCTTCCGAGCCGTGTCCGACCCGCCCAGCTGGCTGACCCCCGCCGAACTCGAGGACCTCCGCGACTACCTCGACGCCACCCCGGCGGTCCGCCGCCTCGGCCGCTACCGCTTCAGCGTCGACGGCCGCGACGTCGACTTCGGCCCTGCCGTCGCCGCGGACACGGGCGGCCAGCTGTACCCGATCTCGTGACGTCATGGCTACGTCGTTGCTGCCGTCCGTGCGCCACCAGCGGATCCTGGAACTCCTCGCTCAGCGCGAGTTCGTCACCATCACCGACATCCGCGAGGCGACCGGCGCGTCCCTCGCCACCACCCAACGCGACCTGGCCAGCCTGGCCCGCAGCGGCGCACTGACCCGCCTGCACGGCGGTGCCACCCGACCACCGGCCCCACGCGGCGAGACCCGGCTGCTCGCCGCGTGCCTGGCCCGCGGCCGGCACGCCCTCGACCGCCACGACATCACGGCGGTCGAGGACGCCCTGCACCAGGCCCTGGCCGCCTGCGAACGCCTCCGCCGCACCTCGGCCCGCCGATGAGGACCTCAAGCATCGGTTGCCTTCTTGACGAGGGCGGCGATGGTCGCCGCGGCGTCGTCGCTGAGCTCGGCAACGGCGTACGACGTCGGCCACAGGCCGCCGTCGTCGGCGAGGTTGGCCGCGGACGTGAAGCCGAATGTCGAGTAGGGCTCCTTGTCGCCGTGCCCGCTGCGGAAGAAGCACACCACCTTGCCGTTCCTGGCATAGGCGGGCTGCCCGTACCACAGCTTCGGCGACAACTCAGGCGCCGCGCCGGTGACGATCGCGTGGATGCGTTCGGCGAGCGCGCGGTCCGACGGCTCCATCGCGGCGATCTTCGACAGCACGTCGACCTCGTCGAGCGCCGCCCGATCGCCCCGGCCGCGTTTCGCGTCCTTCTTCACCTCCGCGGCCCGCTCCTTGACCGCGGCGCGCTCATCCTCGGAGAGGCCGTCCGGGCTGGTCTTCCTGCTCGCGCTCATCGTGTCGCTCCTCCTGGTGGTCGCCGACTGGTGTCTGCGGACGTTCGGTGCCGCCAACGCTAGGTGGGTCTCGGCAGCAATTGCTTCTTGATTCCGGACCGATACGGCGAGCGCCTCCGCCGTACCTCGGAGCGGCATCGAGGCGGCGCACAGTCGTATGCTGCTCGTGATCACGGACTGCCGGTTGCAGCCCCGGCCGTCGCTGCCCGAAGCAGAGGAGCCGCCGATGCCGCACGTGACTCTCCACGCGCTCGAACACGAGCTGGCCGGGCGCGAAGCCGTCCTCATCACGGAACTGACCAACGCCGTCGTGTCCGTGTACGGCGACTGGGCCCGAAGCTCGGTGGATGTCAGGCTCATCGGCATCCCGGCCGGGCGATGGGCTCGCGGCGGAGCGGTGGTCAGCACGGCCGCACCCTCGGTCACCTTCGGCCTGCGCGAGGAGGTCTTCGCCCGTGCGGACGCCGCCGGCGTCGTCGCGAAGCTGGTCGCCGCGTTCACCGACGCCGTCACCGCCGCGTTCGGCGACGAGTGCCGCGACGAGGTGCTCGTCGAGCTCGTCGGCCAACCCACGTCCCGGTCCGGGCTCGGCGGCCAGGTCATCAGCGACCGGAAGGCCGGCGGCTGACGCCGCGGTGGTTGCGCGTCGGGTGGTGGGCGGCAGTACCCTCGACAGAGAGATCATCTGGATAGGTCGCAGCTGATGGGTGTGCGGAGCCGGTGCCGGTTGTACAAGGACCAGCCTGGCCTTGTGGCGGCCTCCTACCTGCCCGGCGGCGACCTCGCCGATGCGCTCCGGGCAGCGGGGGACTGGTCGGCCAAGGCGAAGATCTGCCTGTCGTTCCTTGCCCGGGTGCGGCTCGCCCCGCTGTACGTGCTGGTCGTCGTCGGCATCGATGTCATCCTGAGCCACGCCGTCAGTGCGGAGGTCCGGAGCCAGATCGTCCTCGCCAACTCCACCAACGTGGCCAACCTGCAGGACCACCGGATCTGGACGCTGGTCACCAGCGCCTTCGTGCTCGACGAGCGGGCCGGCGTGGTGGCGATGATCCCGCTGCTGCTGCTCCTGTCGGTGGCCGAGGTGCTGTGGGGGTGGCGGCGGCTGCTCGTGGTGTTCTTCGCGTCCAACGCGGTGACGAGCTGCATCGTCTACGGGCTGCTGCTGACCGGCGTCCGCGGCGGCTGGTTGGGCGGCGCGATCACCATCGCCAATGATGTGGGCACGAGCTACGGCTCGCACGCCGTCGGCGGCGCGCTCGCGCTCACCCTGCCCGTGCGGGCACGGCGCTACCTGGTGCCGTTGGCGGTTGTCGTCGTGGTCGTGCCGTTGCTGAACGGCGGCACCTTCACCGACGTCGGGCACCTGCTGGCCGTCCTTCTGGGCTTCCTCGCCGGTTGGCAGATGCGGCGGCGTCCGCTGGCCGGGCACCTGCACCGCCCGGGCCAGCTGCGCGCGGACCAGACCGTGGCCTACGCGTTCGAC
Source organism: Dactylosporangium siamense (assembly GCF_016862795.1). GTDB lineage: Bacteria > Actinomycetota > Actinomycetes > Mycobacteriales > Micromonosporaceae > Dactylosporangium > Dactylosporangium siamense. The sequence continues at coordinate 14,015 of NZ_BONQ01000094.1, read as the reverse complement.
GACGTGACGCGGGCCCGCGCGGGACTGATCACGGCGCTGCGCCAGCACCGTCCGGTGCGCCTCGACGACGCCGCGGTCGCCTGGTCCGACCGGGCGGACCGGATACACGTGCAGGAGACCCGGGACATGGACGCGATCGACGGCACCCTCGCCGGCGCGGCCTGGGGGGTGGTGCTGGGCACGTTCGTCGGCCTCCCGATGACCGGTCTGGTCATCGGTGCGGGTGCGGTCGCGGTGGTGGCACGCTGGCACGACGCCGGCCTCAGCGACACCACTGTCGAGCGGACGGTGCACGCCCTGCCGACGGGGCGGGGCGCCCTGCTGCTCCTGACCGACCCGGCCGGCCAGCCGGCACTGACCCGCGCGCTCGCCCGGACGGGTGGCACCCCGGTGCCCGATGTCGACCGGAACGGGGTGCCGTCGGACCAGGATCCGGACCAGGATCAGGACGGGTCACCGGGGAGCGGGCGGACCTGACGGCCCACCGGGTCCTTTTCCCGGTCGACCGCGGCCCGCACCCGTTCGCTGTCCATGGCCACGCTGACGGCGTAGGCGAAGACCACCAGGCTGAAGGCGATCACCACGAGCAGGTCGATCCAGCTGGGCAGCCACAGGCGTGCGCCGCGCCCGTAGCGGCCGAGGAACCCGATGAGGGTGAGCCCGATGAGCCAGGGCCAGATCCACGACGACGCACGCCAGTCGACGGCGGGCCGTTCCCGGTCGGGGGTGTGCGCCACGGTGATCGCGAAGAGTGCCAGCCCCGCACCGATGGCCAGCAGGAGCTTCCAGGTCGCCTCGAAGCCGCCCCAGTAGATCACCAGGTTCGCCGCGACGAAGGCCGCGGGCGCGGCGATCCCGGCGGCGGGCAGCCGGTAGGGGCGGTGGTGCCGGGGATCGCGCCGGCGCAGCGCGGTCAGCGACACCGGCGCGAACGCGTACATGATCGCGGTCGCCGACGTGACGAGCCCGACGAGCGACTGCCAGCTGGGGTACGGCAGGAAGGCCAGCTCGCCCGCGACGAACGCCAGCACGATCGAGTACAGCGGAACGCCACGGCGGCTGAGGTGACTCAGCGCCGGTGGCAGGGTGCCCTGCCGGGCCAGCGCGTAGGAGAGCCGAGCCGAGGTGCCGAGGTAGACCAGTCCCGTCCCGGCGGGTGAGACGAACGCGTCGGCGTACAGCAGCACGGCCAGCCAGCCGGCGCCCGCCGCGGCGGCGATGGTCGCATACGGGCCGAAGTCCCCGGCGCCGACCGGATGTGCCCAGCCGTCGGCGAGGTTGCGCGGGTCCAGGCCGCCGATGAAGACGATCTGCAGCAGGACGTACAGCACTGTTCCGATCAGCATGGCCAGGATCACGGCGCGGGACAGGTCCCGCTGCGGGTCGCGGGCCTCCCCGCCCAACTGGATCGCCTGTTCGAAGCCCTGCAGGGAGAAGACGACACCGGCGGGCAGCGCGGCGAAGATGCCGTGGGCACCGTACGGGCTGAATCCGCCGCCCGCGGTGAAGTTGGACGGCTGGAAGGTCAGCGCGGCCACGACGATGACGGTGAGCACCGGTATCGCGAGCTTCCAGAGCACGACCGCGGTGTTGCTCCTGGTGAGCCGCCGCACCCCCTGCACGTTGATCACGGTGAACAGCAACATGAGCAGCGTGGCGAAGCCGAGGCCGGCCGGTGACAGCGTGCCGTCGGCGTGCAGGAGGCCGAGGTGGCTGCGCACCCAGCCGATGTTGTTGAGGTACTGCAGGCTTGCCTCCACCTCGATCGGCGCGATCGTGACGGCCTGCAGCCAGGCGGCCCAGCCCGCGGTGAGCCCGGCGAGCACGCCGAACGCGAAGCCGGGGAACCGTGCGGTGCCGCCGGCGACCGGGTAGGCCGTGCCGAGCTCGGCGTGGACCAGGGCGAGCAGCGCGAGCATCCCACCGGCCAGCAGCCAGGAGATCACCGACGCGGGACCGGCGGCCTGCGCCGCGGACAGCGCGCCGAGCAGCCAGCCGGAGCCGATGATCGAGCCCAGCGACACGAAGGTCAGGCCCCACAGCCCTACTTCGCGCCGCAGGAAGCCGGAGCCTGCGGGCATCCGGCCGGCTGTGCCGCCCGCATCCTGCACGGCACACCTCACCAGGTCGGTGGCGGGCCCTGACACCGCGTCAGCTGACGGGTCAGCCGGCCCGTTCCGGCCCACATACCGCGGCACCGCCCGCCCGAAACCCTGGCCTGGCGGGAACTTCTACGGAGATCGCCCGGTCCACCGGCGGGCGGCCGCGACCACGCGTCCGGCCCTCGCCCGGCGCCATACCGGCAGCAGGGCAAAGGCGCCGACCGTGACGAGCGCCGCGATCAGGTGCTCGACGTCGAAGAGCCGGCGGTGGGTCACCACCGCGACGCCCAGCGTCGCGAGGACCCCGGCGACGGCGAGCAGCCGTGCCCTGCCGGTCAGGCTCCAGGCCACCGCGGCCGCCAGCGCCCAGCTGCCGGCCGAGGAGCCGGCGTCGCGTTCGGCGATGAGCCGCGCCGCGTCGGTGGACCCGGCGGCGGTCGCCAGCCGGAGGGTGAGCAGGACCGACAGCGTCGCGACGGCGTCCGCGGCGAAGAAGATCAGCACGGTACGGCGGGAGCCGAGGCGCCATTCGGCCAGCGGCAGGAATGCGAGCAACCACACCACCGACCAGACCCAGCCCGGTTCCGTCTGGATGAGCGGTGACGACACCAGGCGCCACAACTGGCCGCCCTGCAGGTCGCGCCAGGCGAGACCGAAGTGGTGGATCAGTTGCCCGTGGGTGTCCGGGTCGAGCGCGGTCGCCGTCATGATCCACGCTTGGAGCAGGAGGAACGCCGTGGTCACCGGCATGCGCCGCAGCAGCCGTCGCAGCCGGCCGAGCGGCGAGCGCGGGTCGGGCAGCTCTCCGGCGCGCACGAGTGCCGCGGCGCTGACGAGCAGCCGCGCGTCGGAGCGGTAGGCGAGGTACCGCGGCTCCCACCGGGGATGCCACTTGGCCTTGAACGCGCGCAGGCCGGCGAAGTTGAACGCCGCGCCGGCGTGCGTGTAGATCAGCTGGAGGACCCGGTCGGGCAGCGACAGGCCGGACCCCGTGCCGGACAGCGGCGCCAGTCCGAGGTTCAGGCCGGCGTACCCGACCGCCCGGAACCGCTCGATGAGCGCCACGAACAGCTGCTCGACGACCCCGTTGACCGCATCCGGCCGGCGGCGCATCAGGTCGAAGGTGGCATCCCGCGACCGGTACGTGGGCACGATGTTCGCGAACGCCTGGATGCGCCCGTCGGCGTCGAGCACCGCCACGATCGGGGTCGTCCTGAGGTATTCGCGGTCGAACCTTCCGAGCGTGAAGGTCCGTTCGCGGTGACCGCCGGAGGCCAGCCAGGCGTCGGACACCTCGCGCAGCTCGGCCAGGGTCGCGTCATCGACCGGGTGCGGCAGGTCGACCACGTGGTACCCGGCCCGTTCGCAGCGACGCACCGACGACCGGATCCCCTTGTACTCCGGGCGTTGCAGGTCGAACGCCGCCAGGTCGACGATCGCCTCCTCGCCGATCTTCAGGGTCTTCCACCCCGTGGCGGCCAGCACGGGCAGACCCTCGCCGGTCACCTGATGGAACACCGGGTGCCAGCCGTTGAGCGAGCACAGCTGGGCGAAGTCGCGGGCCGCCGACAGCACCGAGTCGCCGTGGCCGATCGGCTCGCCCAGCGCCACCGCCGTGGTGCCGACCACCTTGTAGCCGACGAACGCCCGGCCGTCGGCGGTGATCACCCACGCCTTGTCGTCGAGCAGGTGGAAGTGGGCGAGCGCGGTGGCGGCGTAGCGGTCCAGCAGCTGCCGCACCCGGCGGCGCTCCCGGTCGTGCCCGGGCCGGCCGATCACCGTCGCGACCAGCCAGATGAGCCCCAGCACCGCGACGCTCAGCGTCGCCGTCCGCGCCGACTCCATGAACCACCGCCCGTGCCGGGTGATCGGTTCGACGCTCACCGGCAGGAGGAACAGCAGCCGCAGCGCGTCGACGACCGCCGACCCGACCGTCTCGCGGTCACGGAAGTCGGGGTCCAGCCGGGACAGGCCGAGCACCGCGTACGCGAACACCGCGATCTCGCCGACCACCAGGACCGCCAGTCCACGGCGCAGGAGCGCGGGATCCGACCGGGCGACGAAGGCCTCCCGGCAGATCAGCAACAGCAGCAGCAGGCCGGCGGTGGCCACCAGCCGTGGCCACTGCCCCGGCCCGGCATGGTGGCCGGGCAGCGACACCGCCGCGGCGAGCAGCGCGACCCACCACGCCGCCCGCTTGCCGCGCAGCAGCGCCCACACCACCAGCAGCAGGCAGACCCCGGAGGCCAGCAGGACGTAGTGCGCACCGAACAGCGCGGCGACCGGGTACGGCACCGGGCGGTGCGGCGTGGCTGCGGGGGGTACCACCACCGCCGCCGACGCCAGGTCGATGAGCGCGAGCAGCAGTGCGGCGGCGGCGCACCCGCGGCGCGCCCACCGTCCGGTGGGGCTCATCGCGTCGTTCACCCGAACGCCTCATCCGCGGCGGGTCCCGATCCGGCCGGCCGGCCCGCAGGTCCCGGCCGGCGCCGGGGCAGCCACCACAGCGCCACCGCGCCGACGGCCAGGGGGAGCCAGAACTCCCAGAGCCGGAACACGACGGCCGCCGCGGCGGCGACCCCGACCGGGACACCGAACGAGACCATCACCGCCGCGGAGCCGACCTCGACGAAGCCGAGCCCGCCGGGCAGGAACCCGACCATGCCGAACACCGCGGAGATCACGTACGCGACCAGCGCCACGAGCGGCCGGTTGCCGCCGCCGACCGCGGCCAGCGCCGTCCACAGCATCGCCACCCCGAGTGCGTCGACGCCGAGGGCGAACCCGAACGGCGGCAGCCCGGTCAACGGCCGGGCACGCAGCACCGCCACCGCGTCGTAGACCTCGTGTGCCTTCGACGGGTCGCACGCGGTGGCCGGACGCCGCAGCAGCCGGTCGCGCCAGCGGGCGGGGACGCCCCACATCCGGACGAACGCCTCCCGACTGCGGATCACCGCCAGCAGCAGGCCGGCCCGCGCGACCAGGAACGCCAGGAAGACCGTCACGGCGGCGGCTTCGGTACGGGTGAGTCGCGCCGACGCCCACACCACCGAGGTCCCGGCCACCAGCGTCACGAAGAACGCCACCTCCGCCAGGACGGCGGCGAGCACGTAGGCACTGCCGACCCGGCCGGGCGAGAGCCGCCGGCGGTGCCCGTCGTCCAGGAACAGTGCGAGCCCGGCCAGCCCGCCGGACTTCACCATCAGGTTGGCCGCGACGGTACCCACCACCACCGGAACCAGCCACCGGAACTCCCGGTAGCCGCCCGCCCGGGTGATCCGGCGGCACGACAGGTACAGCAGGGCCCACGCCGACCACCAGAGGGTCAGCGTCAGCAGGCCGCCTGCCAGCCACCTCGGGTCGGCGCCACGGAGCGCCCGGGCCGTGGCCGGCAGTTCCGCCCGGTTGACCCAGACGACAAGGAACAGGGCGATGACCGTCGCCCCGGCCACCGCCGTACGAGCCCACCGGCGCCGCACCGGCCTCCCCTTCCCCGCACCGACGAGCACGGTCAGGGCCGACGCGGTCGCGCTCTCCCCGCACTGCCCGGCGGGAGCCGCCGCAAACCCGCCATGGCTGGTGTGAGTCTGTGCAGTTCGTGACCGGTGTATTTCGTCGCCTGGGTCCGGCAAAATCCTATCTAACCAATAAGATTTACAGAATTCGAACACAACGTTGGCCCAAAGCCGTGGCCCATCGTTCATCGTGGATGGCATGCGTAGATCCCTGGCCGCCCTGGCCACCGCCGCGCTCGCCGTCACCGCCGGTCTCGTCGCCTCCGCCGGCGCGTCGCCGGCCGTGGCCGCCGCCACCCCGCCGAACATCGTGTTCGTCCTCGTCGACGACCTGGCGTGGAACCTGGTCCAGCACATGCCGAACGTGCAACGCCTGCAGACCGACGGCACGACGTTCACCAACTACACCGTCACCGACTCGCTGTGCTGCCCGTCCCGCTCGTCGATCTTCACCGGGAAGTTCCCGCACGACACGGGGGTCTTCACCAACGGCGGCTCCGACGGTGGCTTCGCGGTGTTCCGCAACCGCGGCAACGAGTCGAAGACCTTCGCCACCGCGCTGCAGGCGCAGGGGTACTCCACCGCGTTCATGGGTAAGTACCTCAACGGATACCTGCCCAGGGATCTCTACACCCCGCCGGGCTGGACGGAGTGGTACGGCGCCGGTGACGCCTACGGGGAGTACAACTACAACCTGAACGAGAACGGCACCCTCGTGCACTACGGCAACACCGACGCCGACTACCTCACCGACGTCGTGGGCGCCAAGGGTAAGTCGTTCATCCAGCGGCAGGCGGCGGCGAACAAGCCGTTCCTGCTGGAGATCTCCACGTTCGCGCCGCACGGCCCGTTCACCCCGGCCCGCCAGGACCTCGACAAGTTCCCCGGCCTGACCGCCCCGCACACGCCCGCCTGGAACACCCTGCCGGCAAACGCGCCGACCTGGCTGGCCGGCAACGGCCCGCTCACCACCGCCGAGATCACCAAAATCAACACCGACTACCGCAAGCGCGCCCAGGCCGTCCAGGCCGTCGACCGCATGATCGCCGGACTGCGCCAGCAGCTCACCGCCTCCGGGGTCGCCAACAACACCTACGTCGTGTTCAGCTCCGACAACGGCTTCCACATGGGCGACCACCGCCTGGTCGAAGGCAAGCAGACGGCGTACGACCACGACGTGGTGGTGCCACTGGTCATCGCCGGCCCGAACGTGCCCAGCGGTATCAGCCGCCCGCAGGTCGTGCAGAACATCGACCTGGCCCCCACCTTCCAGCGCCTCGGCGGCGCCCCGGTCGCCGGCGACGTCAACGGCCGCTCCCTGGTCACGCTGCTCACCGGCGGGCAGACCGCCCCATGGCGGACCGGCTCACTCATCGAGCACCACGGCCCGGGCGTCAGCGCCGACGACCCCGACGTCCAGGACGCCCGCAACGGCATGCCGACCACCTACGAGGCCCTGCGCACGGAGATCTACACCTACATCGAGTACGACAACGGCGAACACGAGTACTACGACCGCACCACGGACCCGTACCAGCTGAACAACACCTACGCCGGCCTCTCCGCGTCGCGCAAGACGACCCTGCACTCGGAGCTGGACGCGCTGGTGAACTGCCACACGAACGCGGGCTGCTGGACCGCCGGGCACGTCAGCTGATCCGAACGGCCCCATGGACACCGGCCGGGAGCGGACCGCCGCTCCCGGCCGGCAATGATGGTTCAGACTCCGGCGACCGGACCGCGGCGGGGCTTCAGCCGGGTCCGGAGCAGGCCGCCGGCGGCGGTGAAGGGCCGGGGGCGCTCGCGGCTGGGCGGGTCGATCAGGCCGGCGGCGACCAGCAGCCGCATCCACGGCGCGACATAGCGGTGCTTGTGGGTCTGGTACACCCGGAGGTTGCACACGGACGAGGCCAGGCGCGGATAGTCGGGGCCGAACACGTATCGGGTGAAGAACGTCGGCAGGTCGGGCGCGAACTCGTCGACCTCGATCTCGTCCAGGTCGGCACCGTCGATGCGGTAGAACCGGTAGCTGTCGCCGTCGATGAAGTAGACGCTGCCGTCGGCGACGTCGAGGGAGAGGTCACCGATGCCGATGTCGTCGTCCTCGGCGTCACCGAGGACGACGTAGCCCTCGCCGATCGACGGGGGGTCGCCCAGCGGGCATTCCTCGTCGACGTCGCGGTCCTGCCACGCCTCGAGGGTGTGCACCTCCGCGGGCGGCCCGAACCGGAGGTCGCCGGTGTCGACGTGGCCGAGCACGTCGAAGACGTCGTACAGCCCGGACGGCAGCGCCGGGTTGCGCGGCAACGGCAACGGGTCGCCGATGACGACCGGGATGGCGTGCTCGGCGGCCAGCCGGCGGAACGTCTCGACCCGTTCCCGGAGCACCTCGGTCGCGTTCAAATGCTTTCCCTCCCGCCGGTCGACCAGGATACCGTCGGGTGGGTGTCCGAGTTGCAGCGCCTGCGGGCCGACCATGACGCGGCGGTCCTGGCCTTCGAACTGGCGAACCGCGCCTACTTCGCCGCCTCGATCTCCGATCGGGGCGATGCGTTCTTCGAGCAGTTCGCCGAGCGGCACAGCGCCATGCTGGCGCAGCAGGACGCCGGCACCGACACCTACTACGTGCTCGTCGCCGAGGACGGCTCGATCCTGGGCCGGTTCAACCTGTTCCTCGTCGGGGGCGGCACGGCGAACGTCGGGTACCGGGTCGCGCAGCACGCCGCCGGCCGCGGCGTGGCGACGGCGGCCGTCCGGGAGCTGTGCCGGCTGGCGGCGGTGGACCACGGGCTGCGCACGCTCAGAGCGGCCGCCTCCCACGACAATGCCGCGTCGCGGAAGGTGCTGACCAGGGCCGGGTTCGCCCCGGTCGGCCCGGCGGCTCCGGCCGACCTCGGCGGCAAGCCGGGCACCTGGTTTCAGCTCGGCCTGGGGCCGGTCATCCGGTCCACCGGTGCGGGATGAGTCGGAGCAACTCCAGCACCGGTGCGGTGAGCAGGAGCACCGTCCAGAAGGTGACCGGCCCGCGCTGTCGCAGCACGCTCAGCTCGCCGCGGTCAAGATCCGTCAATGGGTGCCCTCCGGCCGCGGCGCGATGACCGTGACGCCGGGCCAGCGGGTGTGCGGCTGGTGGCGTTCCAGTCTGGTCAGGGAACGCTCGACGGTGACCCGGCGGGGATTGCGCCGCCAGATGCCGTCCATGAGGTCGTCGAGACCGAGTGGGGCGTTGACCTCGATGATGCCGTCCGGGCTGAGGCGCACCGCGACGGTGGTGGCGGTCTCGGGCCACGTCGCCAACGCCTCGTCGACCGACGTCAACGGCTCGACCGGGCCACCACCGAACTCCGCCGGATACCAGGTGTGCACCGCCGCCTGGTTGCTCGCCTCCCACGGCACGCCGGGCAACCGCCGCCGGAGCCGCTCGGTGACCCGGGCGTCGTTGTCGCGGCTCAGATCGTGCGGATCGAAGAAGGCGACGTCCACGTCACGGACCCGTTCGGGCGCGAACCCCGACCCGTACCGCGTGCCCCACACCAGGTCCCGCAGCGCGCCGGCCCCGACCCAGGCATCGGGGAGCTGTTCGTCGCGCACCGCGGCCAGGACGCGCAGCAGCCACTCGCTCGACCGGACCAGGCCGGTCAGCTCTGCTTCGTGGCCGGTCGGGCCCGGGACCGGGTCGAGGGGTGTGACCATGGAGGCCAGTATGCCGGGATCGCCGCCCGTGACGTAGTGACGCAGTGCGACCTGGTGCCCGTCGGGAGTGGTCCAGTCGGCGTCGGCGGTGTGCGTGTGGCGCCAGCCGGTGGCCTCGTAGAACGCGACGGCGGCCGAGCGGTGCCCGTCCGTGACGTTCAGCGCCAGTCCGGAGCCGTGTTCGGCGGCCCACGACCGGGCGTGGCCGACCGGAGCCCTGGCGACCGAGCGGCATCAGCCCACCGCGTCCAGGTAGGACAGCACGGCGCGGACGCGGCGGTTGTCGGTGGCGGAGTCGGCGATGCCGAGGCGGTCGAAGATGTGCTGGATGTGGGTGCCGACGGTGCGGGGCGACACGGACAGCCGTTCGGCGATGCCGCGGTCGGTGAGGCCCTCGGCCATCAGCACCAGGACGTCCCGCTCGCGGTCGGACAGCACGGCGAGGGCCGCCGGCACCGAGGGCGCGGCCAGCAGCAGCTCGACCAGGGCCGGGTCGACGACCACGTCGCCGGCGCTGACCCGGCGCACCGCGTCGATCAGGGCGGCCCGCTGCATGATCCGGTCCTTCAGCAGGTAGCCGACGTGGGTGCGGCCGCCGTCGAGGAGCTCCATCGCGAACGCCGTCTCGACGTACTGGGACAGGACCATCACGGCGACCGAAGGGTGGTCGCGGCGGATCCGGCCGGCGGCGTGGATGCCCTCGTCGGTGAACGTGGGTGGCATGCGGATGTCGACGATCGCCAGGTCCGGCCGGTCGTGGGCGACGATGCGGTGCAGCTCCCCGGCGTCGGCGGCCTCGCCGACGACCTCGACGGCGTCCATCGCGCCGAGAAGCCTGGTCAGGCCGGCCCGCACGATCAGGGAGTCGTCGGCGATCACGATACGCACGGCACACCTTCGAACCGCGCCGACACCGTGGTGCCGCCCCCGGACGGGCTCCGCACGGTCAGGACCCCGCCGACGACGGCGACCCGGTCGGACAGGCCGCGCAGCCCCGACCCGCGGTGCACGTCCGCGCCGCCGGGGCCGTCGTCGCGCACCTCGACGAGCAGCACGCCGTCGGCGAAGGTGACCTGGATCGACACCGCGGCGCCTTGCGCGTGCCGGGCCGCGTTCTGCAGCGCCTCGCTCACCACGAAGTACGCGGCCGTCTCCACGTCGGCGGCCAGCCGTGGCACCCCCACGACCTCCAGCGTCGCCGGCACCCGGGCGCGGCGGCGCAACTCGGCGAGGGCCGTGGGCAGGCCACGTTCGGTGAGCATCGCCGGGCGCAACCCGCGGGCCAGGGCCCGCAGCTCGTCGATCGAGTGCCGCAGCTGGCCGCTCGCGTCGTCGAGCATCGCGGCGGCGGGATGCTCGTCGGGGACCTCGAGGCGGGCCGTCTCCAGGGCCATGCCGAGCCCGATCAGCTGCTGCTGCGCCCCGTCGTGCAGGTCCCGCTCCACCCGCCGGCGTTCGGCGTCGGCGGCCTGGACGAGCCGCTCCCGGGACGCGCTCACCTCCGCCAGTTGCGCGAGGACCTGCCGGTGCAGCCGCGCGTTGTCGATGGTCATCCGGGCCGCCGCCACGGCGGCGTCGAACAGCTCCGGGTCCTCGGTGCGGGCGCTGCTGTGGTGCCGCAGGACATAGCCGTCGCCCAGGTCGGTGCCGTCTCCCGCGGCATCGGACACGATGCGCAGCGACGGGTCGCGCAGCAGGGTAGCGAGACCCGACTGGAGCTGCGGGATGTCGGCGTCGCGGAGGCGCAGCAGCAGCGCCGCCACGTCGGCCCGGGCCAGTTTCATGTTGACGAGCGCGATCAGCAGCCCGACCGGCACCAGCAACGTCGCCAGGCGCCGGGTCCACCACAGGACCGCCCACAGGGTGCCGTCGGGGGGCTCGATCAACGACAGCGTGGCCTGCATCAGGTACGCGGCCGACAGCACCCCGATCGCCCACAGCGCGGGTGCGGCGCTGCGCCGCTCCGGCGGGGCCATCCCGCGCCGGCGCAGCACGACCAGGGTGAGGAACCAGACGCCGAGGCCGATGGCGAGGACGTCGTTGGCGTCGAACCAGTGCTTCAGCAACTCCCGCTGCGGCGAGATCAGGAACGGGTTGGCGGGGCAGCCGTCGGCCGGGCAGACGACCATCCAGCCGGGCTCGGCGAACAGCCATGCGGTCAGCCACCACACCGGCCACAGGTACGCGACGGTGAGGAAGACCCGTTCCCGGCGGTGCCGGGTGCGGCCGTCGGGGTAGGTGAGCATCGCGTGGGCGAGCAGCGCCCAGTACCACGGCTGCAGGCAACCCTCGATCACCAGCAGCGCCCCGCTCTCCGCCGTGCCGGGGCCGTTGAGCACGACGAACAGGCCCCACGCCAGCAGGATCAGGCCGACCCGGCTGTCGGGGCGCCGTCTGATGGCGACGAGACCGGCAACGATCACCGCGAGCTGCACGGCGGCGTTGAGCAGCATCAGCCAGCGCCAGCCGCCGAGCCGCTCGAAGTACCAGATGCGCAGCGCGAGCAGCAGCACGGCGATCGCGACCACGGCGACACGGAACTTCACCGCCTCAGGATGGCACCCGGAGTCAGTGGTGGACATGCGTAGAACTACCGATGCCCCCGCAGGCGCAGCGACCGAGCATCGAACCCATGAACCGACCGCTGACCCGGCTGCTCGCCGTCGCACTGACCGTCGCCGCCGTGACCGTGGCGACGCCCGGCGTCGCGATCGCCCGGCCGCCGCTGCGCTACCACCTGGCCCTGGGCGACTCGCTGCCCTACGGCTTCACGACCGCCGGGGCCCTCGCCGGCCTGCCCCCGTCCGCGTTCACGGGCTTCACCGACCTCGTCTCGCGGGTCGCCGGACTGAAGACGGTCAACTACTCGTGCCCCGGCGAGACCACCGGCACCTTCATCACCGGCCCGTGCGGCTGGCGCGCCGCCGGCTTCCGGCTGCACGACGACTACCCGGGCAGCCAGCTCGCCGCGGCCGAGGCGTTCCTCGCCCACCACCAGCCGACCCTGATCACCGTCACCCTGTGGGGCAACGACATCCGGCTGTTCCTGCAGTCCTGCCCCGACATCCAGTGCGTGCTGGAGCGCGCACCGGCCGAGATCGCGGCCCTTGCCGGGCGGCTCCAGCAGGCGCTGACCCGCCTGCGGCAGGCGGCGCCCGGAGCACGGATCGTGCTGGTCGGCGCGTTCACGGCGCAGCTCACCGACCTGGCGGCCGCCGACCGGCTGATTGCCGCGCTGAACGCCGCCATGGCCACCGTCGGCGCCGCTGTCGGCGCGCGGTTCGCCGACCCGTCACCGGTGTTCAACCCGCCCGGCGACGTCGCCGTCCGGCGGCGGGTCCTGTGCCGACTGACGCTCATCTGCACGGAGAACGACAGCCACCCCAGCGCCGCCGGGCACCGCGCGCTCGCGGCGGTCGTCCTGGTGAACGGCGGGCGGCGATGACCGCCGGGCTGCTCGGCGTCGACTTCGGCACCTCCACGACGGTCGCGGTTGTCGCCGGGCCGGACGGCCGGCCCAGGCCGCTGCTCTTCGACGGCACCGAGCTGCTCCCGTCGGCCGTGTGCGCCGACGACCACGGCAACCTGCTCGTCGGCCGCGACGCGGTGCACGCCGCCCGCGCGTACCCCGGTGGGTTCGAGCCGCATCCGAAACGCGGCGTCGACGACGGCACGCTGCTGCTCGGCGGCCGCGAGTTCCCGGTGCAGGATGTGTTCGCGGCCGTCCTGCACCGGGTCGCGGTCGCGGCCGGACCGGTGTCCGGCGCCGTGCTGACCTGCCCGGCGGGCTGGGGTGCGCGCCGCCGGGCGGTCCTCACCGGTGCCGCGGCGGCGGCCGGCCTGCCGGACCCGCGGCTGCTGGCCGAGCCGGTCGCGGCCGGTTGCGCCTTCACCGGCCTCACCGGGGCCGTCCCGGACGGCGGCAAGATCCTCGTGTATGACCTCGGTGCCGGCACGTTCGACGCCTCCGTCGTGCGCAGCACCGGCGACGGCTTCGACGTCCTCGCCGAGCACGGCCTGCCCGATGCCGGTGGCCTGGACATCGACGCGGCGATCGTGGCGCACCTCGGCGCCACCTACGCGCAGCGTGACCCGGACGCGTGGCAGCGGCTCACCCGACCGGCCACGCCGGCGGACCGCCGCGCCGCGCACGCGTTCCGCGAGGACGTCCGGGTCGGCAAGGAGATCCTGTCCCGGACCGCGTCGACGCTGCTGCACGTGCCGATCTTCGACGACGACGCGTTGCTGACGCGGGTGCAGCTGGAGCAACTGGCACTGCCCATCCTGCAGCGCACCATGCGCGCCACCCAGACGGCGCTGCGCGAGGCCGGCGTGGGTCTCGGCGACCTGACCGGGGTGTTCCTGGTGGGCGGGGCCGCGCGGATGCCCCTGGCCGGCACGCTGCTGCACCGCCAGCTCGGCGTGACCCCGACGGTGGTGGAGCGGCCCGAGCTGGTGGTCGCCGAGGGCAGCCTCCTCGCCTGGCCGCAGACCGCGTCGCGGGCGGGCGCCGCTACGACGGCCGCTGTCACGGCGGTGCGGCCGGTCGCCATCGACCTCCCGACGGACGGGTCGGTGGCCGCGGACTCGGCATGGCCCGTGACGCCGCCGGCTCCGGCCGCGGCCCCGACCGTGGCGGCGGCCCCGACCGTGGCGGCGGCCCCGACCGTGGCGGCGGCCCCGACCGTGGCGGCGGCCCCGACCG
>NZ_BONQ01000093.1 GCF_016862795.1 Dactylosporangium siamense | reverse complement strand
GGCCCCGACCGTGGCGGCGGCCCCGACCGTGGCGGCGGCCCCGACCGTGGCGGCGGCCCCGACCGTGGCGGCGGCCCCGACCACGGCCGCGGTGGTCCCGGCAGTTGTGGTGCCGGCCGAGGTGGTGCCGGCTGCGGTGGTGCCGGTGCGGGCGCGGCGGGGACGGGTGCGCATCATGGCGGGCGCCATCGCCGCGCTGGTCTTCGTGCTCGTGACGTTGGCCCTGGGCGCCTTCGCCGCCGCAGCCGCGCTCCTCATCGGTGCGGTGGTGGCAGCGCTCTGGCGCGGCCGGGGTCGCGCGGTCGCAACCGTTGTGGCCGCCGTCCTGGCCGCCGCGGTGGTGGCCGGGCTCATCTGGTACAACAGCGACGACGACAACGGCCAGGCCTCGAGCAGCGGCAGCGCGTCGTCCGGTGGCTCCGTCGAGGTCGCCGCCGGCACCAAGGACTCCACCGGCATCGGCTCCGGATCCGCCGGCGGCGCCGTCCCCGCGTTCGTCCGCACGCTGACCGGCCACACCGGCGAGGTGACCGGCCTGGCCTTCCTGCCCACCGGCGCGAAACTCGTCAGCAGCAGCAACGACAGCACCTCCCGGGTCTGGGACGTCGCGAGCGGTGCCAGCGGCACCCCGTTCACGTCCGGTCGCGGCGGGTACTGCGTCGCGGTCAGCCCGAACGGCGTCACGATCGCCACCGGCGGCAACGCCGACCAGTCCGCCCGGCTGTGGACCGCCGACGGTGGCCGCAACGCCGCCACGCTCACCGGCCACACCGCCTGGATCCACGCTGTCGCCTTCAGCCCAGACGGCAACACCCTCGCGACCGGCTCCTTCGACGCGACCGCCCGGCTGTGGGAGGCACGCACCGGCAAGACGAAGGTCGTCCTGCAGGGCCACACGAAGGTGGTGTACGACCTGGCCTTCAGCCCCGACGGCAAGACCCTCGCCACGGCGAGCGGCGACGGCACGATCCGGCTGTGGGACGCCGCGACCGGCGGCGCGCTGCGCACCATCACCACCGGCTGGACGACCGTCTCCAGCGTCGCGTACAGCCCCGACGGCACGACCATCGCCGCCGTCGGCACCGACGGGTCGACGGGCGGCATCAGGTTCTGGAACTCCGGGACGGCGGCGCAGTCCCTCGCCACCGTCGACGCTTCCTACAACGCCGAGGTGGTCCGGTACAGCCCCGACGGCCGTCACCTGGTCACCGCCGTCGGCAACGACGTGCGGGTCCTGGACGCGCGCACCGGTGCGCTGACCGCCACGCTGCGCGGCCACACCGACACCGTGACGAGCGTGGCCTACAGCGCCGACGGGACCATGCTGGCGACCGGCGGCGAGGACCGGACGATCCGCCTCTGGCAGACGGACAGCG
Source organism: Dactylosporangium siamense (assembly GCF_016862795.1). Classification (GTDB taxonomy): domain Bacteria; phylum Actinomycetota; class Actinomycetes; order Mycobacteriales; family Micromonosporaceae; genus Dactylosporangium; species Dactylosporangium siamense. The sequence continues at coordinate 21,716 of NZ_BONQ01000093.1, read as the reverse complement.
CACCCGGGGGCGTGCCGGTGCAGCCGCCGTCCGGCGTCGGGTCGTGAGCCGCCGCGCCTGGCATGATCGTCGGTGTGACCCAGGCGCCCGGCGGTTGGTCGCGGCCGGTGGCGTTGACCGTCGCGGCCGCGTTCTTCCTCGAGCAGACCGACGCCACCATCCTGGCCACGGCACTGCCCGCGATCGCCCACGACTTCGGGATGCGGCCCGGCGACGTCGGGGTGGCGCTGACCGCGTATCTCGTCACCGTCGCCGCGCTCATCCCGGTGAGCGGATGGCTCAGCGACCGGTACGGTGGCCGCCGGGTCTTCCTCACCGCCGTCGCCGGGTTCGTCGGTGCCTCGGTGCTGTGCGGGCTGAGCTCGTCCCTCGCGATGCTGGTCGCCGGGCGGGTCATCCAGGGCGTGGCCGGCGCGATGATGGTGCCCGTCGGCCGGTTCATCGTGCTGTCGGGCACCGCCAAGACCGACCTCGTCCGCGCCGTGGCGTACCTGACCTGGCCCGCGCTCGCGGCACCCGTGGTCGCCCCGTTCGTCGGCGGCGTCGTCACCCAGTACGCCGGCTGGCCCTGGATCTTCTTCGTCAACGTGCCGCTCGGCGCGGTCCTGCTCGCGGTCGCCTGGCGGGTCATCCCGGCCACCACGCCCACCGGCCGGTCCGGCCTGGACGTGCCGACCCTGCTGCTGGTGGTGACCGGCGTCGTCGGCCTGGTGGTCGGCCTCGACCTCGTCACCGACCCGCGGCGGGCGTGGGTCGCCGCCGGCCTGCTCGCGGTCGCGGCCGCCGGGCTCGGCTGGGCAGTGCGGCGCGCCCGCCGGGCCCCGACGCCCATGCTGGACCTGCGCGCCTTCGCCCGGCCCACGTTCCGGGTGTCCGGCACCGGCGGCGTCGCGTAGCGCACCGCGGTGGCCTCGGTGCCGTTCCTGCTGCCGCTGCTGCTGCAGGACGGCTTCGGCTGGACCCCGGTCGAGGCCGGGCTGATGGTGATGTGGGTGTTCGTCGGCAACTTCGCGATCAAACCCGTGACGACGCCGCTGCTGCGCGCGCTCGGGTTCCGCCCGCTGATCGCCGCGTCCTCGGCCGGGCTGGCCGCCACGATGGTCGCCTGCGCGCTGGTCACGCCGGCCACCCCGGCCTGGGCCATTGCCGGGATCTTCCTGCTCAGCGGCGTGTTCCGGTCGGTGGGCTTCACCGGGTACAACACGCTGCAGTTCGCCGACGTCCCGGCCGAGCAGATGAACGGCGCGAGCACGCTGTCCTCGACGGTCACGCAGCTCGCCAACGGCCTCGGCGTGGCCCTGGCCGCCGTGTGCGTCCGGGCCGTCGACGCCACCGCCGGCTACCGGTTTGCGCTGCTGATCATGGCCGTGGTGGCGGTGCTCAGCACGGCGGCGCTGCTGCGCCTGCCGCCGGGCGCGGCCGAGCACGTGCGGCGCCCCGTGCCCACGCGGCCGGTGGAGCCCGAGGCGGCGCCGCGCTGACCGCCGCCCGCTGATGCACGGCCCCGGTACTCTTGGCGTGCCGTCGCCGCAGGGGGAGGGATCGTGATCGGTGCGAGAATTCGCCTGGCACTCGGATTCCTCATCGTGGCTTCGGCCGGGTGGCTGGCGGTCGGCGGAGCGTATTCAGCGCTGATCGTCGGTGGTTTGGGGGCTGTGGCGGCGTTCGCACCGGATGTGGTCGCACGCCTCGACAAACGGGCCGACGACAAGCGGGAACGACGCGCGCGCCGGCAGGAGCTCGCCGACGCCGCTGACGCCGTGGCGGACCCCGTGTTCCTCGGCATCGCGACGAGCTGGCTCCGCGCGGAACGGGCCGTCATTCCCTTCGCAGGACGAGACCGGGAGATCGACGACCTGGTCGCGTGGTGCGCCGACGGTTCCGCGGATCCGGTCCGGCTGGTCGTCGGGGCCGGCGGCACCGGAAAGACCAGGTTGGCGGCCGAACTCGCCGCGCGCATGAAGACGTCCGGTTGGTCCACCCACACCGTGGGGACCGACAAGGAGCACGGTGCGCTGAAAGCGGTGCGGGCCGCGACGAGCCGTCCGGTCCTGCTGATCGTCGACTATGCCGAAACGCGAACCGGGCTGGCCGGTCTGTTGGCGGACGTCGGCGGGCTCCCCGCAGAGCAGCGCCGACAGTGCCGGGTGGTGCTGCTGGCCCGCGACGTCGGTGAGTGGTGGGAGCGGCTCCGGTTCAGTGCCCACCTGCCCACGAGTGAGCTGGTGCGACGCGTTGCGCCGCAACGGCTCGCCCACGCGCTCGCGCCCGATCTCTCGCCGGACGACCTGGTCACTCAGGCGGTCTCCCACTTCGCGACAGCGTTGCGGGTGCCGGCGCCGGCGGAGTGGAGTGTCCAGCGCTCCGACGCCGCCGCGCCGGTGCTCGTCCTGCACGCGGCGGCGCTGCTCGTGGTGCTGCGCGAACGGGACAGGCAAGCCGGTCCCGGTGACCCGCAGCGCACCGAGGTGCGAGCCGAACGGGTGCTCTCCGAGCTCCTGTTGCACGAGGGACGCCTCTGGGCCGGTTCGCGGCCGGCACGCTTGCGCGACGTGCCCGTGCGGGGCTGGCTGCGTGCCGTCGCCTTCGCCTCGCTCGTCGCGCCGGAAACCGAGGATCAGGCCGTGGAGCTGCTGGCCAGGGTGCCGGAACTGACCGAACCGGCGGATGTGCGCCGGGACGCCGCGTGGTGGCTGCGACAGCTGTACCCGCCGGTCGGCGACGGCCGATGGTGGGGTGGCGTGACCCCTGACCTGCTGGCCGAACATCTGGTGTGCGAGGTCTTCCGGGGCGCTCCCTGGCTCGCGAAGGCATACCTGGCCGGCCTGCCGGAACGCGATGCCGCCCGCGCCATGCTCGTGCTCGCCAGAGCGGACGAGCATCACCCGATCGCACGCACCGCGATGAAGGCCGCGCTGCGTGCCGACTTCGCCGGGCTTTCGGTCGCGGCAGCCGTTGCCGGTGCCCGGGGAGGACGTCTTCCGGAGATCCTGGCCTCGGTCACCGCCGGCATCACGGCGGCACCCGCGGACTTCGTCCGGCTCGTCGACGCGATCCCCTTCCCGACGACCGTGCTGGCGCAGGCCTACCTGGCGGCCGTCACGCGGGCGCGGGACGGCCTGCCGCCCGCATCGAGCGTGCCGGTCAAGGCCGTCTGGAACGATCTCATGGGGCTCGCCCTCAACCAGACGGGCCGGCCCGCCGACGCGGTGCATCCGACGGCGCAGGCGGTCGAGGACTACCGACGTCTCGTCGCCGCCGAGCCTGACGTGTACCGGCCCGACCTGGCGAGGGCGCTGTCCAATCTCGGCGCCAGGTTGTCCGCCGGCTGGCGGCACACGGAGGCGTATGCCGCGACGGAGGAGGCCGCGGGGCTCTACCGGCAGCTGATGCGGGACGACCCGCGCGAGTATCGGCACGAGCTCGCCAGATGCCTGTCAAATCTGGTGATCATCGACATCCGGCAACAACGGTCCGAACAATGCCTCCCGCAGGCGGAAGAAGCCGTCGGTCTGTACCGGGAACTGGTCGCGGCCGATGCCCGCCCGCACGCCGCGGGACTTGGGCATGCGCTCGCGAGCCTTGCCTCGGCGCGCGCTGCGGCCAACCAGGACGGCCCGGCGGTGAGTGCCTTCGCCGAGTCGGTGGAGATCTACCGGGCCCTGGCCGCCGACGACCCGGACAAGTACCCGCGTCCACTGTTCGAAACGTTGCTGGGGTTGGCACGGACACTCGTGAAGCTGGGCCGGTCCGGTGATGCGCTCAGCACGGCGAGGGAGGCAGTCGCCGCCTACCAGCGCATACCGTTTCTCCACCGAGCGTCCTTCGACCATGCGCAGGCCGAGCTGCTCCTGCTCATCAGCCAGCTCGTCGCAGCGGACGGCGACCCGGCGGACATCGCTGCCACGATGCAGGAAGCGGCGGTCGCCTACGTCCACCTGGCCGAGCGCATGCCGAATCGCTTCGGCACCGGAGCGATGCGGATCATGCCGCCGGATCCGGACGCTGTCGACCCGCATCGCCACCTGCGGTGGCTCGTCCGTCAGCTGGTGGAGGTCGGCACTCGGCTGCAGGTGCTGGGTTGTCCCGCTGATGCGACGGCGGCGTTCAGCAACGCCATCGAGATCTCGCGAAGCATCGTGGAACATCGCATGCGGAGAGGCGCGGCTCCACCACCCCGACACGCGGACCACATCACCGAGTCCCGCGGGCTCCGCGCGGGCCTGCGGTCCGTCATGGATTCGGGCCCGGACGACCTGTGGCTGTCGCTGCACCTCTGGCTGGCCGACGCATACTCGCCCCGATACCCCGCGGCACTGGCGTCATCCATGGGGATCCTCGCCACGCACTTGGTAGATCGGGGTATTGAGCCGCGAGGAACCGCCATCCGTGAACGCGCGGACCTGCTCGCCGAAGCGCTGCGTCAAGCATTCCCCGCGACGTGAGGCAGCGCGACCATCGCCGAGGCCGGGCTGTTCGGGTGAGCCGGGAGCGTGCGCGGGACTTCCGGTCCTTGTGGTTCGGGCAGTCGGTCAGCCTGATCGGCGATCACGTGTCGCTGTTCACCCTGCCGACCGTCGCGCTGCTGACCCTGCACGCGTCGAGCCTCGAGGTCGGTGCCCTCAACGCGGCGACGACCATCGCGTATCCGCTGCTCGGGCTGTTCGTCGGCGTGTGGTTGAACCGGGTGCGGTTGCTGCCGACCATGATCGTCTGCGATGTGGCGCGCGTGGTCGCCTTCGCATCGCTCCCGGTGGCGGCCGCGGCCGGGTGGCTGACGCTGACGCAGCTGTTCGTCGTCGCGGTGTTCGCCGGTGCGTGCTCGGTCGTGTTCGACATCTCGTATCAGTCGTACGTGCCGACCCTGCTGCAAGGGTCGGCGCTGGCCCGGGGGAACTCCCGGCTGGTGGCCTCCGAAGCCGTGGCGAAGTTCGTCGGCCCGGTGCTGGCCAGCGGTCTGCTGCAATTCGGCGGCACCATCGTCGGACTCAGCGCGAACGCGTCGTCGTGCTGGTCGCCGGCACCTGCGGCCTGACCCTGATCTCGGCGATCCAACTGCCGCGCTCGAACATTCGGGGACTCAGGACCTATGCGGTCGCGCCGCCGGTGCCTGCCGTGGATTGACGAAAGTGGTGAGCGCGTCCCGGGTCAGTTGAGCACGGCGAGGAGCTGCTGGGCGAGGGGACCGGCGGAGGCGGGGTTCTGGCCGGTGTACAGGTTGCGGTCGACGACCGTGTAGGGCTTCCAGATCTCGCCGCGGCTGAACTCGACGCCGAGGTCGACGAGTTCGTCCTCGAGGAGCCACCGCGCCTTGTCGGCCAGCCCGACCGCCTTCTCCTCGTCGTTGGTGTACGCCGTGACCCGGTACCCGACGAACGGCGACACGCCCTTGTGCCTGGTGGCGAGCATCGCCGCCGGTGCGTGACAGACGACGGCCAGGGGCTTGCCCGAGTCGAGGGCCTCGGTCAGCAGCCGGCCGGACGCGGCGTCGACCGACAGGTCCTCCATCGGCCCGTGGCCGCCCGGGTAGTAGACCGCGTCGTAGTCCTCCAGGCGCGCGTCCGCCAGGTCGATGGGGGCGCGCAGCTCGTCGGCGGAGCGCAGGATCCCCTCCAGCTCGAGGGCGATCTGCTCGCTGCCCGCCATCGTGGGCCGCAGGCTCATCACGTCCACGTGCGGCACCACACCGCCCGGCGTGGCGACCACGACCTCGTGCCCGGCGCGGACGAGCGCACTGTACGGCGCCGCGAACTCCTCGGCCCAGTACCCGGTCGGGTGCCGCGTGCCGTCCTTGAGCGTCCAGTAGCTCGCGCCGGTCATCACGAACAGGATCTTCGCCATGCAGAAAGCGTTCCCAGCTCAAGAGCTTACTGCCTGATCCGCAGGGGATGATTCAACTGACGTCGTTGCGGTTACCGCCGGTGAGTGAGACGGCGATGCCGGTTGTGGTCAGGGTGCCCGCCGGCGTGATGCGAACAGCCATGCGCCGGCGGTGCCGGACAGTAGCGCGATGCAGACCAGCAGCGGGAGATAGCCGGTGGCGCCGACCACCGCCGAGCCGATGGCGATGCCTGCCACCTGCGGGGTTCTGGTGAGCATGCTCATGGCGCCGGCGGCGCGGCCCTGCAGGTGTTGCGGGGTCGTTTGTTGGAGCTTGGTCTGCTGCGCCACCACGAACCATGGCAGTGCGGCGCCGTAGAGCGCGAACCCGGTCAGCACCACGGGGAGCAGGGGCACCGCCATCAGTGCGGTGCCGACGGCCGCCGCGGTCAGACCGGTGCCGGCGGTGCGGGTCTCGCCGAAGGTGCGCACCGCGCGGGCGGCGAACAGCCCGCCGATCACCGCGCCGGCGCCCTGCAATGTGAACAGCACGCCCACGAATGCGGGTGGCCGCTGCAGGCCGTCGCTGTTGAGGGCGAACTCGGTGGGTTCGAGCAGCCCGAGCCCGAACACGGCGGTGGCGGCGGCGAGGACGATGCGGCGCAGCGCCGGAGTTTGCATGATGTGGCGCAGGCCGGCGGTGAGCGCGCGCCAGGCGCCCGGGCGCTCGTCGGTGCCGGCCATCGGGTCGGGTCGTCGGGCGCGGATCAGTGACAGCGCGACGGCTGCGATGACGAAGCTCACCGCGTCGGCGACGATCACGGGCTTTGCTCCGACGAGGGCGTACAGGCCGGCGCCGATCATCGGCGCGACCAGGTTCATGCCGTGTTTGGCGGTGGCCAGGAGTCCGTTGGCGCCGGCCAGCGACCGGTCGTCGAACACGGTGCGGATCATGGCGGAGTTGCCGGCGTTGAGCAGCGCGTAGGAGAACCCGTAGCCGAACATGACCGGGTACACCAGCCAGGCGTTGTGCGCGCCGGTGACGGCGAGGAGCACGCAGACGTTGGCGGCGCAGGCGAGGTTGGTGACGATGAGGACGCGGCGGAGCCGCAGCCGGTCGGCGAGGATCGACGAGATCGGGCCGGTGAGCCCGCCGAGCATGAAGAACATCCACGACATCGCGGCCCGCGAACTGCTGCCGGTGAGTGCGAACACCCAGATCCCCATCGCCAGCCACAGGGACGAGTCGCCGATCATCGACGTGATCTGGGCGCTGAGGAACAGTTTCGCGTCGCGCCCGGCGTACCACCGTCGTGTTGGCCCGGGCGGGGGTGCCGTCTCGGTGCCGCGGGATGTGGTCATGCCGGGTCCTGAGCGCCGTCGGGTGGCAGCGGCATGAGGTACCCGAAGAACCGCACCGGGCGGGAGCCGGCCGGGCGGCGTGACGGGTCGGTGCTGCGGTCGTGATATCGGGTCAGCACCGCGATCATGTCGTCGTGGAGCTCTCGTGCTTCCTGCAGGGTCAGGTGTGTGATGACGTTGGTGTGGCCGCTGAGGTCGAGCCACTCCGGCGGCAGTCCGGGCTGGACGTCGGCGCGGTAGCGCCGCACGGTGTCGAGGTGCCGCTCCACCATCACGTCGGTCAACGCGCGTGCGGCGTCGGCCGTCGTTTCGTCGTCGTGCGTCGCGGGCGTACCGATACCGCCGGGCACGCGTCGCCATGGCCGTTCCCGTCCGCGGCCGCCCTCGGCCTGCTCGACGAACCCGTACCGGGCCAGCAGTCGCAGGTGGAACGAGCAGTTCGCCGGTGTCTCGCCGACGCGGACGCTGGCCTGTGCCGCGGTGAGGGTGCCGGCCACCGCCAACTGGTCGAGCAGCTCCAGCCGGAGCGGATGGGCCAGGGCGCGCATCGCTCGCGGATCGGTCACCGGTCGCCCGCCGGCGTCGTTCGGCCGTTTTCCCATGGCGTCCTGTGTTTCCTGTCGACAGCGTTATCGCAACATGTGTTTCGATACTAACGACGAAGGGACGGGTGTCAATCAGCGGACAAATGCTCCGAAGGTTTCTGCAAGGTGTGCGGCAGGCCCGGCCGACACCCTGAGCCACGACTCGACCGGCCGAACCGTTCGGCCGGCGTGGCGAAAGGAAACGGCCTTGAACCGATCGACCATCCGCCGGGCGGCGGTCACCGCCCTGGTGTTCACCTGCGCCGGCCTCGGGGTGCCCGCACCTCCGGCGAGCGCCTTCGCGATCTATGTCGTCACGAACGTCAACGACGCCGGGGCCGGGTCGCTGCGGGACGCCATCGACATGGCCAACGGCAGCCCCGGACTCGACTCGATCGTGTTCGCCCTGCCCGGCGCCGGGCCGCGGGTGATCGTCCCGCAGAGCGACCTGCCGACGATCACCGATCCGCTGATCATCGCCGGCTACACCGAACCGGGTGCGTCCCCGGCGACCGCGACCACCCCGGCCACGCTCACCGTGGTCATCAACGGAACCTTCATGACCACCGGCCTGACCATCGCCGCCGACAACAGCGCCGTGTCCGGGATCGTCATCAACAGCGTCGCCGGGGCCGGCGGCGACTGCGGCGGCGCCGGCATCTGCGTGCGCGGCGATCACAACCTCATCCGCGGCAACTACATCGGCACGGGCAACGCCGGCGCGGTCGCCCTGCAGAACAACGACTCCGGCGTGATCGTCCTCGGCGCCGACAACCAGATCGGCGGCGAACTCCCGGCCGACCGCAACCTCATCTCCGGCAACCGGCTGTTCGGCGTCGAACTGCAGGGCACCGGCACCAAGGTGCTCGGCAACCGTATCGGCAGCGACGCGACCGGCGCGAACGCGCTCGGCAACGGCAGCGGCGGCATCCTGGTCAACGGTGCCAACAACACGATCGGCAGTGACCAGGCCGGCGGCGGCAACGTCATCTCCGGCAACCCCGGCATCGGCGTCGACATCGACAACGGCGCCGACTTCACGATCGTCCGCGGCAACCTGATCGGCGTCAACGCGACCGCCACCGCGGCCCTCGCCAACGACAGCGGCATCGAGGTGAGCAGCAACTCCAATGAGATCGGCGGCTTCCTCACCGGCACCGCCAACGTCGTGTCCGGCAACACCGGCGTGGGCGTCGAGGTGGACGGGATCGCCGGGTCCAACCAGATCGTCGGCAACCTCATCGGCGTCGCGCCCGGACCGATGGGCCCGGTGGACATCGGCAACGGCGACGACGGCGTCTGGCTGCGCAGCAGCACCGTCAACTTCCTGGGCACCGACGACGCGGGCGGCGGCAACACCATCTCCGGCAACGACGGCGACGGCGTCCGGGTCGACGGCAACGACCAGGACATCAAGGGCAACCGCATCGGCACGGCCGTGGGTATCGCCGGAACGCTCGTGCCGATGCCCAACACCGGCAACGGCATCACGGTCAGCGCCGACCGGACGATCATCGGCGGTGACAACCCGGAGTCGGCGAACGTGATCGGCACCAACGGCGCCAACGGCATCGAGCTCGACGCGGCCACCGACGAGACCGTGATCCGGGCCAACGCGATCGGCACCGACCCCGCCGGCACGATCACCCTGTCCAACGCCCTCAACGGCATCCTGATCACGGATGCCGACACCAACCACATCGGCTCGGTCGACCCGCTCGTCCCGCCGAACCGGATCGCCTTCAACGGCCTCGCCGGGATCGCGCTGAGCGCCGGCGCGCTCGACAACGACATCCTCGGCAACCTCAACTACGGCAACGTCGGCCTCGGCATCAACCTCGACCTGGCGCTGGCGCCGCCGGCGGTCGTGCCCAACGACTTCCAGGACCCGGACGCCGGCGCCAACAACCTGCAGAACTACCCGATCATCACGGCCGCCGCGCCCGTCGCGGCCGGCACCGCCATCAACTGGCGCCTGAACAGCACGCCGATGACCATGTTCCGGGTCGAGTTCTTCGCCGCCGCGGCCTGCGGTGCGGGCGGCATCAGCCCGGCGGAGACCTTCCTCGGCGCCGTCACGGTCGTCACCAACGCCAACGGCAACGTCGTCGCGGCGACCGTGCCGCCCGTCGCCACCCCGGCCGGCACCGTGGTCATGGCCACCGCGACCGAGATGCCGGCCGCGGCCACCTACGCCTCGACGTCGGAGATCGGCGCCTGCGTCGCCGTCGTGTAGTCCGTGAGGGCCGCCCGGCCGTCAACCGGGCGGCCCAGCGCCATGTCGTTCGGTTGGCGACCGGGACGGTCACGCGTGCGTCACAAGGCTCGCCCGTCACCCTCCGGGCGGAGGGTGACGGGCGACTACCGGCTGGCTGGTATGGCGACGCCCGGCTGGCGGGCCCGGATGACGGATGGTAGCGGCGATGGTCACGGCCTCCCGGATCCGAACACTTGAGCCCGTTGTCCTGATCCCGGCGTGTTGTGGAGGCCTTTTCATCGTGGGTGTGCAGACCGCGGCATCGGAAGCATCGGGCTCGGCGTCGTCCGCCTGGGCGCCGTTGCGTTCTGGCGCGTTCCGTGCGGTGTGGCTGATGACCCTTGCCGTCAACATCGGCAACTGGATGCAGGCGGTCGGCGCGCAGTGGCTCGTCGTCGGCGCGCCGCAGGCTGATGTGCTGATCGCCCTGCAGCAGGCCGCGGGCATGCTGCCGATGCTGCTGGTGGCCGTGCCGGCCGGCGTCATGGCGGACATCCTCGACCGCCGGCGGCTGATCATCGGGGTGCAGTTGTGCACGATGGCGATCTGCGCGGGGCTCACGATGGTGACCCTCGACGGCGCCGTGCATCCCGGGGTGCTGCTGGCGATGCAGTTCGCCCTGGGCATCAGCGTGGCGTTGAGCGTGCCGGCACTCGGCGCGCTCACCCCGGACCTGGTCCCGGGCTCGCAGCTGACGCAGGCGGCGGCGCTCGGGTCCATCAGCATGAACGTGGCACGAGCGGTCGGCCCCGCCATCGCCGGGCTGCTCATCCCGCGGATGGGACCGGCCTCGGTGTTCGCGGCCGACGGCCTGGCGGTCGCGATGTTCATCGTGGTCATGCTCCGGCTCCGCCCGGCCCACCGGCCCGCCACGCACCGCCCTGAGCGGTTCGCCTCCGGCCTGCGCGCCGGCGCCCGATACGTGCGGCACGCGCCGGTCGTACAGCGGATCATGCTGCATGCGCTGCTCTTCCTGCTGCCGGCGTCGGCCCTGTGGGCACTGCTGCCGATGTTCGCGAGCCGGCACCTGCACCTGAGCGTGGTCGGGTACGGCATCCTGCTCGCCGCACTGGGCGTCGGGGCCATCCTCGGCGCGCTGGTCCAGCCACGGCTGCGTGCCGCGCTGTGCGGCCGGCGCATCGCGCTGGCGGCCGGCGCCACGTATGTGTGCGTGATCCTCGTGCTCGCGAGCGTGCAGCAGCCGATCGTGGCCGCGGCCGCGCTGGTCCCGGCCGGCATCGCGTGGGTGGTCGCGCTCGCCCACGTCAACGCCGAGGTCCAGAACGTGTTGCCGGCCTGGGTCCGGGCCCGCGGACTCGCCGTATATCAGGTCGTCATCTTCGGTGGCCAGGGCGTCGGCGCTCTCGCCTGGGGCTTCTGCAGCAGCCAGATCGGCACCCGGTGGACGTTCGTGGCGGCTGCCGGCTGCCTGGCGGCCGGCGTCTGGGCGGCGTGGCACCGGCCGCTGCACGACACGACCCGGATGAGCCACCACCCGGCGGCGATGTACCCCGAGCACCCCGCGGTGGAGGTCGAGCCCCACCCGGACGCCGGTCCGGTCCTCGTGGTGTGCAAGTACCAGGTGGCCGAGGCGGACGAGGACGCGTTCGTCGCGGCGATGCACGACGTGGGTCGCTCCCGGCAACGGACCGGAGGGAACGGCTGGCGCCTGTCGCGTCCGCTGGGCACGGCAGGGGAGTTCGTGGAGACCTACGCGCTGCTGTCCTGGGACGAGCACCAACGCCACATCCACGACCGCAACACCACCTGGGAGAAGTCGCTGCAGGACCGTGCGGCGTCCCTCGCGGCCGGCCCGCCCCGCGTCGAGCGGTTCGTCGCCCCGGGCGCCCCCGTATCGGCGGACGACGTGCGCGCGCTCGACCTGGTCAGCGCCACCGCCTGACCGCCACGACCACCGGAGGAGGGGGTACGGCTCGAGCCGTACCCCCTCCGGGACCGTCCGGCTATGTGCAGCGCCACAGCACCGGGAGCGTGTCCTTGGCCGCGGCGGACGCCGCGTTGCCGGCGATGAGCAGACCGTCCTGGCTGATCGACTTGGGTACGTCGGCGATCCGGGCGTCGTCGTGGTCGGGCAGGCCCGGCAGTCTCAGCGTCGCCTGCCGGCTGAGCAGCAGGGTCCCGTTGCCGAACCGGTCGCTGGCGACCATCCAGCCGTCGGCGCTGATCTCCCCGCCCGCGCCGTGCGCGTCCGGCAGGGTCTGCACCTCGCCGGTGCGCAGGTTCCACCGTGCCACCACGCTCGTGTGCTGCGTCTCGGCGGCGCCGCTCACCCAGTCGCCGGTGATCCCCGCGGCGTGCGCCCCGGCGGCGGGGACGCCGTCGGTGACCGGCAGCGGCAGTTCCCGGCGCGTGCCGTCGGTGGACCAGACGTACGCGTGGCTGGTGTTGGTCTTCGTATCCCGGATCGTGCCGACGATCGTCCTGCCGTCGGCGGTGATGTCGGTGGCCTGCCCTTCCCAGGTCCCTTCGGGCAGCGGGAGGGCCGCCGGCGCGCCCGACGCCGAACGCCAGAGCACCGGCAGCCCGTCGTCCGAGCCGACGATGACGCCGCCGTCGCTGATCGCGGCCGCCGAGGATCGCTTGCCCGGCAGCGGCACGGCTGCGCCGCCGCCGTACAGCCACGCCTGGCCGTTGCCGGAGCCGACCACGACGCCGCCGGCGTTGACGTCGGTGGGTATCTGCTGCTCGCCCGGCAGGTCGACCCGGTGCAACGCGCCCCGGTCCCAGATCAGCAGGTCGAAGTCCGACGTGCTGTCCGGGTGCGCGGTCCGGCCCACGACGTACCGTCCGGTCGGCGCCATCGCCATCACCAGCGTCCGCGCGCCGCCCGCCGGCAGCGCGAGCCGTTCGACCGCGCAGTTGGTGGGTACGACCGGCGCGGGGCCGGCGGTGGATTCGGCGGTGGATCCGACGGCCGGCTGGTCCGCCTGGCCCGGCGCCACGCTGAGCACGATCGGGACGCCGGCCAGCACCAGTGCCGTGACGCCGCCGGCCGCCGCCATCCAGGCGCGTCGGCGGGCCGCCCGGCGCCCCATCCGGACGATGTCGTCGGCGAGGTACGGCAGCGGCTCGGCGATCGAACCGGCCCGCTGCTCCAACGTGCTGCTGAGTCGTTCGTCCAGTCGGTCCATCACAGCGTCACCGTTTCCTGTTGTGCGTCCTCGTCCTGGAATTGCCGGCGGAGCGAGCCGAGCGCTCTGGAGGTGTGGCTCTTCACGGTGCCCCGCGAGATGTTCAGCGCGTCGGCGATCTCCGTCTCGGTCATGCCCTCGTAGTAGCGCAGCACCAGCACCGCGCGCTGCTTGGCCGGCAGGCCCCGCAGGTGCTGCCACATCGCGTCCTGCTCGATGCGCGCCGCGATCTCGTCCGAGCCGCTGCGCTCGGGCAGCGTGTCGACCGGTCGCTCCCGGTAGGGCCGGCTGCGCCACCACGACGTCGCGGTGTTCACCATCGCGCGCCGCACGTAGCCCTCGGCCGCGGCCGGGTCCTTGATGCGCCGCCATTTCTGGAACGCCTTGAGGAGCGTGACCTGCAGCAGATCCTCGGCCTTGCTGCGGTCGCCGACCAGCAGGTACGCGCTGCGCAGCAGCGCGGGCGACCGCGCCGTCACAAACGCCCGGAACGCGTCCTCTGCGGAATCGTCCATCAACCCTCCACGCCGTACCGACGACAACATCGCAGTGAAGGACGCAACCTTGCGCTCACCGGTTGTCATCCGCGACAGGGGATTCGCGGCGGAGGATCTCCGCAAGGTTTCCTCAATGTTCCTGGTGGCTGCTGGCCAGGTGGCGGCGGGGTGCTTAGCCTCTGGCGAGTCTGGTTCGAGGGGTGAAAGGCAGGTGTCGTGGGACGCAGAACCTCGATGGTCGGGGCATTGATCGGGGTGGTGGCCCTCGTCACCGGCTGTGGCACGCAAGCGGGTGACGGTGCGGATTCGCACAAGCCGCTCGTGGTGCGGCTGTACGGGTCCGACGCGAACATGACGAACTCGCTCAGGGACAAGCTCGCCGACGCGCCCGGCGTGTTGAACGGGATGACGGGGACCGCGCCGCTGCTCGCGTTGCCGGAGTCGTTCAAGGCGCGGCTGCGGGGGATCAATCCGGCGCTCGTGGACTATGGGTACGCTGCCGAAGCGTACGACGCGGTCATCCTGGCGGCACTCGCGGCCGAGTCGGCGCGCACCACCGAGCCGGCGCAGGTCGCGAAGTACATCGTGGGCGCGTCGACGTCCGGCACGGTCTGCGACACTGCCGCGGCCTGTCTGGCGCTGGCCAAGGCGGGTAAGGACTTCGCGTACCGTGGTGTCTCGATGCGCCGCAGCGGACTCAACGACACCGGCGAGCCGTCGTCCGCCTCGTACGGGGCGCTGCACTTCGGCCGGGACAACACGATCAACGACAACCTGACGGAGTACATCGGCGCCGGCGACGAGTCGCTCGCCTCGACCGCGGCCGGGCCGCCGTTCCCCTCGTACCCTTCCGGCAGCGGCAGGAAGAAGCCCGCGCCGCTCAAGGTCGGCGGCCTCATGCCGCACACCGGACGGCTCGCCTATCGCAGCCCGCCCCGCTTCGCCGCGGCCAGGCTCGCCGTCGCCGATGTCAACGCCGCCGGTGGCGTGCTGGAGCAACCGGTCGAGTGGGTCGACGGCGACGACGGCACCGACGCGACGGTCGCCGCCGCCACGGTGGACCGGTTCGTCGGCCTGGGCGTGCAGGTCATCATCGGCGCGTCGTCGTCGAGCGTGACGAAGGCGGTCATCCCGAAGATCGTCGCTACCGGCCGGATTCTCATCTCCCCGTCGTCCACATCGGACGAGCTGGCCGCCGTCGCCGACAACGGGCTGTTCTTCCGCACCGCACCCGCCGACACCCTGCAGGCCCGCGCCCTCGCCGACGTGATCATGCGCCACGGCCCGCACAGCGTGACCATCCTGGCCCGCGAGGACGCCTACGGTCTCGGTCTGCAGACCAACGTGAAGGCCAACCTGGTCGCGGCCGGCATGCCCGAGTCCGCGATCAACCTGGTGTCCTACGCGACCACGATGGTCGACTTCACCGCCATCGCCACCCGCGTGCGGACCAACGCCCCCGAGGCGGTGCTGATCCTGGGGTACGACGAGACCGCCCTCATCGTGAAGGCGCTGTTCGCCCAGAAGATCGGCACGGCGGCCGCCCTCAACATCTGACCTCGGCGTGAGGGTCAGGCGGCCGAGGTGCGGACCAGCGTCCTGATCTGGCGGAGCAGCACCGAGATGACGGCCAGGTCGCCCCGGGACTCGGCGAACTCGCCGATGGCGTTGCGGGTGCGGGCGATCAACGCGGCGTTGCTCTGCTCCCATTCGTGGACGCGGGTCTCGGCGTCGTCGGGGGCGGTCGCGTTGAGGACCTCCGCCGTCAGGGCGGCCAGCGCGGCGTACAGGTCGTAGCGCAGCGCCATGCGGGCGAGCGTCTGCCAGCGGTCCTCGCGCGGCAGGCGGGAGATCTTCGACAGCAGGTCGTCGACCCGGTACCGTTCCGACAGCACGTAGTAGACCGTGGCGACCTCGTTGACGTCCCGGCCGGTCTGCGAGGCGACCTCGACGATGTCGAGGAGACCGAAGCCGTACATGATCCGGGTTGTCGTGTCGGCGATGTCTGCCGGCAGGCCCAGCCCGCGCAGCGCGGCCGCGTGGGTGTGCAGCGCCTCGCGCTCCCGGCCGCGGAACAGCGTCTCCAGCTGCGGCAGCAGGCGCGAGACACCGGGTCGCAGGCGGGCGATCTCGCCGGGGACGTCGATCGGCAGGCGCCGGTTGGAGACCAGCCAGCGGACCGCCCGGTCGAGGAGCCGGCGGGTCTCCAGGTTGACAGCCGTCTGCGCCTCCGTCGGGACCTGGTTGTCGAGTGCCTCGACGGCGCGGCGGAGCTCGCCCAGCCCGTACACGTCCCGGGTCACCACCGACGCCCGGAGGATGTCGGCGGCGCCGGCCCCGGTCTCCTCGGCGGCGCGGTGGAAGAACGACGGGTCGCTGCGGTCGACGGCCTCGTTGACCAACTGCGTGGTGACGATCTCGCGGCGGAGCGGGTGCTCGGCCATGGCCGCCACGAACCGCTCCCGCAGCGGGGTCGGGAAGTAGTCGATGAGCACGTCGGTGGTCCAGTCCTCGTCGGGGAGGTGGGAGTCGAGGATCTCGTGCTCGAGGACGATCTTCACGTAGGACAGCAGGACGGCGAACTCCGGCGAGGTCAGCCCGACGTCGGCCGCGGCCCGCGCGTCGAGCTCCTCGTCGGTCGGCAGGCCCTCGAGGGCCCGGTCGAGCTGGCCACGGCGCTCCAGGTCGGCGATGAGCCGCTTGTGCACCGGCAGCAGCGACCGGGACTGGGCGCGGGCGTGGCCGAGCGCGGTGGCCTGGTCGTAGTTGTCCTTCAGGACCAGCTCGCCGACCTCGTCGGTCATCCCGGCGAGCAGCGCGTCGCGGTCCTCCGGGTCGAGCGCGCCGTCGACGATCGCGCGGTCGAGCAGGATCTTGATGTTGACCTCGTGGTCGGAGCAGTCGACGCCGGCGGAGTTGTCGATGAAGTCGGTGGCGATGTGGCCGCCGCGGAGCGCGAACTCGATCCGGCCGCGCTGGGTCAGGCCGAGGTTGCCGCCCTCGCCGACGACCTTGGCGCGCAGCTCCCGCCCGTTGACCCGGATGTGGTCGTTGGCCTTGTCGCCGACGTCGGTGTGCGACTCGCTGGTGGCCTTGACGTAGGTGCCGATGCCGCCGTTCCAGAACAGGTCGACGGGGGCGGCGAGGATCGCGTGCATCAGCTCGTTGGGCGTCAGTGCGGTGACCGCCGCCGGGATGCCGAGCGCGTCCCTCGCCTCCGCGGAGATCGGGATCGACTTCGCCGTCCGCGGGTAGACGCCGCCGCCAGCGGAGATGATCGACCGGTCGTAGTCGTCCCACGAGGACCGGGGCAGCGCGAAGAGCCGGGCCCGCTCCTCGAACGACGTCGCGGCGTCGGGTTCCGGGTCGACGAAGATGTGCCGGTGGTCGAACCCGGCCACGAGCCGGATGTGCCGCGAGAGCAGCATCCCGTTGCCGAACACGTCTCCGGACATGTCACCGACCCCGACCACCGTGAACTCGGTCTGCTGGGTGTCGACGCCGAGCTCGCGGAAGTGCCGCTTGACCGACTCCCAGGCACCCCGCGCGGTGATGCCCATCTTCTTGTGGTCATAGCCCGCCGAGCCACCGGACGCGAACGCGTCACCGAGCCAGAACCCGTACCGCACCGAGATCTCGTTGGCGACGTCGGAGAACGTCGCGGTGCCCTTGTCGGCGGCGACGACGAGATACGGGTCGTCGGGGTCGTGGCGGACCACGCCGGGCGGCGCGACCACCTTGCCACCGTCGAGGTTGTCGGTCACGTCGAGCAGGGCCGAGATGAACAGCCGGTAGCACTCGGAAGCCTCGTCCCGGTCGCCCGGCTTCTCCTTGAGGACGAACCCGCCCTTGGCGCCGGTCGGCACGATGACCGCGTTCTTGACCACCTGCGCCTTGACCAGGCCGAGGATCTCGGTCCGGAAGTCCTCGCGCCGGTCGGACCAGCGCAGCCCACCCCGCGCCACCGCGCCGAAGCGCAGGTGCACACCCTCGAACCGCGGCGAGTAGACGAAGATCTCGAACTTCGGCCGCGGCGCCGGCAGGTCGGGGATCGACTGCGGGTCGAGCTTGAACGCCGTGTACGACTTGGGGCGCCCCTGCTCGCCGCGCTGGAAGAACGAGGTGCGCAGGGTGGCCTGGATGACGTGCAGGAAGGAGCGCAGGATGTGGTCCTGGTCGAGGCTGGTCACCGTGTCGAGGTCCTCGTTGATCGCCGCGGCCATCTCCTTCGACCACTCCGACCGCGCCGTCTCGGACAACCGCAGCCGCAGGTCGAAGCGGGCCGTGAACAGGTCCACGAGCTTCGAGGCGATCGCCGGGTACTGCAGGAGCGTGGTCTCCATGTAGTCCTGCGAGAACACCGTGCCGGCCTGGCGCAGGTACTTCGCGTAGGCCCGCAGGACGACGACCTCGCGCCAGGTGAGGCCGGCCTTCAGCGCCAGGGCGTTGAACCCGTCGACCTCGGCCTCACCGTGCCAGGTGGTGGAGAACGCGTTCTCCAGGTGGGGGCGCACCTCGGTGATCGCCCGCGCGTCGGCGGGCAGCTGCAGCCCGAAGTCGTAGAGGTAGATGGTGCCGTCGGAGCGGACGATCTCGTAGGGCCGCTCGTCGGTCACCCGCACGCCGAACGAGTGCAGCACCGGCAGCACGGCGGAGAGGGTCATCGGCTCGCGGTAGCGGAACACCTTGAAGCGGATGTCGCTTTCCGCCCGGCGGCGCAGGTAGACGTGGATCACGAGCTGGCCCGGCACGTTGAGCAGCTCCAGCTTGGCGAGGTCCTGCACCGCCTCGTTCGGCGTGTGGTCGTTCTTGTACGTGTCCGACAGCGCGCCGCCATACCGCTGGTAGAGCGCCTTGGCCTGGTGCTCCTCCACGATCTTGCGAGCCAGCATCAGCCGGAAGTCGTCATCCCACAGCCGGGTGGCGTCGGAGAGCCGCTCGGTGAGACGGGGGACGTTGATGTCGCCGGGCGGGTTGCCGGGCTCGGTCCGCACGATGAAGTGCACCCGGGCGAACTTCCACTCGCCGACCCGGGTGGTGTAGTCGATGCCGACGCCGTTGAGCTCGGCGAGGAGGATCTGCTGGATGCGCAGCCGGTTGGCGGTGGTGAAGCGGTCCCGGGGCAGGTAGACGAGGCAGGAGATGAAGCGGCCGTAGGCGTCGCGGCGCAGGAACAGCCGCAGCTGCCGGCGGCCGGCCAGGCGCAGGACACCCATGACGACTCCGAAGAGCTCGTCGGTGGTGATCTGGAACAGCTCGTCGCGCGGATAGGTTTCGAGGGTCTCCAGGAGCTCCTTGCCGGAGTGGCTGCGCGGCGACAGCCCCGAGCGCTCCAGCACCTCGGCGACCTTGCGCTTGACGACCGGCAGGTCACGGACGCTGGTCCGGTAGGCGGCCGTCGAGAACAGCCCGAGGAACCGCCGTTCCCCGACCACCTCGCCGTCGGCGTCGAACAGCTTGAACCCGATGTAGTCCAGGTAGGCCGAGCGGTGCACGGTGGCCCGCGAGTTGGCCTTGGTGACGATGAGCAGACGCTTCTCCAGCGCCTTGGCGTAGGCCTCGGCGGTCATCGAGCTCAGCATCCGCGGACTGGTCTGGTCGGCCCGCAGGATACCCAGGCCCGAGCCCAGCACCGCCTGGATCAGCTCCGCACCGTCGTCGCTCTTGACCAGCCGGTATTCCCGGTAGCCGAGGAACGTGAAGTGGTCGTCCACCAGCCAGCGCAGCAGCTCGACGGAGTCGGTGACGTCCTTGTGCGGCACCGGCAGCTGCGCACCGCCGAGCTCGTCGGCCAGCGCGAGCGCCCGCATGCGCATCCTGGGCCAGTCCTCGACCGCCGCACGCACGTCATCGAGCACCCGGGCCAGGTCGTTTCGCAGCTCCTCGAGATCGTCCTCGGCACGGATCCGGTCGAGCTCGATGCGGATCCAGCTCTCCACGATGTCGCCGGGCTCGGCGTCCGCGGGCTCGAGGCCGGCCCGGACCCGCTCCAACGCACCCAGCGGCGCCCGCCGCACGACGACGAGCGGGTGCACCAGCATGTTGACGTCGATGTTGCGGGACGACAGGGCACTGGTGACCGAGTCGACGAGGAACGGCATGTCGTCGGTGACGATCTCAACCGATGTGCCACCGACCGCACTCGTGCCCAGACGCAGCTTCAACTCGCCGGGCACCCGCTGCTGGGCCAGCTCCAGGTGCGACCGCGTGGCCTCGACCATGCATGCCACCTGGCAACCGGCGAGCTCCTCGTCGGGCACGAGGCGCCAGTAGTGTCCGACCAGCTCGGGATCGGCGTCCCGAGCTGCCGCCAGAACGGCGGCCTCCGCGACCAGGTGCTCCGCATCGGGCACGTACTGCTCTACCTCGTCGTCGACCGCAGGTTCAGCAATGCCGGCGCTCACCCGGCTGGCCGTCGGCCAGTTCATCGGTGGTAGCCTCCCCCCAAATCTGCTCGAAAGAGGACAAGGTGGTCGCTTCTTGTAGTGTCTCTCGGCCCGCTCCTGACCTCCAGTTATTGGCGTAGGAAGCTCTTGGGGGTTGAGGTGCCGCTCACTGTCCGGCGGCACTGCATCGGGGTTCGTGGAGACGCTCAAAGGGGTATCGATGGCGACCGAGGAAATGCTGCGGGGTCTGTTGCCATGGCAGCACGTGGCGTTCGCGGCGGGGTGCGTGTATCGGGTGGCGCCGTTGGTCGAGGCGTTCGGCACCAGGTATGAGCGGTGGACCTGGCGGGACGCGGTCGCGGTGCTGCTCGACCCGCAGGGGCCGCCGGCCGGTGCGGCGTGCGAGCCGCTGCTCGCCCAGCTGCGGGTCGTGCAGCGCGACCCGGACGTGATGGCGACCCCGCAGTTCCTCGACGCCGCGATGAGGACCCTGCGCGCCGCCCTGCGTGCCGGTCAGGCCGATGCGGACGAGTTGTCACTCAGCGCGGGATGGGCCGCGGACGAGGTCTTCGAAAGCGTCGACGTCGACCCGGCGCGTTGGGCGGCGGCGGAGATCGACGCCCAGCAGCGGACCGTCGATGCGATGCGCGGCGGTTCCTGGGCGGACGCGGTCGGTTTCCTCCGGGGCGATGCCACGGACCTGACCGGGCTCGTCGAGCGGTTGGCGGCGCTGGGCAAGGTGCGCGGGGCCGGGGCGTTGCCGCCCCGGGTCGTCCCGCGCCGGCGGCACGCGGGTCACGGGGGCGTGGCGCTGCCGGTGTCCCCGCAGCAGCGTAGGACGCTCGTCGAGGCGGACGAGCGGGAGTTCGTCCCGGACGGTCAGGGCCGCACGCCGTGGCGGACCGGTGACGTGGTGGAGCTGTCGTGCGGATTCGTCGACGCGACCGTGTTGCAGGCCGACGACTACGGCACCGGCCTGGCCGTGCCGTGGCATCCCGGCGAAGGCTGGTATCTGCCGGCCGAGGAGGGGCCGGGCACGTGGAACCCGTACACCCTCGAACCGCCGGCGGCGGCGCTGAGCGACGATGACAGCTGCCGGGTCGGGATCGCCCCGCAGGTGGTCTACCTCGTCGAGGCGTTCGTGTTCAGCTCGAAACGGCGGCCGCTGCCGCAGCCGATGATGTCGGTGCTGCCGGCCGGCGTCGCGCCGCTCGGGGGCTACGGGCGATACACCAACCCGGTCGAGGTCTACCTCAACCCGGTCCAGGTCGTGCTGCACCATCGGGCGTATCCGTGGCTGCGGCCCGGCGACCGGGTCCGGGACGCCGCCGGGACCGAGCTGGTCTTCCACCCGCCGATGCTGTTCCTGACCGACGCGGCGGAGGCCGCCGTCCAGGACCCGCTCGCCTGGCCGGCGGCGACCATGCCGCAGTGGCCGCTCACCCTGCTGGATCGCGAAGGGCATGCGCCGAGCGCCGATCAGGTGGCGTCGGTCGCTGCCGCCACCGCGGCCGGCTGCCACGACGAACAGCTCGACGCCTGGGAGCTGCACGCCGGGGTCCGCCTCCCGGGCGAGGACCAACTCGCGCCCTGCTTCCTGCGGATCGGCCCGGTGCCGCAGCACATCACCTACCGCCCGATGTAACGCCGCGTGGCCG
>NZ_BONQ01000092.1 GCF_016862795.1 Dactylosporangium siamense | reverse complement strand
ACGACTGAAGGTAACGCCGCGTGGCGGACGACTGAAGGTAACGCCGCGTGGCCGACGACTGAAGGCAGGACGACACCCGAACACCGCAGCTGGCCCGGCCGTAGGCCGGCGTTCCTCGGTGCCCGCGACACGAACGGGCCGAGGACGCCGGCCGCTGCTGTCCTGCGCCGGCACATGATCCGCCCTTTACTTTCATGCCAAAATTTTCTACCTTTAGCTCGCTGAATCCGAGGCAGGGGGTTTCATGGTTCTCGATATACAGCGGGTTGGGCCGGCGGACGGTCCGGTGCCGCGGGGCTCCGACGACGTGGTCGAGCTGACCGGCGCGGAGGCGCTGTTCAACGCTCATCACGCGCCCGTCGGGGCCTTCGCGAGCGTCACCCTCGGCGCGTCCGGCGCCGCCGGCGGCCTCGGCATCGGCCTTGAGGGCCCGGCCGGCGCGGACGTCTTCGTCGGCGTCGAATCCGCCGACGGCCGGTGCTTCGAGCTGCTGCCCTTCTTCGACCCGGAGGTCGACGACCGGGCCCGCTACGACGCCCAGCTGGTCGGGGCCGGTGGCGACGGGCCGCCGCTGCACCCGGTCGCGGCGGAGGCGATGACCCGCGAGTTCGGCCTGAGCCGGGACACCTGGGCCCACGGCGACCTGCGGTTCAGCCTGTACTCGCCGGTCGGGGTCGTGCCCGACCCGGACACCCACACCACGCGGGAGGTCGCGGACGCGATCCTGCCCTCCGTGCTGGCCGAACTGACCCTCGACAACTCCGCCGGCGCGCGTCCCAGGCGCGTGTTCCTCGGCTACACCGGGGCCGATCTGGACGCCGCGATGTGGCGCGTCGACGGCTGGGGCGATCTGGCCGGCGTGGCACAGGGCCGCACCACCGCGCTGGTCAGCGACTGCGCCGACGTGCGCAGCGGGGTGGGGTTCAGCGTCGGGGGCATCCTGGCCGACGCCGAGGGCGGCGCGGGCCTCGGCCGCGTCGGCCTGCTGTGGGCGGTCGTCCCGGCGGGTGCCGTGCGGACCCTGCGCTTCGCCTTCTGCTTCCACCGGTCCGGGCTGGTCACGACGGGGATCGAGGCGTCGTACGCGTACACGCGGCACTATCCGACGCTGCGTGACGTCGCGACGCGGGCGCTCGGCGGGTTCGACGCGCACCGCGGTCGCTGGGCCGCGGAAGCGGCCGCGCTGACCGCGCCCGGGCTCCCGGCGCAGCGCCGGTTCCAGCTCGCCCATGCCGTGCGCAGCTATGTGGGCTGCACCCAGTTGCTCGACGACGGTGCGCCCCGCTGGGTCGTCAACGAGGGTGAGTACCGGATGATCAATACCCTCGACCTCACCGTCGACCAGGTCTTCTTCGAGCTGCGGCACAGTCCGTGGCTGGTCCGCAACGTCCTGGACGCGTTCGCCGACCGGTACCGCTACGACGACGACATCCACGCGCCGGACGGGCGCCTGGCACCGGGCGGGGTGGCCTTCACCCACGACATGGGCGTGGGCAACGCGTTCGCGCCGCCGGGCCGGTCGGCGTACGAGCGGCCCGGCCTTCGCGGCTGCTTCTCCCACATGGCGCACGAGGAGCTGCTCAACTGGAGCCTCTGCGCCGCGCTCTACGTCGCCCGCACCGGCGACCACGCGTGGCGGGACCGGCACGCCGGCCTGCTCGGCGCGGTGGTGGAGAGCCTGGCCCGGCGCGACGACCCGGATCCGCGCAGCCGCACCGGCGTGATGGGCTGGGACAGCGCCCGCACCGGCGACGGCTGGGAGATCACCACCTACGACAGCCTCGACCCGTCGCTGGGGCGGGCCCGGGGCAGCGTCTACCTCGCCGTCAAGTCGTGGGCCGCGTACGTCTGCCTCGCCCCGATCCTCGCGGCCGCCGGTGACGACGCGCGTGCGGCGCTCGCCGCCGCGCAGGCCCGGCGCTGTGCCCGGACGCTGCTCGCCGCGGTCGGGCCGGACGGCGCCCTGCCGGCCGTCCTGGACGACCCGGCGGTGCACGGCCGGGTGGTCCCGGCGGTGGAGGGGCTGGTCTACCCGTGGTTCGCCGGCATTCACGACGCCCTGGACCCCGCCGGCGAATACGGTGAACTCATCGTCGCGCTGCGGCGTCACCTCGACGCGGTGCTGGTGGCGGGGGTCTGCCTGTTCGACGACGGGGGCTGGCGGCTGTCCTCGAGCAGCGGCAACTCGTGGCTGAGCAAGATCTACCTCGCGCAGTTCGTCGCCGAGCGGATCCTGGGCCGTGACCCGGGGGAGGCCGGCCGGGTCGCCGACGAGGCCCACGCCCGCTGGCTGCGTGACCCGCGCAACGCCCGTTGGGCGTGGAGCGACCAGATGCAGGACGGGTTGGCCGTCGGCAGCCGCTACTACCCGCGCGGTGTCACCGCGGTGCTCTGGCTGGAACCGCCCGGGTGACCGCACGCCGGCACGAAGCACCGACATCAGATCTGCGCACTGCACGTCCGACGGGAGCACCGACGATGACCCAGACCGCTGTCCCGACACCGCCACCGGTCGTCACAGCGACCCCCGACGCGCTGGTCCACCTGCGGACAGCCGGGGTCGGGCTGCTGATCGACCTGCGCGCGGGGAACCTTCCCGCCGTCCTGCACTGGGGCGGCGACCTCGGCCCGCTGCACCCCGACGACGCGGCGGCGCTGGCGCTCGGCGGGGTGGAGGTGATCGCCTCGAACGCGGCCGACGTGCCGCTGCGGGTGGCGCTGCTGCCGGAGCCGCACACGGCCTGGATCGGCCGGCCCGGCCTGTCCGGCAGCCGCGCCGGCGCGGACTGGGCGCCGCGGTTCGTCACCACCGACGCGCGGCTGGTGCCGTTGGACGGCGACGAACTGCCGGTCGGCGGCGACTACACCGAGCACCTGGGCGCCGCCCGGCTGGTCGTCGACGCGGCCGACGCCGCCGCCGAGCTCAGGCTGCGGCTGGAGCTGGAGCTGACCGGCGCCGGGCTGGTGCGGGCCCGGGCGAGCGTGATCAACGAGGGGGAGCCGTATCAACTGGACGACCTCACGCTCTGCTTCCCGGTGCCGGCACGGGCCCGGGAGGTCCTCGACTTCGCCGGCCGCTGGGGCCGGGAACGCGTTCCGCAGCGCCGGCTGCTGACGGTCGGCACGCACGAGCGGGAGAACCGCCGGGGCCGGACCGGGCCGGACGGCGCCACCATCCTGTCCGTCGGGACGCCGGGGTTCGGCTTCTCCGACGGCGAGATCTGGGGCCTGCACGTCGGGTTCAGCGGCAACCACCGGCACTTCGTGGAGCGCCAGTCCACCGGGCGTCATGTCCTCGGCGGCGGCGAGCTGCTGCTGCCGGGCGAGGTGCAGCTCGGCTGGGGCGAGCGGTACGAGACCCCGTGGATCTACGCGGTCCACAGCGTGGGGCTCGACCAGCAGGCACACCGCTTCCACCGGTTCCTGCGGGACCGTCCCGAGCACCCGCGGTCGCCCCGGCCGGTGACGCTCAACACCTGGGAGGCGGTCTTCTTCGACCACTCGCCGCAGCGGCTCATCGAGCTCGCCGACCGTGCGTCCGCGCTGGGCATCGAGCGGTTCGTGCTCGACGACGGCTGGTTCCGCGGCCGGCGCAGCGACGCCGCCGGGCTGGGCGACTGGTACGTCGACGAGACGGTCTGGCCCGATGGCCTCTGGCCGCTCGTGCGGCACGTCCGCGGCCTGGGGATGGAGTTCGGGCTCTGGGTCGAGCCGGAGATGATCAACGTCGACTCCGACGCGGCGCGGGACCACCCGGAGTGGATCATGCACACCGATCGGGGACTGCCCGTGGCGGCGCGCAACCAGCACGTCATCGACCTCGCGAACCCGGACGTCTACGCCTACCTGCTCGACCGGCTCAGCGCCGTCATCGGCGAGTACGACATCACCTACGTCAAATGGGACCAGAACCGCGATCTGGTCGACGCCGGCACCGGGCCGCGCCGGCTTCCGGGGGTGCGCGCGCAGACCCTGGCGACGTACCGGCTGATGGCGGAGCTGCGGCAGCGCTTCCCGGCGCTGGAGATCGAGGACTGCGCCTCCGGAGGCGCGCGGGTGGACCTGGGCATCCTGCGGCACACCGACCGGGTCTGGGTCTCGGACTGCAACGACCCGCTCGAGCGGCAGTCGATGAACCGGTGGACCGGGCAACTCGTCCCGCCGGAGATGCTGGGGATGCACGTCGCCTCGCCGCGGTCGAAGGCCACCCGGCGGCTGCACGACCTGTCGTTTCGGGCGGCGACCGCGATCTTCGGACATTTCGGGGTGGAGTGGGACCTGACCTCGGCCCCCGAGTCCGAGCTGGCCGAACTGGCCGGCTGGATCGGGCTCTACAAGCACTGGCGGGAGCTGCTGCACAGCGGCGACGTGGTCCGGATGGACAACCCCGACCCGTCGTTCTGGGTCAGCGGGGTGGTGGCCGCCGACCGGAGCCGGGCCGTGTTCGCGCTGACGTTCCTCAGCCGCTCCGACGTGGCGCCGTTGGGCACGTTCACGCTGCGCGGCCTCGACCCGGACCGGCGCTACCGGGTCCGCCCCCTGGCAGTGGGCGATCCGTTCCAGGGGTACGCGGCCCCGGCCTGGTTCGCAGGTCTCCCGGCCGGGCCCGCGCCCGAGGCCGAGCGGGTGCTGCCGCTGCCGGTCCGGCTCCCGGACTGGGCGGAGGCGCCGGGCGTCGTCCTGCCCGGACGCGTCCTGGCCACCGCCGGCCTGCAGATGCCCACGTCGTATCCGGAGCAGGCGGTGCTGCTGCGGGTGGAGGCGGTCGACTGACCGCGGGGTGGATGACAGGCGGCCGACCGGCCGGTCCGAGGTGACCGGCCGGTC